>NZ_RQZG01000031.1 GCF_003859805.1 Arachnia propionica
TGGCATTCGCCACCGTCACCACGCCATCCCCACCAGCAGCCTCAAACGCCCCCGCCACCACATTCGCCCACGACACATCATTGTCATTCGCAGCAATGTAGGAATCGAAGCCAGTGAAGACGCCCGACGCTGACAGCGAACCCCACTTGCAGCTGCCTGTGAAGTTTGAATAAGCAGTGGAAGCGGTTGTGGCTTTCGGGCGTAATTCGTCATTCCCGCCCGAAGAGTTGGTTGCGAAACTCCGCAGATTCGCAGGTCGTGCAGAGGATGTCCCGGTGTGTCCTGAGCCAGTCAGGGGCTGCCGCTCCGGAGGTGTCACCGGGGTCACCGAGAACGTGGGAGCTGGATCCGGAGGTCCCATCGGAGGGGCCTCGCCCCCGGTGAACCAGTCCGTGACGTGATCCCACCAGCCCCGGTCCTCCTGGCGCTTCTTCCAGTCCCGAGCCGTCTGCCGACGCTCCTGTTCCGCCTTTGCTGATGCCTTCAGGTCCTGCACGGCCTTCACCACCTCGCGCAACCGCGTGACCAGAAGGGAAGCATCAGACGCCTGAACTGAGCCATTTTGTTGGAATAGCTGGGCGTAATATCCTGAGAAGTCTTCCAGCCCGTGGGACAGCCAAGAGGAGCGCGAAGCAGTCTGATTCTCAACAGTGTCCGCGGCGTCATTGCATGCCGTGATCAGTGCGTCAGCATGTTCATGGTTGAACTGGACATCCTCTGAAATGCCCTGCATCACATCACTCATGTCACTTGCTCCACTCTCTTCGGTTTCGATGTCTTTGGTGAGCCATGCTAACACGGGCTGGTGTCACCCGAAATGGCCTCGGTCCGACATGCGGTCACGCCCACGCGTTGCCGTGTCGGAGTTTTGGTCGACCCGACTCCTGAGCCTGAACCAGACATCACCATCGATACGCTTCATCACATCACTCACGCTGCCAAGGGGTCGGCAAAGTCTGATGGTCAGGGGTTTTGCTGGTTTGGTGTGTCGTTTGAGGAGTCAGCCGACCTGTCCACTCGGTTGGATCGCCTGGATCAGCTCCACCGTGCCACCCGAGCAGGCATAGCCGCGCCCCGTGCTGATGCGCACCGGGGCCCGACGGGGGAGCTGCGCCCCCAGGATCTCCCCGTCGAAGTCGACATTGGGCTGTAGCAGGACACCACAGCGCGACTTCCGCAGGGTCTTGGTCCAGTGGTTGTACAGGCCGCGCAACTCGTCGGAGCGTCCCGAGGCCAGGGGGTCGGCGAAATCGTGTTCATGTGGGGGTGGCTAGGAGTTTTGTGGCTTGGTCGGGGTGTCTGAGGAGGGTGGCGATACGGGTGTTGGGGCCGTGGGTGTGTCGGATGAGGCTGATCGCGAGGTTGCGGAGGCAGGCCATGGCTTGGGGTGCGTAGCTGGTGGTGGTCCTCGTCGAAGACGACGTCACGGAGCCAGTCAGGGGTTGTTCAAAGTCGTGGTTGTGGGGTTGTGACTAGGAGTTTTGTTGCGTGGTTGGGGTGTCTGGCGTGGTGTCGGAGGTGGGTGGTGATGCTGGTGGTGGGGCCGTGGAAGAGGCGGATGAGGTTGATGGCGAGGTTGCGGAGGCTGGCCATGATCTGGGGGCCGTTACCGGTGCGGGCCTGGTGGTGGTCTTCGTTGAAGACGACATCTCGGATCCAGGTTCCCTGCTGGTCCAGTTCGCGTTGCAACTTGCGTAGCCAGAAGCCTGCTCGCTTTAGCCGTGTATCTTCAGGCTTCATAATTGGTCCTAAAGTGAATAGCTGGGCAGTGAGGTACGTTCAGGTAGACCGAAAACCGCGTCACGGAACATGCCTCAAACAAGCTGTCGCCACCTTAAAACATGGTGAATCCTCGGCGCCATCTGTCGCCGCCCATGCATAGCCGTTGCTGCCGCCATTGAATCCATCCTTTGGGCTCCTGAATGTTCCTCATTCTCTTGGGTGGGTGTCAGAGGGTTCGGGTCAATTTTTTTCCATGTTGGTTTGCTTCCGCTTTTTATTCTTTATTCGATGCAGCTTTCTTGTCCGGAGGTTTACTCTCCAGAGTGCTGCAAGGGCTGAGGCGAGTGCTGCGAAAACTACTCCCGCCGCGCCGAATGCGACGGCGTGGTTGGTTATGATGGCGATGGTGATGAATAGTGCTATTGCCGCCACTCCTCCCAGAAGGAATAGATTGAATCGCGAACCGAACTTCTTCTGGCTTGCGTGCCGTTTCTCGACAATTCTATCGAGTTCTGAGATGTTTATTTCTGGTGGCGAGGGGGAGTCAATTAATTCCTTGATCCATCTGATCGAAGATGTCCCCGTCAGGAGATACCCTCCAAGCGTGGGTCCGTGAATGCATGTAAACCAGTCTTCTTGCCGGGCGAAGTATTTTGCTCCGGGTGGGGCAAAAGAGAGAATCCATTCTCTTCCGTTGAACTCCAGAAGGATCTGTCCTCGATTCGTCCGTGCAACGTATCGCTGCCACAGGTCCACGCCTTCCCTCCAAGGGAGTTGTTGGAATGGTGTGCCGTGTGTTGACATCTCCTCCATGAATCTCCGCATTTTTCGAGTTATTTTGGGGCCGCTAAGCGGCGGCTTTGTGTGTTCTCTGTCATATGCGTTCATGCCTTCACGATCAATCCTGAGTCGGTGACGGTCCAGTCGTGTGGGATTGGCCCGGTCGGGGGAGGGGGCGGGGAGGCGGGTACGTACCTTGGGGCTCCGGGGGTGGTAAAGCCAATCCAGATTCGCGTAACCCCCCAGCCGGATGGAAGGGGATACTTCGGGAAGCGGCGTGAATATCGCCTCGGGAGTCACTTTCTGAGGCTCCTCATGAATCGCGCCGATTTGAAGAGGTGGGTGACGAAGATGATCGCGCAGGTGAAGGCGTTTATCCCTGCGATGGTGTTTTTGGTCACTGAGGCGACCCAGAAGAGTCCAAGAGAGAGTGCGAGCAAGGCGACGGCAATTCCCCCCGTGAACATCCAAACTATTTTATTTCCGTGGCGGATTCGAAATTCTGCAATTTGGTCCAGGGAAGTGGGGGTGATTTCCTGTGGGATGCCTTCGGAGAGGGTTTCAGTGATCCATTGGATGGACTCCTCGAGGTCGGGTGAGTGCCAGCTGCGTTTTTGTCCTTTCAGACATGCTTTCCATTCGGCTGCATCTGCGAAATACTTGGCGGCGGGGATCCTCAAGCGCAGCGTCCAAAGTCCGTTGACGTCGATGATCCACACCTGGCCAATTGGCGTATTGACTACGAAATCGCGGCCGTGGTCGTTGTTGTTGGTGGCGGTTGGGTGTACAGTAAGTCCCTTGGTTTCAAGTTGTTTCGTGAATTCAAGCAATGTCTCTGGTGGTTGCGATTTTGCAACGTCATGCCAAGTCATGCGGACTTCATCCTATCCTGCGGGGACGATCAGGCCGGAGTCGCTATGGGGCCAGCCTGAGGGGATGGAGCCGTATGGTGTGGGGCGTGAAAGCTTATCATGTGCCCGCCTGAGCGAGATGTTGGTGATTTTCTCTCCCTTGGGTGTTTTCGATGGGTTTGTGGTCAGGTCGATACTGAGCTTTTGCTTCCTTGTCTTAAGTGAACCTTCGTGTGCCATCTTGCGACCTTCGTTTGGTGTGTCCGAGTTGTTTGCTCTTTCGATGGTTTCGCCAAGCTCTAGCCAGCTGGGCAATAATTATGGCGCATGCATAGCCGAAGACTCCGAATGCAACGCCTGTTTTCTGGGTCGTGACTGCGACCCAGAGGATTAGGAAGAAGCCCAATATTGAAGCCGCGAAGATGAATTTATCCCATGCTTTGGGGTACCTTTTCTTGTAGTATCTCTCTTCGACGATTTTATTCAAGGCTTCAATGTCTATACTCAGGGCTTGTTCTTTGAGCAGGCCCCTCATCCATGTGATGGATGCTGGCCCAGCAAATAGGTGTCCACTGGGTGAATATCCTCGAGTGCACTTGATCCAATCTTCTCGCCTTGCAAAGTATTTTGCGCCGGGTGGGGCGAGTGAAAATACCCATTCTCGACCGTCAAACTCCAAGAGGATCTGCCCGACGCTCGTATGTGCCGAGTAGGATTTCCATAGGTCTATTCCCTCGCGCCACTCGCGCTCAGTGAAATGGATTCTCTGCTGTTCGAGCTCCTTCAAGAATTTCCGCAAGGCTCGAGTTGATTTTTCGGGTTCGGGTGCCACGAGTGACTGCCTCTCTCGGTTTTTTCAATTTCACGGTTTGATGAGCAGCCCAGATTCTGATGTGATCCAGCCACTGCAAAAGTTGCCGGTGAAGGTTCTGCTGGTGATGAGGTCGAGGGGGCCAAGGGAGAGGATGGTCCGCGCGCCTTCCGCATGTTAGCTCTCTTTCTGCCTGCTTGTGTAGCCAAGTTTCTTTCGTCGCCGATGAACTCTCCATGAGGAGCCGAGTATGGACAAGATTCCCACCGCCACGACACCCACGGCACCGGGGGCAATGGGTGAATCAACCGCGAAGGCACTCCACGCAAACAAGGGGAAACCGATGATCACCGCCCCCCAAAACAGAGCGACCTTCGCCTTGGAGTACCTTGGGCTGGCATATCGCTTTTCAACTATCCGGTCCAAGGCATCGACATCCACCTCGGGAACCTTCTCATGTTCGAGCAACTTCTTGACCCAGAAGACCGAAGCGGTCTCTGATGATCTATATCCTCCTCGTGCTGGGCCTTGCAGGCACTCGGTCCAATCAACATGAGCCGCGAAGTAGCGAGCGCCGGGAACTGCAAGGGAAAGCAGCCACTCGGTGCCATCATACTCCGCCAAGATGCACCCAATGTGGGTCCATGCCGCATAGCGTGGCCACAGGTCAACCCCTTCGCGCCACGGCAGCTGCTGGAAGGGCGTCCCTTGCCGCGCCAGTTCGTCTTGGAACCCGCGCAGCTTCCGGGAGGCCCATCTCAGGTGTGGCGTTGTGGAATCCATTGCTCCTTCTGGATGATGTTGTGGCGCTCTTGCCTCAAGGCATCTTGCCCGCTTCTTGGCGCGAGTCTCATTATGTCATTGTAGTGGGTTTCTGGGGTTGGGGTCCCAATAATCCACAACTTTGGGGTAGATCTAGGGGCAATCGCTTTGATTCGGCGAATTCTGGGGATCAAGCCGTGGTAGGCATGGCTGCTAGCGCGAATCATTCTCTGAGGCTCCGCATCAGTTTTCCCCACTTGAAGAGGTAGATGACGAAGATGATCGCGCAGGCGACGGCGTTCATTCCTGCGATGCTGTTCTTGGTCACTGAGGCGACCCAGAAGAGGCCGAAGGAGAGCGTGAGCAAGGCGACGGCAATACCTGTGCTGGCAAGCCAGACAAGCTTTTTTCCGTGTCTGAAACGGAATCCTGCCACTTGGTCCAGTTTTTCTGCGCTGATTTCAGTGGGGATTCCTTTTGAGAGTGTTGTTGTCAGCCAGTTGATTGATTCGTCGAGTGTAGGGGCTTTCCAATTGTGTTTCCGTCCTTCAAGGCAGGCTTGCCACTCTGCTGCGTTGGCAAAGTAGGCGGCTCCCGGCAGTGCAAGCCGAGGTTCCCACAGCCCGCCCAGGTCCATGATCCAGATTCGGCCGATGTGGGTGTCGGCTACAAAATCGCACGCATCGCTCTTCTCGGACGGCAAGGCAGTGACCTTGATTCCTCGTCGTGCAAGTTCCTCGATGAAATAGGCGAGTTGCTCAGGTAGCTTGGGTTTCACTTCTTCGGAGTGGTCCATGTGAGATTCCTATCCACCGGGGACGATCAGGCCGGAGTCGTTCTGCGTCCAGCCCGGCGGGATGGGGCCGTTCAGCATTGGGCGCGATGACTGGATGTGGGGAGCAGCTGACTGCGGTACAGCGACACCTGACTCGTTGATGACCCGCCCGGTAGGGAGGTCGGTAACAGGGGATGGAGTTGGGCTGGCCCGAAGTCTCCGCGCGATGGCTCTGTAAGCAATCCGGTAGAACGGGGTGACTGCAACACCAAAGGTCGTGGCCGCAGCCCCGGCAATGTCTTCCAGGTGAGGTGCTTGGTGCAGTGTTTCTTTCTGTGCTCCTTGCGTTCTTGGTCCGTGACGGGTCGCAGACCCGGCGGCCCTTGGCCGTGAGGGGTTATTGTTGACATGATTGTCAGGGTTGCCGGTGAAGGCTGTGCTGGTGAGGTGGCCAGGGGGAGAGGTCGGTTCGCGTGCCTTGCGCATACTATCCCTCTTTCTTCTTGCTTGTGTAGCCAAGTTTCTTTCGTCGCCAATGAATTCTCCACAGTGAGCCCACCACGGACAGGACCCCGACTGCGACAGTGCCGATGGCGGCCCCTGCCAAAGGAAAGTCTGCAACGATGACCCACCAACTGAACAGTGGAAGCCCGATCGCCAAGGCAAGATAGAAGAGGGCCATTTCAATTCTGGTTGGCTTCCGTAGGGTTTTTCTGCGCTCAGCAACGCGGTCAAGAGCATCGACATTGATTTGCGGCGGATCCTCGTCTTTCAGGAGTTTTCTCAGCCAGAACACTGCCGCCGACTCTTCGATGCTGTACCCTGTCCGGGTCGGGCCGTAAAGACACTCCGCCCAGTCTGCGTAGGTTGCGAAGTATTTTGCCTCAGGAAGGGCGAGCGACAAAATCCATTCGGAACCATTGTACTCAGCCAAGATGCGCCCGATGTGGGTCCATGCTGCGTAGCGTGGCCACAGGTCAACTCCTTCGCGCCATTCCAGCTCGATGAAAGGTGTGCCTTGGTCGCGCAGCTCCTTCTGAAATCTGCGCAACCAAAAACCAGCCCTCAACAACTTGACTTCTTTTGCTGGCATCATTCTTCTTTGATGGTGTCGACCGCTTCCCGGCAGGGAAGCCTCTCCGCACTGTTGGCGGCTTCAAACACCTTCGAGTCATGGGGTGTAAGCCCCGGGGGCAGGTTTGTCATGGAGAATCGCAAGGTTCCCCTCCCTCCTTCTTCTGGGTGTAGCCAAGTTTTTTCCGGCGGCGCCGGATGCGCCACGAAGACGCTACCCATGTGAGTATTCCGGCGGCCAACGTGCCCACGGCGCCCGCAGCAATGGGCGATTTGACGACGAATGCACTCCAGGCAAAAGTGGGGAAGCCGATGATGATGGCCGCCCATAGGAGTATGACCTGCCTCTTGGTTGGCCCAGGTTTGGTGAGTCGTTTCTCTACAATGCGATCCAGTGCTTCGACGTCGATGTCGGGAGTCTCGTCTGCTCTGAGCAGCTTCTCCAGCCAAATTGCAGATCCCGTCTCTGACGTGTCATGCCCTCCCCAGAACGTGCCGTACATGCATTCAGTCCAATCGGCGTAAGTAGCGAAGTGGCGGGCATCCGGCAGTGCCAAGGACAGGGTCCAATCCCTGCCGTTGTACTGTGCCAGTATTCGTCCGATACGACTCCAGGCCACATGGCGAGGCCACAGATCAACGCCTTCGCGCCATTCCAGCTCGACGAAAGGAGTCCCCTGCTGGTCCAGCTCGAGCTGCAGTTTGCGTAGCCAGAAGCCTGCTCGCTTCAGCCGTTTACTGTTAGGCTTCATAATTGCTCCTACCGTAAGCCGTTGAGTTGGCTCCTAATCTGCTGCGGGTCGGGTCAGATGAGGTGCTTTCAAGGCCTTTCTTCTCTAAACTAGGAATCTTCGGTCGTGTGAATAAAGGCGCGAAGCTCATGGGAGGTCCTCAAGTGGGCCTTCGAATAGGGCTCGTCGAGGTTGGGGTTCAGGGAGAACTCGGCGCGGAATTGATGCAACAGGAGCCTCGATTCCGCTGCTGCGACGCGGTTTGAATACCGGCTCAATCGCGGCTCTTCGTGGCAGAGCTTGGCTGGGGCCGCTTGGTCTCACTGTTCCAGGCACAACATCCGAGGTTCCTCGAGCTGGAGTAGTGGGGGGAGGCCCTTCAGGGATGCTGCCTGCTCCGCCATCATTTCGCGCCCCGTGGATGCCTTTTCCTATGCCAGTCAAGGCGGCATTTGATGCCCCACCGATAATTCCACCCCATAAGGCACTGTTCATGACGCTTTCCCAATATTCGTCGCCTGTTAGGCCCTGTTTAGAGGCGACATAGGCTCCCTCTATTGCTCCGCTCCCCACTCCAAGGCCAGCGCCCAGTCCTGCTTGTCCCCAGACGCTTCTGGCGGCACTGGCGGCCAAGCCACCCGCCTTCGATAGAGCGGTTGTGATTCCGCCTCCGAGGGCTCCAAATGCAGCATTGATTCCAACTTGGATCATGTCGGGGGGTTGTCCTGGCTTTTGGAAGCCTTGTGTTGCGATGTTCATGCCGCCGCTGAAGAGTACGCCGCCGATGATCTGTGCGCCGGGTATGGGGGTGAATGTGATGATGGCGCCTGCGATTGTGATTCCTGCTCCGATCACCGCGGTGCCGTTGCGTTCCCAGAAGCTCCCGGTGTGGTGGCGATGGGTGTATTCGGCGAGTTCTTCGTCGGTGACGGGGCGGAGACCCAGGGGGTCTTGGGCGTGGAGGGGGTTGTTTCCGGTGTAGTGGTAGGGGTTGCCGGTGAAGGCGGTGCCGGTGATTGGGGGGAGGGGGTCGGGGGTGAGGAAGCTGCGGGTGTCGGGTTGGTAGACCCGGTGGGTGAGCCATTCGAGGCCTTCGATGTGGAGGCCGCCGTCGGGTGTGATGGCGATGCCGTCGATGGTGGTGGCGGGGTGGGTGTCCCAGGGGTTGCTGTGGGTGGTGCGTCCTGTTCGCCAGCCGGTGGGCAGCCATTGGTGGCCGATGGCGGTGCCCGCCCAGGTGGTGGTGATCGCCTGGTCGTTGATCTGGAGGGGTTGGCTGGTGGTGTTCCAGTACAGGGTGGTGTTGTTGACGCGGGCGAGTTCGCTGAGGGCGTTGACGTGGAGGCTGGTGGCTCCGTGGGGGCCGTTGATGTGGGTGAGCCAGCCGAGTGCGGACCATGTGTAGTCGATCCGGCCCGAGGGCCCATCTTCGGTGATGCGTTTGGCGTCGGCGTTGTAGGTGTATCGGGTGATGTCTTGGCCGTGGTGGCGTTCCAGCAGCTGACCTGCGGCGTCGTGGATGTAGCGGATGGTCTGGTCGTTGTTGTGTTCCTCGATGAGTCGTCCGGCCTGGTCGTAGGTCCAGGTACACACCCTGCCGTGGGGGTCCCGGGTCTCGATGAGTTGCCCGGCCGCGTCGTGGCGGTACCTGGTGGTCTCCCCGTTGCGGGTGATCGCGGTGATCCGGCCGTCGTCGTCGCGGGTGATGAGGGTCTCGACGCTGCCGTCGGGTCCTTCGATGTGCTGGCTGCTCACCTGCCCGTTGGTGTAGTGCCAGGTCTGGGTGGAGTCCGGGCTGTGGGATTCGACGAGCCGACCCGCCGGGTCGAAGACCTGGGTGATCTTCCCGGCGGGAGTGGTGATGTGGGTGCAGTGGCCGAGTGGGTCGTAGCCGTAACTGGTGACATCGCCGTTGGGTGTGGTCACTTGGGTGCAGCGGCCGAGCAGGTCGTGTTCCCAGCGGGTTGTGGCGGTGTTGCGGGTCTGTTCCACCAGTCTGCCGGACTGGTCCCATCGGAGGTGGTGGGTGACGGGTGTTTCGGGGGCGGTGTGGTCGTCAACCGTCACGGTGTTGTGGGCCCAGTCATACTCGTGGGACGCGACCACGAGCCCGTTCACGACGATCTGGTGGACCTGTCCGGCTCCGTCATGACGCCATTCGAGGCGCTCACCGGTGGCGCGTTGATGTCCGATGAGTCGTCCTGCGGCGTCGTAGGTGTGGTGCTTGGTGCGGCCGAGGGGATCGGTTTCGGCGGTGTTGAGGTCGAGGTGGTTGAAGGTTCGTCGTGTGACATGGCCGAGGGGGTCGGTGATGGTGGTGGCGCGGCCACCTTGGTCGTAGCTGTAACGCGTGACCCGGCCGAGCGCATCAACAGCCTCGATGAGCTGTCCCGCCGGGTCGTAGTGGAAGTGTCGGGTTCCGAGGAACCGACTCCACGTCTTGATGACTCGTCCGCACGGGTCGTAGCGCCAGGTCGAGCGGCCATGGACTGGATGGCGGGTCTCGACCACGCGGCCGCAGGGATCGTAGCTGTAACGGGTCTCCTCACCAAGGGAGTTGATCTCAGCGACGAGGCGGTTGTCGGCATCCGTGACAAAGACCGTGGTGTGGCCCAACGCGTCGGTGACCGAGGCCAGCCGACCGGTCACCTTGTCGTAGCCATACGACGTGGCGGACCCGTCGGGGTGGTGGATCTGCAGGACCCTCCCGGCCGGATCCCTGCGAAGGGTCGTGACCCCACCATCAGGGTCGATGTGTTCGACCGGGCGGCCACATCGGTCGTATCGGGTGTGGTGGGTGCCGCCATGCGGATTGGTGGTCGAGACCACCCGACCGATCCGATCCAGCACCTGAGTGGTGGTGGGGGGATGAGGGATGTCCGGATGCTGCCAAATCTCGGTGCGGTCCTTGGAGTACCCGGTGGTCCAGCTCCGTCCCGTCGGATCGACCTGTGAGACCACCTGCCCCATGACGTCATGGGTGTACTCCCACCGGGCCCCTTCGGGATCGGTGACTGCGACCAGCCGCGACAACGCATCATGGGTGTATTCCCAACGCCTGCCATCCGGCAACACCGTCCCGGCCAGAAGACCCAGATCATCATGGAACGACTGGGTGGTTCGATCCAGGGGGTCGGTGACAGTAGCGACCTCACCTGCGGTGTTGTGGGTGATCTCGGTACGCGCCCCGAGTGGGTCGATGGTGGCGGTCAACCGTCCGGCCGGGGTGTGTTCGAATCCCCACCGGCCTCCGTCC
>NZ_RQZG01000032.1 GCF_003859805.1 Arachnia propionica
TGAAGGAGGCCATTGCCAAGGGTGAGGTGGAGATCAGCTATGAGTTGGTTCGCTCTCAGCCCAGTGGTAGGATCAAGCTGTCCAAGTTCCAGCTCGATGAGAAGCCGACGCTGCCAGATGGGATCATCGAGGAGAAGTAGGCATGGAGAGAGGGTGTGTGCTGTGAAGTCGATTCCGGTTGATGAGGTTGTGAGGTTGGCGGAGTATTTCGTTGGTCTGGATTGGCCGTTGTCCAGGGAGCAGGGGTATGCGGCCTGTGAGGCTTTGGGGTGGCCGGGGACGGGTGACGGCAGGTTCGTCATGCCTTATGGTTTGAGGCATCTTGATAAAGCGTCTGTGAGTGCAGGAAGAAGGGGCGATGACGTTGCGGAAGTGCAGTTCAGGTTGACTGATGTCGTGCGTGATGAAACGCCGGAACGGGACGGGTTTATGAATAACGTCTTCACGGGTTGCGTCGCTGAATTCAGAGGCCTGTGGGGTAAAGGTAAAATGAAGCGAGGGAAGCTGAGTCAGGCGGCTCATTGGGATACGCAGAATGGCTGCCATCTGGTGGTGCGAAACAGTTGGAAATCTGTTTCGTTTGTCCTTTATAGCCCGTCCTTTACTGAAGTGTTGAAGTCGTTGGGTGACCTGTAGATCTATGCTCTCGGTGTTGTTGTCGGTGGGTGTTCAGTGTTGACCTTGAGATTTGTTCAAAAGGTAGGGGAATCGAGGTTCTCGGTCTTGGCGAGAAAGAGATGGATTACATGAAGTCGATCCCTGTTGATGAGGTCGTGAGGTTGGCGGAGTACTTCGTTAACCAGGGCTGGCCACTGACCAGGGAACAGGGCTACGCAGCCTGCGAAGCGCTCGGTTGGCCCGGGACCGGCGACGGTGGGTTCGTCATGCCCTACGGCGTAGAACCTCTTGGACAGGCTTCCGTGATCGTGGGCGAAGAAGAGCAAGGGGTCGCACAGATACAGTTCTGGCTGACGGACGTGGTGCGTGACGACTCGGATGAGCGGGAGGTATTCATGAACGACATCTTCTCTGGCTGTGCTGAAGGCTTTCGAGGACTTTGGGGCAAGGGTAAGATCAGGCGCACCAAGGAAGACCAAGAAGCATTTTGGAACACTCCAAACGGCTGCCATGTCATACTGCGAAACTTCTGGAAATCCGTCACGTTCAGGCTTTACAGCCCTGAGTATGCTGAAGTCCTTAGATCTCTGGGTGACCTCTGAGTAGCGACCAGCATTCAGGCCGAATACCTTCACAAGGGCCCTTCTCTCATCTGAGAGAGCTCGACTCGACAAGGACCAAGAAACTCTTCGAGAGGAGGCAGTTGCGATGAAATCGATCCCTGTTGACGAAGTCGTGCGTTTGGCCGAGTACTTCGTCGGTCAGGACTGGCCACTGACCAGAGAACAAGGGTACGCAGCCTGCGAGGCTCTCGGCTGGCCCGGAACCGGTGACGGTGGGTTCGTGATGCCGTACGGACTGACGCATGTCGATGAAGCATCCGTGATCACAGGAAGAAAGGGGGATGGTGTTTCGCAGGTGAATTTCAAGCTGTAGCTTCCTTTAAACAAGATCTTTGTTGATTCGGTAGGGGAATTTGTTGTTGGTGATGTAGGTTTCGAAGGCGTGTCGGGTTTCTGTGAAGCTGGCGCGTTGGTGGTTGGTGATGTGGTTTTTGGCTTCGTTCCAGACGTGTTCGATGGGGTTGTGGTCGGGCGCGTATGGGGGAAGGTTGATGAGGTGGATGTTCTCGAGAGGGTTCCCTTCACCAAGGTGTGAGCGAAGATGTTTCGAGGTGTGCCATGTCGCGTTGTCCCACACGATCACGATTCGCTTGTTCGGGTAGGTGAGGGTGAGTTCTGTCAACGCGTTGACGATGTTGTCGCTGTCTTGCCAGTCCAAGGCAATGAGATCGACTCTGCCGTCTGTTTCGTGGAGGAACCCGATGTAGGACTGTGCCTGTGTGATCCGGTTGACCCTCAACCGGGCCTTGGCACCTCGGGTGTACCAGGCACGTCGCAGGATCGCCTCGTGTTCGATCCTGACCTCATCCGCGGCCACGATCATCACATCGTCTCCTGCCCAGCAGGTGGCGAGGTCGTGTCGGATCTGGGCCATACGGGCCGTGATCTCGGCCTCTGGGGCTCGGCGCTGGTCGATGCCTTCGGGTTTGTGGAAGGACAACCCGGCCAGGTGGAGCAGGAAGTGGTACGAGGTCTCGCTGGCGTAGGTGATCTGGAACCGTGAAGAGATCCAGCCCGCCAGGTCGGGGACGTTCCAGAACTCCACGGGGAGACCTTCATCACCGGGAGGCTGCTGCAGGACCGCCACGACTTCTGCCCGTTGCTGGGCGGTCAACTTCGAGGCGTTGAGGTTCCCGGCGTGACCGGTGTGGATCGACGCCAACCGGGTGGCATGCCAGTCACGCACCCAGGAAAGGATCGTCGAGACCTGACGTTCTGCCATCTCCGCCACCGTCTCGACAT
>NZ_RQZG01000033.1 GCF_003859805.1 Arachnia propionica
GGTGGAGCCGGGGGCGGCCTGGAGGATGGGGGAGCAGAACAGGTGCGTGATGCCCAGCTCCCTCAGGTAGGGCAGCTGGACGACGGCGTCGTTGAACGTGAAGTCGGCAGTCAGCTGCAGCCGGTACGTCGAGTTCGGGGTGTTCCTCACAGTGTCCACGCCCCTCACTCTATGCCGGTGGGGTGACAAAAATCTCGAGGCGGTGTTTTCAGCCATTCTTCGGGCTGCGAGGGCCTGTGGCGGCTGAAGAATGGCAGGAAACACGGTGGCGGCCGCAGTGGCCATCATGGCCGCTCGGGATGCTGGCCGGGCCGCTGCGCCAAGGTGAGTGATCCTTTTCAGAGCCTTCAGCGTCCGAGCCCGGGGGTGGGTGGGGTGATCCGGTTGTGTTGCAGCGGGTGGTTCCTGGTGGGGGTTCGAGGGGGAAGGGGCTTGGTGGGCGGGGTGCTGGCCTGGAGTGTGGTGCTGCGGGAGAGGCCGTCGCGGTCGACGTGTTCGATGACGGTGCTGGTCGGGGAGCGGTGGGCGATGAACAGGTTGACCTGGCTGAAGGGGGCATGGACGCTGGCCAGCTGGTGGGTGATGCGGGCGTTGTCGATGCATCGGCTGACCGTGTTGTTCGGGGTGAACATGGAGGTGACGGCCGCGGGTGGGGTGTAGCGGGCCGTGACGTCGCCTTGGGAGCGGGGTGTGATCCACCGCTGGTGTGCAGCCTCCAGGCACATCTGCTGAGGAGTGTCCACCGCGACGATGGTGACCTGGGTGTACTGCTCCGTCCTCAGGGCGTTGATGAGGCGAGGCCCTTGCCCCTTCCCTGAGGGTTCCATCCATTGCAGGGTGCCCTCGATCGTGATGTTGACATGTTCTGCCATGAGCTGCTCCCGAGCATCGTTGGCTGTGTCGGTGGAGAGCTGGTGCACGAGGGTGGAGAGCTCACCACGCAGCAGTGGTCTGCCATCGGCGAGGGGGCGTGGGGCGTGGTCGGCGATCAACCGGTCCCAGTGCTCACGGGCCTGCCCCACCAGCTCAGGATCAACATCGAGCCCCGCCACCGGATTACCAAGCAACACCTGCTTCACATCGTCGGCATCGACGGTGATGAAACCATCGTCCACCACCCCCAACCGCTCTGCTTCCTTTGGTCCCAGGGCAGTCCGTACCGCAGCCACACCCTTGCTCTTCCCCGCGCCCGGCGGGCCAGCCATGATGATCGCCCGACCTCCACGCACTCCTTCGCGATCGGCACGATCCACATAGGCCTGAGCGATTGCTTGCCCCAGCCGAAACCACAGGGAACCCTTCGGAGGGTCCGCCGGCAGGGAATGCTCCGCAGCGAGCTGTCCCACCAGGCTGCGAACCTGCTCCTCAGTCCGCCACGCCGCCTCGTTCATCGGCTCTGTCATGAAGGATGATCCGGAAACTGCTGAACGATCAACCGGAGTTCTTCGTACTCGTCATCGGTGATGATCTCATACCTGTGCAAGCGCCGAACCTCGTCCCATGAACCCTCGTCGTAGAAGTCGTAGTGATGCTGCCCGAAGGTGTAGGGCCAGGACCGCAACCGGTCCATCATCTCCTCGGTGCTGATCTGCCCCATGAACCGCCGTAAACCCAACTCATACGGCGTCACCGGACGAATCTCCTCCCCGCGCTGGTGTTCCTGCCTGACTCCCGCCACGATGCGGGGCTCGGCGCCGCTTCGAGAGATGATCTGCTCGTCGTCCAGCCCGGTCTCGATCAGGTGCAGGATCTCTCGTTCCCCGTCGATCCGTGCCAGTACCTGGGAAGCCATGGAACGCATCCGATCTTCGTCGTCCCGGTGGGTGTTCATGTGCACCTCTTCTGCCTCATCGTCGTGCGCTGGGGGCAGATTATCACCGGGTCTCGATCCGATTGCAGGATGCATCCGGGGTGATCGGTGGACGGCTGATCGAGGTGCAAGGTCCTGGGTGGCTCACCCAGGGTGACTGGCATGACCGGTCACCCTGAACCGCAGCAGCGGCCCGTGGCCTCAGGCGTTGTCATGCCACCAGTTCAGCAGCAGCTGCCTCGCCTCGTCCTGAGGGATCGGGCCGTGCTCGGTGTGTTGCTCCTGACAGGAACTTGTACGCCTTCCCGACCTGCGGGCACGGACCGATGCCCTGCTTGCGGACAGCCTCGGCCAGGTGCCGGAATCCCTCCTCGCCGCCGAGTTCCTCGGAGATCCGGGTGTGGTCCACGACGTCGTAGCCGTGGGTGGAGCCGGG
>NZ_RQZG01000034.1 GCF_003859805.1 Arachnia propionica
TGAACAACGACCCTGAGCTGTGCGGCGAGGAGCACTGGCCAAAGGTGGGGGAACGAGTTCGCGTCGCCTGTCTTGGCGTCTGGCCGGACGGGGAGTTGCGAATGACCATGCGAAACTTCTTCATCGACATGCTGGAAGGCCCTCACTTCCAGCACCTTTCTCCCCGCAAGGGTCGGCAGGATTGAAGTCAGGGGGTGGCAGTGGAAGTGGACTGGGTTGCTCAACCACATCGCCTCGGGGAGGGGCTGCATGGCTCGGGAACTACTGTTGCCCGCTGATTTTCACGACCACGCTTGGGAGGTTGAGGCGAAGGGTGTCTTCTGGGGCGCCTCGGTACGCATCAACGATCGTGTGGTTGATGTCACCTTTTATGACCCCGTTCGGCTCTCGCAGGACATCGCGGAGGAGCTGGGGCAATGCCGTTTCACGGAGCTTCGCCGCGTTCTCGTCGTGCCCTGCGTGACCGAGGAGCAGATGCGTATGGCCGTGGAACGAGCGTCAGCTGAGTTCTTCGCATGACGCCAGGCCACAGGGGATGGCATCCAGCTCGCAGGGCCGTCAGGTCACTGCTTCGCGGTGACGTATCCTGAACTTGATCCGCAGAGCGGCAGCATCAAAGTGGGGCATGACATGACAACCGAGTACGACGAATCCACCTTCTACCCTGAAGGGTTCCCGCTGCACGGGGCTTTCTTCATCCGTGACATCCAACGCAAGTCGTGGTGGCCGTACCGGCCCATCGACGGGCAGGTTGACGCGCTGTGGCTGCTGGGCGATGACTCCCTGCCGGAGGGCCTGTTCGGTCGTTTGATGGCGGAGTGGGGCAAGAAGCTGGACTGGTTCATCGCGGGAACGAGCCGATACAAGGCCGGAACGGAGCCATCGAGCTGGACCACTCAGCACAAGGCGTCCACCACGACGCGGCTGGGGCGTTTGATCTATGAGGATGACACCAAGTTCCACCGATGCATGGAGTGGTGGCAGATCACTCCCAACACCGAGGAACTCCACCACTTGTTGCAAGGTCCGCTGTTTGGGCCACGTTCGGGCTGGTGGTTGGCGGCCTCAGCTGATGCTGACGCAGGTCAGCGGTTCGTCAAGGCAACCACCGGCCTGCTGTGGTGGGCAACGCGGAACTACCTGCCATATGACGGAGCAAACCATGAGGTCGTTGGCAGATCAGTCAAGGAAGCCCTGCTTGGGCTGCTGCCGCAGATCGGCCTGATGTCCGTGGTGCCGTTGAACAATCATCCGGTCAGCGGTGTGGTGATCTTCGGCACCCCCGAGGCGATCCAGGAGGCGTCGTCGTCGGTGGGTGGAATCCGGGAGAGTCAGGGCGAGGAGGTCGTCATGCTTCAGCACCGCGCAGGTTGGCTTGCCACCCTGTAGCGTTGAGTGCATGAACGTGGAGACGGGTGCCGGGGTGCGGAGCGTAGGGGTAGCGGCATCCACGGGGACTGTGATCGAGACCGACCGGTGGGTTCCGCTGATGCTGGAATGGGACTGCGTCATCTCCGACGCACCCCTGTACCTGTTCATCAGGGACCCTGCTGACGGTTTCGTCGAGCTGAAGATCGATCCCGACACTGGGGCGCTGATCGGGTTCGTGATCATTGACCTGCCGCAGGAGGACGACCGAGGGCGGACCCTTCACGGGGTTCCCACCAAGGTGGGCACGCCTGTTGTTGACCGGGACATGTGGCCTTGGAAGGTGACCCCGGACTATCGGGAGCCTGCCAAGCGTAACGTGGACATGTTCCTCCCCCTGGCCAGCTCGGTGGACGACGACCACCTCACCGTCTGGATCGGCGACGGCCAGCCTGAGGTCAACCTGACCACGGGGGATGTCGCGGTCACGATCGGGCGAGATGGAGCCCTGTTGGCGATCTCGGTGCCGTGGCCGAAGGAGTCGGCAGAGCTGTGGCCGTTGTCCCCGAAAGGCGGTGCGCATGGATACGAGGGCTGAGCGTGGGGTCGTCCTCGCCTATCATCCGTGGGGATACGAGGTCCAACTTGACGGCTCCGGGGACGTTGGGCTGGTGGGATTGGGGGCGGCAAGCAAAGTGATGAT
>NZ_RQZG01000035.1 GCF_003859805.1 Arachnia propionica
GCTGCGTCGCCCAACTGTTCGGCAGAGCCTCCTCCTTCGGAAACACCTGACACCCAGCAAGACACAGAGCACCCCCCAGCACCATCACCACGGACCAGAACAGACGTCTCCCAGCACACAATCGAATCATCAGACTCATTCACATCCTTCGCTGACGAATTGAACGCATCCAGCCTCCATCGACATCAACTCTGCGTCGCGGAGGGGCTGGGAAAGACCAGGTCCGGATGCTCTGAGGGCTCGGGCACAAACCTCACCGTCTGCAGGAATGACAGGAAATCACCACTGATCACATCGCTGCCACGAGCACCGCGAACCTCGAAACTCCAGCATCCATCACGTCGACACAGGTCCCACCTCATCACCACCTGGCGATTGTCACCATCTTTGTCCTGCCACGCGACGCCGCAGGCAGTCGCATCATCAAAACGCCGATCCGGAAGCACCTCAACCCGAGAAACCCCGGGTTCGCCCCCCACAGCTTCAGGCAACCCCGCGCAGTACTGCTCAAAGGTCTCGACTGAAGGCTTCGTCGAGTTGCCTACCTCGATGCCTGATCGGATCAGTATGCCGGAACCATCTGGGACAGCCCCTTCCTCCTCCTCCAAACGCGAAAACCACTGCGTCACACGCCACTCCTGCGCACCGCCGTCAACATCCACCCGACGCACCTCGTAGCCAGGCGGCGGCTCGAAAGCAACAACGTCCTCAAGCACGACAGGCTCCGACAAAGGAGGACTGCACCCAACGAGCAGCGCCGAAAAAGCAACCAGAGAACCGACACAACCTGACACATGACGACCCATCATCGCCCACCTAGAGAGAAATCAGGTTCAGATTCCGGGAGTGGAACAAAACGAACCGTATCCAACACGGAGACCAACTCGCCAGAAAGCCAATTCTCCCCCTCCACGCCATTCGCCCAGAATTCCCAGCACCCATCTTCGCGGCACGACAACCACCTCTGATTGACCTTCCTTTGATTCTCGAACGGAGGAGAAGCAGAACCACAGGCACGTTCACCTGCGATGAGTCGGGCTTCAAAACGCATTAACCGCCAAGGACCCGATGCGACCCACTCACAAAGCCCCTCGAAGGTACGCGCGCCGTTTCCATGCCATTCCTCGTGACTCGTGATCAGATACCCGGAGCCAAGATGCAGACCTTCGCCATGCACTACATAAATCGGTCTGATATCATCCAGCGTTTTCAAATGAGATGAAAAAACATACCCCGGGGGCAAGCTGACCACAAGGCGATCAGTCACCTGCCGCACCTTGTACCGACTCACCTTGCGATCAGCCCAAAAAAACGGACGCTGACGTGGCGGTTCATACGGCGCTGAAAGCAGAACAGGAGCAAGCATCAACAGGATCAACAAGAAACACCTGAGGCCCCGATGAGAGGTCACCGGCACAACAGATCACCCCTCCCCATACCGGCCGAATCCTTGAACATCACTTCTCCTCAGCCCCTTCCTGCTGCGCGAGATTCAGCAGTTTGTCGACCAAGGCAGGAAAAACCCTTGTCTCCTCGCAATGCCCGAAGACCGCGCAGCAAACCATCCGCGTCAAGACCTTGGGATGCATCACGTCACCCCTTCAACCACAGCGCGCCCGCCAAGCGGCACAAAACATCGATTCACACGGGCAACCAAGGCACACGGCCCAGCTCCCTCACTTCGTCGGAGATGCCGACGGTGAAACATCCGACTCCCCCAATCTGAAATCAGCCCTGGGATCCACCGGGGGAACAAACCGCACCGTGTCCAACGCAGCAGTCA
>NZ_RQZG01000036.1 GCF_003859805.1 Arachnia propionica
AAGGGGGATCCGGACCCAGAGACCACCTTCCGTGGTGAGGGCGGAGACCTGCACAACAAGGAGGGTGGCCGGTATGCAAACGACCCCAACCCACCAGAGCCAGTTGACACTCCAGCAACAGTCAAGGCTGAACATGACAAACTCCACTTGGAAGGACTGAAAGAGTTCGAGGATAATCCGGCCTACAAGAAGCAGGTCGAACATCGCGACATGTACGAGCGTTACCAAACGGAGTCCAGCCACTTGAAAGAAATCGCCTCCGAATGCGGTGTCGATATTTCTTCCTTCACGAGTGAGAACTTGAAGCCTTCCCTCCGTTCACTTCGAGATTCCGGCCAGATCACTCCCGAGCAGTCCACTGTCATCCGCGACGCTTTCCTCTCCGAAAGAGAGTCCCTAAAAGACCTCAAGAAAGCATCTGAGTCCTTAGGTGAACATGCAGCCGACGGGGTCATCAAACTCAGAGAAGAAATCTCGCTCTTCGGTCACGATTCCGGGAAGGGAGCAGGCCACTTGGACCGAGTGGGGGTCAAACTCAACCCGCCGTCGATCACGGTATACGAGGCAAAAGGCGGTAATGCTCCGCTTGGGACTTCGAAAGTGGATGGGGTCCCCCACCAGCAAGGTACTGGCCCCTACCTGCAGAAGCTGATGGAACAGGACCCCCGGATCGTCCAAGCCCTCGCTGACCTGATCGAACGAGAAGGCCCCGATGCGAGAGCCCTGAAAGAAGCCATCGAGAACGGGACGATCGAGATCAACTACGACTTGGTCCGAGCCCGCCCCAGTGGTACAATTGGCTTGTCCCGATTCCGGCTTGACGGAACTGCATATCTCCCTAAGATTCCGCCCGCATCGTGACTTAAGGAAATGTTAAATCAGGCAGAAAGGGCTTGCAGTTGAAGTCTACTCCTATGGATGACTTGGTCCGCATCGTTGAATTTTGGGTGAACCAAGAGTGGCCTCTTGACCGGAAAGCAGCTGAGGCTTCGTGCGCTGCTTTGGGGTGGGAGCGCGACGAAAAAGGTTTCTGCTTGACTCCTTACAATTTCAAGGTTCCGGAAGTCCTGCTGGTGACCAGCAGGACGTCGGGACATGTGGGGACAGTGGAATTTCGGATCACCGATGTTGTGCAGGAAGATTCTCCCGACCGGGTAGCTTTCATGAACAACGTCTTCAGTGCAGTAGTCGCACGGTTTCGTGACACCTGGGGAAAAGGCAAGGTCAAGAGAGGAAAGCACGAACAGAGAGCTCTCTGGGATCTACCAGGAGGAAGCCAAGTCGAAATCTCCAACATTTGGAGCTCAGTAACCTGCTCGATCCTCAGCCCAGACTATGCTGAGGTTGAACGCTACCTTGGGGAGTAGTGCCAAAAATCACGCCCGACCCAACCAACGTTAGTTTATGGGATAGGAGCACAAACAGGCGTGGCGAAAGTTCGCTCTTCGGGGATGATTCCAAGCCGGGTGCTGGGCATCTGGATCGGATCGGTGTGAGGCTTGATCCGCCCAGGATCAGCATCTACGAGGCCAAGGGTGGAGGTGGATCGCTTGGTACCTCCAAGGTGGATGGTGTCCCGCATCAGCAGGGAACTGGTCCCTATCTGCAGAAGCTCTTGGAGCAGGATCCGAGGGTCGCGCAGGCTCTGGCTGATCTGATCGAGCGGTATGGTCCTGATGCTGACGTGTTGA
>NZ_RQZG01000037.1 GCF_003859805.1 Arachnia propionica
TGGGGTCGTTTGCATACCGGCCACCCTCCTTGTTGTGCAGGTCTCCGCCCTCACCACGGAAGGTGGTCTCTGGGTCCGGATCCCCCTTCTCATGGGGGTAACCGTCCTCGTCATACCACCAGTCCCGGTCACCCTTCGGCACCGGCCGACGCTCAGCACCCGGAGCAAGTTCCTCGCCAGGCCACTGATTCGGGTCCCTCGCCGGGGTCGTTTCGGAAGGTCCATCACTGGTGGTCTCGCGTGCAGCAGTTGTCTCGCCATCGGGTTCAGTGGAGCTGTGTCGCGCCTCAGGGCCTTCCACGGCATCCCCGGCTTCTGGTGACCTTCGGGCATCCACATCCACCGCATCATCGGCGACTCGCGTGCCAGCCTCCTGGGACACACGCTCCACCTCTGACACATCAGGAGACTTCCCAGCCCCAGCCTCAAGGCTCCTCGCCCCCTCCACCTCCGGAGCTCGGGCAGCATCGGTGTCCGGGGCCTTCACACGCTCCGGTCCAGGCAACCGGGACGGGTCTGCCTCAACAGTCCTGGAGCTGGTGGTCTCTGGATTCCTCGACCCCTCACCCTCCGGTGCGCGTGACGACTCCGGATCAGGGGTCTTCACCCGTTCCGGTTCAGGCAGCCGGGATGTCTCGACCTCCGGTGCACGCGAGCCCACATTCTCTGGCCGTCTGGATGTCTCGACCTCCAGGGTCTTTGAACCCGATCCATCAGGAACCCTGTTCCCGGGGCCCCTCGACGAATCCGTCACATCAGTTCCCGGCGTGGCTGGCCGTTGTCCCGCAGCTGTGGTCCTGGCATCATCTGCGACCTCAGACGCTGCATGCGTGGCAGGTGTTCTCCGAGCACTTCCGCTTTCTGCCAGGTCAGCCACATCACCCACCGGCGAGGCGGGCACCTTCGGCGCCTTCACATCCTGGACCAGGTTCGGCCCGTTGCTGACCACCCGATTCCCACCCGCAAGATCCAACGTGTTCGTCACCGGAGTGTGCGCTGCCGGTGTACCGGGTGTCTTCGCTGGTTTCACCGACGCGACGTCATCAACCCCACGCACCGTGTCCGCGCCGGCATTGACGAGCTTGGCCACACCCTCGACCAGGTGCCCGCCACCAGGAATCAGGTTGTCAGCCACCTTCACCGTCACCTTGGTGACCTTCGATGCCACCGACGCCACCGTGGAGACCTTTGACCCGGCCAACGCGACCTTCGTCCCGGCCAACCCCACCTTCGTCGCCGCACCGGCCTGACCAGCACCCGGGATGAAACAAGTCCCGATGTTCAACACACTCTCCGTCAGCGCGGCAACACCATCCTCCTTCCACCTGTGCCAACCATCACCACCCTCCTTCGCCGCCTGATGGTCATACCCGACAAAACTGCCCAGAGCGGTCTTCGCCACATCATGACGACGATCAACCCACGCATCGACATCGTCCCCACCAAAGAACTTGATCCCCTGACTCAACACCGGAGACGCCAACAACGCCGTCGACCCCACGAAATCAGCCACCCCCACCCACGTCGAGGCCAACGTGTCCACACTCCACCCCTCCGGCCCGAACCCCACCATCGCCTTCGCCCCATCCCACGTGGACTTCAGGAAGTTCCCAGCCCCATGAACCACCGACTCCCCACAATTGCGGTCCTTCTCCACCGGGGCACCCCACGGCATCATCTCCCCGC
>NZ_RQZG01000038.1 GCF_003859805.1 Arachnia propionica
GTGGGTGATCTCGGTACGCGCCCCGAGTGGGTCGATGGTGGCGGTCAACCGTCCGGCCGGGGTGTGTTCGAATCCCCACCGGCCTCCGTCCGGATCCACCCTCGCAACCAACCGGTCACCGACCCACTCAAAGCGGGTGACATGTCCATTCGGGGTGATCGACGCGATGATCTTGCCTGTCTCGTCGCGTTCCAGCCGGCTGGTGTTCCCGGCCCCGTCAGCCATCGCGATGATGTCACCATGCTGGTCGTAACGGATGTGGAACTGTACTCCCGTCGGATCGACCATCTGCACCAGTTGGCCCTGTTCCCACACCAGCCGGGTCACAGCCCCAGTGCCGTCGATGATCTGTGATGGATACCTCGAGTTGGTGTCGTAGTCGTAGGTGGTGACACTTGGGTCACCGTCATCGGTGAACACCCGCACTTGGAGGAGTCGGTCCTGCTCGTCCCACAGGTTCTCGATCCTGGCCCCCGTGGGTGTCACCCGCGCAATCAGCCGGGACCGGTCGTCGTACTGGCTGGCGGTGACCCCACCATCACGTTCCGTCCCCAGCAGGATGTTGCCGAATTGGTCACGTGCGAAACTGGTGGCCTCACCGTCGGCATCCACGATCCTGGTCAGGCGTCCCCGCGCGTCGTGTATCCACGTGTTCGACCGTGAACCATCCTCATCAGCAACCACCGTGACGTGGCCGGGAAGGTAGGTGAACCGGGACACCCGGCCATGCTGGCTGGTCTGTTCAACCACCCGCCCCTGGGGATCGTAGGTGTTGGTGACCTCGACCACCCCATCCGCATCGATCACCCGGGTCAGGAGCCCCGCCTCATCCCACACGTATCGCCTGACTCCCCGAGACGACCCGGCAGTCACCAGACGACCCGCTTCGTCGTAGCCGTACTCGATCCGGCGGCCATCCGAGGCCAAGGCCGCGACGACCCGTGCAGCCCCACCCTCGTCCCAGACCACATCGACCCAACGACCCCGCTCATGGGCCATCCGCTCCAACCGGCCCTCCGACCACGTCAACATGACCTGGAAACCCTCACCGGCCGCGAACCCGGTCAGACGACCAGCATTGTCGAAACGCCACCACCCCCCGGTGTTGTCACAGATCTCCCACCCGTCCTCGACAGGTGAGAGCCAGAACGCTTCCGTCGTTGCGCGATCCCACCCCTGACCAAGCCGTGGGAATACGATCTCCCGGCCATCGAACAGCCGCCACCTGGCCTCGGAATCCCCCACCTCGAGACCAGCCTCGGTCCACGACGACCACCCTGGCCCGAACGCCCCCACCGCAGGGTTGACCGAGTTGTACATCCGCCCCCACACCAGAGCAGAACAACCCCCCTCGAAACCCAAGTCGATCTCCGGTTCCAGGAAATTTCCCGTCGCGGTGTTCACCGGATCATTCGCATACCCCGTCGTCGGAGGAGCCCCATGCATCTCAGGAGGAGAGATCTCCAAATCCTTCCGCTCGCTGTTGACCCCAGAAGCCTCCAAAGCCGCAGTCAATGTGGCATTCGCCACCGTCACCACGCCATCCCCACCAGCAGCCTCAAACGCCCCCGCCACCACATTCGCCCACGACACATCATTGTCATTCGC
>NZ_RQZG01000039.1 GCF_003859805.1 Arachnia propionica
TGAAGGAGGCCATTGCCAAGGGTGAGGTGGAGATCAGCTATGAGTTGGTTCGCTCTCAGCCCAGTGGTAGGATCAAGCTGTCCAAGTTCCAACTTGATGAGAAGCCGACGCTGCCAGATGGGATCATCAAGGAGAAGTAGGCATGGGGAGAAGGTGTGTGCTGTGAAGTCGATTCCGGTTGATGAGGTTGTGAGGTTGGCGGAGTATTTCGTCGGTCTGGATTGGCCGTTGTCCAGGGAACAGGGGTATGCGGCCTGTGAGGCCTTGGGCTGGCCCGGAACAAGTGATCGCGGGTTGTTTGTGACACCCTATGGGTTGAAGCATCTTGATAAAGCTTCTGTAATCGTAGCAAGAGGCGGGGATGATGTTACGCAGGTGAAATTTTGGTTGACCGACGTTGTGCGTGATTTCTCAGCGGAAAGGGATGATTTCATGAATGATTTCTTTTCTCTTTGTGTTCAGGAATTTCGAGGGCTCTGGGGAAAGGGAAAGGTGAAGCTGTCAAAGGAGGATCAAGAGGCTCAGTGGGGTACGCTGAATGGTTGTCATATTATTCTGAGGAATGGTTGGAAAGCTGTTAATTTTAGGCTTTACAGTCCCTATTATACTGCGGTGCTCAGGTCGTTGGGTGATTTGTGAGGCCGGTGCTCTTGGTGTTGTCGGTGGGTGCTTAAGGCGTTATTCACGGGGCTGATTGTGGGTGTATGTTCTGAGGATTTCCAGGTTGGTGACGAGGTGGATGATTCCGGGGAGTTCTTTGAGAGGTCCGCGGTAGCCGTGTGACAGGATTCTCCAGGTTTTCAGTTGTGCGATGCAGTGTTCGACGTTGACGCGGATTCGGGCGATGGTGGTGTTGAAGTCTTTGTCATGGTTGGTGCGGGGCTGGCGGGGGAGTTTCTTGATCGGGGTGATGGCGGTGGTGGCGATGTAGGCGGTGTCGGCGATCCAGGTGGCTGCGCAGGAGTCGAGGAGGTCCTGCCAACCACACAGGGCGATGGCCTTGGAGTCGTGTCGGGACCCCGGGACCGGGTCGGAGACAGCGATGAGGTCACCGCGGTCGGTGGAGGCGACTTGGACGTTGAGGCACTGGAGCTTGCGTTTCCCGGAGTAGTTGTGGCGGGCTTGCCCGCTGGCTGGGCGGTTCCCGGTGGGGACATGGGTGCCGTCGATGAGGATGAGCTGGTGTTGCTGGATCGCCTCGGCGAGTCCGCCGGGGAGGAAGACCAGGACTGCTTCGAGGAGGGCGGTGATACGTCGCCAGATCCTGGAGATCGTGGGTTGGGAGACTCCCAGGAGGTCCGCGACCACCATCTGGGGCAGGTCCTGGCGAAGGATCAGCAGGCAGGCCACCACTTGGCCCCGTAAGGGGATACGGCATCTGGACAGATCCATCCCGCGACTCGCGATCACGTCAGCGACACGGCAGGTGAGCTCATCAATTGTTTCCTCGCAAAGGCCTGTTGTAGACTGGTAAAGCATCGGCTGCTTTCATGATTGGGTTTTGTTGCAAGTC
>NZ_RQZG01000040.1 GCF_003859805.1 Arachnia propionica
TCATCGCCCTGGTGGTGGCCATCGTGGTGGCGGTTGTCGGGTTCGGTGGGTGGTGGTTCCTCGGCAACCAGGACTCACAGCAGGCCCAGCCGTTGCCCCAACCCCAGCCGCAGGTGCAGACACAGACTGAAGGACGGCCTGAGCCGCAACAGCCCGCCCCGACGCAGAGTGAGGCCGAGCAGCAGCCGCAGAGCCAGACGCCGACGCCTGAGCGGTCACCAGCCCAGAGTGAACGCCAGCAGGACCAGCAGCCGAGGCAGCAACCGTCGCAGGAGGAGAGAAAACCGCAGCCACAGCCGACCGATCAGGACGAGACGCCGCCTGTCATGCCGGAGAGCTTCGGGCAGTTCAAGTCCGACAGCACCAGGTTGTCGAGTTCACTCGGGACATACCGGGATGCAGACTCTCGGTTTCTCATGTTCATGCACATCGGTGGGATCTCCGCGGAGGACATGAAGAAATACAGCCGCAACGAGGTGAGAGAGGTCGGTGGTTGGTACTGCACCACACTCGGTGAAGGCGCGAAGGCGGGTCTGGACTGCGACAAGAGCATCCATGGGGGATCGTTGTCGGTGACGGGGTCGGCAGAGCGTTTCACCGAGGAAGAACTCGTGGCGATCGGCGATGAGTTCCTCGCCGCCTGGAAATGAGAAGGACTGACATGACCATGAACAGCCAGCAGACCCCGTACGGTCATCAACCACCTCCGGCAGCAGGGAACAGGGGAGTGGTCATCGCCCTGGCGGTGGTCCTCGTGATCGCCGTCGTCGGGGTGGGGGCGTTCCTGCTGCTCGGCCGCCCGAAGGGCGTGTCGGAGGAGCAGCAACGGCAGGCGATGGAGGAGATGCAGCCGCCACGGGGCCAGCAGCCCGATCAGAACCCGCCTCAGGTGCCGCCGACGAACCAGCCCGAGGCGCGGCAGAGCGAGCAGGGGCAGCTTCCGGTGACGCCCGGTAGGGGGCAGCCGAGCCAAGGCGCTGATCAGCGCCAGCAGGATGGCGAACCGCCGCCGTCGCTGCCCCAGCAGTTCGCCGAGTTCACCCTCGAGAAGGAGCAGGGTGCAACGACGAAATACGTCTCCGAGAATGGCAAGGACGTCCACGTCACGTACGCCGACTACGTGACCGTTGACGAACTCACCAGGAAGATGGGCAACCCGGAGACCATCGGGGACTGGGTGTGCGAGGAGAAGGGGACCGGTAGGGCAGGACAGGTCAGCTGCGTCGGTGCCGCCCACGGGGGAACGGTCGCCATCGTCGGGTCCACGGAGGACTACTACACCGAGGACATCGCGAGCATCGGCGACGACCTGATGGCCGCGTGGAGGTGAGTCCCCGATGAGCATGATGAACATGCAGCAGCCCCTGTATCACGGTTCGCCTCCTTCGCGGGGTGGCAATGGGGCCGTCATCGCCCTGGTGGTGGCCATCGTGGTGGCGGTTGTCGGGTTCGGTGGGTGGTGGTTCCTCGGCAACCAGGACTCACAGCAGGCCCAG
>NZ_RQZG01000005.1 GCF_003859805.1 Arachnia propionica
TCAACGGGGCAAGCTCGGCCACAAACCGGGAATCGCCCAACCAGCCGGCACCCGTGAGACACCACGACTGCTTCGCCACCGCCCCCGAAGCAAGCCAGGCCCGGAACACCGCCACCGCGAACCCGTCCCGACTCACGACATCGGCGCGGTCGCGTACCGCCGCGACAAGAGGGTGCATCTCCTCGGCACTGAGGGCCTGCACCACCTCACCCACCTGGACCACCGAGAGCCGATGACCCTCCACCACCAACGGCGGCAACATCGCCAGATCGAAGGACACCGCTGGGGGTTTCGGCAGGCTGGTAGCGGCCTCGACCCACCACCCGGTCTCAACAGACAACTCTGGGGTGTCGGCCTCGGCCAGCAGCTTCTCCACCACGCCTCGGGTGGCGCCGGAGGTGTTGGGCAGCACCTCACGCAGCTGCTCCACTGGAACACCCCGCAACATCGGTGTCAATGCCTCGGCCTGCGACGGGGACAGACGAGCCGTCAAGGCTTCGCTGATGTGGGAGTTCAACCACTCGGTGGCGACCGGGCCAGCCTTCGTCGCCAACAGGTCCAGGAACAACGGCACCACACCCGGACCATGAGCCACCTCGGCGATGCTGCGGGCGTAGACCTCGGCCAAGCCCTTGCTCTCGTTGTTGATCTGTTGCACCAGGGCATTGAACCCGTGGGACCCGGTCGCGATCAGCCACGGCACAGCCTCATGCCAGGAGAGCAGCCGCGCTCCGGTGCGTTTGGCGAAGGCCACCCGTTCGGCTGGCGTGGGCAGGATCGACCCGACGAGTGCACTGACTCGGTAGGAGTCCTGAAGAGCTTGGTTGGGGATCTGGGCCATCAGGTCACGGGCGTCGTCTGGGCTCAGGCCTCCCAGGGCAGCACTGACCACCGCAGCATTGCGGTCGGTCTGCCAGGCACCGTAGACGTTCTGCTTGAACATGGCGGGCAGCGGTGACGGCAGGGCTTCGACAGCATCTCGGCGTTCCTCCTCGGAGCGGGAGACCAGCACCGGCCGCGCCAGCAGGGCATGGATGGAACGGGTGGCCAGGTCCTGGGTCAGTGGCTTCGCCTTCCGCTCCCACGGCGTCCGCAGCACCACGGTGACCCACTCCGGCATCTCGATACCTCGGTGGTAGCTGTCCTTGGCCCGGCGTTGGGCATTGAGATCCTTCAGGTGCTTGTTCCACCAGGCCCGCCGCTCATGGCCGGGCAGGGTGGTGAACACCGGCTCGGAGAAGACGAACCGTTCCTGCACGTAGTAGTCGGTGTACTTCTGGATGCTGAGGATGCGGGCGGCGCGTTCGGCCTCGGCCTCCGCGTCGAAGGGCTCGGTGTCGGCCTCGATGGTGACCTCCCGGCTCAGGTCATAGGCCAGCTCGAACGGCGTCACCCTCAGCCCCAGGTCATCGGCATCGGCATCGGAGACGACGATCGGCTCTGGAGCCTCGGGTTCCGCCGTCTCCGGGGCCGTCGTGGGCGCCGTCGGCGTGGCGGGTTTCTTCATTGCTGCTTTCGGTTCGGTGGGCTCGGTGGGGGTCAGCGCCTGCGTCGACGCCCCGTCCTCATCCGCATACCCCTTCTTGAGCTTCGCCGCGATCTGCTTCTCCGCCTCCGCCAGGGCCTTCTCCGCGCTGTCGTACTGCTTGGTCTTCGTGGTGCCATCCGAGCCACGTCGACCGTACCGGACGGTCACGAGGTCATCGGCCACGTCGATGTACCAGAACTTGTCAGAGGTTCCTTCGGTGAGACTGAGGCGTCGCTGCATGAGAAGAACCCTAGAGCAACCCACCGACAAAAATGTCTCCTCCTGCGCCCGCTGGTCGACCGACCATCCCAGAAGCTGCTCGTCGAGCCCCCACAGTCGTTCACCAACGAACCTCGCCCGGTCCCGAACAGTGGAGGAGAGCAGACCGTCAGGCCAGCGGATGGCCGAACGCGGAGACCAGCAGCAGATGCGCCACCTCATCCGGGCCTCGGTTCAGGAACGCCTGCGCGGCCTCCGCGACGAGTCTGCTGCCCGCCCGCCTGGCCTGGTCGATGAACTCCCGCCATGCCCGGTCCCGCTTCAGGATTCGGTCAGCACCCGCCACCAGCAGTTCGCCGAGCAGGACGTCCAGTCCGGTCAGCAGTGCACCCGGGCTGGTCAGCGGCCCCTCCGAACGTGAGACCGGTAGCTGCGGTGGGTCCGCCACCGGTTCGGCCACGTGCGGCTGCAGCGGCACCGCATCACCCACCAGCAGGAACGGATCCACGGTGGCACTGTGCTGATGCCACGACCACCGGCCCGAGACATGGGCCTCAGCTGGGTGCCGACGCTGCCACTCCAGCAGCCTGGCAGCAGTGGCGTGGAAGCCGTCGAAGGTGCGACGACCACGCCGCAGCCGCAGCTGGAACGGCTGCCCCTCGCCGTCGTGCAGCACCGCCACCAGCGACGCCGTCGCCGGATCGTGCCCGACCTCGACCACCCGGGTCACCCGGCAGGCCGCCAGATCACTGCCCGCCGCGCGATCCCCCAGGACCGCGGGCAGTCTTGTCTGGTGGGTGGCCAGCTCCGTGATGGTCTCCACCCGGAACGGGGCCTGCACCTGATCCAGGGCCCCGGCGGGCAGCCCCGTCGCGGACCGGTTGGTGTGCGAGAAGTCCCCGAGACCGTGGAGACGACCACCCAGCGACATCACCTGACCGCCACCCCAGGCGCTGATCGAGATCCCCGCGACGGTGCCCCGGGCCAGCCGCCACGACGGGGTGTCCTGCTCGTCCGTGATGCGCCGCGTCACCCGCATCGGCGCACCACTGCGGGCATCGACGAGATGAGCGATCACGCGGCAGTCGTCATCGGTCTCCAGGAACTCGGTACCGAGCCCCACCAGTCGGGACCTGGCCACCCGGGTCTGAATCGCGGGTGATCCCGCCACCAGCCGGTCCGGCACCCTGCCAGGGTCAGGGTTGGACAAGGACAGGGTTCGGGCCAGCAACTCGGTGACGATCCGTACCAGCCGGGACGCATCGAAGCTGCGGTGTCGCCCCTCGTAGCGGGCGAGCTCCTCCAACAGCTCCTCCAGGAGATCGGCCAGATGGTGCAACTCGGCTGCGCGAGATCGGGCCGCGAGCCTCGACCACACGGCGGCCAGGCTCCGGTGGCCAGCCTCCGCACCGACCCGTGCCAGCTCCGTCACCGCGGCACGGAGCTCGGTCAACAGACCCACATCCGGGGTCCACTGCTCGGGGGTGGAACGCAGCCCGGAGTCGCCGAACGGCACCCCTCGGGCTGCCGCCACCGCCACGGCCACGTGGGCGCAGGGATCCGGGTCGTGACAGGTGCAGCGCACGTAGGTCAGGTCCGCCCCGGCCAGGAACCTCACCGCCACCGGGACCGGATGGTGGATCCGCACCACTGCGATGCCCCGGTGGGAACCGACATGGGCCAGCACCCCGGAGGCCACCAACCGCTGGGCACTGCGCACCGCAGCCGCCCCCAACGCAGCTGTCAGGGCGTCGTCGCCCACCTCGGCCGGATCGAAGGTCGCCACCGGTGCCGCGGCACCATCGACGACCGCGGGCTCGCTCTCGACCTCCTCGACGCTGCCCTGGGCCTGCTCCTGCTGGTAGACCAGCACGGCCCGCACGATGTGCCGACACCGATGGGTGGCCAGGCAGGTGCAGGTCCACTGGTCGAAGGGCCGATCCGCGAACAGCACGCAGACGGTGCCGTCCTCGCCCGTGACGGTCACGCTGCCGTCGGCCTCCTCGCTGAGGCGGCACGGCGCCTGTCCCAGTTCCTTGCGGGCACGACGCACCGTGCCCTTGTTGGTCAGGTCCTCCAGCACCGCATCGGTCAGTGCCAACAGATCAGGACGGCTCACTGGATCACCTCCGCCACCCACGCGGCCAGGTCGTGCGGGGTCATCGTCGCCACCTTCGCACCACGACGGGCCAGTCTGCGCGCCAGGTCCTCGTTGAGCCCCACTGCACCGTGCGAGTCCAGCGCGCCCAGCACCAGCACCCTCACCCCGGCCTCCACCATCCGGGTCACGGAGTGCACCATGGCCTGCTCGGAGCCACCCTCGAACAGATCGGTGATGAGCACGAACATCGCCCGCCTCGGGGTGGTCACCAGGGACTCCGCGTAGACCACGGCCCGCGCGATGTCCGTACCTCCACCGAGCTGTACCTTCATCAGCGTCTCCACCGGATCGTCGACATCCGCGCTCAGATCCACCACCGAGGTGTCGAAGGCGATCAGATGGGTGCGCAACGCGGGCATCCGGTGGAAGATCGACGCGGTGATGGCGGAGTGGATCACCGAATCCGTCATGGAACCGGACTGGTCGACCGCGATGATGAACTGCCACTTCTCGGCGTGACGGCGGGTGCGCGAGACGAAGACCGGATCGGAGATCACCAGCTTGCCCAGATCCTGCGACCAGTTCTTCAAATTCGTGCGGATGGTGCGCCTGGGATCGAAGTTCGCCGCGACCTTGTGAACGCTGCGCCGCTGCGGGTCCCGCCGCCCCGTCAACGACTGCACGATGCGGGGCTTCATCTTCTCGATCAGCTGATCGACCACCCTGCGGACGATCTGCCGGGCCGAGGCCAGCACGTCGTCGTTCATCAGGTGCTTGGTCCGCAGCACCGCCTGCAGCAGGGTCTCCGACGGCTCCACCCGCTCCAGCAGCTCCTTGTCCGTGACCAGCTCCAGCATCCCGTACCGCTCCAGCGCGTCCTCCTGGATGATCTCCCGGGTGCGTCTGGGGAACAGGGTCTCCACCTGGTTGATCCACGACGGCACCGTGAGCGACGACGTCGTGTCGCCGCCCTGCCTGCCGTGGGACTCGCGATCGTAGAGGAAGTCCAGGGCCTCGGCCCGTGCCAGGTCGATCCCCGCCAGGTCACCCAAGGCCTCCGAACCCTCGCCGAGCACCAACCGCCACCGGGTCAGCCGCTCATCCATGTGCACCTCCCACACCCAGGAAACGACGAAGACTCACGGCCAGCTCCGTCTCGAAGCTCGCGATGCCCACCGCATCCTCGACCGAGCCGGAGAACCGGATGGTGGCGAGCACTGCGTCCTCGCCCAGGACCAGATCCGCCACCTTGGCCCGCTCGGCCGGGGTGTAGCCACTGAAGGCGCGACGCAACCCCGGCAGCGAGTCGAGGAAACCCTCCTCACTCAGGGAGGTGAGCACCTGGTCCAGATGGAGCAGCGCGGCAGGGCGACGCAGGGCCGCCTCCCGGACCACCCCCAACAGCCCGGCCACGAAGTCGCCGAAGTGCTCCGGAACCGCCAACACCGAGATCCGCTCCGCGATCTCCTCCTCGCCGCGTGCCTCTGCCAGCCACTGGGCACCCAGGCAGGCACCGCGCACGCTCGGAGCCTGCCGGTCGTCGAGGACCACGGCATCCAGGGCATGGTGGAAGGAGACCAGGTCGAGTCCGAGCTGATCGCCCACCCGCTCCGCGCAGTCGGTCAGCGCTCGCATCGCCTGGCTGAACCCCTCCAGGGCAGGCCCCTCCGCCAGCGGGGTGAGGCGTTCCAGCAGCCGGACGGCACGGTCGAAGGCGGTGCCGAGCAGCCTCCCCAGATCGGCCCGCCCCGTGGCCCGCAGGATCGGGTCGTAGCGGTAGAGCTGCATCAGGACGCCGATCGCCTCACCCAGGCCGGGCAGTGCGACGGCCCTCGCCAGGAGATTCTCGGTGCGGGCCTGCAGGCTGGTGGACAGCTGTCCCACCCCGCACAGCGCGGCCTGCATGACCAGACGCGCGGCGGCGGCGGGATCGTCGACGATGTCGGCGGCCTGCACCAAGAGCCGCTGCACGACGGCCTGCTCGATGCTCCCTCCGAAGCGGGCGGCCTCGACCAGTCCGCCCTCGAAGGTCGGGGTCCAGATCAGCTGCCAGCGCTCCATCCCGTCGTGCTGTGCCCCCTGCAGGAGGGTGAAGCCGGGGATCTCCAGGACAGCGACGCCATGGAGCAACCGGGATCGTTCCACCCCCTCATCGGTGGCGAGATCAGCCACCTCCTGGCGCAGCGTCGGTGTCGGCATCAATCCCAGGGCGCTGAGCCGGGTGCGCAGCTCAAGGGTCAAGGGTGGCTGTCTGGTCCCTGCCGCGAGCCCTCCCATCCGGTCCCCGCGCAGGACGAGCAGCACCGCAGCCAGCAACGGGTGATCCTGGCCACGATCATCCTTGACCAGGGCCGAGACGATTCCTTCCAGCAGGTCGGTGCGCCAGATCTGGGGATGACCACGGAGTCGGGCCAGGGCGCCGGCGGTGACCCGCACCGCCATCAGGTTGGCGGGGGAGAAGAACTGCCCGTTGCCGCGCAGTGTCGTCACGACCTCCGCCAGCAGGGCCTCGGCGGTGTCGGGACGTCCGGCGTCACGGTCCCGGAACAGGCGGTCGTAGAAGCCGGGGGAGGGCTGTCCGGCGTCGTACCCGTCGAGGGCGTCGAGAGCGGCGTACGAGGTGGGGGTCAGTGCGATGCCGTAACGGTCGTCATCGGCGGGTGGCTGCCAGACCTCGACCGGTTCCGGTGGCGAGGCGAGCAACTGCTCCAACCCGGCCACGTGTGCGGCCCCGCACACCACCAGCAGATCATCGCCGTGGCGGTCCCGGGCATCAAGGATGCGCCCTGCCATGTGGGCCTCCCTGCGGCGGGTCTCCTCGTCCGCATCACCTCGCAGCAGTTCCCCGATGAGCCGCATCCTGGTCCGGTGGGTGGCGAGGTCCAGCCGGGGATCCACCTCGATCAGCTCGTCGAACAGGGTCGAGAGGTCGTCCACACCGAACTCCCGCTGGAGGTGCTCCGTGATCCGTTCGGTCACCACGGGTTCGGCGAACCGGTTCTCCGCGGTCGCGATGTCGACGAAGGCCAGCCAGGGCAGGTCGATGAACTCGGTGTGGACGGTAAGTTCCCGTGCGGTGCGGAGGGCCACCCACTCGGGGCTGAAATCCGTCAGGGGGTAGAAGCTGCTGCGTCGGATCGCTGCCTGAGGGCTGGCCTCCGGGGCATCGGGGAACAACGGGGCCCAGGAGTAGATCATCACCGGGAGCCGGTGGTCGAGCGTCAGCTCCGACAGGTGCGGGTTGAACTCGGTGGGGCCCTCCACCAGCAGTGCCTTCGGAGGGGCGTCGAGCAGTCGCTGTCGGAGAAGACGGGCGGCGGTCGGGGAGTGATGCCTGACCCCGAAGAACTCGACCATTGGCCCATTGTGCCGAGGTACTGCGACCCTGGTCCAGAAAACGCCTCCGGGACTCCGACCAAGGGCTTGAGATGGGGTGATGCTGTGGACTTTTCCCCGACCGGGGAGGATCATGCCCTCATGAGCAACCTCCACGTGTCCTTCAAGGAGCGGGACGTCTACCTTGACATCCTGTCCGAGAACTACTCGGAGGGCCGGTTGTCGGACGGGGAGTTCGCGGAGCGTCAGGACCAGATCCTGAGTGCCGTGACCCACGGGCAGTGCAGGGAGGCGCTGCGAGGACTCGTCGTCAGCCGTGAGGAACCCTTTCCCGGCGAGCAGGAACCCCCGGTGCCGCAGCCGGTGGCCCCGCCCCGTCGCTCCCGCCGTTCGGTGCTCGCAGCAGGGGTGGCGGGTCTCGGGCTCCTGGGGCTCGGTGGTCTGGGAATTCTGGGGATGCGTGTGAATTCCTACACCTCAGGCTCGGAGACCATCACCGTGGAGCCGTTCGCCATCCTGGACGGTGTTGCCGTGATGGCCGAGTGGGAGGACTGGCCACGCATGGTCCAGGCCCTGGAAGCGGCGGGTGTGGCAGGGGTGCAGCGGTTGTCGATCAAGCCGGGAGAGCTGGAGGGGGAGGTCAGTCGTCTGTACGACGGGCGGGTGCTGCGGATCACCACGCACGACAAGGTGGTGCGCACCGCCGAGGTGTTCGACGCGCAGGAACACATCGTCTTCTCCCTGGAGGACTTCGGTGGGGAGCGACTCGTGTCACGGATGACCGACCTGGTCAAGGAGACCTGGCCCGGGGTGACCCGGGTCGAGAGCATCCGGCTGCGTGGCTCTGACGGAGGTGGTGACATCCGGGTCACCTTCACCGAGGGGGATCGCACCCGTACTGCGCTCATCGACTCCTTGAGCCATCGCATCCTGGACGTCATGGACGGATAGGTAGGATCAGCACCGACCGGAGGCGAGGAGGACAAGCGTGCGGGTCGTCGCGATTGCAGCCGTGGCCGACAACGGGGTGATCGGTTCGGGTGAGGACATGCTCTGGCACATCCCGGCTGATTTCCGACGTTTCAAGGCCGTCACCACCGGAAACACCCTCATCTTCGGGCGTCGTACCCACGAGCAGGTCGGGCTGCTGCCGAATCGCCGCATCATCGTCGTCACCCGGGACCCGGCGTGGAGTGACGACGGTGTGGAGGTGGCACACTCCATCGAGGAGGCCCTCGAGCTGGCCGCCGCCACCCCGGAGAGGACCTGTTTCGTCGGGGGCGGCGGCGAGATCTACGCGGCCGCCTGGCCGTACCTGACCGAGCTGGACATCACCCATGTCCACCAGAGCCCGGAGGGGGCGGCGACGTTCCCCGTCGTGACTGCCCACGAATGGACCGAGATCAGCCGCGAGATCCACGAGGGCTTCGACTTCGTCCAGTACCGGCCCACGCCTGCGGCATCCGACGAGGGCTGACCTCAGTACCGGGGGCGTGTGAACTCGACCCGGAGGTCGACAGGTGGCTGTGCCATCAGGTGGAGCGGGAGGACGATGTCGAAGCTGGGGTACCGGGTCGTGGCGATGAGGCGCTGGTCATCCACCACCACCTGCTCGATCTCCTCCAGACCGTCGAGGACCAACGCCCAGACCAGGGTGCGGTCAGCGCTGTTCTCGCACGCGATGACCACCTCTGACTCCCAGGCGGTCCCGCCGTACCGGATGCGTTGCGCACCCAGATCGACGGAGCGGGCCACATCCACCTCGTTCCAGTGGCCAGGGCGGTACTTCAGGAGAGTGCTGGTGTGGGACTCGCACAACGGCTGCCAGGAGCTCGGTCGACCATCCGTCGCATCGGCGCAGAACTCCCCGAGGACCAGGGTCCCGTCACCGAGGACGAGGCCGTCCCACAGCGGGAGCTCCCGATCCGCAGCCTGCCATCGCCGCTGCAGTTCCTCGACGGCTCGTTGCCGGGAGACGGCCTCGTCCTCATCGTTCACGGAGCCAAGTGAAGCACCACCGGCCAGTTGGTGTCCTTGCGGGGCTTGCTCAGATCCCTGGGGTTGGTGTTCACCCACAGGCCGCCGACCTGGTGCTGGGCGTTCGACTCGGTGAAGGCGGCCGGCCAGGTGAAACCGTTGCCGGAGCCGTTGCGGTGGCCACAGAAGTACCACTGGCTGGCCCCCTCGGCGTGGAACTCCACCCCGTAGCTGGTCCCTGCCCTGAAGGTGAGCTCCCCCGGCAGGGCCGCGTCGTACCACACGAAGTTGGACAGGCGGGACTTGCCCAACGTGAAGTACTTGTAGTTGGGCTGGGTCTGGGTGATCCGGCCGGCGGCCAGTTCCTTCCCGCCCTCGGTGATGCGCCAGCGCAGCGATCCGCCGACGGTGGCGACGGTGGCGAAGGACAGGCCGGTGACCTTCTTGTCAACACCCGGGGTGAACAGCTCCCGAACGTGGCGACCGGTGCTGACCTTGTAGACCCGGAAGTCCGGCGTGTTGTCGGTCCTGCCGACCACGCTCTGGGACTCGACGTCGGAGACGCCCTGGGTGGCGCCGTCGACGGTGGTGAGCTGCATGATGGGGGAGAACAGCTTGCCGCCGGAACCGGTCTCGGTGAGGTTCGTCCAGGTGTAGGCACCACGGGTTCCCTTGCGACGGGTCCCCATCAGGGCGGACCAGTCGGTGGTGTTGAGCCAACGGGCGGGGCGACCTGCCTCGGCGGGGGTGCTCTGGGTGTCGACACTGATGAAGTTGGCTGCGGGATCCGGGTCGAGGTTGTCGAAGACCATGTGGTAGAGTTCGCCCTTGACCAGTGCGGTGGAGCTCGTCGTGAAGCTCATCTCGTCCAGTATGGACTTCTTCTCACCCGGTGTGAGGTTGGGCGTGTGGACGAACTCCGCCACAGCGGTGGCCGTCAGATTCGGCAGGTGGTCGTTGGAGCCGTCGTCGGGCAGCACCCGGACCCGGATCCGGCCACCGTTGCCATTGGCGTAGTCAGTGCCCGTGGGCCAGTAGAGGCGGACCTTGTCCAGTTTGCCCTCGATGAGGGAACGGAACCGATAGACGGCGATGTACTCATGGTTCACCGGCTTCCCGTTCTTGCTCGGGATGCCGATGACCATGTTCGCCAAGGAGGTGATGGTGAAGGTGCCCGGGCCGTAGAGCCGGGCGAACTCGGCAGAGTCGAGACGGTGGCCAGTCGCCGGGACCAGGCGGGCATCGGGGGTGGGCTCGTCGGCGTGGGCGAGGTGAGCGGTGCCCCCCAGGGCCGCGGCTGTCAGGCCCAACAGGCCGAAGGAACGTCGTGACAGGTGTGTGTGGCTCATCTGAACTCCTGTTAAGTAAGGTTTCCACGGCCAGCCTAGGCACTGTGTGAGAGCGGTTCCATGGCTTTCGAGTCGGCTTTTGGGGCAGGAGTGGATGTGAATCCCGAGAGCCCTATTGTGGGAACATGCGTTCGACGGCCAGCATCCTGCACCTTGACCTGGATGCCTTCTTCGCCGCCGTCGAGCAGCGGGACAAGCCGAGCCTGCGGGGCAGGCCCGTGGTCGTGGGTGGAGCAGGGCCGCGGGGCGTCGTCGCAACGGCCAGTTACGAGGCGAGGGCGTTCGGGGTGCGGTCCGCGATGGCGGGCACCGAGGCCAGGCGTCGGTGCCCGCACGCGGCCTTCCTCGGCGGCAGGTTCCAGGCATACCGGCAGTCCTCGCAGATCGTGATGGATCTGTTGCGTGAGGTCTCCCCCGTGGTGGAGCCGTTGAGCCTCGACGAGGCCTATGTGGATCTCGCCGAGAGTTCCTGGGACCTGGGACGGCTTCCCGACCACGTCGAGTGGTTGCGGGCGGAACTGAGTCGTCGCACCGGTGGGTTGACCGCCTCGGTCGGGGTGGGATCGAGCAGGCTGGTGGCCAAACTGGGCTCCGAGGCCGGAAAACCGAACGGCCACCGGGTCATCCGGCCCGGTGAGGAACTGGACTTCATCTCGCCGCTGTCGGTGAGGGCGATCCCGGGGGTCGGGCCGGTGACGGAGGGCAAGTTGGTGACGCTTGGCATCACCACCGTCGAGGAGCTGCGAGCGATGGACCCCCGGGTGCTGGTTCGGGAGCTGGGGAGGGCGCTCGGGGAGTCCCTGCACGAGTTGGCCCACGCCCGCGACGACCGCCCGGTCGCTCCTGAGCGTGAGGCGAAGTCGATCTCCACGGAGGACACCTTCCCGACCGACCTCACCGATCGCGCCCAGCTCGCGGGCATTCTCAGGCGTGATGCCGCAGCGGTCGCCGGGCGTCTGGTCAGGGCGGGGTTCTTCGCCCGAACGGTGTCGATCAAGGTGCGGATGGCGGATTTCACCACCATCTCGAAGGCGCGATCCCTGGGTGGTGCGACGGACCGCGCCGAGGTGATCGGTGCCGTCGGGGAGGAGCTCCTGGCGGAGGTGGACGTGCTCCACGGGGTGCGGCTGCTGGGAATCGGGGTCAGCAACTTCACCCGCGCAGCGCAGGAACGACTGTTCGACCAGGAGACCGAGGTCGCCGCCACCACGACCGAGGTCGAGGTGGACACCTCCGGGGTTCGGGGGCGGGGTTACTTCCCCGGTGCGGATGTGATCCATGAGGAGCTGGGGCGGGGCTGGGTCTGGGGAACCGGCCTCGGGCGGGTCACCGTCCGTTTCGAGACCAGACTGACCGGCCCCGGGCCGGTGAGGACCTTCCACCTCGACGACCCCGCACTCCAGATCGCCCAGGACCTGCCGGAACTGCCCTGTTGCCCGAGACGTTCCGAGTTGTAGGGTTGGGCAGGGTGGGCCGGCCGAAGTGGTGAAACTGGCAGACACGCAGGATTTAGGTTCCTGTGCCGCAGGGCGTGAGGGTTCGAGTCCCTTCTTCGGCACGAGGTTGGGCTTCCTCAGGCCCGGATGGCCCGGGAGATGTTGTCCGCCCGGCCCCTGAGGGTTCCTCGGGCCAGGGTCGGGCCGACCAGGTGGACTATCGGTTTCATCAGCCAGTACCGCAGCCCCTGGCCCTTCCGCTGCGCCGTCACGAAGGCCAGGGTCATGGTGGTGCCCGACTGGTGGGGCTCCAGGGTGATGCGCAGGCTCTGCACGATCCGGGGTGAGCGCTCGGGGAGGAAGAGGTCCCACCTGAGGGACGCCGACGGCTCCTCGATGGTCAGCCTGTGCTCGCTCCAACGTGGCGAGGAGTCGCGGGTTCGGGCCCGCACCGTGCCGGTCTGGCCCGCCTCGGCATCGGTGAAGAACAGGTCGTTCCACTCGAGCCAGCGGTTGGGGTCGGACAGCAGGTCCCACACCGTCTCGGGCGGTGCTGCGAGGAAGCGGCGATAGGTGAACCGATCGTCAGGAGCGGTGGGCTCGGTGGCGGTGAACTCGAGGGTCTCGGGTGCGACGTCGAGGTCCTGCAGCATCTCCGCGACCCGTCCTGAGGGCTCCTGGAGGAGATGTCGGAACAGGTGGACATCCGGTTGTGGCTGACTCGCGGCCTTCTCGAGTACCGTGCGGAGCCCTTTCCGGTACAGAAATTCTCCCCGGGATGGCTCGACGGGGGGTGCGGGAGGGGCCTCCTCGGGCAGTGAGATGCCAAGTCTGGCGATCCGTTCCCGGTGGATGCGCATCGCTGCCGCACGGGCGCTGACCAGGGTGACTCCTTGCTCCGCCAAGGCGTCGCTGACCGGGCCGCCGATGCTCACCAGGGCCAGCAGGAGATGCTCGGAGTCGATCTCCGGGTGGCGGGAACGGCGTTGTTCGTCCTCGGCCAGGACGCTCATCTCCCGGAACCACTTCATTGCCCGCAGGTACTTGTTCATGTGCGTCGCCTCCTCGGGACGGCGATCGATGGATCGATCCGTTTGTTGTACTTCTTGTGGACCGCTTGACGGCTGACGCCCAGCAGGTCGCCGATCCGGGCCCAGCTGTATCCGGCGCGCAGTGCTGCCTCCACCTGCTGGAACTCCAGGGACTCGACGAGCAGCCGCAGCGAGGCCACCGCTCGCAGCCCTGCCTCAGGATGTGCGGTGTCACCCGCGGTGTTCGTCAGGTCGCTCGACTCCATGAATGTCAACGTACGTTGCCAACCTGGGTTTGTCAACCTAGGTTGTCAAGGTCTCGTGGTTTTCTGCCATTCCTCGCCGTCAAGCTGGTCCAGGACAGGAAAGAATGGCAGGAAGTGCCGTGAACGTCAGCGGGGTGCTCCTCCTCCCGGGAGGTCGTCGGAGGGGAAGGCCGTGCTGGCCGATCGGCCAGGACATGCATACACTTGCCCCGTATGAATGGAGAACCAACGTGAATAGACTTGTGGCTCCTGCAGCCGCTCTGCTGACCGCACTGTCACTGGCTGCGTGCTCGGGCAGTACTGAGTCCCCCAGTACGATGACCCCCTCCACTGCGCCCTCATCGATGGAGGAGGGTACAGCGGGCGAGTCGACCGGTGCGCAGCGCACCGAGGTCACGACAACACCTGCTCCCGACATGGAGGGAGATCCGGCGCCGGTGTTCATCGGCATGCTCGAGGTGGCCGGGGTGGAGCGAGGAACCGCCACTGACGACCAGCTCACCGTCGCCGGACACCAGGTGTGCGCCGCCTTCGACGAAGGCCAGTCGCTGGGTCAGGTGGTGGAGGCGCGCACCGAGACGGAGCTGGCCGGCATGGATGAGAAGTCCTACAAGGGATTGGCCCTGGCCGCCAGTGAAGTGCTGTGCAGCAAGCACCAGGAACGCATCGCCAAGGAGTTCCAGGAGAGCTGACCCGGGTCAGGACGGCCCGAAGCTCGCGTCCTTGAACCGGACCTTCGCCTCGCCGACGCCGTCGATGGTGCCCTCATGCACCACCACCTTCTCGGAGTACGCCCCGCTCGCGGTGTTCCCGGACACGGTGAGGTCCGTGACGTCACCGATGATCCGCTTGTCCCCACGGCGCCCTCGTGAGACGTCCGCCCCGACGTAGACCAGTGGTGCCTGGGCGTTGGTGGTCGCGAAGTCGTTCCCGATGATCGAGACATTCCGCAACGGTCCGAACCCGCCGTTGTAGGTCACCTTCTCCCCGTCGACCGGTGAGGGGATGTAGCCGCTGCTCATGTAGCTGTACGGGTTGCTTCCCCGGCTGAGGATCGAGGTGGCGTCCCACACCGACTCGACGCCGATGGCGGCTTTCCGGGCGCGGCCCTTCAGATGGTTGCCGGAGAACACCGTCCCGTGGGAATCCGTACCCGCGTACATCATCCACTGTGGGTTTCCGTCACCGGTGACGGTGATGGAGTTGTCGATGAACTGGTTGCCGTCGCTGCCCTGGTAGGCCTGCAGCAACGCCTGCCGTGAGGCCCGACCGGAGGTGACCGTGTTGTTGCGGAGCACGTTGCCGTCGGAGTTGTAGCCGATGGTCACCCCGGAGGACCCGCCCTCGAGCAGATGGTTGTCCTGCACCGTGTTGCCTGAGCTGTTGTTCTGCATCGAGATGTTGCGCATGTTCATCGTGATGGTGTTCCCGGAGATGGTGCTCTCGGAGACCCCGGAGAACGCGATGCCGTAGTAGCCGCCGGTGATCCGGTTGTTCCTGATCCGGATGTTGCGGGCATGGAGCCGCTGGGGGTTGATGCCGCCGGTGTCGGTGTAGCGGTCCCAGTACGGCGACTTGCGGTCGTAGGTGTTCTCCTGTTCCTGGACCGCCTCGATGACGATGGAGTTGGCCACGCCCTTGGTCTCGGGCTCGCCCGTCACGTTGTCGATGCGACTGTCCTCGATCAGGACGTTGTCGATGTCGGAGACGCTTGCGCTCAGCTGAATCCCGCGATGGTTCGCGTTCGCGATGTGGATGCGCCGGATGTTGAGGTCCTTGACCGAGTTGCCCTGTATGCCGATCCCGTGACTGGTCTCAGCCATGTCCATCGTGAAGTCGTGCAGCGACATGCCGGTGGACTCGGTCTCCAGCTGGACAGCGATGGCGGGTCTCGCGGAGGACCCCTTGCCGGTCGGGGTCAGGGTGGCTCCTCGACCCTCGATGCCGGTCAGGTCCCTCGGCAGCTTGACCGTGCCCGAGTAGCGGTAGGTCTGCGACGGTGCCAACGCGAGTGTGGTGCCCTTCCTCGCCGCGAGTTCTGCAGCCGTGTTCAGGGTCTCGCCGGCGTCGGCGGGGATGTCCCAGGCGATCAGTTCCACACAATCCTGGAACCGGGCCCCGTAGGAGGAACCGGAGAAGGTCTCGGTCACCTCCGAGGCGGCACCCTTGTCGAACACGACGTGGGAGGTGCCGTCGCTGACCACGACGTGGTCACTCGCCCGGGACAGGGTCCGGGCCTCGGCGACGGAGGAGACCACCGGCACCTGGCCTGCCGCATGGGCCTCGGTGAGTCCTGACCTGTCGAGGAAGGCCTCCAGCGACTGGCTCGTCGGCTGTCCGGCAGGAGGTGGCACTGGTGCTGGAGTGGAAAACCCGGGAGCCGTCGGTGTCGGTGCGGGGGCCGTGGGCTCGGGTGCGGGAGCCGCAACGGTGCCCGGATCCGACGGCGCCCCCTCGGCCGACGTGCTGGGCAGTGGTGCCGGCTGCTGGATGGCCTCACTGCTGATCGCGGTGGGGTCCACCACGGTCTGGGGGGCGGGTCCTGTGGGTGAGCTCGTGTCGTCCACACCGGACTGCTGGGCGGTGGGGGACTCCTCAGGGGCGACCTCCTGGGGTGGCTCCGGCAACACCGCGTCCTCCAGCAGAGGCTCTTCCGGCACTGGCTGGTCGGTTCCGGTGACGACAGGGGGCTGTGGCGGAGCGGGAACGGCGGAGGTGGTGTCGGTGTGTGATGACTGGCAGGCCGCCAAGCCCAGTGACATGGCGCCGATGACCGCGAGAACACTGGGAAAGCTGCCGTGTCGATGCATCACAACTCCTGGGTCAACCGAGATCCGTGCCTGAGAAATTTTCGGCCAAAGGTGAAGTGAAGCGCCACTTGAAAGAGTGCTCTCAGCCATAAGGCTGACGTGTGGGATCAGTTCTCGTGGTCGATCCACCGCTCCCCGGACCGGGTCGCGGTGAGCGATCCGGCCGACAGCGCTGCCAGGGCTGCATCGAACTCGGCCAGTGCAGCCTCCGGGATGGCGACACCGATACGGGCGCACTCCGCCCATTCGACACCCTCCACCATGACGGCGGTGCCGGAGGGCAGCACCATGCCTCGAAGCGCACCCTCGAGGGCACCGATGGTGGCGAAGTCCACCTCGATGCTCAGCAGGTGCCGTCGCTCCACCGTGCGGACTCCAGCGGCCTGGACGGCCTGGGCCACGGCATCGGAGTAGGCCCGTACCAGACCGCCGGCTCCCAGCTTGACGCCACCGAAGTAGCGGGTCACCACCGCCACCACATCGGTCAGGCTGTTCGAGTTCAACACCCCGAGCATGGGGATCCCCGCGGTGCCTGCGGGTTCCCCGTCATCCGATGAACGGGCGGTGCGTGCATCCGGCCCCAGCACGAAGGCCGAACAGTGGTGGTTGGCGTCGAAGTGCGCGGACCGTCGCTCCTCCACCACGGCCCTGGCCTCGGTCTCCGAGGTGACCCGCCGCAGCCGGGTGAGGAAGCGAGACCGTTTGATCTCCAACTCCACATCGACCCCCGCGCCGACCCCGGCGTCGATGGTCAGGAAATGCTCAGACACCGAGTTCGCGACGCAGCTTCGCGACGTGTCCCGTCGCCTTGACGTTGTACTGGGCAACCCTGATGGTCCCTCTGCCCTCGGCGTCCACGTCGATGACGAAGGTGGAACGCAGGACACCCTCGATCTCCTTGCCGTAGAGCATCTTCTTCCCGAAGGCCCCGTAGGCGGTCAGCACCTCGCGCTCCGGGTCCGCCAGCAGGGGGAAACCGACCTCGGAGGTCGCGGTGAACTTCGCGAGCTTCTCGACACTGTCCGGGGAGATCCCGATGACGGCGTAGCCGGCGTCCTGGAACGGGGTGAGTGCGGCGGTGAAGTCGACGGCCTGCGTGGTGCATCCAGGCGTCATGGCAGCCGGGTAGAAGTAGACGATCACGGTGCCCCCGGCGTGGTCGGCCAAGGAGACCTCTGCTCCTGTCGCGTCGGGTAGACGGAAGTCGGGGGCGGGGGAACCGGGCGTCAGGCGTGCAGTCATGGGACAAGTCTATGGGTCTAGACTCGGAGCTGTCCGCTGTCGAAAGGTGAAGCCATGGGTGATGTGAGCGAGCGCACCGTCGAGGAGATCCGTGCTGACCTGGCAAGGAACCGAGCCGCGATGTCGGAGGCCGCCGCTGACCTGGTGGAGGAGTACCGGCCGAAGAACATCGCCAGGCGCACGGTCAGCGAGGCCAAGGGTTTCGTCACCGAGGAGTTCCGCAACGTGAAGTCCCAGATCCACGACGAGAACGGGTGGCGCACCGACCGGCTGGTGATCCTCGGCGGGGCGGTGCTGGGTGTGGCGCTGTTCGCCCTGACGCTGTCCAGCCTCCGACGCCGTCATCGCTGAGAAGGACATGCATGCAGAACCACACAGCGCCCCGGACGGATGGCCCGGGGCGCTGATCTCGTACACCACCAGGGACTCGAACCCTGAACCCGCTGATTAAGAGTCAGCTGCTCTGCCAGTTGAGCTAGTGGTGCGCGGGCCACCTGGTGACCCAGTACACCACCAGGGACTCGAACCCTGAACCCGCTGATTAAGAGTCAGCTGCTCTGCCAGTTGAGCTAGTGGTGCTTGCGCGAGGTGTAACGATACCGCCTCCGGTCCCAGAAGAGAAATCAGGGCCGGGGCGCCGTCGGCTCCTCCGGAAGGGCGCGGTAGGCTGAGGACATGGCTCCAGTGCGGGAGAAAGTGCCAAGGCCGAGCAACCTCGCCCTCAAACAGACGATGGCCGTCACCGGGCTCCTGTTCGTCGGGTTCGTCGTCATCCATCTGTTCGGCAACCTCAAGGTCTTCGCGGGGGAGGAGGCCTTCAACCACTATGCCGCCTGGCTGCGTGAGGTCGGATACCCACTGCTGCCCCGGGAGAGTGTGCTGTGGGGGTTGCGCATCGTTCTGCTGGTCTCGCTGATCGGTCACGCCGGTGCCTCGTGCGTCCTCCGGTTGCGCGCCCGTCGTGCCCGCGGTCCCCACCGACGCAGGGTGCGTGGCTACCGTCCGCTGGCGGCCGGGTGGATGCTGTTGGGCGGACTGCTCATCCTGGCCTTCATCCTGTTCCACCTGAGCGACCTCACCCTCGGGGGCCCGGGAGCATCGACAGGATTCCGACACCCGGACGGCCAGATGTACGCCTACCAGAATCTCGTCGCCAGTTTCTCCCGTCCCTGGGCGGCGCTCTGCTACATGGCCGCGATGCTCGTCATCGCCGTCCACATCGAGCACGGCTGGCGCACCCTGCTGCAGGACCTGGGCATGACCGGACAGCGACTGCGTCGGGCCTGGGCGTTTCTCGGAGGGCTCCTGGCCCTGGCGGTCGTGCTGGGCAACGCCTCCATCCCCGTGCTCGTCCTGACAGGGGTGATCGCATGAACATCTTCCGACCTCGACCTCGTCCGGGACACGTCACCGCGAAACCGCTGGATGCCCGGGTCCCGGACGGTGATCCCCGCACCGCCTGGGAACGCAGACGTGCCGAGTACCGGCTCGTCAGTCCGGCGAACCGCCCGAAGTACACCGTCATCGTCGTCGGCACGGGGTTGGCTGGATCCGGAGTCGCGGCGGCGTTGGGGGAACTCGGCTACCGGGTGGAGTGCTTCACCTTCCACGACGCACCTCGACGCGCACACAGCGTCGCGGCGCAGGGAGGCATCAACGCGGCACGGGCCCGGAAGATCGACGGGGACAGCCTCACCCGTTTCGTGACCGACACCGTCAAGGGTGGGGACTTCCGTGCCCGGGAGGCGGACATCTGGAGACTGGCCGCGGAGTCCGTACGGGTGATCGACCACATGTCCGCCATCGGGGCCCCCTTCGCCAGGGAGTACGGCGGTGAACTGGCCACCCGCTCCTTCGGCGGGGTCCAGGTCTCCCGTACCTACTACACGAGGGGGCAGACCGGACAACAGCTCCAGGTCGCCGGGGCCCAGGCCCTCCTGCGGCAGGTGGAACGCGGCGCCGTCGCCCTCCACACCCGCACCGAGATGCTGGACCTCGTCGTCGCTGATGGGCGTGCGCAGGGGGTCGTCGTGCGTGATCTGGTCACGGGAGAGCTCCGTGTCGTCACCGGACACGCCGTGGTGCTGGCCACCGGGGGCTACGGCAGCGTCTACTTCCACTCCACGTTGGCGATGAACTCCAACGCCACCGCCACCTGGCGGGCCCATCGCCGTGGCGCACTGTTCGCGAGTCCCAGTTTCATCCAGTTCCACCCGACGGCATTGCCGGTCTCCTCACCGTGGCAGTCGAAGACGACGCTGATGAGTGAGTCCCTGCGCAACGACGGCAGGATCTGGGTGCCCGTGAAGCCCGGGGACGACCGTTCGCCGAGCGCGATCCCGGAGAACGAGCGGGACCACTACCTGGAACGTCGCTACCCGGCGTTCGGGAATCTCGCGCCCCGCGACATCGCCTCCCGGGCCGCACGGGCAGAGATCGATGCCGGTCGTGGGGTCGGGCCCCTGAAGAACTCCGTCTACCTCGACTTCCGCGACGCCATCACCCGGCTCGGCCGTGACGTGATCGCGGAGCGTTACGGAAACCTGTTCGAGATGTATGCCGATGCCACCGGTGAGGACCCGTACGAGGTCCCGATGAGGATCGCGCCGGGTGCACACTTCACGATGGGTGGCCTGTGGTCCGATTTCGACCAGATGACCTCCATCCCCGGGCTTTTCGTCGGAGGGGAGGCGTCGAACAACTACCACGGGGCGAACCGACTGGGAGCGAACTCGTTGTTGAGTGCCTGCGTGGACGGTTGGTTCACCCTGCCGCTGTCGGTTCCCAACCATCTGGCGGGCCTGTCAGGCGTGCCGTTGCTCAGCGAGGACCACCCTGCGGCGCAGGAGGCGCTCAACGCGGTTCGGGAGCGGATCGACCGACTCGTGTGCAACCCGGGCCACACCCGCCCGACGGCATTCCATCGTCGCCTGGGGGAGATCCTCTACCGCGGGTGCGGCGTCACCCGCAGTTCCCAGGGCCTGCAACAGGCCCTGGGGGAGGTGCGCGGACTCAGGGAGAAGTTCTGGCGTGATGTGCGGGTGCTCGGCGAGGCCGAACGTCTCAACCAGGAACTGGAGAAGGCCGGGAGGGTCGCGGACTTCCTGGAACTGGCCGAACTCATGGTCCTCGATGCCCTCGACCGCGACGAGTCCTGTGGTGCGCACTTCCGTGAGGAGCACGCGCTCGCCGACGGGGAGGCCGCTCGCGACGATGATCACTGGTGTTTCGTCTCGGCCTGGGAGATCCGCCCTGACGGCAGTCATCGTCGACACAGTGAACCTTTGAGCTTCAAGTCCGTGGAACCGCAGGTGAGGAACTATCGATGAGAGTCGAACTGGAGATCTGGCGACAGGACGGCCCGAACCAGCCCGGCAGGTTCGAACGTCACGTCGTGACGGATGCCACGAAGGAGATGAGTCTGCTGGAGCTCCTGGACCGGCTCAACGACCAGCTGGTCCAGGAGGGACAGGAACCCATCGCCTTCGAGTCGGACTGTCGTGAGGGAGTGTGCGGGGCATGCGGGGTCACCGTCAACGACATCCCGCACGGTCCGGTCCCCAACACACCCTCCTGTCGACAGCACCTGCGGGCCTTCACAGGCATCGGCACGCTACGGATCGCACCGCTGCGTTCTGGTGCCTTCCCGGTGCTGCGTGACCTGGTGGTCGACCGCTCCGCCCTCGACCGCATCATCCGGGCAGGGGGACATGTCGACGTGCTGGCCGGCACCGCCCCCGACGCGGATGCCATGCTGGTCGGTCACGACGACGCGGAACTGGCCCTCGACTTCGCGGCCTGCATCGGCTGCGGGGCCTGTGTGGCGGCCTGTCCCAATGGGGCCGCCCACCTGTTCGCGGGAGCGAAGCTGGCGCATCTCGCCCTGTTGCCGCACGGAAGCATGGAGCGCTCGCGGCGGGCCAAGGAGGTGACCCGGGCCGTGGAGGAGGATTTCGGTCCCTGCTCCAGCTACGGGGAGTGCGTGCAGGTGTGTCCGGCCGGGATCCCGCTGACTGCGGTCGCCGCGATGCAGCGGGAGGTGTACCGGGCTGCCCTGGGATGATCAGGCGTTGGCGGGAACGCCGGTTCCGGCACCCCGGTGGCGGATCGTGGGGCGCACATCCGCCACCGGTGGTTCATCCTCCTGCCCCAGGACCGTGAACCCGCAGTCGGCGATCATCTGGAGATCTGCCCTGCCCGCCTGTCCCTCGGAGGTCAGGTAGTCGCCCAGGAACAGGGCGTTGCAGATCTCCAGGCTGAGGGCCTGCAGGCTGCGCAGGTGTTCCTCGCGGCCCGCGGCGACCCGAACCTCCACGTCAGGATGGACCAGCCGGATCATGGCGAGGATCCGTAGACACCTCAGCGGGGTGAGGTCGGCGTGCCCGGCGAGCGGTGTGCCGTCGAAGGGCATGAGGAAGTTCACCGGCACTGAGTCGACCTCCAGGGCTCGGAGGGCGAAGGCCACCTCGACGAGCTGTTCGTCGCTCTCGCCCATGCCCGCGATGAGGCCGGAGCAGGCGCTCATCCCGTGGGCGCGGGCGTGTTGGACCGTCTCGGTGCGGTCCTCGTAGGTGTGGGTGGTGCAGATGTTGCCGTAGTGGGACTCCGCGGTGTTGAGGTTGTGGTTGTAGGCATCCGCCCCGGCAGCGGCCAGCCTCTCCGGTTGACCCTCCTTGAGCTGCCCGAGGCAGGCGCAGACCTCGACGTCGGGGTGAGCCGCCTTGAGCTCACCGATGATCTCGGCCACCTTGTCGACGTCACGGTTGGAGGGGCCGCGGCCCGAGGCGACCAGGCAGACCCGCCTGGCCCCGCCCTCGATGCCGGCCCTGGCGGCGGCGACGGCGTCGTCGTTGCTGAGCCAGCGGTACTTCAGGACGTCGGCGTCGGAGCCCAGCCGCTGGGAGCAGTAGAAGCAGTCCTCGGGGCAGAGCCCGGACTTGAGGTTCACCAGGTAGTTCACCTTCATGGTGGTGCCGAAGTGGTGGCGACGCACGCGGCCTGCGGCGGCCACCAGTGCGTGGGTCCGGTCATCGGGCAGGCGCAGCACGGCCAAGGCCTCCTCGGGGGTGATGTGACGGCCGCCGATCACCTCGGTTGCAAGTTTCTCCAGGTCCACGATCTCTCCTTCGCGCTGGTTTGAACACTGTTCAATCTAGCAGTGGAGCGCGCTGTCGGGGCGTGCGGAGGGTACTCGTCGCCACGGCGTGCCGTCGGAGGAGCAGTTGACCAGCCGTCTACCATGGCCGTTGATGGAAAGGAGCGTCATGAGGATTGGCGTCATCGAGGGGGCCACTCGGCCTGGAAGCAACACGTCGGTCGTGACCCGTTGGGTGCTGGACCACGCGCCCGAGGGCGTCGAGGTGGTTCACCTCCCGCTCACCGAGCACGTGCTGCCGCTGTTCGACTGGGAGAAGCACCCCATGGCTGCGGGCAGGCAGTACCCGAGCGAGGCGATCCAGGCCTGGGCGGATGCGGTCAACGACTGCGACGGTTTCGTCTTCGTCGTCCCCGAGTACAACCACGGGGTCCCGGGTGGGCTGAAGAACGCGATCGACTGGCTGGGCAGCGAGCTGTGGGGGAAGGCCTCGGCCTTCGTCGGGGTCGGCGCTGACGGTGGCACGAGGGCTGTCGAGCAGCTGCGTCTCGTGCTGGCCAACTTCAACCAGTTCACGATCCGTTCCCAGGTCTCCCTGTCCATCTTCCGCGACATCGCGGACGGCAAGGTGCAGGCCTCGGACCAGAAGAACAAGGACCTGGCGGGGCTCTACCAGGAGCTCACCGCCACCGTCGCGCAGCTCAAGGGCTGACCACACGCCACGAGGGCCGATGGACACCCATCGGCCCTCCTGTCATGTCCTCGCGGGGTCAGGGGCGGAGCAGCACCTTGATCGCCCGGCGTTCATCCATCGCGCGATAGCCCTCTGCCGCCTCGGCCAGCGGGAGGTGCAGGTCGAACACCTTGCCCGGGGCGATCCGTCGCTCCAGGATCCGCTCGATGAGATCGGGCAGGATGCGTCGCACCGGGGCCGGGCCACCGAGCAGGTGCACCTGCTTGCCGAACAGCAGCGACCCGGGAAGGTTCACATCGTGCGACACGCCGACGAAACCGACGTGGCCACCCGGACGGCAGGACCCGATGGCCTGCTCCATCGACTGCTGGGTGCCCACGGCCTCGACGACGCTGTGGGCGCCCAGGCCGTCGGTCAGTTCCAGGACCTTCGCCACCCCCTCGTCGCCCCGTTCCGCGATGATGTCGGTGGCCCCGAACTCGCGGGCCAGCGCCTGACGCTCCGGATGCCGTGACATCGCGATGATGCGGTCCGCCCCGAGCTGGGCGGAGGCCAGGACGGCCAGGAGGCCGACCGCTCCGTCGCCGACCACCACGACGCTCTTGCCCGGGCCGACCTCGGCGGCGAGGGCCCCGAACCATCCCGTGCCGAGCACGTCGGAGGCGGCGAGCAGGTCCGCGAGCACCTCGTCGGACTCCGGTCGGCCCCCGGGGACCTGCACCAGGGTCCCGTCGGCGAGCGGGATCCGCACGAACTCGGCCTGGGTGCCGCTGGCGAAACCACCGGCCACGCAGCGGGAGGGGTAGCCGGAGGTGCAGATCTCGCAGGTGTTGTCCGACAGGCAGAAGGAGCCGACGACGAAGTCACCCGGGGCGACATTGCTCACCTCCTCTCCCACCTCGACCACGGTGCCGACGTACTCGTGCCCCATGGGCCGGTTCTCGACCGGGTCGTACCCACGGTAGGGCCACAGGTCGGAGCCGCAGATGCAGGCGGCGGCCAGTTCGATGACGGCATCGGTCGGTTCCTTGACGGTGGGGCGTTCCACATCGGCGACGACCACGTCGCCGGGTGCTTGCATGATCACAGCGCGCATGTTGGTTTCCTCGCAGTGGTTGGCAGGTGGTTCCACTGCCCTCGACTCTACAGGCGGGGCGGCTGGGGCAAAGCGGGGTGGTCATGACACGATGAGGGCATGACCGGAATCCGTGACCTTGGCCCGACGGACGGTGAGTTGCTGCTGGGGACCACCAGCGAGGGGCCGATGGCCAGGATGGGACATGCCCTGAGGATCCTGGTCCAGGACTGGACCGCGACCCTTGAGCTGGGGGAGGAGCCGATGAGCTGCAGCCTGCGGGCGTCGGCGAACCTCACGTCGCTGCGTGCACTCGACGGGCACGGGGGTGCCTCCCCGCTCACCGAGGAAGGGTTGCGCAAGATCGAGAAGAACGCCGAGAAGATCCTGGACTCGCGAACCCATCCCGAGGTGAGCTTCGTCTCCACGGGGGTGAGCGGTACCTGGGAGGCGGGGCTGCTCGACGGGGAATTGACGATCCGCGACGTGACCCGGCCCCAGCGGTTCGACGTGAGCCGGACCCCTCAGGGGACCTACCGTCTGACCGGGATGATCGCCCAGTCGCGTTTCGGCATCAAACCCTACAGCGCCATGATGGGGGCGCTCCGGCTCGGCGACGACATCAGCGTCGAGGTGACCGTCTCCCTGTGACGCGGTCGTGCGGACGGATCAGTCCGCACCGGGCTCCTGCCGCCCCGGACCTTGACCTTGGCCGGACACGAATCGCTGTTCTGTTCTTGCGGCACCTTTGTGAAACGTCTCAGGGGCAAACGGCCTGCCAGCTCGTGCTCGCTGCACGGGTTGCCGGGACTGTTCGTCCTCAGGAGGTGGCACGTCGAAAGGATCGGCCTTCAAAGTAGGATGAAATGCTGGAATTCGACGCGTGAGGTCGATCACACTGACTGAGCTGAACCAGAATCCCTCCCGGGCAACCCGGCTGGCGGACCATGGCGAGGCGATCGTGTTGCGCGGCGGACGTGCTGCCTACCGCATCACCCGGGTCGAGCCCTCCGGGGACCCGCTCGATGAACTCATGGCCACCGGTCTCGCCAGACCTCCCCGCAGTGCGGCCCCGCGCTCGAATCGACGCTTCCCGACCGTGGCCACCGAGACGGACCTCGGCGCTGTGCTCGACTCCGAACGGAGCCGGTTCGATGAGTTCTGCTGAGTGCACCTGGCTCGTCGGCTCCTCGGTGTTGCTGCGTGTCATCGCTGACAGCTCGGTCGCGGCGCGGGAGTGGTTCGAGGCCGCCCATGCGGCCGGTGACAGGTTCGTCGGGTCGAGGATGCCCGAACTGGAGGTGCTGCGGGTCGTCAAGAACGCTGGGATGACGACGGATGTCGCCCGTGAATACCTGGATGAGTTCGCTCTGATCGCCGGACCGATGACCTCATCGACGAAGCCATCGCCTTGGAGCCGGTGTTGGGGAGGGCCGACTCGGTGCACGTCGCCTCGGCGTTGCGTCTGGGAGCCGCCCACGTCACGATCGTCACCCACGATGCGCAGATGGCCAGGGCTGCGGTCGCCCTCGGGTTCGTTGTGTTCGACCCCGAGGGCGACGACCCTGGTGGTGCAGGGACTCTCATCGATTCACGCCACGTCGTGAGAGGACATCAGGCACGGGGACTGAGCGTGAACCCGCGGGTGATGACTCCTGACACCTGACCCGATCAGGCCGACCTCCTGCGGCGGGCGTTCTCCTCGAATCCTGAGGCGTGTCGCTTGAAGAAGTCGAGGAGTGTGTGGGTACCTGTTGGTTCGCCGACGCAGTCGTGCAGCATGCTCCACGACACGAACCGCATCGCATCGGCTTTCCTGGGGCTGAGGATGCCAAGAAGCGAAGGTGCGGCTGTCATGAGCCAAGGTGCCAGCCTGGTGATCCTCACAGGGCGGCCAAGCGCCTGGAAAGCACACTCGGCGAGGCCCTGCCACGTGAACACCTCTGGGCCCCCGACGTTCCACGTTCCAGCTGCGCCGGAGGTGAGACGGTCAACGCAGTACGCCGCGAGATCGGCCCCGTGGACAGGGTTGATCCGGACCTCGGGCCGCACGATGAGGACCCGCCCCCTCCGGGCCATCCTCAGGATCTGCATCATGTCGGAGAAGTAGCCGGGTGGGTTGACGATCTGGCTGGGGATGGCGGATATCGTCAAGTCCTTGACGAAGGCCGTCTTCGCTCGGGTCAGCTGCGCCGGACATGCGTCTCCTCCCAGGACGTTGACGTAGCAGAACGCCTTGGCTCCGTGCCGCTCCGCGGAGCGGAGGATGGCGAGGTTCGCCCGGTGGTCGATGTCCCAGGGATCGGTCTTCTGCCTGGTGACTCCCAGGGCCGAGATGACGCAGTCCGTTCCTCGAGCAACATCGGCGATGAAAGAAGGATTCGTGACCTCACCGACAGCCCAGTCGTCGACGAAGCCGTCGATGGAAGGTGAGTCCCATGGTCCCGGCCTGAGGGCTCGCTGATGGTCCCGCACGACTGCGCGCACCTTCAGGCCACGCCGATGCAGCTCGGCGGCGATGAATCGCCCCAGGTAGCCCGTCGCCCCGGCGAGGAGAACCGTCTGAGCCATGGATCCGTCCTTCCCACTGGCGATGTGGTGCAGTGCCGGTGGTCGGTGGCTGAGCGAGGCTGTCCACGTACGACAAAGGGCCAGGCTGTGCCTTGTCCTGGAAGGTTCAAACCGGTCCGACTGGGGTGAGTAACGGGACTCGAACCCGCGACATCCTGGACCACAACCAGGTGCTCTACCAGCTGAGCTATACCCACCATGCGCCATCGAAGTGGCGACTGGGCAACGATAGCGTATTCGGCCGCCTCACATGAAATCGACGTGGTGTGGGAGGATGCGGGCATGGATCTGCTCGACGTCGGCGCGGTGGAGCTCGCCCGCAGCCTGACCCCCGGTCGGGTGGCCGACCACCTGCTGCGGGTGTTGGCCCGCATCGAGGAGCGCGACCAGGGGGTGAACGCCTTCTCGGCCCTCAACCCGCAGGCCCTCGACGATGCCCGCGCCCTCGACCTGCTGCCCTCCCTCGTCGCGGCCCGGCTGCCACTGTTCGGGGTGCCCGTCGCCGTCAAGGAGGAGATCGACGTCGCCGGGATGGTCACCACCTTTGGCGGGCGCGGCAACTCCAGCCCGGCGGCCGCCGACTCCGAGGTCGTGACGCGACTGCGCGCAGCCGGGGCCGTCATCGTCGGCAAGACCCACATGCCGGAGTTCGGGCAGACGGCCTTCACGACGGGGGAGTGGGGCTTCACCCGCAATCCCCACGACCCCACCCGCTCCCCGGGTGGCTCCTCCGGGGGCTCTGCCGCAGCCGTCGCCTCCCGGATGGTGCCGCTGGCGCTGGGTGGCGACGCGGGCGGTTCCATCAGGATTCCTGCCGCCTGGACCGGGATCGTCGGGCTGAAGCCCACGCGCGGCAGGGTCACCACCGCCCCGCAGCCCCACCTGTGGCACGACCTGGGGAGCTATGGGCCGCTCGCCCGTGAGGTCGACGACGTGGCGACGGCTCTCAGGGTCCTCGCCCCGAGTGCGGTGCGACGCGAGGGGCCGTCGACCCTCACCGTCGGTTGGACCCTGGGGGCGCCGATGCCCGGGCTTCGGCCCTCGCCGGAGATCGCCGACGCCGTCGCCGGGGCCGCGCGTCGGCTCCAGGGGCTCGGCCACGACGTGCAGCACGGCTCGTTGCGCTGGCTGAACCCGGTGCTGCCCTTCCTCGTGCAGTATCACTGTGCCGTCCGCGACGAGGTGGCGGCCCTCGAGCACCCCGAGCGGGTGGAGCGGCGTTCCCGGCGGGTCGCAGCTCTGGGGAGTCTCATTCCCGAGGCCGTGTTCGAGTGGTCGCAGCGCCGCGTTCGTCGCATCGAGGAGGCGGTTGACCGGGCGTTCGGTGTCTTCGACGTGCTGCTCACCCCCGTCACGCCGACGCCGCCCCATCCCATCCGCAGGGTGCACGAGATGGGTTATCTCCGCGCCCATCTGCTGTCCTCGCCGGTCATCGCCTACACGTCGTACTGGAACCTGGCGGGGCTTCCCGCCGTCGCCGTACCGGTGGGCAGGACGACGACGGGGTTGCCGCTGGCGGTCCAGGTCATCGGTCCGCGTGGCGGTGATGACCTGGTGCTGGAGGTGGCCAGGCTGCTCGGCTGAGCCTCCTTACACCTCCGCGCCCAGGGCCTGGGCCAGGGTCCTCGCCTGCGCGGCTTCCTCCTTGCGGGACTGCCGCTCCAGGGAGCGCACCAGGATGGTGTGGGCGTAGGTGTTGGTGGGGTTGGTCTCGATCAGCTCCCGGGCCAGCCGCTCGGCCTTCGGCAGGTAGGCGGCCTTGTAGTTCGCCAGGGCCAGCAGCTCCTTGGTCTCCTCGATCTCGCTGGGTCGCCGCTCGACATCCAGGATGGCCTGGAGCTCGACGATGGCCTCGCGGAACCGACGGCTGTCGATGTGGTTCCTCGCGTTCATCAGGCGCTCGTATCCCATGATGGGCCTCCTTCGTCTCGTGTCGTGGAGTACAACGCGAGGCCCAGAAGGTTTATTCCTCAACTATTTCTCGGGGTCGGGGCCGGGTGTCAGGTGTCAGGCGTGCGGACGTCGAGTGTGAGCACGAACCGCCGACGAAAAACGCTGACACGTCGGCGGGTGACGGCGCAGCGCTTTTCGTTGGCGATTCGTGCCTGGGTGGGTCTGGTGGGGGAAGGGCGGGCAGGAATTGCGGAGGGAGGACGGTTCGCCGTCGTGTGGTGACGTGCCAGCGACTTTTGCCGGCGATTCGTGCTCGCTCAGGTCGGGATGGGAAGGCCGGTGACGCTGCCCCGATGCTTCGCCGCGACGAGCTTGGCCTGCGCCGTCGTCGGGCCGGGGGCGGCCACGAACATCGCCTCCCGGTAGTAGCGCAACTCCTCGATGGACTCCTGGATGTCGGCCAGGGCCCGGTGGTTGCCCTGCTTCTTCGGGGCCTGGAAGAACACCCTCGGGTACCAGCGACGAGCCAGCTCCTTGAACGAGGAGACATCGACGTTGCGGTAGTGCACCCACGCCTCCAGCTCCGGCATGTCGCGGGCCAGGAAGGCGCGATCCGTGCCGATGGTGTTCCCGGCCAGCGGGGCCTTGCGGGCTGCGGGCACGTACTCGCGGACGTAGTCGAGTGCGATCCGGGTGGCCTCCTCGAGGGTGGTGCCGGAGGCGAGGTCGTCGAGCAGCCCCGAGGCGGTGTGCATCTCCCGCACGACATCGGTCATCCCGGCCAGGGCCTCATCCGTGGGCTTGATGAGCACGTCGACGCCCTCGCCCAGCACGTTCAGCTCACCGTCGGTGACGAGCACCGCCACCTCGACCAGGGCATCCCTGGACAGGTCCAGGCCGGTCATCTCACAGTCGATCCACACCAGTTCATCGCTCACGGACACAGCCTAGTGACATCGGGGCCAGGACACCCACCGGACGATCTGGCGTTACACTCGTGGGAGTCACGGCCCCAGTAGCTCAGTGGATAGAGCAACAGCCTTCTAATCTGTCGTGCGCAGGTTCGAGTCCTGCCTGGGGCGCCACGATGGCTCAGTCCGGACCCCAGGCCGCATCCCTGATCACCTGGTGTCGCCCCCGAGGGCTGAGGGTGAAACCGTGTGCGACAAGGGTTGGCGCCACCACCTCGTCGATGAGCGATCCGGCGGCCGGGTCGGTGCCGGATCCTCCCGGGGGCTGGTCACAGCCACCGCCCAGCACCCCGCAGTTGACCAGCACTGCCTGCCGCCCAGGGGGAGCGGAGGGTCGTGACTCCTGCAGGAACAGAAAACCCTGAGGGGGCGAGGCCACCTGGTCCAGTGCGGGGTGCTCGTACCCGGTGACCGATCCAAGGCAGTACCCACAGCAGAAGAAGTCCACCAGAGCGACCACCCCGCGACGGCGCAGCTCCGCGAAGGCCTCGTCCAGCCGGGGCCGGTCCAGATCCGCGGACGCCGTGGCCAGCTGATGACATCGGAAGGTGAGCAGGTGGGCCACGAGGTCGCGGTCGGCATGCGTTCCGAATCGGCTCGCCCACGATCCCATCCGCAGACACCTCGTCAGGACATCGACCTCCGTCTGACCGGAGACGATCCAACCCCAGGCCAGCCGGATCTGATCCAGTGCCTCCTCGACCCCGGTGGTGTCCAGGCGGCCACGCCACGCCGGGGGCAGCGTCAACCCCGACGGCAGTGGCGTGACCTGGCTCATGACGCCACGGTAGCGGACCGGGTTGGTGAACGCCGTCGTCGTTGGCCGGGGCGCCCAGTAGGCTGGTGGGCATCATGACCACAGGTGCATCCGATACCAAGGACCTCGCGCTGGCCGATCGGCGACGGTGGCTGTCCGGGCTGCCCCCGGCGACTCCCCGCCCCTGGTGGAAACGACTGCTGCGCAGCCCCATGCTGTGGCTCACGCTCGTCCTGGTGCCGTTCTACTGCTACTGCCTCGCCAGCCAGTACATGATGCTGCACCCAGATCGGACCTTCCCCGACGGGACCGTCGCACTCGGCCTGAACAACGAGGCGATCCGCATCGCGGCGTTCTGGGCGATGTGGACCGCCCTGGCGTACTTCCTGCTGTTCGTGTGGCTCGACCGCTTCCGGTTGCAACGTCCCCTCACCTGGCTGCTGACCTTCGCGTGGGGTGCCTGCGCATCGACGTGGATCAGCATCCACGTCAACTCCTGGGCCGGTGAGATGATGCAGACCACCCAGGCCGATGCCGACGCCGGAACCCGCCCCGCCATCTTCATCGCCCCGTTCATCGAGGAGGCCAGCAAGGCCACGGTGCTGTTCCTGCTGGTCATCCTCTACCGCACCCGGATCGTCTCCCAGCTCAGCATCGTCACCCTGGCCGGGCTCTCGGCCATCGGGTTCGCCTTCGTCGAGAACATCATCTACTACGGCCGCGTCATCGTGTACGCGATGAACACCATCGAGGTGGAGGACCCCCAGGAGGCCGTGATGAGCATGGTCATGCTCCGCGGGGTCTACACCTCCTTCGGACACCCGCTGTTCACGATGATGACCGCGCTGGGGCTCGCCGTCGCCCTCGGGGCCCGCAGCAAGTGGGTGCGGGTCACCGCGCCACTGGGCGGGTTCCTCCTGGCGGCGGGTGGGCACATGCTGTTCAACGGGGTCGCGAGCCTCAACCCCGTCGATGCCCTCCGGACGCAGTGGTTCATGGCCCTGGCCCTGGTGGGGGTGCTGATCCTGTACCTCATCTTCAGCGTCGTCGCGGAGACCCGTCTGATCCGGCGACGCCTCACGGATCTCCACCGGGTCGGATGGCTGCAGGAGCGTGACGTGGTGGTGATCTCCAGCCCCCTGCGGCGGATCAAACTGCTCACCGCGGCACTGTTCAGGGGACCACGGACGTGGTGGCACACCGCCCGGTTCATCCGGTTGGTCACGGAACTGGCACACACCCGGGCCCAGGTCACCCGTGGCACCGTCGGGCCGGGAGCGGACGACAGGTGTCACGAACTGGTCCACCAGATCGAGTCACTGCGGCCGAAGGCCCTGACCGAGACCCTCGGCCTCGCGGTGATCCCGCCGCGACGACGCCGCCGTCCCACACCCCCGGTGCCCGTCCACCCGCAGCAGGGATGGTACTCGTGAGCGGTACGGAACTTGCCGGGGCGTTGCAGCATCTGTCCACGGTCCTCGACACGACGACGTTGCCCCTGCCGCTCGAAGGAGTCACCGAGCAGCGCGGCATCGTCTCCTCCCTGCAGCACCAGGTCGTGGACTACCTGCTGCCCCGCGCCCAGCGCCTCGACGCCCCCCTGCTGGCCGTGGTCGGTGGTTCCACAGGGGCCGGCAAGTCCACCCTGGTCAACACCCTCCTCGGATCGGTGGTCACCCGTGCCGGGGTCCGTCGGCCCACCACCACCTCACCGACCCTGATCTGCCACCCCCTGGATCGGGACTGGTTCCGCACCGGGCCGGTCCTGCCCGGGCTGGTCCGCACCGACGAACCACTGACCGACTCGCGGGCGCTGCAGATCGTCGCCACCGAGCAGCTCCCCGCCGGGCTCGCCCTGCTGGACGCGCCGGACATCGACTCGGTCGACGACGAGAACCGCCGCCTCTCCCGTCAACTCCTGGGGGCGGCCGACCTGTGGGTGTTCGTCACCACCGCGGCCCGCTACGCCGACGCGGTGGCCTGGGAACTCCTCCAGCAGGCGGCCGAACGTGATGCCGTGGTCAGCGTGGTGCTCAACCGCTGTCCCCCCGAGGCGGCCCACGAACTCACCACCCACCTGAACGAGATGCTGCTCGCCAGAGGACTCAGGGCGCAGCAGGTCTTCACCGTCCCGGAGCAGGATGAACCCGCCACCGGTCTCCTGCCCCCCGAACTCGTGGCCCCCCTCCGGCAGTGGTTGGGACACCTCACCGCCAAACGGGGGCGTCGCCACGCCGTCGCCGTCCAGACCCTCGGCGGGGCACTGCGGCACCTCGATCCACAGCTTCGCGGACTGGTCGGGGCGGCGACCAGACAGCAGGAGGCCCTCTCGGACCTGCGCGAGGCAGCCGCCCAGGAGTTCCGCGAGGCCGCCTCACTGATCGGTCATGCCACCTCCGACGGGACGATGCTGCGGGGCGAGGTGCTCAGCCGCTGGCAGGACCTCGTCGGCACCGGAGAGTTCATGCGGGGCATCGAGCAACGCATCGCGGCGGTTCGGGACCGCATCACCGGTTGGTTCACCGGGTCGCGGAAGGCCGAGGAGGTCCAGGGGGCCATCACCGACGGACTGGCCGCCCTCATCCTCGAACACGCCACCGCTGCCACCGAGCAGGCCGCCCTCGCCTGGACCCGCACCCCATGGGGGCAGGTGCTGGCCACCCGCCCCAGCGACCTCTCCCGTCCCGAGCCCGGATTCGCCGACGAGGTGGCGTGGCTGGTCCGCTCCTGGCAGAGCGACGTGCTCAGCCTCGTCGAGAACGAGGGCACGGGCAAGCGGCGTCGCGCGCGGTTCCTGGCGCTCGGCACCAATGCGCTCGGAGCGGCCCTCATCATCCTCGTCTTCGCCACCACCGGTGGACTCACCACCGCCGAGGTCGGCATCGCCGGAGGTACCTCGCTGGTGGCGCAGCGACTGCTGGAGGGGATCTTCGGCGACGACGCGGTGCGTCGCCTCGCGGCCCGGGCGAAACGGGAACTGGACTTCCGCATCGACAGCCTGCTCAGTGCCCAGCTCGCCCGTTTCGAGGAACGGCTTGCCGCCCTGGGATTCGATGAGTCCCTGCCCGGGCAGCTCACCGAGGTGGCCGACGCCCTCAGGACGGCCAGCGGGGACGCCTTCGACTCGCTCACCCGACCCGAGGGATTCTGATGTCCACGCTGCGGCGACGACTCGAGCTCCTCGAGGAGCTGGTCCGGCTCACCGAGCACCGGGTGCCGACGGAACTCACCACACGGGCCGTCGAGATCACCCGGCGCGCGGACCAACGACTGCGGCTCGGGGAGCAGACCGTCGTGGCCCTCGCCGGGGCCACCGGATCCGGCAAGTCCTCGCTCACCAACGCCCTGGCGGGCACGCAGGTCACGACGGTCGGGGTACGTCGTCCCACCACGTCGACGACCTTGGCCATCAGTGTCGGTGCCTCCAACCCGGAGCTGCTGGACTGGCTCCGGATCACCCGTCGTCACGAGGTCGCGGCACCCGAGACCGGGCTCGCCCAGGTGGTGCTGCTGGACCTGCCGGACCATGACTCGGTCGTCACCGCCCACCGGGAGGAGGTGGACCGGCTGGCCCATCTCGTCGACCAGTTCGTGTGGGTGCTCGACCCGCAGAAGTATGCCGATGATGCGGTCCACGCGGGCTACCTGCGCCCCCTGGCCGGTCATCGTGACGTGGTGAGCGTGGTGCTCAACAAGGCGGACCGACTGACCCCGGAGGCCCTCGACGAGTGCCTGACCGACCTGAGGCGGCTCCTGGACGAGGACGGCCTGGGCGGGGTTCCCCTGCGCGCGACCTCCACCCTGACCGGACTCGGGATCGTCGAGCTGAGACGTGACCTGGCCGGGATCGCGGCCCGCAAGAGCGCTGCCCACGCCCGGCTGGGGGCCGATGTCGATCACGTCGTCGCGGGATTCGAGGATGCCTGCCGGGGCGAGGCAGGGGCGGTGCCCCCACGGGCCGTCACCGCGATGGAGGCCGTCCTCGCGACTGCCGCAGGGGTTCCTGAGGCCACCCTGGCGGTCAGGCAGGGCATGATCCACAGGGGTGCACTCGCCACCGGGTGGCCGATGGTCTCCTGGCTCAGGCGGCTTCGCCCTGATCCCCTGAAGCGGCTGCGCATCGGGGGTGGTCAGGAGGGGGCGACCCCGGAGCCCGTGACCGTGCGCAGTTCCCTGCCGAGCCGAGGAGCCGTCGCGCAGGCCCAACTGCGCACCGGACTCCGGGCTCTGGCCGATGAGGTGGCCCAGGGGATGTCACCCGGCTGGGCCCGGGCGGTGCATCGCGCCGTGCACAGCCGCATGGAACAGCTCCCGGACCTCCTCGACCAGGCAGTGGTCCGCACCGACCTCGGTACCGAGGGCACCCCCGTCTGGTGGCAGCTGTTCCGGGGCCTCCAGTGGCTGCTCATCGTCTCGGTGGTGCTCGGTCTCGGCTGGTTGACGCTCAACCTGGCGCTGACCTACTTCGGGCTGCCACCGTTGCCGACCGCACCGCTCGGACCGGAGGGAGGCCTCCGGATACCGACCCCGACCCTGCTGTCACTCGGCGGGTTGTGCGCCGGGATGCTGCTCGGGGTCCTCGGGCAGTTCTTCGTCCGGCTCGGGGCCAAGGCGGCGGAACGACGCGCCCGCCGTCGCCTCGACAAGGCCATCCACCAGGTCGCCGCACAGCACGTGGTGGACCCGCTGGCGGCGGAGGTGCAACGGCTGGCGGACGCCCGAGGGCTGCTCCGGGACATGGGGGCGAAGCTGGCATACTTGCCCACGGTCAAGTCGAAGGGAAGCTAGTGGCCGAGTTCATCTACACCATGCAGAAGGTCCGCAAGACGGCGGGCGAGAAGGTCATCCTCGACGATGTCACCCTGGCGTTCTTCCCCGGGGCGAAGATCGGCGTCGTCGGGCCGAACGGGGCGGGCAAGTCCACCCTGCTCAAGGTGATGGCCGGGCTGGAGCAGCCCAACAACGGCGATGCGGCCCTGGCCAAGGGGGCAAGCGTCGGAATCCTGCTGCAGGAGCCGCCACTGACCGAGGGCAGGACCGTGCAGGAGAACGTCGAGGAGGCCGTGGCCGATCTCAAGGCGAAGATGAAGCGCTTCGACGAGATCGGCATGGAGATGGCCGAGCCCGATGCCGACTTCGACGCCCTCATGGCGGAGATGGGGGAGCTGCAGACCGAACTCGACACCCACAACGCCTGGGACCTCGACGCCCGGCTGGAGCAGGCGATGGACGCGCTCCAGTGCCCACCCCCGGACACGGTCGTGGACGTGCTCTCGGGCGGTGAGCGTCGTCGTGTGGCGCTGTGCAAGCTGCTGCTGCAGCAGCCCGACCTGCTTCTGCTCGACGAGCCCACCAACCACCTCGACGCCGAATCGGTCAACTGGTTGGAGGGTCACCTGAAGTCCTACCCCGGTGCGGTGCTGGCCGTCACCCACGACCGCTACTTCCTCGACAACGTCGCCGAGTGGATCTGTGAGGTGGACCGCGGCAAGCTGCACCCCTACGAGGGCAACTACTCCACCTATCTCGAGACCAAGCGGGCACGCCTCCAGATCGAGGGCAAGAAGGACGCCAAGCGCGCGAAGATCCTGGAGAAGGAACTCGAGTGGGTGCGTTCCTCGCCGAAGGCGCGCCAGGCCAAGAACAAGGCCCGACTCCAGCGCTACGAGGAGCTCGCGGCCGAGGCCGAGCGGTTCCGCAAGATCGACACCGCGGAGATCAACATCCCTGCCGGGCCGCGCCTGGGGTCGGTGGTGCTGGAGGTGGACAACCTCACCAAGGGGTTCGGTGACCGGGTTCTCATCAAGGATCTCTCCTTCTCCCTGCCCCGCGCCGGCATCGTCGGCATCATCGGGCCCAACGGTGTGGGCAAGACCACCTTGTTCAAGACCATCACCGGGCTCGAGGAGCCGGATTCAGGCAGTGTCAAGATCGGTGAGACGGTCAGCTTCAGCTACGTCGACCAGAACCGCTCCGGCATCAACGCCGAGGACAACGTGTGGCAGGTCGTCTCCGACGGGCTGGACCACATCAAGGTCGGCAACTTCGAGATGCCGTCCCGCGCCTACGTCGCCTCCTTCGGTTTCAAGGGGCCGGACCAGCAGAAGAAGGCCGGGGTGCTCTCCGGTGGGGAACGCAACCGTCTCAACCTGGCACTCACCCTCAAGCAGGGCGGCAACGTGCTGCTGCTCGACGAGCCCACCAACGACCTGGACGTGGAGACCCTGTCCAGCCTGGAGGACGCCCTGCTGGACTTCCCCGGCTGCGCCGTGGTGATCTCCCACGACCGCTGGTTCCTGGACCGGGTGGCCACCCACATGCTCGCCTGGGAGGGTGAGGATGCCGACGGCACCCCGCGCTGGTTCTGGTTCGAGGGCAACTTCGCCGACTACGAGGTGAACAAGGTGGAGCGGCTCGGGGCCGAGGCCGCGCGCCCGCACGCCTCGAAGCACCGCCGCCTGACCCGGTGAGCCGTGGCTGACCCGGCCAGTTACCGGCCCAGGCCGGGCAGCATCCCCACCGAGCCGGGGGTGTACCGCTTCTTCGACGCCTTCGGCAACGTCATCTACGTCGGGAAGGCCAAGAACCTGCGCTCCCGGCTCAACTCCTACTTCGCCGACCCGGCATCGCTGCACTTCCGCACCCAGACGATGGTGCGCACAGCGGCCAGGGTGGAGTGGACGGTGGTGGCAGGAGAGCTTGAGGCCCTCCAGCTGGAGTACACGTGGATCAAGCAGTTCGACCCGCGGTTCAACGTCAAGTACCGCGACGACAAGTCGTACCCGTGGCTCGCGGTCACCTGGAGTGACCGCTTCCCGCGGGTTTTCGTGGGGCGTGGGGCGAAGCGACGGGGCACCCGGTACTTCGGGCCGTTCGGGCAGGCGTGGGCGATCCGGGAGACCGTCGACGCGCTGCTTCGGGTGTTCCCGATGCGGTCCTGCAGCGACGGGGCGTTCAAGCGGGCACAGGACTCCGGACGGGCCTGCCTGCTGGGGGACATCGGGAAGTGCTCCGCGCCGTGCGTGGGCCGGGTGGGACCGGAGCAGCACCGGGAGCTCGCCGAGGGGTTCTGCCGGTTCATGGCGGGGGATTCCGAGCGGATCGTCGCGGAGTTGGAGCAGGAGATGCTCACCGCATCCGCGGAGCTGAACTTCGAGCGGGCCGCGGTGCTGCGTGACCAGCTGGCGGGCCTGACGAAGGCCAGGGAACGCAGCACCGTCGTCCTCGCCGATGACGCCGTGTGCGATGTGGTGGGTTTCGCTGATGACGGTCAACAGGTCGCGGTGCAGATCTTCCACGTGCGGGCAGGCCGGATCGCCGGGGAGCGCGGCTGGATCGCGGACCGCGCGGATGACCGGGATCTGGCGGAGCTGCTGGAGCCGTTCCTGCTGCAGCTCTACGATGGCGAGAACCTGCCCCCGCCGCTGGTGCTGAGTTCGGTCCCGGCCGAGCCGGAGCTCGTGGCCGTGCTGGAGCAGCTGCGTGGGGCGAGGGTGGAGGTGCGTGTGCCGGTCCGGGGCGACAAGCGCACGTTGCTGGACACGGTGCTGCGCAACGCCCAGCTGGCCCTGGAGCAGCAGGCCACGAAACGGGCCTCCGATCTGACCACCCGCAACGCTGCGCTGGAGGAGATCGCCGAGGCGCTCGGTCTGCCCGAGCCGCCGCTGCGCATCGAGTGTTTCGACATCTCCCACACCCAGGGTGTGGAGGTGGTGGGCTCGATGGTGGTCTTCGAGGACGGTCTGCCGAAGAAGTCGGACTACCGTCGCTTCATCATCAAGAGTTTCGAGGGCTCCGACGATCTGCGTGCGATGGACGAGGTGTTGACCCGCAGGCTGGGTCGGCTGCTCGACGAGCGGGGCCGGGGCGACGACGTGGACGGCCCACTGCTCATCGACCCGACCACGGGTGCGCCCCGGAGGTTCGCCTACGCCCCGGCGCTCATCGTCGTCGACGGCGGGGCCCCGCAGGTGTTGGCCGCGGCGAAGGTGCTGGCCGAGCTGGGACTCGGCGGGGAGATCGCGCTGTGTGGCCTGGCGAAGCGGTTGGAGGAGGTGTGGCTTCCGGGCGAGGAGTACCCGGTGATCCTGCCGCGTGCCTCCGAGGGGCTCTACCTGCTGCAGCGGCTGCGCGATGAGGCCCACCGGTTCGCGATCACCCACCACCGGGGCCGGAGGAGCAAACACATGCTGGCGTCGGCCCTGGACCAGGTGCCGGGGCTGGGCGAGATGCGCCGCAAGGCCCTGGTCACCCACTTCGGCTCGATCAAGAAGCTGCGTGAGGCCAGCGTCGAGGAGATCGCGACGGTGCCGGGCTTCGGCCCGAAGCTCGCGGCGACGGTGCACCAGGCGGTCGCTGGCACAGCAGGTGAGGCCATCAACCTCACCACCGGCGAGGTCACCGAGACCTGAGAGATCATTGGGTGGCCGCAGAGGGCCCTCGGCCCGGCCATGTGCACTGCGACATCCCGCGACCACCCTGCTCCAGTGGTCGCAAAGGGTCGCTTTTTCGACGGTTCAGGACCACTGGGGCACGTAAGGTGGGCTGGCGCGGGGCTGTGCGGGCTGACGCCGCGAGCGGTGCGGCCGGGATCAACCAGGTGATGTTCGCATCGTTCCTCCAAGGACACAAGAATACAAGCGCGAAGCGATCTGATAGCCTGCCGGTGAAGCTGACACGGGAACCCGGTGGGAATCCGGGACTGACGCGCAGCGGTGACGGTGACGAACCTGTCGTGAGGCCACTGGGGAGACCCGGGAAGGCGACAGGAGAGGGCGAGCCGGAGTCCGAAGACCGCAGCTTCGCGATTTGTCGGTAGAGGGTCTCGCGCATGGGCCCGTGGACACTGGAGTGATCCTTGACTCACGTCACACCGGCCCACAGGGTGGGCGCGTACTTGGCGCTGCCCATCGTCGTGGTCATCCTCGCCCTCACCGGACTCAGCGTGGTGTATTCGGTCAACATCGGCTCCGAGCGGCTGGACAGCGAGGCCATCTGGCAGGTGATCCACAGTCACCTGGAGGGCACGGTCAGCGACAACCGGGCCGTCGAGGCCATCGTGTGGGAATTGCGTCTGCCGCGCTCCTTGCTCGCCGTCATCGTCGGTGCCGGGCTCGGGATCGCGGGCTGCGGGATGCAGACCCTGGTGCGCAACCCCCTGGCCGACCCCTACCTGCTGGGGGTCTCCTCCGGCGCCGCGGTCGGGGCGACGGCCGTCATCACCTTCGGCATCCTGTCCGGGTTCGGGCTGTGGGCGGTCTCCGTCGGGGCCCTGCTCGGCTCCCTGGGAGCCGCACTCGCGGTCTACCTCGTCGCGATGGCCCAGGGCGGGCTGACCCCCATCCGTCTGGTGCTCTCCGGGGTGGTGCTGTCCTCGGCCTTCTCCGCCATCGCCAGTTTCCTCGTCTTCAAGGGGCCGGACCCCCGGGCCGCCCAGTCGGTGCTGTTCTGGCTGCTCGGCAGTGTCTCCGGGGCCCAGTGGGATCGGCTGGCCCTGCCCGCCGCCGTCGTCCTGGGGTGTCTGCTGCTGCTCCTGCTGAGCAGCGGCTGGCTCGACGCCCTGGCCTCCGGCCCCGATGCGGCGGCCGCCCTCGGTGTGCCGGTCAACCTGCTCCGGCAAGGGCTGTTCCTGCTGTTGGCCATCCTGGTCGGGGTGCTCGTCGCGGTTTCCGGGGGCATCGGATTCGTCGGTCTGGTCATCCCGCACCTGTGCCGGATGGTGGTGGGCTCCCTGCACCGCCGTCTGCTTCCCGTCGCGGCAGCGGTCGGTGGTTTCTTCCTGTTGTGGGTGGACATCGTCAGCCGGGTCATCGTCGCCCCGTCGGAGGTGCCCCTGGGCGTGGTCACGGGCCTCATCGGGGCACCGGTGTTCCTCATCGTGATGGGACGACGCAGCTACGGCTTCGGAGGTGTGGCATGAGCACCCTGCGCGCGGAGGAACTCGTCTGCCGCATCGGGCGACGTGTCATCCTCACCGACATCGACCTGACCATCACTCCCGGCACCATGACCGCCATCATCGGGGTCAACGGGGCGGGCAAGTCCACGCTGATGCGGGTGCTGGCCGGCATCCGTCCCGCTGCCTCCGGACGAGTGCTCCTCGACGGTGACGACATGGCAACACTCCGGCCCCGACAACGGGCCCGAAAGGTGGCCTTCGTCGCCCAGGAGGAGACCCCGCCGGATGAGTTGACCTTGGCCGAGATGGTGGCGCTCGGACGGTTGCCGCACCTCATGCCGTGGCAGGTCGGGGGGGTCAGGGAACGCCTGATCGTCACCGACTGTCTGGAACAGGTGGGGCTCGGTGAGCTGGCGGGGCGCCGCTGCAACCAGCTCTCCGGGGGCGAGCGGCGCCGTGCGATGCTGGCCAAGGGCCTGGCCCAGCAGACCGATCTGCTGCTCCTCGACGAGCCCACCAACCATCTCGACGTCCATCACCAGCTGCACCTCCTCAAGTTGATCCGCAGCAGTGGTCGCACCGTCGTCGCCACCATCCACGACCTGGACCTGGCGATGGGCTGGTTCGACCAGGTGGTGATGCTGGCCGACGGCGGCATCCATGCCGCAGGGCCGGCCTCGACGGTCATGACCCCGACCAACCTGGAGGTTGCGTTCAACGTGCGTGCCCGACAGATCCCAGCGCTCGATGACGGGGTGCCCCACCTCGTCATGGACGGCCTCGTGCCGGATGAAACCATTGAAGGAAAGGAAGATCGATGACCCGACGTCGTACCCAGGCGGTGGCCTGGCTGACCGTGCCCATCCTTGCCCTCGGCGCCTGCTCGGCCCCGGCGAAGACCGGCGAGGCAACCAACTCGCAGGGTGCCGGTGCCTCGGAGACGACGGCAGGGGTCACCGTGACCAACTGTGAGCAGGAGCTCACCCTGCCCGGACCGGCGAAGAAGCTCTACGTCAATGACGGCAACATCATCGCGCTCGCCCTGGCGGCAGGGGCCGCCGATGAGATCACCGCGGTGAGCAGCATCGGGCGTGATCTGCCGATCCTCACAGCCAAGTACGGTGAACCCACCGTCAGCAAGCTCAAGGAGGTCGCCCCGGAGTACCCGACGCTGGAATCCGTGCTGGCGGCAACCCCTGATCTCATGGTCGCGGGCTGGAACTACGGGTTCTCCGAGGGCAAGAACCTCACCCCGGACATCCTGAGTGAGAAGGGCATCCCCTCCTACATCCTCACCGAGTCCTGCCGTCAGGCGGAGGGTGGCACCGAGCGTGGCATCGTCGACCCCTGGGAGGCGGTCCGCATCGACATCACCAACCTCGGTGCCCTCACCGGTCATGAGGACGAGGCCAAGGCCGTCGTCGAGGACATGGATGCCCGTCTCAAGGTGCTCGACGCAGCACCGAAACCGGAGAAGGCCCCGGTGGTGTTCCTCTTCGACTCAGCCAGGGACGCCGTGTTCACCAGCGGCTCCTTCGGGGCTCCGCAGGCCATCATCACCACGGCGGGTGGGACCAACGCCACGGCGGACGTCGAGGACACCTGGGTCGAGGTTAGCTGGGAGAAACTCGCCAACGCCAACCCGGACCTCATCGCCTTCGTCGAGTACCCCGGGCAGACCTACGAGGAGAAGGTGGAGACCCTCAAGGCCCATCCCGCCGCCAAGGACCTGACCGCGGTCAAGGAGGAACGCTTCCTCAACCTGCCGTACGCGATGTGGACGGAGAGTCCCATCAACATCGATGCCGCCGAGTACGTGCGCAAGACCTTCGAGAAGCACGGCCTCGCCCCGGCCTCCGAGGTGACCACGAAACTGCCGATGCCGGCCGAGGTTCCCGGTCAGGACAAGCTGCCCTGAGCCGGACCCGACGAGCACGGATCGGCCCTGCCCCGTGATGGGGGCAGGGCCGATTCACGCTTCTTGTCTGGGCACGAATCGCCGTTCTGCTTTGCTGGCAGCGTTGACATCTGCGTCTCATGCAAGCAACCCGCCAGTTCGTGTACGCCGCTGCGCCCTTGTCGGCGCACCCTCTCAGCCCTTGACCGCGCCTGCGACGAAGCCGGAGGTCATGCGGTGCTGCACCAGCAGGAACAGGATCATCACCGGGATGGTGATGAGCACCGAACCGGCCATCACGCCACCCCAGTCGAAGCCACGCAGCCCCTGCTGGAAGGACTGCAACCACAGCGGCAGGGTGATCGCGGAGTTGCGGGAGAGGATGATCAGGGCCAGGGCGTACTCGTTCCAGGCATGGAGGAAGGCGAACACACTCGTGGCCACCAGCCCCGGGGCGAGCAGGGGCAACGTGACCCTGAGCATCGCCTGCAGTCGGGAGCAGCCGTCCACCATCGCGGCCTCCTCCAGCTCCAGGGGAATGCCGGCGACGAAGCCCCGCATCATCCACACCACGAAGGGCAGCAGGCCTGCGATGTAGAGCAGGGAGAGCCCGGTGACGGAGTTGAGCAGACCCCAGCCGTCGAGCATCCGGTACTGCGAGAGGAACGTGGCCTCGGCCGGGATCATCTGGATCACCAGGATCGCGACGACCATGGTGGTGCGACCGACGAAGCGGAACCGGGTCAGTGCGAGTGCGGCCAGCAGCGACAGCGTCGTGGTGGTGAACACCAGGATCAGCGCGATGCCCAGTGACATGCCGAGGGCCTGCCAGAAGGTCTGATCCGTGAGGATCCGTTGGAAGTGTTCCAGTGTCGGCCGCGCAGGCAGGAACTGGGGCGGGGTGGCCAGCAGGTGTCGCTCCGGCTGGAACGAGGAGTTGACCATCCAGTACACGGGGAACGCCCACGCCACGGCCGCCACCAGGGTCACGATGTTGACGATGCCTCGTGCCAGGCGGTTGCGGCGCATCAGTCGTCTCCTTTCGTGTAGAGCATGTGGATGTACTTCGCGGTGATGGCGACGGTGATGAGCAGGATCACCGTCGCGATGGCGGAGGCGATGCCGTACTTGCTCTGGGAGATGCCCACCTGGTAGACGTACGTGCCCAGCAGGTTCGTCTCCGTGGTGATGCCGCCGGACTGCTGCAGCACGTGGATCTGGGTGAAGACCCTGAGATCCCAGATGATCTGCAGGATCCCGATGAGTGCCACGACGGGGGAGATGATCGGGTGGATCACGTGACGAAGCCGCTTCCAGTAGCTCGCCCCATCGATCTGGGCGGCCTCCAGCAGGGCATCGTCCACCTGGGTGAGCGCTGCGTGGATGGAGATGGCCGCCAAGGGCATGGAGGCCCAGATGATGACGACCGAGGCCACCAGGTGGAAGGTCCACGGGCTGTGGGCCAGCCACGAGAACCCGGTGAACTGTTCCAGGCCCAACGATGCCAGCAGGAAGTTGAGCACCCCCAGGTTCGGGTCGACGAGCCACTGCCACACCGTCAGTGCGGCCAGCATCGGCATCGCCCACACCACGACGAAGGCCGTGTTGAGCAGGGTCCGGGCCCATGGGCTGGCCTCTCGCATCAGCAGGGCCAGCCCCAGGGCGAGCAGCATCGTCCATCCCGCGGTCCAGGCGCAGAACGCCAGGGAACGACCCAGCACCGTCCAGAAGTACGGGTCACCGAGCACCGTCAGGTAGTTGCCGATCCCGATCCACTGTGCTGGTGCCCCGAACTGCTGGGCCAGTCCGAAGTCGTGGAAGGACAGGATGAACTGGTTGACCAGGGGGTAGCCCGAGAACAGCAGGACGAAGACCACGGCCGGGGCCAGCAACAGGTAGGGGGTCACATGCTTGGATCTTCTCATCGTCAGGAGTTCAGCGCATCCTCGATCTGCTGGCCGTACTTGAGCGCGACACCGTCGATGTCATCACTCTGGGCCACCTCGGTCCAGAAGTCGACGATGAGGTTCTTGCCCTCGGCCACCCCCCACTGCGGGGTGTTGGGGGTCAGCTTCGAGTTCTCGACCACCACCTGGGAGATCTCCCCGAAGGCGCCGGGGATCTCGTTGCCGTGGGTGGTGTTGCCGGGGACCCAGCCGTCGGCGGCGATCAACTTCTGGAACTCGGGGGCGAAGATCACCCGGAGCGCCTCCTTCGCGAGGTCGGGGTGCTGGGCGTTCTTCGCGATCGCGATGGTTGAGCCGCCGGAGAAGGTCTTGCCCACCTCACCCGCCTGGAGCCCCGGGATCGGCATCACGGCGACCTTGTCCGCTTCCCACAGTGCCTGATCGATCTTTCCGGTGATGTTCCCGGTGCCGAGCAGGACGGCCACCTTGCCCTCGTTGAAGAACTTGTCGAAGGACTGCTGGGAGGCCTGCGAGGCCACCGCGTACTTCGTGCCCTCCGAGAACAGCCGCTTGATGCGGCGCAACGAGTTCAGGGACTCCGGGGAGGAGACCTGCTGCACCCACCTGTCACCCTCCCGGACGGCCCATTCGCCGCCACCGGCGAACCACAGGGAGGTCACCGAGTGCTCGTCCCCGGCCGCCAGGTACAGGGCCGAGAAGTCCGTGGTTCCCTCGGGGTTGGCCTGCGTGAGCCGGACCATGGCGTCGGCGAACTCGTCGAGGGTGGTCGGCTGGGCGATGCCCGCCATGTCGAACAGGTCCTTGCGGTAGTAGACGCCTCGTGCTCCGGCATAGAGCGGCAGCGCGTACTTGACCCCCTCCCAGGAACCGGCCTCGACGAAGCTGGGGATGAGCCTCGAGCCACCCAGCTCCTCGTAGAGGTCGTCGACGGGAGCGAAGGCGCCGACGCTGGAGAAGGTGGAGGACTGGGTGTTGCCGGTCTCGACCAGGTCCGGGCTCTCCGTGGCCGAGGAGAGACCGGTCTGCAGTTTCGACATCACACCCTCCCACGGCTGGACCTCCACCTCGAGGCTGTTGCCGGGGCTCTTCGCGGCGAAGGCCTCCTTGAGGTGCGTCACGGCGGCATCGGAGATGGAGCCCTCCATGAACCAGACCCTGAGGGTCCGGCCGGTTCCACCCGTGCCGCCACCCTTGTCGTCCTTGCCGGATGACCCGCCGCACGCGGCCATCGTCCCGGCGACCGCTCCAGCGGTGAGGGTCAGCAGTGATCGTCGGTTGATCGTTGACATCGTCGTCCCTTCTGTCGTGTACACCCTGGGCAACCCCGCCGGGGTGTCTGGCCTGCATGTCCGGTACCTCGGTCGAGAGTCGAGGCATTGGAACGATTCAGAACCTGAGGGGAAACTCTGGCCCGCAGCTGCGGTGTGACGGGAGTCCCGGGGAGAAGTCGATCATCTCAGTTGTTCATGTCAGCGTTAACTCCTGTGGATGTCGGTTCGAGATGGAGCTGCACACCGCAGCCCCCACGACGGCGAGCGCCGCCAGCGTGAAACTCGTCGCCATGCCTCCGGCTCCACCGAAGGCGTCGATGGCCAGGCCGGCTGCCGCCGAGCCCACTGCAGCACCCACGAGCTGGCCCGTGGTCAGCCATCCGTAGGCCTCGGCCGTGTCCGCGAAGTCGACATTGCCCGCGATGATCGCGGACATCGCCGCGATCACCGGGGCGGTGCCGAGGCCGGTGACGAACAGGGCCGCGGTGATGCCCCAGAAACCACTCAGCACCGTGGCGGCCCCCATCCCGACGGCGACGACGACCAGCCGCAGGGTCAGTGACCAGCGGCGAAGGATCAGGTGACCCACGGCGAGCCCGCCAACCATGGAGCCGAATGCTGAGATCGCCAGCACGTAGCCACTGAGCAGCGAACCCTTGCCGAAGGTCCCGACGACCGCGGCCTCCATCGCTGCCAGACAGCCGATCACCAGGATGGACAGTCCCGTGATGAGCAGCACCACCGGGTTGACCAGGACGCTTCCGAAGCGCCCCGTCGAGGCTGGGATCCGAAGGCCCCGGACCGCCGGGTCGAGGATGAACAGGAGCCCTCCCACCACCTGGATGACCAGGATCGTGATCATCGCGGTCGCGGTTCCCAGGGTGACGGCCAGGGTGGTGACCAGAACCGGGCCGAGCACCCAGATGATCTCCTGCAGCGCGGCGTCGAGGCTGAACAGGGCCTGGACCTGATGCGCCGGGACCATGGTGGGGTAGAGGGTGCGGACCGTCGGCTGGACCGGTGGGATCGTCGCCCCACCGAGGGCGGCGAGCAGGATCAGGGCCCACAGCGGCACGGGTGCCAGGACCACGGGCACCAGCGACGCCGTCGAGAGCAGCAGGCAGGCCAGCAGCACCGTCTGGGTGCCGAAGCGGTGCAGTTGCCGGGAGATCACTGGGCCCGCCACGGCCATCCCGATCGACAGGGCGGCCAGCACGGCCCCGGCCGAGGCGTAGTTCCCCTTGAGGTGCTCGATGTGCATCAGCAGCCCCAGGGAGGTCATCCCCGCGGGGAGGCGGGCGATCAACTGTGCGACGATGACGCGCGCCAGACCGGGCGTGCGGAGAAGTTCGACGAAGTGGCCCACCGGCCGGAGTGTAGTTGGTGGGACGGGAGCGTGACTTGAACACTGTTCAATGCTCGGTGTTGAATGGTCCGGAACTCAGACCAAGGAGGCTGTCATGACCGCCATCTCGAACTCCCGACCAGCGTCGTTCCAGGCCACGGACCTGGCCCACATCGGCGTCTTCGCGGCACTCATCGCAGCGCTCGCCATCGTGCCGCCCATCCAGGTGGTGGGCCCCGTGCCGATCACCCTGCAGACCCTGGGGGTGGCCCTGGCAGGTCTGTGCCTCGGCCCTTGGCGGGGCTTCGCGGCCACGCTGCTGTACGTCGTGCTCGGTGTGGCGGGCCTGCCGATCTTCTCCGGGGGCAAGTCAGGTCTCGCCACCCTGTTCGGCCCCAGCGGGGGCTACCTCGTCGCCTTCCCGCTCGCAGCCCTGCTCACCGGGTTCGTGGCGGTGTGGACGGTTCGTCGAGGCCTGTCCACCCTCGCCCCGCTGATCTTCTTCATCGGCCTGTTGGCCGCGCGCTACCTCATCATCCTGCCCCTCGGTGTGCTCGGGGTGATGCGGGCGACGGAGGTGAACTTCATGACCGCCTTCACGGGCGACATGCTGTTCTGGCTCGGTGACTCCCTCAAGAGCCTCGTCGCGGTGATCCTGGCCCACACCGTCCACCGGGCCTTCCCCCGCCTGCTGGTGCAGCGTTGATCCGTTTCGACGCCGTCTCGGTGGTCATCCCACCCGTGATGAAGGATGATTCCGAGAAGGTGCTGCTGGAGGGGATCGACCTCGAGCTGGGTGAACAACGGGTGGCCGTGATCGGGGCCAACGGTTCAGGCAAGTCCACCCTGCTGAGGCTCGTCAACGGGATGCGTCGCCCCACCACGGGCACCGTCACCGTCGGAGGTCTCGACACCGTGGCCGACGCCGCGAGGGTCAGGGCGCGGGTGGGCTTCATCTTCACCGACCCCCTGGCCCAACTCCTGATGTCCAGCCCCGTCGAGGACATCGAGCTCAGCTGCAAGCACCTCCCGCGCAGGGAACGTCGTGCCCACGCGCTGGCGCTGCTGGCCGAACGGGGACTGGAGGGACTGGCCCACCGGAGCATCTACGACCTCTCGGGAGGTGAGCGGCAACTGGTGGCCCTGACCAGCGTGCTGGCGGTGGAGCCGACGGTGATCGTCGCCGATGAGCCCACCACCCTGCTCGACCTGCGCAACAAGGTCCGGCTGCGTCGCACCCTGGCCGAGCTGCCCCAACAGATCCTCCTGTCCACCCACGACATGGAGGTGGCCGCCGAGGCCGAACGGGTGGTCGTCATCGACGACGGCCGGGTGGTCGCCGACGGGGAACCGGCGGAGACCATCGCCTGGTACGAACGGGTCATGGCCACGTGAACGTCCACTCCAGCCTGTTCGGGCTCCACCAGCCGGGCGACGGGTGGTTGTTCCGGACCCACATCGGGGTCAAGTACCTGCTCATGCTCACCCTGGTGCTGCCACCACTGTTCGTGCGGCAGTGGTGGTTCACCCTGGCCCTCGCCGTGCTCCTGTGTGGGTTGTTCGCCTCTTCCGGGCTGGGCCCCCGCCGGGTGTTGCGCATCGGCTGGATGATGTGGTTGCTGCTCGCGATGTTGGCTGTGTTCCAGCTGGTCGGGGGCAACCCGAACGCCGCGGTCACGGCCCCGGGCAACCTGCTGGTCGCCGTCCTCGCGGCGCGCCTGGTCACCCTCACCACACCCACCACCGAGATCCTCGACGCACTGACCGCGGTCCTCGGCCCTCTGCGCCACGTCGGCGTCAACCCGGAACGGGTCGCGCTGACCGTGGCCCTGATGATCCGCTCCATCCCCTACATCCTCGGGCTCTTCGAGGAGGCCCGGGACGCGGCCCGTGCCCGGGGGGTCTCCCGCAATGTCGTGGCGCTGCTCATCCCTGTGGTGCTGGGAACGGTGGCCCATGCGGAACGCACCGGCGAGGCGCTGGGTGCCAGGGGGCTCGGCGAACGTTAGGGTTCTCCCATGGGTGATCAGGAGTTCCCGGAGATCGTCATCATCACCGGCATGTCGGGGGCCGGGCGACGCACCGCCGCCCACACGATGGAGGACCTCGGGTGGTACGTGGTGGACAACCTGCCGCCCGCGATGCTGCCCATCCTCGTGGACCGGTTGGGGGCCACCGAACGGATCGCCGTCGTGGTGGACGTGCGCTCCAAGGTGCAGTTCGACCAGATCCCGGAGGCCTTCCGCCAGCTCAAGGACCGCGGTTACCGGGTCACCGTCATGTTCATCGAGGCCACCGACGAGGTGATCGTCCAACGCCAGGAGTCCAACCGTCGGCCGCTCCCGCTCCAGGGAGGGGATCGACTCATCGACGGCATCGTGCGGGAACGCCGACTGCTGGCCGATCTCAGGGCCGAGGCCGACATCGTCGTCGACACCTCCAAGCTCAGCGCCAGGCAGCTGGCCCAGCGGGTGGCCAACCACTTCGGCACCGATGCCACCGACACGTTGCACGTGGCGATCATGTCCTTCGGGTTCAAGAACGGCCTGCCCGTGGACGCCGACATCGTCTTCGACGTGCGTTTCCTGCCGAACCCGTACTGGGTGCCGGAACTGCGTCCCAAGACCGGTCTGTCCCCGGATGTCGCCGGATACGTCCTGGGGCAGGAGGCCGCCCAGGAGTTCCAGGAACGGATGCTGGGGGTGATCGAGACCGTGGCCCCGGGCTACCTGGTCGAGGGCAAACGACAGGTCACCCTGGCCATCGGCTGCACCGGGGGCAAGCACCGCTCCACATCCATGGGTGAGGAGCTGGCCAGTCGGCTGCGTGAGCGTGGCTACGGGGTGAGTGTCCTCCATCGAGATCTGGGGAAGGAATGAAGACCCTGAGCAAACTGCCCAAGGTCGTCGCCTTCGGCGGTGGCCACGGGCTGTACGCCTCCCTCTCGGCCCTGCGACGGGTCACCGACCGTCTCACCGCGGTGGTCACCGTCGCGGACGACGGCGGCTCCTCCGGCAGGCTCCGCAGCGAGTTGGGATGTCTGCCCCCCGGGGACCTGCGCATGGCACTGGCGGCACTGTGCGGTGACGACAAGACGGGGCGGGCCTGGGCCAGTGTGCTGCAGTCACGTTTCGGCGGGGACGGTCCACTGGCCGGGCACGCCATCGGGAACCTGCTCATCGCCGGACTCTGGCAGCAGCTCGACGACCCCGTCGCGGGTCTCGACATGGTGGGGGATCTCCTGCGGACCCGGGGCCGGGTGCTGCCGATGAGCGCGGTTCCCCTGCAGATCGAGGCGGAGGTGCTGGGACTCGACCCACTGGCTCCGGACGAGATCTGCACCCTGGCCGGGCAGGCCACCGTCGCGAAGACCCGCGCCACCGTCCAGGCGGTCCGGCTGGTGCCCGAGGATCCGCCCGCCCACCCGGAGGCCGTCGCGGCGGTCGAGGAGGCCCACGCCATCGTGCTGGGACCGGGATCCTGGTTCACCTCCGTGATCCCCCATCTGCTGGTGCCGCAACTGCGTGACGCCATCCTCACCACGTCCGCGCGACGGATCCTGGTGCTGAACATCGCCGCAGCCGAGGAGACCGATGGGTTCAGTGCCTCCCGGCACATCGAACTGCTCGCGGAACACGCCCCGACCCTGCGGCTGGACGTGGTGCTGGCCGACAGCCGCTTCGCTGCCTGCGACCGGCACCTGGCGAAGTTCGCGGCATCTCTCGGGGCCGAGGTGGTGATGGCGGACGTCGGTGTCCACGACGGCAGTCCACGACATGATCCGAACCGCCTGGCAGCTGCCTACAGCGAACTCCTGATCGGGTAGTCGGTCCCACCACGGGCATGGAATGATGGCCCCCATGGCATTGACGCAGAAGGTGAAGGCTGAACTCGCAGCTGTTGCCACTCCCCACCCCAACGCCCGGCGAGCCGAGGTCGCCACCATGCTGCGTTTCGGCGGTGGGCTCCACCTGGTGGGAGGACGCATCGTCGTCGAGGCCGAGCTCGACTGTGCGGCCGCGGCACGTCGACTGCGCACCTGGATCCACGAGCTGTACAACCTGGACTCTGACCTGTTGGTCATCAACGCCTCCGGGCTGCGCCGGACCACCCGCTACGCGGTCCGCGTCGTCCGTGACGGCGAGGCCCTGGCCCGCCTGAGCGGGCTGGTGGACCAGCAACGTCGGCCCATCCGCGGACTGCCTGCCGTCGTGGTCGGCGGTTCGCTCGCCGACGCCGTCGCGGTGTGGCGAGGAGCCTTCCTGGCCCGTGGTTCGCTCACCGAGCCGGGACGCTCCATGGCCCTCGAGGTGACCAGCCCCGGTTCGGAGGCCTCCCTGGCGCTCTCCGGTGCGGCGCGACGCCTCGGCATCACGGCGAAGACCCGGGAGACCCGTGGTGTCGAGCGGGTCGTGATCCGTGACGGCGAGATGATCGCCAACCTGCTGACCCGCATGGGGGCGCAGGAGACGCGCCTGCTGTGGGAGGAGCGTCGGATGCGCCGTGAGGTCAAGGCCCAGGCCAATCGGCTCGCCAACTTCGACGACGCCAACCTGCGCCGTTCGGCCCGGGCCGCGGTGGCCGCCAGCGCCCGTGTGGAGCGGGCCCTCGAGATCCTGGGGGAGGATGCCCCCGCGCACCTGGTGGCAGCGGGCAGGCTCCGCGTCGAACACCGCCAGGCCAGTCTGGAGGAGCTGGGCAAACTGCACGACCCGCCCCTGACCAAGGACGCCGTGGCCGGGCGGATCCGACGACTGCTGTCCACCGCGGACAAGGCGGCCGAGCAGCAGGGCATCCCGGGTACCGAGGCGTCGTTGCCCCCGGAGCTCCGCGAGCCCCAGTAGATCCGGGCGAGACCCCCCTACAGCTCCGGTGGGGATACGGCTAGGATGAGGGTGTCAGAGGGTCTGCGGCGCCACGTTCTGGTGTCGTCGATGAACCCAGGTATCTCTCGAAGGGGATCTTCTACATGACCGTCAAGGTTGGAATCAACGGCTTCGGCCGCATCGGCCGCAACTACTTCCGCGCCCTCGTCGCTTCGGGCGCCGACCTCGAGGTGGTGGCCGTCAACGACCTCACCGACAACAAGACCCTGGCCCACCTGCTGAAGTACGACTCCATCCTGGGTCGCTTCCCTGAGGAGATCTCCTACGACGACGATGCGATCATCGTCGGTGGCAAGGAGATCAAGGCCTTCGCCGAGAAGGATCCGGCCAACCTGCCCTGGGGTGAGCTGGGCGTTGACATCGTCATCGAGTCCACCGGCTTCTTCACCGACGCCACCAAGGCCAAGGCGCACCTCGACGCCGGTGCCAAGAAGGTCCTCATCTCCGCCCCGGCGAAGAACGAGGACATCACCATCGTGATGGGCGTCAACGACGACAAGTACGATCCGGCCGCCCACAACATCATCTCCAACGCCTCCTGCACCACCAACTGCCTGGCCCCGATGGCGAAGGTCCTCAACGACGGCATCGGCATCGTCAAGGGCCTGATGACCACCATCCACGCCTACACCCAGGACCAGAACCTGCAGGACGGCCCGCACAAGGACCTGCGTCGCGCCCGTGCCGCTGCCCTGTCGGTGGTTCCCACCACCACCGGTGCCGCCAAGGCGGTCTCCCTCGTGCTGCCCGAGCTCAAGGGCAAGCTCGACGGCTACGCCATGCGCGTCCCCACCCCGACCGGCTCCGCCACGGACCTCACCTTCGAGGCCGTCCGTGAGACCACCGTCGAGGAGATCAACGAGATCGTCAAGAAGGCCGCCGACGGCAAGGTGCTGGTCTACACCGAGGATGACATCGTCTCCAAGGACATCGAGACCGACCCTGCCTCCTGCGTCTTTGATGCGAAGCTGACCAAGGTCATCGGCAACCAGGTCAAGGTCGTCGGCTGGTACGACAACGAGTGGGGTTACTCCAACCGCCTCGTCGACCTGACCGTGCTCGTCGGCTCCAAGCTCTGATCAGTTGTGCCCTGCTGACCCCGTCTACCTCGTCTCGTAGGCGGGGTCAGTTCGTACCCCGACTCGAAAGGAATCATCATGAAGACCGTCTCCGATCTCGGCGATCTCGCCGGGAAGCGGGTCGTCGTCCGCTGCGACTTCAACGTCCCCCTGGACGCGGACAAGAACATCACCGACGACGGCCGGATCCGGGCCGCCCTGCCCACCCTGAACGAACTGCGCGAGGCCGGTGCCCGCGTCGTGATCCTGGCACACCTGGGACGCCCCAAGGGTGAGCCCGACCCGAAGTACTCCCTCGCCCCGGTCGCCGCCAGGCTCGGCGAACTGCTCGGCACCGAGGTGAAGCTCGCCACCGACGTGGTCGGTGACTCGGCCACCGCGGTCGTCGCCTCCCTGGCCGACGGTGAGGTGGCGCTGCTGGAGAATGTCCGCTTCGAGGCGGGCGAGAAGTCCAAGGACGAGGCCGAACGGCAGGAGCTGGCGAAGAAGTACGCGGCGTTCGGGGACCACTTCGTCTCCAACGGTTTCGGCGTGGTGCACCGCAAGGAGGCCAGCGTCTACGACATCGCCAAGCTGCTGCCCTCGGCCGCCGGTTCGCTGGTGCAGGCCGAGATCGACGTGCTGGAGGGTCTCACCGAGGACCCGAAGCGCCCGTTCGTCGTGGTGCTGGGCGGGGCCAAGGTGGCCGACAAGCTCGCGGTCATCGACAACCTGCTGAAGGTGGCCGACACCCTGGTCATCGGTGGTGGCATGCTGTTCACCTTCCTCAAGGCCCAGGGGCTGGGCGTCGGCACCTCCCTGGTGGACGAGGAGTCCATCGAGGCCTGCCGCAACTACCTCAGGGTCGCGGAGGAGACCGGCAAGAAGATCCTGCTGCCGGTGGACATCCGGGTGGCCTCCGAGGTGGACTTCGGGGCCCGCACCGTCGGTGAGGTCGAGGTGGTGGCCGCCGACAAGATGCCCGAGGACAAGATGGGGCTCGACATCGGCCCCGAGTCGGAGAAGCTGTTCGCCGAGGCCATCCGTGGGGCGAGGTCGGTGTTCTGGAACGGCCCGATGGGCGTGTTCGAGATCGCGGGGCTGGAGTCCGGCACCCGGGCCGTCGCCCAGGCCCTCACCGAGGTTGACGGCATGAGTGTGGTCGGTGGCGGCGACTCCGCCTCGGCCGTTCGCGCCCTCGGGTTCGACGAGGACGCCTTCGGGCACATCTCGACCGGCGGCGGGGCGTCGCTGGAACTCATGGAGGGCAAGGTCCTCCCCGGTATCGCCGTTCTGAAGGAGAACTGACATGGCACGCAAGCCGATCATGGCCGGCAACTGGAAGATGAACATGAACCACGTCGAGGCGACGGGGCTCGTGCAGAAGCTGGCCTGGACCCTGGCCGACAAGGAGTACGACGCCTCGGGTGTCGAGTGCGTGGTCATCCCGCCGTTCACGGATCTTCGGACCGTGCAGACCCTCATCGACGGCGACAAGTTCCCGATCGGTCTCGGTGCCCAGAACGTCTCCCAGCACGACTCGGGGGCCTACACCGGTGAGATCTCGGCGGACATGCTCGCCAGGCTCGGCGTGCGTTACGTCGTGGTCGGGCACTCCGAGCGCCGGGAGTACTTCGGTGAGACCGATGAGCTCATCAACGCCAAGGCCGCGAAGATCCTGGAACACCAGATGGTCCCCATCATCTGCTGCGGTGAGGGTCTGGAGGTCCGCAAGGAGGGCCGTCACGTCGAGTACACCCTGGAGCAGGTGAGGGGCTGCCTGGCCGGTCTGAGCGCTGAGCAGGTGGCCTCCCTGGTCATCGCCTACGAGCCGGTGTGGGCCATCGGGACCGGTGAGGTGGCCACCCCGGCGGATGCGCAGGAGGTGTGCGGGGCCATCCGGCAGGAGGTCGCCACGCTGTACGACGAGGCGACCGCTGATGCGGTGCGCATCCAGTACGGCGGTTCCGTGAAGGCGTCCAACGTGGCTGAGATCATGGCCCAGCCGGATGTCGACGGGGCACTCGTCGGTGGTGCCAGCCTGAAGGCGGAGGAGTTCGCAGCGATCGTCCTGTTCGCCTGAGTCCTCCACGACGGTGACCCCCGGCCGGACAGCGGCCGGGGGTCATGTCGTCAGCGGCAGCAGGAACGACGCCGATGTGGTGATCTCGGGCTCCTCGGTTAAACTACTCGGCGTGATTGTCCCCCTCGTCAGCTGGCCGATTGTCACCCTGTCGATCATCCTGATCTTCCTGAGCACTCTGCTGGCCCTGTCCATCCTCCTCCACAAGGGTCGTGGCGGCGGCATGTCTGACCTCTTCGGCGGTGGCATGTCCACCTCCATGGGCGGTGTCTCCACCGCCGAGCGGCGACTCGACCGCATCACCCTGGTGCTCACCCTCGTGTGGGTGCTGACGGTCATCGGACTGTTGGTGCTCTATCGCATGAGTGCCTGAGCAAGGTCCGATCTGATTTCCTGAGGAGTAGTTGTGGCAGGTGGCAACGCCATCCGCGGTAGCCGAGTTGGTGCCGGACCCATGGGGGAGGCGGAGCGGGGTGAGACGGCGCCCAGGCTCACCGTCTCCTACTACTGCGCGAGCGGTCATGAGACACGTCCCGCGTTCGCGGCCGATGCTGTGATCCCGGATTCCTGGGACTGCCCACGTTGTGGGCTCCCGGCCAACACCGATGCACAGAATCCGCCGCCCCCGCCGAAGATCACGCCGTACAAGACCCATCTGGCCTACGTGAAGGAGCGACGCACGGACGCGGAGGCCGCCCAGATCCTGGCCGAGGCCGTCGCCCATCTCAGGGAGCGTCGGGCCTCCGGGGAGATCATCTTCTGAGAAGCTGCGCGGCGAGCCGGGATCGTCGCGAGAATCGTCATGATCATCTCCTGGCACGGTGGTACGACGAAGAATGCACTGGGTGTGCGTTCGAGGAGTCCAGGCGTTGTCAGGGGCCACCAGGGTGACCACGGTGGATTCCGCCTGTTGGCGGACACGTCGACCTCGACGATCGGTCCACCCGTGGTGGGTGACCCATCGCTTGTCGTCACCTGCTGATCCCGGTCGCTGATGACCCCGATCATCTGCTTGACTTTCCCCATGCAGCGTGTGCGTCCTCTCCTCGTCCTCCGGTGGCTGCTCGCCCTGGCCGTCGTGGTCCTGGGGGTCACGGTGCGCCCGCTTGCGGTCTGGGCTGAGCCCACCGTCGCCACCCGGATCGCTGATCAGAGCTTCGCGGGGGTCCATCTGGTGATCGACACCTGGCAGATGAAGGCGACGATCCCGGTGCTGTCGCTGGACCAGGCGGCGATGGATGCGCTGGAGGAGCAGCTGAAGCGGCAGGTCAGCAATGGTTCCCTGCCCGAGACGAGGGAGGCCGTGACCCAGGCCGTCATCGATGCCATCGAGGCCTCGCCGGGGACCTATTTCGTGGCGACCGGGGAGACCCGGAGCACCGAGGCCCAGATCAGTGCGGTGGGCACGGGCTGGACTGTCACCTCGGACGGGTACGTGGTGACCGCTGCGCACGTGGTCGACAAGACCCAGGAGGAGCTGATCCAGGGGGTGGGCAGGAATGCGTTGGAGAAGTTCCTGAAGTCCGACCTCGAGGTGTTCGCCTCCGACGACCAGTGGACCGAGGCTCAGGTGAAGCAGATCGTCAGTGCGCTGCACAAGGTCTATGCCGCGACCATGACGCTCAGCGATGTGAGGCACGAGGTGCGGGTGCGGTTGGAGGAACCAGGTGCCTCCGGCAAGGTGGGCCGGGAGGTCTCGGCCAAGGTCGTGGACAAGGGCGCCGGGTTCCCGGGGCCGGACTGGGCGATCCTGAAGGTCGACGGGGAGACGAATCTGCCGACGATCCCGCTGGGGGATGAGAGCCGGACCGTGACCGGGGCGGAGATGTTCATCGTCGGCTACCCGGGGACTCCGACGTTCTTCCCGGGGGCCACGGTGGACTCGGAGAACACCCCCACCATCACGACGGGATCGGTGACGGCCATCAAGGCGAGTGAGGTCAACGGCCAGGAGGTGCCGATGTTCCAGACCCAGGCCCCGGCCACGGGGGGCAACTCGGGTGGCCCGGCCTTCAACTCCGACGGTGAGGCCATCGGGATTCTGGTTGCGGGGTCGGTTGACCCGACGACGGGTGCGGCCCTCGACGGTCAGGCCTGGGTGATCCAGGGCAGCGTGGTGAAGGAGGCACTTCAGCGCAACAGCATCATTCCTGAGGAGTCGGAGACCACGAAGCTGTACAACGAGGCTCTGGAGGCCTTCTACGTGGATCACTTCGTCACGGCGAAGGAGACGTTTGAGCAGGTGAAGCAGCTGTATCCTGGGCACCCCTACGTGTCGGGGTTCATCGAGAAGTCGCAGCAGGGGATCGACGAGGGCCGTGACAGGACCCCGCCACCACCGGTGGAGGAGCCACACGGGCATGAAGAGCAGGAGGAGCCGGACCTCACGCTGTGGGTGATGGTCGGCATGGGGGTGTGTACTGTGCTGCTCGTGGTCGTGGTGACCGTGGCGATGGTCTCGGCGAGACGTCGCCGCGTACCCGTTCCGAGCCACCCGCAGCAGGGCTGGGGCCCGCCCTACCGGAGGTGAGTGCCCGCCCCGTATCCTTGGGCTCCATGACCGTCAGCATCGAGGAGATCCTCACCCCACAACAGGCCGATGAGACCAGTTGGGTGGCCTTTCATCGGTTGCGGCAACTGGCCTTCGACGAGGAACTGGGACAGGGAGTACGACAGGTCACGCCGGAGAACGCCCTCAAGGCAGAGCGGTCCGACACGATGTTCGCCACCCGACGGTGGCTGGCATGGCTGGACTCCCAGCCGGTCGGGACCGCGGTGCTGGACGTCAACACCGTTGACGACCCGACGGGTGGATTCGTCACGATCTTCGTGGTTCCCGGGCTCCGGCGTCGTGGCATCGGTCGGCAGCTCGCTGAGCGGGTCCGGACGGGCCTGGGGCAGGAGACGACCCGACTCGTCAGCGAGATCAGCACCCCACCGCCCAGCGGTGACGAGATGATCCTGACCTCCCCGAGCGGGGCGGGGGCCGTGCCAAAGGATCACCCGGGGGTTCAGATGGCACTGTCCTTCGGCTTCCGGTTGGGCCAGGTCGGACGGATCGGCCACTACGAGTTCGAAGATCCTGCCGTCCCGCTCGACCAGGCGTTGAGCGAGGCCAGGGCAGCTGCCAGGGGGTACGAGGTGCTGTGCCTCGAAGGGGTGCCCGCCCCCGAACTCCGCGATGACCTCGCCGTGCTCAAGGCACGGATGTCGGTGGACGAGCCGGTGGGGGAGTTGCCACGAGTTCTCACCCAGTGGGATGCCGCACGGGTCGTCGAGTTCTACTCGGGACAGGCCGAGGTGTGCCGGGTCTTCATCGCGCTGGCCGTCGAGAAGGCCACGGGCCGGGCGGTGGCGATCAACGAACTGCTGAGCAGTCGCAGCCTCCCGGCGAACCCGCTCTACCAGTGGGACACCCTGGTGCTGCCGGAGCACCGCGGCCACCGGTTGGGGATGCTGGTCAAGGCCGCGAACCTGCAGGCCGTCCACGCCGCCGTACCCGAGGCGCGACTCGTCACCACCTTCAACGCCGCCGAGAACCAGCCGATGCTGGCCGTCAATGAGGCCCTCGGGTTCCGGACCCACCACCTGGCGGGATCATTCTCGATCACCCGTGAGCAGTCATGATCGTCATCACCGAGTTGTCCCTCCCGGACCACGCCGAGGCCCCCGACTGGGTGGCCTGGACGGAGATGATGGCCCGCAGCTCTGCAGAGGCCGTCGGGACCTCGGGTGCCACCATCACCCCCGCCGAGTTGCTGGTCCAGGCCCGGCACGATGCACGAGGACGCAACCGTCGGGTCAGACGGTGGCTGGCCCGACTCGACGGTGAACCCGTCGGGCTCGCCCGTCTCGTGGTGGATCTCGTCGATGACCCGTCCGGTGGGACGGTGCTGGTCCATGTCGAGTCGGAGCACCGGGACCGAGGACTCGGGACCGAACTGGCCCGGGCACTCCACGACGCCCTTCCGGAGACCACGGATCACCTCGCGGCCGAGGTGATGTCCCCGGTGCCGACCGGGGAGGAGCGCATCGAGGCACCGAGCGGGGGAGCGGTGGCCGCCGACCATCCCGGGGTTCGGCTGGCACTGCGGCACGGCTTTTCCCTGGCCCAGACGGTGTGGTACCAGCGCCTGGACCTCGCCATGTCGACACCGCACCTCGGCCGGGCCGAGCTGAAGGCCCGCGCTCGCTCGGGTGCCGACTACGAGGTGCGCACCCTCGAGGGGGTGCCACCCGAGGAACTGCGCCCCGGGATCGCGGTGCTCAAGGCCAGGATGTCCACGGACGTGCCCCACGGACAGTTGATCCAGCCCGAGTCCCGATGGGACGCGGAACGGGTGGTGCGGCACTACGAGGCGCTGGGCGCCACCAGACGAGTGCTGCTGGCCATCGTGACGCACGTACCCTCAGGTGAGGTCGTGGCACTGAACGAGCTGTCCTCATCCCGCGGACGCCCGGACTCACCAGTGCACCAGCGCGACACCCTGGTGCTGCCAGCACACCGGGGCCGCCGCCTGGGCCTGCTGGTCAAGGCTGCCAACCTGAGGGCGGCTCGGGCAGCCGTTCCTGAAGCCCCGGCCGTGTTGACCTTCAATGCCCACGAGAACCAGCACATGCTGGCGATCAACGACGAACTGGGCTTTGAGTGCCGCGGGGTGCTGGGGCTGTTCCAGGCAGTGCGGAACGCCGATGGTTGAGATCGTCGAGCACCACCTTCCCACCGAGGCCACCGAGCCCACCTGACAGGACTGATCCGTGCAGACGTGCCGGAGAACTTCGGGGACCACGGTCCACAGCACACCCCCTCAGAACTGCTCGACCAGGCCCGGAACTCTCCCGCGGTGAGACCAGACGTTGGCTCGCGGTCGTCGAGGACCGGGCGGTGGGTCACGCACGGTGCGTCACGAAGCACCCGGACGATCCGGACGGTGCTGACGGCCATGTCCGGGTCAGACCCGAACACCGGGGCACCGGCTCGGACCGTGGATCACGGCCACCAACCTGATCCGGCTCCGTCGGGCCGCTCCCGAGTGTCCCGGTGTGGTCACGATGAACGCAGCGACGAATCGTCACATGCAGCTGGTCAACGAGGCCCTCGGGTTCATCGTCACGAAAGCCGTCGGGTTCTTCCGGAGGCCGGGCATGACCGCCGTGGCGACCTCCTGAACCACCGGCCAGGAGGTCAACTGACCACGATCTCGTTGATCTGGACCCACTGGCCGTCCGGATTGGGTGCCGTGGCCCTGATCCGGACGTGGCGGGCGCGGGTGCCTGCCGGGGCGGTGAGATCGACGGTGGCCCGGGTGATCCGGCCGAGTTCCTGCCACTCGGCGCCGTCGGCGGAGACCGCCAGCACGGCGTCGTGGAAGTGATCACCCGCGGCGTCGCCCGTACCGCCCTGGCGCAGCTGGACCCGGCTGATGTCCTTCTCCTCACCGAGGTCGACCACGAACTCCGAGCCCTCCGAAGGGCCGAACCTCGAGACCCAGGCGGTGGCCGGGTCACCGTCGAGTGCGGCCTGGGCCGGATGCTCCTCCCACTGCCCCAGGGTGGTGCCGGCGCGAGGAGCGGTGCTCTGCTCCGGGGCCGGGGCGTCGGCTGTGCTCTCCCAGGCCGCCTCGGCCTCACCGACGAAGGCCCCCAGGGCGTCATCCGCCACGGCTGGGACCACGCCATCGATCGGGGTGGTGGCCCGCCACCGGGCCTCGGACATCCGCTCCAGTGCCGGTTCCACCGAGACCGTGTCCTCCTTCGCCACCGCCTTCTTCACATCGATGGCGTCCAGCCCGGCCTCCGCCCACGCGGCGGCCGCCTCGGCCCAGGGCATCAGGTCCCGGCCGAACCCTGCCGAGGCGCTGTCCTCCAGCACGGCCGGGGCGTCCCGCAGCAGCTCCAGGCGCTCCCTCAACCGGGTCTCCGCGGTGGTGACGCGATCGCCGTTGCCCGACACGGCCTCGTCGAAGGCGACGATGTCGGCCTGGAGTGCGGTCACCGTGGGTTCATCGGAGTAGGCCCAGGAACTCAAGGTGTCCAGCAGGGCTGCGACATTCGGCTGGTCCGGCTGGCCCACCAACTCGTCGACGGCGGCCTGCCGGGCCTCCTCCGGGTCAACGGCCGTGCCGCTCCACGCCAGGCTTCCGTAGGCCGCCAATGCTGGCATCGAGGCGTAGGGCTGGAGCATCGGGTTGACCAGGATCCCGTCCAGGTGCTCATGCAGGGTGGCATCCCGCGCCGGGAGAGGTCCCAGGAACAACCGGTCGAGATCGCCGTCGTTGACCGGGAAGTTGTCCCACAGCAGCAACCTGGAGCCCTTGAAGGAGCGGGCAGCGGCCTGTGCATCCGCGTCGGTGATGTCCGCGTCGACGATCCCGTCCCCGGTCCACACCTGGGTCACCGCATCGTCGAGGGCCTGAGACAGGGCACTGCGGGCCGGGTCGGCGCTGATGCCGTGGTACTTGGTGGGGGTCAGCACCATGTCGGGAAGGCCGTTCGGGGTGAGGTACTCACGCTGCACCCGGTTGACGAAATGGGCCTGGGCCCTGGCCACCTGCTCCTCCTGGCTGCCGCCACCGCCGATGCCACGGTCCTGTGAACACATCCTCGTCGGGTCGATGTCGTCCAGGGCGATGCTGAACGCGGTGAAGCCGATGGTGCGCAGCGCCTCGAACTTCTCGATCGCGCTCTCGAAGTCCTGGTCACTGGAGTAGCAGATGTCCTGGCCGGGGGAGAGGGTGGCGATCAGCTGGATGTGATTCGCCGCGGCCTCCTCGGCGAGGTCCTGCAGTTCCTCCAGCTGGGCCTGCGGGTAGGGTTCCCGCCACTGGTCCCGCAGGTGGGCGTCATCCTTGGGGGCGTACATGTAGGTGTTGAGACGGTGTTTCGCGGACCAGCGCAGGACGTCGATGCGCTCCTGCAGGCTCCACGGGGGACCGTAGAACCCCTCGACGACCCCACGGGTGCGCATCAGCGGCCAGTCCCGCACGGTGGTGCCGGGCACCACACCGTCCACCTCGAGGTCGCGCAACCGTTCAAGGCCGTGTCGCAGCCCCTCGGCGTCGCTGCCGACGACATGGACCGTCGGGGTCTGGGTTTCCGTCCCCGTGGTGAGCACGTAGCCCTCCGGCTGGGTGGGGGGCTGAACTCCGGACGGCAGGGCAGGGCTGTCGGCCCCGACGCCGATCGCCAGCTGCACCGTCGCCTGCGCTGAGGCGCTGCCACCGGCATCGGCCAGCACCCGTTCGGCCAGCTCCACCGCCTCCTCAGGTGCGTTGGTGGTCACCACGGTCACGGGGCCGTTGAGCAGCACCGGGGCGCCGGAGAGCACCTGCTCACGGGGAGCCGGTGCCAACGGCGAGGAAGGGCTGCCAGCGGTCGGGGCCGGTGACTGCAGGACGACGGAGGGTGAGGGCGCGGTGGTCGTCTGCTGCACCGGTGGTGTCCCGGTGCCGGGATGTGATCCAGCCGCCGTCGGGTTGAGGAGGGCCACCCCGCCGGCGACGAGCCCGACGACAAGGACACCGGCAACTGCAACTGACATTCGAGTACGCAACTCAGCTCCTCGGGGACAACGGCGGCATGATCCGCAGACGAACCTAACAGGTCGGGGTGGGGCGCGGGGTTGCTTTCGTGTCGTTCGTTCAGCCTCAGAGCTGGCAGTCGAAGCGCGGCGGCAGGGCGGATGCGGCGGCGTCGTCGAGGAACCAGTAGGTGGCGACGCTGCCCCGGGGGTGGCCCGCCGGGATGCCGGCATCCCCCTCGACGGCACGGGTGATCATCTCCGCCTTCCCCGCGCCGGTGGCCATGAACCACACCTCGTCGGAGCGGCTGAGGGTGGGCAGGGTGAGGGAGATCCGCTCCGAAGGAGGCTTGGGGGAGTCCGTGACCCCGATCACGGAGCGGCTGGTCGGCTCGAAACTCCGGTGGTCGGGGAAGATGGAGGCGACATGACCGTCAGGGCCCATGCCGAGCAGGGTGATGTCGAACCAGACATCCCCGAGTTCGGCCGCGTACTCGGCTGCTGCCTCGTGCGGGTCGGCACGCCCCTCCTTGGCGGCCATCATGTGGATCTTCGCGGTCTGCACCGGGAGGGTACGCGCCAGTCGGCTGATGGCCTGCAGTGAGTTCCGGTCCGGATCGGTGGCGGCGACGAAGCGTTCATCCCCCCACCACAGGTGAAGCCTGGGAAGCTCCAGAGGAGAGGCCACGGCGATCTCCGCGAAACGCTCGTAGACCAGATCGGCGGTGCTGCCCCCGGTCAGGCACAGGTTCACCTCGTCCTTGCTCTCCTGGAGCTCGCACAGTCGACGCAGCAGGCGGGCCGCGATGAGTTCGGCCAGCGTGCCGGGTGTGCTGAGGCGGACGATTCGACTGCGCACTCACGGACCTCCTGGCCGGGTTCTCGGATCGGGTCAGACCGGATGGTGTGACCTTCAGGCCTCAGCACGGCTGAGACATTCCCCTGTTCACGACAATAGCTCCCGTGGGCAGGCTGGGGCCAACCTGAATGTTTTTCAGGAACTGGTGATCTCGACGACGTCCACCCGACGCTTCTCCCGCAGTGGGATGCGGTGTGTCAACAGCCGTCGCGATGGGGTCCCGGGCCGCCTGCCGGGTCAGCGGGCGCATGAACTCCGGATCGGCCCGTACGCCGTGCATGAGGTCGTTGAAGAGGGTCAGCCCCTTCGGCATCACCCCTGAGCCGCAGCGGTGGTCGGCCCGCTCCAGGTCCTCCGCCTCGGTGTGGCGCAGGCCGAAACGCTGCTCTCCTGAGGGGCGCACGATGAGGCAGGAGTTCACGAGCTCCGGTTTCACGGCCCTGAGGATGCTCTGCACTAGGAGGTGGTGCTCACCCCGGTGGAACGCACTGTCGTGCTCGCACAGGCCGTGGCGGCCGCAGGGCACTCGAGCTGGAGCAGCAGGTCGTCCCCGACGTCACTGCCCCGGGCCCCGGGAGGTCGCCATGACACCGGGCGAGTTCCGCGCCGAGGCGATCAGGGGCCGACGATGGCGTATCCTGTGGTGTCCGTGCGTCCTCCCGGGTTTTCAGGGGCGCTCCGTATTAGGCTGGCCTTCCTTGATAGGCTTGACTGATTCCGCAAGACTGGCGTATGCAAAATCGCCGGGAGGGGGAACGTCATGAGTCAAGCAGCGCGCGAGTCGGACAACTCCACTCGCGAACGTGTGATCCGCTCCGTTCTCGAACACGGACCGTCGACCGCCAGGGAGTTGGCGGAGCGTCTCAACCTCACCCCGGCCGCCATCCGCCGTCACCTGACGGCGCTCATCGAGGCGGGCTCCCTCGACTCGCGTGAGCAGCGGGTCTACGGCGGGCGGGGACGGGGTCGCCCCTCGAAGGTCTTCTTCCTCACCGATGCCGGGCGCGCCGACTTCCACCAGGGCTACGACGAACTGGCGATCGTGGCCATCCGGCGCCTCATCGAGGCCGCAGGCCCCCAGGCGATGCACGATCTCGCCGCGGAACACATCGACGAGATCGAGAAGCGGTTCCACGAGTTGCGGGCCGAGGACCCGTCGCTCACCCCGATCGACGCCCTGACCCAGGCGCTCGGCGCGAACTACGCCCCTTCCATCAAACCGGTACGCTCCGGTGATCAGCTGTGTCAGCACCACTGTCCCGTGGCGCACGTCGCAGCCGAGTACCCGCAGTTCTGTGAGGTCGAGACCCAGCTGTTCTCCCGGCTGCTCGGCAGTCATGTCCAGCGGCTCGCCACCATCGCCCACGGCGACGGTGTCTGCACCACACACGTCCCGAACCCCGTGATCCTGAACAACAAGACGAGGAAGTGACCATATGACGACCACCCCCCAGGCCCCAGGACTTGGAGCCACGCAGGACGAGCACCTGGAGGCCCTCAGCGGCTACCAGTACGGCTGGCACGACTCCGATGCCGCCGGTGCCGCAGCGCAGCGTGGTCTGAGTGAGGCCGTGGTCGCGAACATCTCCGAGCTGAAGGACGAGCCACAGTGGATGCGCGATCTGCGCATGAAGGGGCTCAGGCTCTTCGGCAAGAAGCCCATGCCGCAGTGGGGCGCCGAACTGGACGAGATCGACTTCGACAACATCAAGTACTTCGTCCGGTCCACCGAGAAGCAGGCCCAGACCTGGGACGACCTGCCCCAGGACATCAAGAACACCTACGACCGGCTGGGCATCCCGGAGGCGGAGAAGGCACGGCTCGTCGCCGGTGTCGCCGCCCAGTACGAGTCCGAGGTGGTCTACCACAAGATCAACGAGGAGCTGGAGCGCCAGGGCGTGATCTTCCTCGACACCGACACCGCGCTCAAGGAACACCCGGAACTGTTCCAGGAGTACTTCACCACGGTGATCCCGGCCGGGGACAACAAGTTCGCGGCCCTCAACACCGCGGTGTGGTCCGGTGGATCGTTCGTCTACGTGCCGAAGGGCGTCCACGTCACGATCCCGCTGCAGGCCTACTTCCGCATCAACACCGAGAACATGGGCCAGTTCGAGCGGACCCTCATCATCGTCGACGAGGACGCCTACGTCCACTACGTCGAGGGCTGCACCGCCCCGATCTACTCGTCGGACTCGCTGCACTCCGCCGTGGTGGAGATCATCGTGAAGAAGGGGGCCCGCTGCCGCTACACGACCATCCAGAACTGGTCCAACAACGTCTACAACCTCGTCACCAAGCGCGCCGTCTGTGAGGAGGGCGCGACGATGGAATGGATCGACGGCAACATCGGTTCCAAGGTCACCATGAAGTACCCGGCGGTCTATCTCATGGGTGAGCACGCCCGCGGTGAGACCCTCTCCATCGCCTTCGCGGGTGAGGGGCAGCACCAGGATGCCGGTTCCAAGATGGTCCACTGCGCTCCCCACACCTCCTCGTCGATCATCTCCAAGTCGGTCGCGCGTGGCGGTGGGCGTGCCTCCTACCGTGGCCTGGTCAAGGTGGAGGCCGGGGCCCACCACTCCGCATCCTCGGTGAAGTGTGACGCCCTGCTGGTGGACAACGTCTCGCGCTCCGACACCTACCCCTATGTCGACGTGCGCGAGGACGACGTCTCGATGGCCCACGAGGCCACCGTGTCGAAGGTCTCCGACGACCAGCTGTTCTACCTCATGTCCCGTGGCATGGAGGAGGACGAGGCGATGGCGATGATCGTACGCGGTTTCGTCGAACCCATCGCGAAGGAACTCCCCATGGAGTACGCCCTGGAACTCAACCGGCTCATCGAGCTGCAGATGGAAGGTGCGGTCGGCTGAGCCCGACCCCGAACAAGAAGACAAGAGGAACAAGAAGTTGAGCACCACTGCTGCACCGAACGTGGCCGGCGCCGTCGAGACCGTCGCCTCCCACCTGCACCCCACCCCGTCCTGGGAGGTCGCCGATCACCCGAGGCCCACCGGGCTGGAGGAGATCTGGCGGTTCACCCCGCTGAAGCGTCTCGAGGGCCTGCTGGCCGAGGGGGGGACCCTGCCGGGGCTGACCTGGGAAGGAGAGACCCCGGAAGGGGTCGAGTTCACCCTCCTTCCCATCGACGAACTGCCGAAACTGGCGGTCGAGCCCCCTGTGGACCGCGTCGCCGCTCTGGCCGTGGCCCGGAGCGCGGAGCTGGCGCTCATGCGCATCCCGGCCGAGACCGAACTGGAGCAGGCGAACGTCCACGTCGGCACCGGGAACGGAGGCGAGGCCGCCGAGGTCTTCGTGCTGGAGGTCGGGGCCAACGCCCGGGCCACCATCGTGTTCCACTACAAGGGATCCGGCTCCTACGCCGCCAAGTACGACATCCGGATCGGCGACGGGGCCGAGATCAACCTCGTCTTCGTCAACGACTGGGAGGCCGACGCGCGGCACGGTGGCCAGATCAGCCTCGAGGTCGGACGCGACGCCCGGGTGCGCACTGTCCAGGCCTCTCTCGGTGGGGACGTGATCCGGCTCCAGGAGAATGCCCGGTTCGCCGGGCCGGGCGGGGAACTGGAACAGTACGGTCTCTACTTCGTCGACGCCGGGCAGCACGTCCAGCACCGCCTCTTCGTGGACCACAACGCGCCGAGGACCAGGTCCAACGTCGACTACCGTGGGGCGCTGCAGGGTGAGGGTGCCAACTCCGTGTGGATCGGTGACGTGCTGATCCGCAAGGTGGCCGAGGGCATCGAGACCTACGAGTCCAACAAGAACCTCGTGCTCACCGACGGATGCCGCGCCGACTCGGTGCCCAACCTGGAGATCGAGACCGGTGAGATCGAGGGAGCCGGGCACAGCTCCACCACGGGGCGCTTCGACGACCTCCAGCTGTTCTACCTGCGCTCCAGGGGCATCCCCGAGGCCGAGGCGCGTCGCCTGGTGGTCCACGGCTTCTTCAACGACATCATCCGCCGCATCGGTGTGCCGGAGGTGGAGCAGCGCCTGCAGCAGCAGGTGGAACAGGAACTCGAGGCCGCAGCGAAGGCCATGGAGGCCACCTCGTGAGCTTCATCGCCGTCGCGGGGGTCGACGAGCTGGTGGGGCAGACCCCCCTGGCCATCGACGAGCACGAACTGGCCATCGTCCGTCACGAGGGCGAGTACTTCGCCATCCACAACCTGTGCAGCCACGGACACGTGGCGCTCAGCGAGGGTGAGGTGGCCGACGGTGCCATCGAGTGCTACCTCCACGGTTCCCGTTTCGACCTGCGCACCGGCCGGTCCCTGTGCCTGCCCGCCACCGAACCCGTCCCCGTCTACCCGGTCAGGATCGAGGACGAACAGATCCTCGTCGACCTCGACCATCCCATCTCGAACATCCAGGAGTCCTGATACCCATGTCCAAGCTCGTCATCTCCGACCTCCACGTCGACGTCCTCACCGAGGAGGGCCCCAAGCAGATCCTCAAGGGCGTCAACCTCACCGTCAACCCCGGTGAGATCCACGCCATCATGGGGCCGAACGGGTCCGGGAAGTCGACCCTGGCCTACTCCATCGCGGGCCACCCCAAGTACGAGATCACCTCCGGCTCGGTCACCCTCGACGGCGTCGAGCTCACCGAGCTGACCGTCGATGAGCGTGCCCGCGCAGGTCTGTTCCTGGCGATGCAGTACCCGGTCGAGGTGCCGGGGGTCTCGGTGGCGAACTTCCTGCGCTCCGCGAAGACCGCCCTCGACGGTGAGGCCCCGAAGATCCGCACCTGGGTCAAGGACGTCGAGGCCGCACTGGGCGGCATGCAGCTCGACAAGTCCTTCTCCGGCCGCTCCGTCAACGAGGGCTTCTCCGGTGGTGAGAAGAAGCGCCACGAGATCGCCCAGCTGGAACTGCTCAACCCCAAGGCCGCGATCCTCGACGAGACCGACTCCGGCCTCGACATCGACGCGCTGCGGGTCGTCGCGGAGGGTGTGAACCGCTACACCGCGCAGGGGGATCGGGCCCTGATGCTCATCACCCACTACACCCGTATCCTGCGCTACATCGAGCCGACCTTCGTCCACGTCTTCGTCGACGGTCGGATCGTCGAGGCGGGTGGCAAGGAGTTGGCCGAGCGGCTGGAGGCCGAGGGCTACGAGAACTTCATCAAGCTCGCCCGCTGAGCCGATCGGACCGGGGCCAGGTAAGGAGGAGTGGGATGGGCTACGACGTGCACGCGATCCGGGAACAGTTCCCGGTGCTCGGCCGCAGGGTCGGGGAGCATCCGCTGGTGTACTTCGACTCGGCCAACACCTCGCAGAAACCCCGGGCTGTGGTCGAGGCCATCGATGAGCACTACCTGATGCACAACGCCAACGTGGCGCGCGCGATGCATGTGCTGGGTGCCGAGGCCACCGAGGCCTACGAGGGGGCCCGCGCCGGGATCGCCGCGTTCATCGGTGCAGCGGCACCCTCGGAGATCATCTTCACCAAGAACGCCTCGGAGGCCCTCAACCTGGCCGCCAACACCCTCGGCGCGCGGCTGCGGGAGGGCGACGAGGTGGTGATCTCGGTGATGGAGCACCACTCCAACATCGTGCCGTGGCAGCTGGTGTGTGAACGCACCGGGGCGAGGCTCCGGTGGTTCGACGTGACCGACGACGGCAGGCTCGACCTCGATGCCGACCCAGGGCTCATCAACGAGCGCACCAAGGTGGTCTCGGTCACCCACGTCAGCAATGTGCTCGGCACGAGGAACCCGGTGGCCGAGATCGCGGCCCGGGCCCACGCCGTCGGCGCGGTGATGGTGGCAGACGCCTCACAGTCGGTACCGCACGAGCCCGTCGACGTCACCGCGCTCGGGGCGGACATGGTGGCCTTCACCGGTCACAAGATGTGCGGTCCCACCGGGATCGGGGTGCTGTGGGGCAGGGCCGAGCTGCTGGAGGACCTGCCCCCGTTCCTGGGTGGCGGCGAGATGATCGAGGTGGTGCAGATGGAACGCTCCACCTTCGCCGCCCCGCCGTACCGTTTCGAGGCGGGAACCCCGCCCATCGCACAGGCGGTGGGGCTGGGGGCCGCCGTCTGCTGGCTGCAGGACCTCGGCATGGCCGAGATCGCCGCACACGAACACGAGATCACCGGGTACATGCTGGACAAGCTCACCAGCATCGACGGGCTGCAGCTGCTCGGCCCCACCGAGGCGGTGGAGCGGGGCAGTGCCTGCTCGTTCAACCTGGTCGGCATCCACCCGCACGACGTGATGCAGGTCCTGGACTCCCGGGGCATCGCGATCCGGGGCGGGCACCACTGTGCCCGGCCCCTCCACAAGCGGCTGGGGCACCAGAGCTCCACCCGGGCGTCGGCCCACCTGTACACCACGCGCGAGGAGATCGACGCCCTGGCCGATGCGCTGGTGTTCACCCGCGACTACTTCGGAGCGAGATGAACCTCGACGAGCTCTACCAGACCATCATCCTCGACCACTACCGGGAGAAGCACCACAGTGGGTTGCGTGATCCCTACCAGGCCGAGGTGCACCACGTGAACCCGTCCTGCGGGGACGAGCTGACGTTGCGCGTCCACCTGGACGGTGAGACCATCACGGACGTCTCCTACGACGGTGAGGGCTGCTCCATCTCCCAGGCCTCCACCTCCGTCCTCGGTGACCTCGTCATCGGCAAGGACATCGACCACTTCTCCGGGCTCTACGACGACTTCCTGGAGATGATGCACTCGAAGGGGACCATCACCCCTGACGAGGACCGCTTCGCAGACGCCATCGCCTTCGCCGGTGTCTCGAAGTTCCCGGCGCGCGTCAAGTGTGCCCTGCTCGCATGGACGGCGCTCAGGGACGCCGTCGCACAGGCCTCGAAGGAGAACTGATGTACACACCCGAACCCCGCCCCTCCGACCTGGTCAAGGACGAACTGCCCGATGACGACACCCCCAAGGCCCTCCCGACCGAGGAGGAGATCGAGGAGGCGATGAAGGACGTCGTGGACCCGGAGCTGATGGTCAACGTCGTCGATCTGGGCCTGCTCTACGGGGTCACCATCGACGACCAGGGCAATGTCACGCTCGACATGACGCTGACCTCCCCGACCTGTCCGATGACCGACCGCATCGAGTACGACACCCGGTACGTCCTCGACGGTCTGGCCGCCTCGGTGACCATCAACTGGGTGTGGTTGCCGCCGTGGACGTTGGAGATGATCACCGAGGACGGCCGCGAGCAGCTGCGCGCCATCGGCTACAACCTCTGATCCCGCCACGGGTAGACTCGCGGCATCGACTGTCGAAGGAGGGCAAGGATGCCGATGCTGACCACACCCGACGGGGTCTCGATCCACCACACCGACCAGGGCCGCGGGCGTCCGCTGGTGCTGATTCACGGCTGGCCATTGTCCGGGGCCGCCTTCGAGGACAACACGAAGGTCTTCGTCGACTCCGGCTATCGGGTCATCACCTACGATCGCCGGGGTTTCGGGACATCCGACAGGCCGGAGGGCGACTACTCCTACGACACGTTGGCCGCGGACCTGGACGCGGTGCTCACCCAGCTGGACCTGAGGGACGCGGTGCTCCTCGGCTTCTCGATGGGCGGGGGAGAGGTGGCCCGGTACCTCGCCACCCGGGGCTCCGAGCGGGTGGCCGGGGCGATCCTGTCCGGTTCCATCTGCCCGGCGCTGTGCATCACCGACGACAACCCCGACGGCGCGATGCCGCTGGACGGCTTCCAGGGCATCGCGGACTCCGTCGCCGCCGACCACCACGGTTTCGTCGAGCAGTTCTGCACCTGGTTCTTCAGCAACGACGACGGCCTCACCGTCGACGAGCAGGCCTTGGCCAGGGCCGTGGCGATCGCGCGCCAGTCCGCCCCGCACGCGGCTGCGGCCACCGTGATGAGCTGGGCCACCGATCTGAGACAGGACTGCCGCAGCATTGACGTGCCGCTGCTGGTGATCCACGGCGACGGCGACCAGAACGTACCGCTGGCCAAGTCCAGCGCCCGGGTGAGCGAGTTCGCCCCGCAGGCGAAACTCGTGGTCATCAAGGACGGGCCCCATGGCGTCAACGTCTCCCACGCCGACCACTGGAATCGTGCCATCCTGGACTTCCTGGCCACCCTGGATGGTTGACTCCTTCCCCAGGCCACTGCTGGCGATGCTCGCGGCCGAACGGGTTCAAGGAGTTGAGATCCGGCGGTGGCAGGAGGCCTTGGGTGAGGTCATGGTGGAGGAGCTGCCACCCATGGGGCCGGAACCCTTCGACCCTCAGGCCTGGCCGCAGCTGTCGGTTGGCGAGGTGATACCTGAACCGGTTCGGCGGGCGTGGTCGCGCCCCTTCCAGCCCGGCTCCCAGATGGAGCTGGCCACGGGGCCGCGCAAGGAGTTCCGGCAGACGCAGCATCATCCGGTGGGGCAGGACGCCGTGAACTCCCGCTGGTGGACCGAACCCGTCCAGCAGGTCCCAGCCGCCGCTGCGGGTGAGGCCCCGCCGTATCGGATGTGCCTGAGGACCACGAACGGGCCGTGGTGCGGTGCACCGGCAGTGGAGCTCTGGGGAGCAGAGGACGCCTTCTTCGCCCCGTGGCACCTGCTGGAGCAGGAGGTGCCGTGGCGGCCGGTTCGGCCGAGTTTCGCCCCGAGGGTCTTCGAGGTGCGCTCGGCCAGGGACTGGGTTCGGCTGGTCGAGGCGCAGCCGTGGTGGTTCCCGGAGGGCGGAGACAGCTTCCTGGGGGAGTGGTTCGCCGGGCACCGGATCGTCGAACCGGACTGGGTGAGGGTGGCCGATTCCTACGACGCCGTCCACGTCACTCAGCTGGGGTACCTCGACTGTGCCTACGCTCCGATTCCCTGCCTGGGAGGGATCACCACCTTGGCCGGGTGGGGACCCGATGTCACCATCTGGCTGCGGGACCCCCGGATCAGCCCCACCAGTTCCGTGGCTGACCGGTGAGCCGTCGTCTCGGATTCCTCGACTGCTCCAGTCCCTCCACCTTCGAGTTCCGCGTCCGACTGATGTGGCGTGAGTACTGGTCGAAGTGCTGGATGTTCTCCAGCTCGATGCGGGTGCGGTCCTCGTACTGGTACGACTTGTCGGTGTTGCGGTAGCGACGGTAGACGTAGAGGAAGAACATCGTGGCGAGCAGCGGACCGAGCAGCAGGGCGAAGACCCGGGGGTCCATGTCCCTCTCGAGCAGTGACACCAGAGCGGTGACGAACATGGGTACTCCTTGTCAGCGCATCATCATGGGGACGAACACCAGGATCCCGAGCACCGTCCCGACCACGAGGACCAGCAGGGTCATCAGGATGAGCACCGGCATGTTGAGCGGTATCGATCCCATCACGTTGCCGTTTTGCCCGTTGACCGCGACGAAGTGTTTGAGGCCTTTCTCCGGCTGGTAGTACGAGTACAGCCAGATCGGCAGGTAGGCCGTCACCCAGCGGGACCCGTGCAGGTCCACGTGCTCGGTGTCCCACCGCACCCCCCGGTCGTACTGGCGGACCATCTGGTCCGCCTTGGCCCGGGTGATGCTGAGCAGCCTGTCCTCGACCACCTGGTCGAGCTGGGAGACGTTGACGTTGCGGGTCTCACTGGTGAAGCCGCGCAGGTAGTTCGGGTTGTAGCGCAGCGCAGACTTCACGTCGAAGGGCAGGATCGCGTTGATGATGTTGTTGGTCTGTGACGGATCGGCCATGTTGGCGCGCTCCGCGTTCGACTCCAGCAGCAGGTCGTCGATGCTGAGATCGAAGCGCCGGGCGACGTCGTGGACATCCGCCGCGTAGTAGGTGACGTAGGTGTTCTCGCCCTGCTTCTCCCGCCAACGTCGGGTCTCGATCTCACCCTGCCCCGTGACCTCCCCGGTGGCGTGACCGTCGAAGACGAAGTACGGCAGGTACACCCCGACGACGTTCTCAGGCTGGAACTCACGCTTGAAGCGTGGATGGGCGTAGAACTTCCGCTGGGACACGAATCCTCGGATGATCTCGACGGCGTGTGCCTGGGGCACCAGGAAGGGCAGGATGGCATCCGGGACGGCCCCGTTGGCGATCTGGGCCCCGGCCGAGAGGTAGGTGCGGCACCAGTGGCAGCGCACCTGCCCCGTCTCGGCGGTGTTGATGACCACCTCGGCCCCACAACCGGAGCACTTGAAGGTCATCGTGGCCTGGTCGGCCGACAGATCCTGCGCGGTGCGGGTCAGCTCCGTGCCACGCAGGTCCCGGATGCCACCGGTGAGGTCCACCTCGGCCTCGATGGGGGGCTCGTTCCACCGGGAGCGACAGTTCGCGCACACCAGGCTGCGGAACTCGATGAGGTAACGGATGTCCGAGGAGCCGCAGGTGGCGCACTTGATGGCACCCCCCTGCGATCCCCGGTTCTCGGAGAGTTCGATGAACCCGGGATCAGCGGCGGCAGGTGGTGGCGCCGTGGGTTGCTGCGTGGGCGGCCAACCCTCCGGGGACGGTGTGAAGCCTGGCTGGGTCATGGTCGGGTACGTCCGTTGCCGTTCACAGGCCGAGCAACCGCTTCTTCAACTGGTCGAACTCCTCCTGGGTCACCACACCGGCATCGAGCAGTTCCTTCATCTGCTTCAGCTTCGCCACCGGGTCCTCATCGGTGGTCGGTGCCGTCTGTGGGGCCTGCTGGGCGGGCTGCTGGGGCTGCTGCTGGAAGCCACCCATGACCCCACCCATCATGGGGATCCCCATCCCCATGCCGACGATGCCGCCGGTGCCGCCGTTCTCCCCGGCGGCCTGGATGCCCCGGGCCACCGACTGCTGCAGGAAGGAACCGCCGCGCTCCCCACGCAGGGCATCGGCACGCTTGACGTCGGAGAGCAGCGCCTTGGTGTCCTCGTCGTACTCGATGGCGGCCAGGGCCACCCGCTTGACCTCGATGCCACGGCCCGAGGTCCACTGGTAGTTCTCCTCCAACGCCGCGGCCAAGGACTTCGCGAAGCCGACGGAGTCCTGCTGGATCCGGGTGATCCGGTTGCCCTGCGAGGGGTCGTTGGTGTACTTCGAGAAGGCGGCGGCCAGGGAACCCACCACCTCGGTGAACAGTTGCTCACCGACGGGGTTGCTCATGTCGGCCAGGTCGAAGGTGAGGTTGTTGCCGATGTGGTTGGCGGGCACCAGTGACTGGACGAACAGGATGGGATCGACGATCTGGAAGGTGTAGGAGCCGCGCGTCACCGCGCCGACCTGGGCACCGAGGTAGGCGTCGTCCCAGTAGATCTCGGACTGCGTGCCGAACTTGTTGTCCGGGATCTCCTTCAGGTTGATGAAGAACACCTGCTGCTGGGCACCCGGGCGGCCGCCGTACTTGAAGCGCTCCCACGAGGACTTGACGATGGAACTCCACAGGCCGTCACCGGCGAAGACCGAACGGGCACTCGGGTCGTCGCTGTTGAAGACGAAGCCGCCCGGTTCCGCGACGAAACCGGTCATCCGGCCGTCCTGGAAGGTCATCAGGCCGAAGCCCTCCGGGACCACGATCTTCGAGCCGTTGGAGATGACGTTCTCCGAACCCTTGGTGTTCGCGCCGCGCCCGGCGTTGCGTCCCGAGTTGACCCCGGGGAAGAAGGCGGCCGTGGCGGAGACCCCGCTCGGCACGGTGATGAAGTCAAGCCACTGGTCGGCGAAGACCCCACCGACGGAGCCTGCGAACGCCTTGATGAAACCCATGTGATGCTCCCGAATCCTTGAGGTGACGTCCCCACGGTGGGGCGCACGTCATCCATGGTTCCACATCACGGGGTCCTTCGGGAGGTCGGCGTCGGTAGACTTCCCCGACGTGTTGCAGGTCAAGGATGTGGAGGTGCGCGCGGGGGCGCGTCTGTTGCTGTCCCCGGTGAGTTTTCAGGTCGCCGCCGGGGACCGGGTGGGGTTGGTGGGGCGCAACGGTGCCGGGAAGACCACGCTGACCCGGATCCTCGCGGGGGAGGGTCAACCCGCAGCAGGCACCATCACTCGCTCCGGACAGCTCGGCTACCTGCCGCAGGACCCGCGTTCGGGAGACCCGGACCAGCTGGCCAGGGACCGCATCCTCGGGGCCCGTGGTCTGGACCAGGTGATGGCCAGGCTGCGTCGCGCCGAGCAGGAGATGAGCCGGGCCGACGGGGAGCAGCGGGATGCCGCGATGGCAGCCTATGCCCGTGCGGAGAACGCCCTGCTGGCTGCAGGTGGTTACGCCGCGGAGGCGGAGGCGGCACGGATCGCCGCGAATCTGGGACTGCCGGAGCGGGTGCTCGGGCAACCGTTGCACACCCTCTCGGGTGGGCAGCGCCGTCGCATCGAACTGGCCCGGATCCTGTTCTCGGATGCCGACACCCTGCTGCTGGATGAGCCCACGAACCACCTCGACGCGGACTCCATCACCTGGCTGCGGGGCTACCTCCAGGGCTTCCCCGGTGGACTGGTGGTGATCTCCCACGACGTCGCCCTGCTGGAGGCCGTGGTCACCAAGGTGTTCCACCTGGATGCGAACCGGGCCGAGCTGGACATCTACGCGATGGACTGGAAACGCTACCTGCTGCAGCGGGAGACCGATGAGAAGCGCAGGAAACGGGAACGGCTCAACGCCGAACGCAAGGCCTCCCAGCTGATGGCCCAGGCGGATCGGATGCGGGCGAAGGCGACCAAGGCCGTCGCGGCCCAGAACATGGCCAAGCGGGCCGAGAAACTGCTGGCCGGCGTCGAACAGGAGCGGGTCCAGGACCAGGTGGCCCGGATCCGGTTCCCCGATCCGGCCCCGTGCGGCCGCACCCCGTTGATGGCCAGGGACCTCAGCAAGGCCTACGGCTCCCTCGAGGTGTTCACCGCCGTGGACCTGGCCATCGACAAGGGATCGAAGGTGGTCATCCTCGGTCTGAACGGGGCGGGCAAGACCACGATGCTGCGGCTGCTGGCAGGGCTGGAGGAACCGGACGTCGGGGAGCGGGTGCTCGGGCACGGGGCCCGGCTCGGCTACTACGCGCAGGAACACGAGACCCTCGACGTCGGCCGCAGCGTGTTGGAGAACATGGTCTCGGCGTCCCCGGATCTCGACGACACCGAGGTGCGCAAGGTGCTGGGTTCCTTCCTGTTCACCGGGGATGACGTCGACAAACCCGCGAGGGTGCTCTCCGGCGGGGAGAAGACCCGGCTTGCGCTCGCGATGCTCGTGGTCTCGGCCGCGAACGTGCTGCTGTTGGACGAGCCGACGAACAACCTGGATCCGGCCTCCCGTGCCGAGGTGCTGTCCGCACTGCGCAGCTATGCAGGGGCCGTCGTGCTGGTCACCCATGATCCCGGGGCCGTCGAGGCGCTGGAACCCGACCGGGTGCTGATCCTGCCGGACGGGGTGGAGGACCTGTGGAGCGACGACTACGCAGAGCTTGTCTCGCTCGCCTGATGCCCGACAACTGAGCGATTCGCGCAGTCCGGTCGTGCAGTTGAGCAGTGAAATGAGCAGTGCTGTCTAGGCTGAACCCAGCTACAGCGAGGAGTGACGATGGCGCGCATCAAGTTCGGGACCGGTGGTTGGCGGGCAATCATCGGGGACGAGTTCATCCGCAGCAACGTGGCGTTGCTGTGTGGGGCCCTGGCACAACGGATCAAGGACGAGGGTGTGGCGGACCGGGGACTGGTCATCGGCTACGACCGCAGGTTCCTCTCCGACGTCGCGGCCCAGTGGGCGGCCGAGGTCTTCGCGGGGGAGGGTGTGGGCTGCCGGGTGATCCGCATCGACCAGGCCCCGACCCCGCTCATCATGTGGACGGTCAAGGACCTCGGACTGCCCTACGGGATGGCCATCACCGCGTCCCACAACCCTGCGCTCTACAACGGCATCAAGGTCTTCACCGAGGGTGGCAAGGACGCCGACGAGTCGGTCACCCGGGACATCGAGGCCCGGATGGGTGCCCTGGAGGAATCCGGTGAGGAGGCGATCGGGCGCATCGACTACCACAAGGCCGTCGCCTCCGGGGCGGTGACCGAGATCAATCCGTTCAACGGATACATCGACTCGATCATCGACCAGGTGGACATGGAGGCCATCCGGTCAGCGGGACTCAAGATCGCCCTCGACCCGATGTTCGGGGTCTCCCGCACCTCGCTGCAGACCATCCTCATGACCGCGCGGTGCGAGGTGGACGTGATCCACGACCGGCGCGACACCCTGTTCGGCGGCCGGATGCCCTCCCCCAGCAGCGCCACCCTGGAGGCGCTCAAGCAGTACGTCGTGCAGCACGGCTGCGCCCTCGGCATCGCCACCGACGGGGATGCCGACCGGTTGGGGGTCATCGACGACAAGGGGCAGTTCCTGCATCCCAACCAGCTCCTGGTGATCCTCTACTACTACCTGCTCAAGTACAAGGGCTGGCAGGGGGACGTGGTCCGCAACGTCGCCACGACGTCGCTGTTGGACGATGTCGCGGCGCTGTTCGGACACACCTGTCACGAGGTTCCCGTCGGTTTCAAGTGGATCTCGGGGAAGATGCTGGAGAGTGGGGCCATCATCGGCGGTGAGTCCTCCGGTGGCCTCACCGTCAAGGGACACATCTTCGGCAAGGACGGCATCTACGCCGCCGCGCTGCTGGTGGAGATGCTGGCCGTGGTCGGCAGACCGATGAGCGAGATCTACGAGGAGATCACGGGCCAGTTCCCGCCGCACCACATGACCGAGATGGACCTGGCATTCGATCCGGAACGCAAACCCGAGATCCTGCGGACCCTGATGGAGGACAGGCTCCTTCCGGAGTTCAGCGCCACCGTCGTGGACGTGTCCTACCGGGACGGCTGCAAGGTGTACTTCGACAACGGGTGGATCATCGCCCGGTTCTCCGGGACCGAACCCCTGTTGCGGATCTTCTGCGAGATGCCCTCGCGCGAGGAAGCAGACCTCGCCTGCGAGGAGTTCCGGGAGTTCCTCGGTCTGTGACGCGACGGTGGAGATGCTCGAGTATTACGCTTTCATAACGAACTGGCGCTAGACTCCGGTCGTGTCCCCCGTATCGTCCTTTGGAGAACCATGAACCTCCGTGACCTCACATCGGTGTTCGTCAGGCACTGGTTGCTCCTGGTGGGGTGCGCCCTCGCCGGTGGGGTGCTCGGGGCCACCCTCGGGATCGGTGCCACCCCGTCGTACACCGCCACCTCCCGGGTCTCGGTCGTCGCGGTCGGCGTCACCGACGCGGAGGAGGCCGGCCGGATCACCACGATGGTCCGCTCCGAGATGACCCTGTACCAGGCGCTCGCTGCCTCCACCCCGGTGGCCGAACGGGTCGCCTCCCGCATCCAGGGTGCGATCCCGGAACAGGTCAGCGGATCCGTCGTGGCCTCGGCCGCGGAACAGCTCCTGGTGGTCCGGGTCACCCAGGACGACCCGATGCTGGCCAGGCGTGTCGCGGAACTCGTGGCCGAGGAGGTGGCCCTCGAGATCGCGGAACTGCATCCCGTGGACCCGCCGATCATCCAGGCCCGCCCCATCGACGTGCCCGTCGTGGTCTCCTCAGACAACTTCAGCACCCGGACCCTGGTGGTGGCAGGGGCCAGCCTCGGCCTGGTGGCCGGACTCGCCCTCGTCGGTCTGCTCGCGGCCTTCCGCCCGGTGGTCGGTTCCGGGGCAGGCCTCGTCGGGATGAAGGGGGTCCACGTCATGCGGGCCCGTCCCAATGCCCTGGCCACCCAGCAACTGGCAGCCGTGCTGGGCCAACGGATCGACACGGCCGGGGGAGCCGTCGCGCTGGTCGGCAGTGGGTCACGGGTGAACCTGGGGCCCTGGTCCCAAGGGGTGACCGAGGCGTTGGGTCCGAGGCTGGACTCCATGACGGTCAGCGCCGACGGGCAGGACGGTGACCTGGTGGCCGCCGTCGCGCACGGGGCCGTCACCGCACTCGTGGTCAACCCACGGGATCAGCTGTCGAAGGTCAGGGAGCAGGCGGCGCTGCTGGCTGCGACCGGCGCGGACCTGGCGGCCCTCGTCGTGGTCAACGAACCCCGATCCTGAGCAGCGCCTGCTCCCAGGCGAGGTGGCGCTGCTCCTCCCGACGTCGGTGGCTCTGCATCGTGAGCAGGGCCGCCAGCGCCAACCACCAGATGAGACTGACCGGGAAGTTCTTGATCAGCACGGTGTCGAAGGCGAAACCGACGAGGGATGCGGTCAGGGCAGCGGCGAGGGTCTTCTCGAAGGGCCCCTTCGCGCTCAGGAGTGTCCACAGGGTCACCGCCACCACGACCAGCAGCGCGATCAAGCCCACCAGCCCCAGCTCGGCGAGGACCGCCACGTAGAGGTTGTGGGCGTGCGACAGGGTGAGCCCACCCGGCATCTGCTTGTCGTAGTGGGCACCCGGCTGGGGCACCACCTTGGCCTCGAAGCCGTACCACGGCCACAGGACGCCGTAGCCCATCCCGAACACGGTTCGGGGAAGTGAGGAGAAGCTCTGGGCCAGACCGTAGGCCCAGGTCTCCGTGCGACCACCACCGGTCGGGTCGAAGCCACGGGTGGTCAACACACGCATCGCGACGACCGCGAACCCGCTGAAGACCACGACCACGCCGGAGGTGAACAGGGGGATGAGCTGGGGGCGGGAGCGCACCGAGCCCACCACCGTCGTGACGGTCATCAGGGCCATGAAGACGGCCAGCGTGATGAGTCCTGCCCTGGCTCCCGTCGCCAGGAGGTAGCCGAGGTGGGCCAGGGCACCCAGGCAGGACAGCAGCCGCCGATACCCCTGCAGCGCTGCCCCGAGACAGACCGCCAGGGCGAGCAGCAGGGCGATGTGCAGCACCGCGGCCCCACCGACGCGGGTGGCAAGTCGGCCGTAGAGATCGTTGTTCGCCGCCTCCCAGGCCACTCCGAGGGGGGTCACGACGGCGCTCGCCATGCTGAGCCACCACGCGGCGTGGAACAGCCGCCTCGGATGGACCAGCCCGACCGCGAGCACCGCCGTCGCCACGGTCATCAGTGCGGTGAGCAGCGGGCCGAGCAGGAAGATCAGCGGGACCCGAACCGCGGTGTCGGGATCTCCCCAGGCCACACTGACCCGCGGTTCCGACATCGGTACGGTCGCCGCTGCCCAGCCCAGCAGCAGCACGAAGCTGCCCGCTCCCACCACGAGTGCCCGGGACGGCGGCGCGGTGCGGATCCGGCCGCTGCGGTGCAGGAGGGTGGCCAGCACGAGAACGGACAACGCCGGGGCCAGGAGAACCGTGAAGGCGCTGAGACCGGTGCGTCCCACCGGGGTCTCCATCACGGCGATCGTGGCAGCCAGCAGGATGACGGAGATCACCGCCAGTGCCGTGCGGGTCCACGGATCCCAGGGGCGGCGGGAGACCTGCCTGGAGGGGTCGGGGACGAAGCGCAGCACCCGGTCATTGTATTCGTGCGTGGACCAGAAGCCGATTCAGCGATCCCTGGTGTAGGAGCTGAGGGTGAACGAGGCCCTCGTGGCCACCTCGGTGGGCAGCAGGTGATCGTGGAAGGCGTTCGGCCCCATCCGGACCAGGTCCCGAGCCGCATCGGCGTCGAGCCTGAGTGGGAAGGTGACCTCCTGGCGGTCCCGGAGGGTGAAGGCGGACAGGGACTGGTCCAGCCGGGACAGCTTCTCCGCCTCGATGCCGAGCAGCCCGAGCCCGTCACGCAACTCGGCCAGGTGCCGAGGCCCCGGGGTCACCATGAGGAGCAGCCCATCGACGGTGAGCACCCGGGTGAACTCATCAGGGTTGCGTGGGGCGAAGACGCACAGCACGGCATCCAGCACTGCGTCGCGGACCGGGAGCCCCGCCCAGGTGTCCGCGACGACCACTCCCAACCGGTCGTGCTGGCGGGCGGCGTGTCGGCACGCCGCGGGGGAGACGTCGGTGGCCAGCCCCGCCGCCCCGGGGGTGGCCTCCAGGTGGGCACGCAGATGATGGGCGGTCCCTGCCCCGACCTCCGCCACCCGATGCCGAGCACTCAATGCCTGCACCACCGCATCGGTGAGCGGCCGGTACCACCCGGAGCCCAGGAAACGATCCCTGGCCACGACCATCTCGGCGGTGTCGGCGTTGCGGGGAGCGGCCCGCAGGGCCAGGTTCACATACCCCTGCCTGGCGACGTCGAACCGGTGTCCCCGCCCACAGACCAGCACGGCGTCCTCGAGTCCGACAGGACCCCGACACACGGGGCAGGCCAACCAGTCGGCCACCAAAGCCAGGCCGGAGAGTTTGGAGGATCTCACACCCACCCACCCTATGCGTCACGCGGTAGGTTGGGGGTGTGCAAGACAAGCCTGTTGTTCTCGTCACCGGGGCGACCCGCGGCATCGGCCGCGTCATCGCCGAACAGTTCGTGGCCGCCGGACACCCCGTCGCGGGCACCCATCGCGCGGGTGGGGAGGTGCCGGATGGCGTGTTCCCCGTCGAGTGCGACATCACCGACCAGGCCCAGGTAGACGCCGCGTTCGACCGCGTCGAGGCTGAACTCGGCACCGTCGGAGTGCTCGTCGCCAACGCCGGCATCACGAAGGACACACTGCTGGCCCGCATGTCCGACGAGGACTGGGATGCGGTCATCGACACCAACCTCACCGGTACCTTCCGAATGGTGCGTCGCGCCGCACGCCCCATGACCAGGGCCCGGTTCGGACGCATCATCCTCATCTCCTCGGTGGTGGGGTTGATGGGTTCGCCCGGTCAGGTCAACTACGCCGCGTCCAAGTCCGCACTGGTCGGGATGGCGCGCAGCCTCACCCGGGAACTGGGCAGCCGCAACATCACCGCCAATGTCATCACCCCCGGGTTCATCCAGACCGACATGACCGCCGTCCTCGGTGAGGACCTGGTGAAGCGTTACACCGAACAGACCCCGGCCAAGCGGCTCGGGGCGGCCGAGGACGTCGCGCAGGCGGCCCTCTTCCTGGCCGGTGCCGGGTACGTCTCCGGTGCCGTCATCCCCGTCGACGGTGGCCTCGGCATGGGCCACTGACCAACAACCACGAACAGGACATCTCATGGGAATCCTCGAAGGCAAGAACATCCTGGTCACCGGAGTGACCATGAACACCTCCATCGCCTACCACGTGGCGGACATCGCGATGCGGGAGGGGGCCAGGGTCGTGGTCAGCAACCTCGGGCGCGCCGTCGGCCTGACCCGCCGGGTGGTCGGCCGGATGGAGACCCCACCACCCGTGCTCGAGCTCGACGTCACCGATGCCGAGCACCTGGCCGGTCTGCCCGACAAGCTCGGTGAACACTTCGACGAACTGCACGGCATCGTCCACTCCATCGCCTTCGCCAACCCCGAACGAGCCCTCGGCGGTGCCTTCCTGGAAACCAGCTGGAAGGACGTCGGCATCGCGTTCAACACCTCCACCTACTCCTACGTGTCGTTGGCGATGGCCTGTCGTCCCATGATGAAGCCGGGTGCTGCCGTCGTCGGTCTCACCTTCGACGCCCGCTTCTCGTGGCCGAAGTACGACTGGATGGGGGTGGCCAAGGCCGGCCTGGAGTCGGCCAGCCGCTACCTGGCCCGCTACCTCGGCCCGGAGGGGATCCGCTCCAACCTCGTGGCCGCAGGGCCCATCGACACCATCGCCAAGACCGCCATCCCCGGAGCGGATGAGTTCAACGACATCTGGGGGCAGCGGGCTCCACTCGGCTGGGACCCGAAGGATGCCACCCCGACGGCGAAGGCCGTCGTGGCACTGCTGTCGGACTGGTTCCCCGCCACGACGGGAGAGATGATCCACGTCGACGGGGGGCTTCACTCCACCGGTGCCTGAGGCGCGGTAACGTGGACCGCATGACAGCGGTTGCGGAACTCGCGGGTGTGACGGTCAGGCGTGGGCGGGCGATCCTGCTCGATGCGGTCGATCTCCAGATCAACGAGACCGACCGTTGGGTCCTGATCGGGCCCAACGGGGCCGGCAAGACCACCCTGCTCAGCGTGCTGGCCGGCAACCTGCACCCCACCGCCGGGGTGGTGGGGCTGCTCGGTGAGGTGCTGGGCACCGTCGACGTGTTCGAGCTGCGTCCCCGGATCGGGCTGACCTCCTCGGCTCTGGCGGAGCGGATCCCACCGCACGAGCGGGTGCTCGACGTCGTGGTCTCCGCGGCCTGGGCCGTGGTGGGACGATGGCGGGAGGAGTACGATCCCGCGGACGAGGAACGGGCCAAGGAACTGCTCACCACCCTTCGTGTGGATCAGCTGTGGGAGCGGACCTTCGGCACCTTGTCCGAGGGGGAACGCAAACGGGTGCAGATCGCCCGGGCGCTCATGACCGATCCCGAGCTGCTGCTGCTCGACGAGCCCGCCAGCGGGCTGGACCTCGCCGGCCGGGAGGCGCTGGTCACCACCCTGGGGGAGTTGTTCCTGGACCCCTGCGCCCCGGCGACGATGCTGGTGACCCATCACGTTGAGGAGATCCCGGACGGGGTCACCCACTGTCTGCTCATGGCCGGTGCCAGGGTGCTGGCAGCCGGCCCCCTCGAGGAGACCCTCACCGATGCCAATCTCAGCGCCGCCTTCGGGATGGACCTGGTGGTCTCCCGCAGTGCGGATGGCCGTTGGGGAGCGCGCGCCCGGCGGTGACCCGGGGGAGGGGCCGGGCGTGGGTGGTCCCGGGCGTATGCTGGGCCGCATCAACCCATCCTGACAGCGAAGGAGCTTTCCGTGACCACACCTCGTACTGAGACCGACTCCATGGGCACCGTCGAGGTGGCCTCGGATCGTTACTGGGGTGCCCAGACCGAACGATCCCTCCACAACTTCGACATCGGACGGGAGACCTTCGTCTGGGGCAGGCCGATGATCCGGGCTCTCGGGGTGCTGAAGAAGTCGACGGCCCTGGCCAACGCGGAACTGGGGGAGCTGCCGAAGGACATCGCGGACCTCATCGCGAAGGCGGCCGACGAGGTGATCGCAGGGGACCTGGACGACCACTTCCCGCTCGTGGTGTTCCAGACCGGTTCCGGCACCCAGTCGAACATGAACGTCAACGAGGTGGTCTCCAACCGCGCCATCGAGATGGCAGGCGGTGAACTGGGCTCCAAGACCCCCGTCCACCCCAACGACCACGTCAACCGGGGACAGTCCTCCAACGACACCTTCCCCACGGCCATGCACATCGCCGTGGTCCAGGAGCTGGCCGCGATGTACCCGCGCGTGCGCAAACTCCGCGACACCCTCGATGCGAAGGCCAAGGAGTACCACGACGTCATCATGGTGGGCCGCACCCACCTCCAGGACGCCACCCCGATCCGGCTGGGACAGGTGTTCTCCGGCTGGGTGGCGCAGATCGACTTCGCCTTGGAGGGCATCGAGTACGCCGACTCCCGGGCCCGGGAGCTGGCCATCGGCGGCACCGCCGTCGGGACCGGCCTCAACGCCCATCCCCGGTTCGGCGCGCTGACCGCGGAGAAGATCTCGGCCGAGACCGGTATCGAGTTCACCCAGGCCGCCAACCTCTTCGCCGCGCTCGGGGCCCACGATGCCCTGGTGCTGGTCTCAGGTGCCCTGCGGGTGCTGGCCGACGCGCTCATGAAGATCGCCAACGACGTGCGCTGGTACGCCTCCGGACCGCGCAACGGCATCGGCGAGCTGCTCATCCCCGAGAACGAGCCGGGCTCCTCGATCATGCCGGGCAAGGTCAACCCCACCCAGTCCGAGGCCATGACGATGGTCGCCACGAAGGTCTTCGGCAATGACGCCACCGTCGGTTTCGCCGGGTCCCAGGGCAACTTCCAGCTCAACGTGTTCAAGCCGGTCATGGCGTGGTGCGTGCTGGAGTCCATCCAGCTGCTGGGGGATGCCTGCGAGTCCTTCGACGCCAACTGCGCCTACGGCATCGAACCGAACCGGGAGCGGATCCAGGCGAACCTGGAGACAAACCTCATGCAGGTGACGGCCCTCAACCGTCACATCGGCTACGACAAGGCCTCCAAGATCGCGAAGAACGCCCACCACAAGGGCATCTCGCTCAAGGAGTCCGCACTGGAGCTCGGCTACGTCACCGAGGAGGAGTACGGCAAGTGGGTCGTCCCGGCCGACATGACCCAGCCCAGCGCTGACGAGTGACCCTGACCCTGTGAATGTGGTGGGTGGAGGCCAAGGTGGCCTCCACCCACCACTCATGCGGGCCTCTGGTTCTCGACTGTGACTCCGAGACCGATGGCTCCGATGAAGCACTGCCCCCGTTGGTCGAGCTGAGGGCGCCCAGCGCCTGAGTGTCGAGACCTTTGGCTCCAGGTGCTGGTACTCGAGTCGAGCAGGAACGGTCCACCTCAGGGCCGTTTCCGGTTCTGGATGGCTGCTTTTTGTTGCTCCACAGACAGTGCTTTGAACTCTCCCATGGCGTAGGGGTTGTTGCGGGGGACTCCTGCTTTGCGGGCTCTGTGGTACCACGGTGGGAGCAGGAAGGGTGGGAACCAGAAGAAGAATCCGAGCAGGAAGATGATCATGCAGGGTATGGAGGTCAGGGCGATCAGCCCCAGGATGATGTCGGGGATAGCGGCTTCCAGTCCATCCACCTCTAGGATCAGTCCTACCATTCCGAAGGTCAGCATGAATCCGCCGCCGTAGAGCGTGGCAAGTGGTTGACAGGACCGCCCGTTGTAGTTGATGACGAAGTGGGGGGTGGATTCGGTGTATGAGACCCACCCATACACCAAGCCGATCAGGCCACTGAGAGCAAAGCCGATGGACATCTCTAGAGCTTCACCGGTGAGGCCTTCCAAGAGAACAAGGTTTTCCTTCATCCGCCGAACAGTCCTTTGGTGGAGGTTGAAAAATTCTTGCCAACATTCCTGGCGGCTTCTCCGGCGTCGGCGAAGTTGTCGCCGACGCTCTTGTCGTCACCGTCAGGGTCAGCCCCCATGAGCAATCCGACTCCGAACCCGACGGCCAGGTCAACGGTGGTTCCCCCGACAGGGAGCAGTGAACCGACAGCTGCTCCCGCCACGGTGGAAGCTGCTACTTGTGATCCGGTTCGTACGGTGGCTGTTTCGATGACTTTGTTGTTTCTTTCTTCGGCGGTCAGTTCGGGGTGTTCTTCGCGGAAGCATTTGTCCATCTTTTGGTGTTCACTGGTGCAGGTGAGTCCGACGCCGAGGGCGAAGAAACCGCGGCCAAGTGCTCGGCCAACTCCTGTGCCCCCGGTGTGGGTGCATGTGGTCTCCTGTCTTCCTGTGGTGAACCAGGGGTGCGGGCTGCGCGTCATTGGTTTCATGAGGTTTATTCGGGGGGGGGGGGGGGACATTTCGCTGCGTGTCGCATAGGTGAACGGCCTGTTTCCTGGAAGACTTGAATAGCCATACTCGCCAACGCAGGAAACAAACCATTCATCATGAAGAGTAGCACAGGTCTGACCCGCGAGCAGTTCGTCTTCGTCCTCGACCGTGTCAAGGGCACTGACATCGCGCGACGACTCCCGAGTGTTCTGGGTCTTCGTCGAGCCTGCTGGCGGTCTGCAAGTACTTGCGTACCAACCGGACCCAGGCCGACATCGCTGACGAGTTCGGTGTGTCCCAACACAGCATCAGCCGTACCGTGTCCCTCCTCACCCCAGCGATCGCTGAAGCCCTGGTCGACCATGTCCCCACCATCGGTGACATCCCCACAGACACCGCCCTCCTGCCCTGCTGGTCCTGGCGCACCCGCCCCGACTTACTCCGGGAAACACCACAGCACCGGGGTCGACATCCAGGTCGTGACCTCCCTCACAGGAGACATCCTGTGGGTCTCCGACCCCCTGACCGGCAACACCCACGACGTGACCGCACTCGATACCCATCACCTGAACCCGCCGCACCCTGAGGCAAGCAACCTGCAAGTTGGTGCACAGGCACCGTCTCATCCCTGTGGTATTTCGCTCGGTTCGAGTATCTGCACCATGTGTCAAGGGTCTCGACACGCTCGCTTCACTTCGCGGCTCGACCAGCGGGAAGTGTGGCCTTGATATTCGGGCGGCAGGTCACCCTCAGGGCGTTATTCACGCAGCCCGCCTCGAGACCTCGAAGCTTCTCTGACTAGGCATTTTTTCGGCAGAGGTGTTGTCGTGAACAACCCCCTTAAATTTGGCAGGCAGTTTCATGAACAGCTTGACGTCCTCGCGCGAGTCAATGCAGTTCGGCGAACTGGTGTTCGATGTCGGAGTTGAACACGAGGTAGTCGAAGTCGGTCTTTGGGGTGTGCTGCATCATCGGATCTGACTTCTCGGCGCAGAGGACGTGTCTGGAGTTGCCCATAGTCACGTGTCCAAGGCTACCAGCGACCTCCTACGTTGCTTCCGAGTCGCGCTGGTGGGGGTAGGTCGTGGCGCAGTAGCAGCAACGCCTCTGATACCCGCTGTCGCTAACCACTTCCTCAAGCCCGAGGACAAAGTGGACATCGCTGCCCACTTCCCCGGGATGGGCCACGCGTCTTGCAGATCGAGGTTCTGGCCTGTCGGCGAAGGCACTCTCGGCAACCACTCCGTGCAGCGTCAATGCGTTGCCGAAGGGACGTTTCGCCCTCGATCTGCAAGAGGCGTGGCCTCTCGATCAGGGGTTGGCGGCGGCGGTCAGGCGACTGCCCCAGGCAGCGGCGTGGGTGATCGCTTCTTCGGGTCCGTGGATGGTGATTGTGGCGTGGAGTGCGGCGAGGGCGAAAGTGGCCCAGTCGAGGTCGCCGGTGGGGATCCGGACGGCGCACGAGTTCTCAGTGATGGGCGTTGCCTCGCCCCAGCGACCGAGTCTGACTTGCACGTCCGCTGCGGGTGCCTCGGCGGTCGCGGTGACCTCGTAGACGGTCCATGCCTTGTGGAGCCGACTACGGACATACTCGGCCGGGTCCTCTACGGGCAGGAGCTTTGGGGTGAAGGTTTGTCGGGTTCGGTTTGGGTTGCTGGCGCGGTCGATGCGGAAGATGCGCCAGTCGGCCCGGTCGAGGTCGTGGGCGATGAGGTAGAGCCGCTGGCCGAGGGACACCACGTGATGGGGGTGGACGCGTCTGCTTGTCGATGCGCCCTTGGCGTCGGTGTAGTCGAAGGTGATTGTTTCGTGATCTCGGGCCGCGAGGGCAATCGTTGTGAGTACGGACGTGTCCACCGTGGCGGGTGTGCCGTAGGGGCCGGGCAGGGTCGCCATTCGTTGCAGGGAGTCGATCCGGCGTCGGATCTTGGTGGGGAGTACTTGCACGATCTTGGCGAGTGCAGTGACGGCGGCGGTCGCTTCGGTCGGGTGGTTGCCGGTTGCGGCGTCCTTCATGGCGATGACGACGGCGGTCGCTTCGTCTTCGTTGAGGACCAGTGGTGGTAGGGAGCCGCCGGGGGCGAGTTGGTAGCCGCCTCCGGTGCCGCGTGTGGTGGTGATCGGGTAGCCGAGGTCTTGCAGGCTCTCGACATCGCGGCGCAGGGTGCGGGGGCTGATCTCCAGGCGGCGCGCGAGTTCGTCGCCGCTCCAGTGCCGTCGGCTTTGCAGGAGCGTCAGGAGTTCCAGGACGCGAGCGCTGATCGTCGACATGCCATAACCCTACAATCCCTTCCGGTCATATTCTGACCACAACGGCGTGTTTGCTGGAGTCATGGTTCACGACACACAGGACATGATCGAGGTGGACGCGCTGCGGCGCGTCTACCCCGGCCACGACAAGCAGGACGTGGTCGCCGTCGATGACGTCTCGATGCGCGTCCCCCGCGGGCAGACGCTTGCGGTTCTCGGGCCCAACGGGGCTGGCAAGACCACGCTGATGAAGATGCTCACCACTCTGCTGCCGCCCACGTCGGGCACAGCACGTGTGGCGGGTATGGACGTGACACGGGAGGCCCGCCGGGTGCGGTCGCTGATCGGTTACGTCGGGCAGGGCAACAGCGCCGGACACAAGCAGCGCGCCCGTGACGAGGTCATTGCCCAGGCTCGTATCTACGGCACCGACCGGGCCACCGCAGCATGTCGGGCGACCGAGTTGTTCGAGACGTTCGGCCTGGAGGGGATGGAGCGGCGACGGACCCGGGAGATGTCCGGCGGCCAGCGCCGCCGTCTCGACCTTGCGATGGGGCTGGTGCATCACCCGAGCCTGCTGTTTCTCGACGAACCCACCACCGGGCTCGACCCGCAGAACCGAGCGAACCTGTGGAACCACATCCGTCAGATCCGCGACGAGACCGGCATGACCGTCGTGGTCACCACGCACTATCTAGACGAGGCCGATGCCATGGCCGATCGCATCCTCATCGTCGACCACGGGCGCATCCTCGCCGACGGCACCGCCACGGACCTCAAACAAGCCCACGTCGGCAGCCACATCGTCCTGGAGACCGCCGACGAATCCACCGCCCGCAACGTGGCATCACGGCTCCATGGCCACCCCGATGCCCTCGACGTGACCTCCGATGCGACCAGCGTCCGCATCCGCGTACGTGATGCGAGGTCCACGCTGCCCGCACTGATCGGCCACGCATCCCGGCAGGGCATCACCGTCACCGGCGCGCATGCCCACGAGCCCACCCTCGACGACGTTTTCCTCACCCTCACCGGCCGCAACCTCCGCGACGCCGCCACGACCGCCCAGGAGTCTCAGTGACCACAACGCCCATGAAACGAAGCCTTATCCACGACAGCGTGCTGATGACCGCACGCGAGCTGAAGCCCACCCTGGCTGACCCCTTCTACCTGATCTTCGGGCTCGTCCAGCCCATCTTCTTCCTCCTGCTGTTCGGCCCCTTGGTCCACGCCGAAGCGGGCACGTCCCTGTCATGGTTCGTCCCCGGAATCCTGGTCATGATCGCACTATTCAGTACCGCAGGGGCGGGGTCCGGGTTGCACGCCGACATGATCGACGGGAGCTTCGAGCGCATCCTCGTCACACCCTTGAGCAGACCCGTGCTGTTCCTGGGCAAGTCGCTCAAGGAGTTCTTCCCCATCGTCATCCAGGCTGTCGTCATCACCGTCGCCACTGTGTTCTTCGGCTTTCGCCCGAACCCATTCGGACTGCTCCTCGGAATGGTCCTGCTGGGCATCATCGGGATAGGTATCGGCGCCTTCAGCTACACCCTCGCCCTGGTCACCCGCAAGAACGACTGGATGTTCTGGATCGTGCAGCAGACACTGCTCTTCCCCCTCATGATCCTCTCCGGCATCCTCCTCCCGCTGGACGGGGCACCTGCATGGATGCGCGTTCTCTCCGCCGCCAATCCCCTCGCCCACGTCGTCAACGCCGAGCGCGACCTGTTCGCCGGACAGCTGACGACCGGCAACGTCGGCTGGGGATTCTTCGCCGCCCTCCTCACCGCCGGCCTCGGAATCCTCGCAGGGCTCCGTGCCCTGCGCAGTACTAGCCGCTAATCGCGTATCTCGATCACCAACCCACAACCACAGGAGCAACATCATGCGTACTCTCATCACCGGAGCCACCGGCATGGTCGGACAGCGCCTCCTTCATGCCCTCGCAGACCAGACCGCGCCCACGAACTCCTCGGCAACCGCGCAACCGTACGAACCGGCGACCTCGCCGCTCCGCAGACGCTCGGAGACGCATTCACCGACATCGACTCACTCTTCTTATTCTGCGTGCCAGAAACCGCATCCGAAGTTGTTCGCCAAGCCCGAGAAACCGGCGTCCAGCACATCGTCGTCCTCTCCGCGGCAGCAGTCACTCTCGGCTTTGACTACGGGCACCACTCAACCGTCGAAGCAGCAGTCAAGGACAGCGGGCTGGCGTGGACCATGGTCCGGCCCGGTGAGTTCATGGCCAACATGCTGCCCATCTGGGGGCTCAGGTGTCGGTTCTTGAGGCCCAGTGCTGGGCGATGATCGAACAGGCCACCAGCTGCAGCATGTGGAAGACCATGAGGGGGAAGACGATGAGTCCCACCGGTTGACCGGCGAACAGCACCGTGGCCATGGGGACCCCGGTGGCCAGGGACTTCTTGGTGCCGCAGAAGACGATGGCGACCCGGTCGTCCCGGGGAAACCGGAGCCATTTCGCCAGCTGATCGGTCAGCAGCAGCATGAACGCCAGGATGACCAGGCACAGCGCCAGCATGACGGCGAACTCGCCCGCCCCGACCCGGACCCCGGTCACCCTGAAGTCGGCGAAGGCGGCGTAGACGACCAGACAGATCACGCCCTGGTCCAGCCACTTCAGCCGGGCCCTGTGGCGCGTCATGAACTCCGCGGTCCAGGGACGCGAGCACTGCCCCAGCACGAAGGGGAGCAGCAGCTGCACCATCACGGCCAGGAAGGCGCCCCAGCCGATGGGGGCGGCGCCGGTGGTGGGGAGGATCGCCATCACCAGCAGGGGTGTGAGCACCACCCCCAGCAGGTTCGACGCCGTCGCCGAGACGATGGCGCCCGCCACATTGCCGCCCGCCATCGAGGTGAACGTGATCGACGACTGCACCGTCGAGGGCACCAGGGTCAGGAAGGCCAGTCCGAGGGCGAGCTCGGTGCCGTACCAGGGCAGGTGCAGCAGACCGACCCCGATGAGCGGGAACAGCACGAAGGTGCAGGCCAGGATCGTGCAGTGGAGTCTCCAGTGCTTCAACCCCGCCCAGGCCTCCGCCCCCGACAGGCGTGCCCCGTAGCCGAGGAAGAGGATGAAGATCGCGGCCTTCGTCACCCACCCCAGGACGACGGCGGATGCTCCGGAGACCGGGAGGAGGTAGCCGATCCCGGCGAAGACCAGGATGAGCAGCAGGAAGGGGTCCTTCAGTTTCGAGAACACGATGCTCACCCCCCACCCGGTGAGTGCTCGGCCAGCCGCGTGACGTGATGGCGGATGAGCGCCCAGACCTCCTCATCCTGCAGGGGGGCGAAATGCCCGACCTGGGGCAGGGTCACGTTGGTCGCCCCTGCCAGGTGGGACCCGTCCGGGATGATCGGGTCACGGGTCGGGATGAGGGAGACGATCCGATGATCGACGTCGGCATCGGCGGCCAGGGCGCGCAGCTCGTCGCCCTCCGGGTCGAACAGCCCCAACGGGGTGCGACGCAGCAGGGGAGTGCGGGAGAAGCCGGTGGCCAACACCGACCCCTGGAACGGGGTCGCCACCGTCACCATGCCGCGCACCTGGTCCCCGGCCTCGAGCAACAGTCTCTTCCCGATGAGGCCACCCTTGGAGTGGGCGACGACCACCACGTCACGATGCTCGCCGAGCGCCTCGAGGGCGGCTCTCCACCCGCGCTCCAGGGAACCGATGTTCCATCCCAGCCCCGGCACGGTGATGACCCGGTGCCCGTGGGCACCCAGGTGATCGGCCAGCCGCCACAGGTGGCCGGGGCGTTCCAACAGCCCGTGGAGCAGCAGCACGGGGGACCCGCTCGGTGTGGAACGGATCCTCCTGCCGGGGCGCAGACCACGGAGGAGCTCCCCGGTGAGCTGGCGCAACCGCGGTCGCCACGGTGGCGTCTCGTCGGCGGCGATGACCGCGACGGTCTCATCGGCGTGGGTGTGCATCATCTGGTGCGAGGCCCCGAAGACGGTGTGGCTCGTGGTCCCGGGGTTGCACTGCCTGAGCCTCGCCACCCAGTCCGGTGGGGTCAGGGCATCCTTCTCGCCCACCACCAGGACCACCGGGCAGCTCACCTGGGCCAGGCGTCGCGACAACGGGTGGTTCAACAACGCAGGCACCATCTCCGCCACGTACCTGGGGCCTGCCCTGAGGAAGGCCCGGGCCGTGGCGAACACCGAGGGCAGGGTCTCGTGGACGGCTGCCTGGGTGAAGCGCAGGCACACCGTGAGGAAGTTCTTCTCGGCCTCGTTGACCACCGGGGCCAGCAGCACCAGCCGTTGGACGAGGTCGGGGCGCTGCAGCGCCACCTCCGTGACGATCTGGGTTCCCATGGAGTGCCCCACCCACACCGCAGGTCCCAGCCCCAGTCGGTCCGTCGCCTGGTGCGCGACCCGCGCGAACTGTCCGATCCGCAGCGTCTTGTCCGGATCCCGGGTCGGCCCGAACCCGGGCAGGTTCACCGAGACGACGGTGCCGCGACGTGCCAGCCGCTCAGCCAACGGGCGGAAGTAGTACGACGACATCCCGAGCCCGTGGACCAGGACGTAGGTCTGAGGGCCGGACCCGTGGATCCGAGCGACGACCTGCAACCCGTCGATCTCCAGCACACGTGTTCTCACACCCCCATCCTCCCGGCTCGGGAGCCCCTGGCAGAAATCCCGAGGGCAGCGGCACCCCCGACCGGGAGCAGGGACAGCAGCCAGAACAGCCACCACCGGGGCTGAGGAGCGGCGGCACCGGTATCGGGTGCCAGCTCGACGGATCGCGCCCAGGCCAGGAACGCATCCCCGACGGGGAGCAGCCCGAGAGCACTGGCCCGACCACCCGGCAGGGGCAGGGGCAGCCCGACCAGTTCGGCCTCCCGGTCCAGCACGGTGGCGAGCCGGTGGTCGCCGTTGCGACGGGCCGCGGCCAGGGTGACGGCCGAGGCGCTGAGCGAGACCCCTGCCACGAGCGGCCCCGAGTCGACATCTGAGCCTCCCTCGATGCCGTGGGGGTGCTCGCGGATCCCGACCAGTCCCAGCCGCCGGGTGAGGAAGTGCTCCTTGTACCGGGGCCACTGCGTACGTGCCAGGTCCGGATCGATGTCCGGCAGGAAGGTCTGGATGATCGACTGCGAGGTGGCCCGGGAACGCTGATCCCCGATCCGGTGGACGAGCAGCCCGGTCACGGGATCGAGGTGCCCGGCCGCAGCGACGAACCAGTCCCGGGTCACCTGGGCCAGGTCTGGCACCGGGAGGAGCGCATCAGCACGATGTGCGGCTGCCAGCGCCACCACGACATCGCAGGGCCAGGCGGCTCCCGGATACGAGTCGGGGAAGGGATCATGGGACAGAGCAGCAACGATGGCCTCGGCCTGGTCGCTCATCTCGGCCAGATGGCTGGGCTCCCCGGTCAGTGCCGCACGGTCGGTCAGGAGCAACAACCGCCACCCGTGATGAAAGGTGCCGTGGGGCAGGGGCCCGGGGTGGGTACCGAACCGGCGGGTCACCGCAGGCAGACCGGTCCGGGTGATCGCCTCGTCGAGCAGCTCCAGATGGGACTGTCGATCAATGTCCTGCCGGGCGAGATGACCAGCAGCCAGTCCCGTCAGTGCCCAGGTGAAGAACTCGCCCTCCGGGAACAGCTCCTGCATCCTGGGAGCAGCACTGGGGGCGACCTGCCGGAGCCACGCGACCTGCTGGGCAACGGTGCTGTCGCCGCGAAGCCCTGGGATCGTGGCACGGGCCACATGGGTCAGGGCCAGCAGACCGCTCACCGCCAGGAACACCACGAAGAACCGACGAACCACGTACCACAGGATACGGGCGGTAGGTTGCAGCCATGAAGATCCCGGTCACCTCCCGTGAGGCCCCCGAACTGGCCGACTACGTCTCGTTGCGCGACTCGCAGCTGCGTCGTCGCCTGGAGGGGGAGCGGGGCATCTTCATCGCCGAGGGGGAGAAGATCATCCGGCGGGCCTTCGAGGCCGGGGCCCGGCCCCGGTCCCTCCTGCTGGCCCCGAAGTGGCTCCCGGGGTTGGCTGACCTCCTCGAGGAACTGCCCGAGGTGCCATGCCTGGTCGCCGAGGAGGCCCTCATCGAGACCATCAGTGGTTTCCACGTGCACCGGGGAGCACTCGCGGCCTTCGAACGGCCCGAGGAGACCCCGTGGGAGGTGATCCACCGGGCCAGGCGGGTGCTGCTGTGTGAGGGGTTGGTCGACCACGCCAACACCGGGGCCATCATCCGGGTGGCCGCGGCACTCGGCTGGGATGCCGTGCTGATCTCCCCCGACGGGGCCGACCCCCTCTACCGCCGGGCCGTCAAGGCCTCCATGGGAGCCTGTTTCCAGGTGGGCTGGCGACGGATGTCCGATCCCGTCAACGAGCTGCAGCAGCTGCGGGAGCATGGCTTCACCCTGGCCGCGACCACTCTCGCGCCCGACGCCGTTGAACTCGCCGGGTACCGGGCCCCGGAGAAGCTGGCCCTGATGCTCGGCTCCGAGGGGCACGGGCTGAGCCGGGAATGGCTGGCGGCCGCCGAGGTGAGGCTCACCGTCGAGATGGCGGCGGGCGTGGACTCACTCAACGTGGCCGCTGCCGCCGCCATCTTCGCTCACTGGCTGCGGTGACCGGTGCTGGGCAGGCCCGGCTGCGGCGACGGAGGTGTCGGGCGGGCGGGCGAGACCCGGGTGGGCGGCGGCACGGGTGAGGCCGAGGGGGCGGGCTCCGGCTTGGCGGAGGGGGCAGGGGCGGGCGGCTGGGGTGCCGAGCCCAGTTGCAGGCTCACGATGATCGGGTCGTGATCCGAGGAGCGGAACGGGGACGGGGTGAACAGGGCCGCCTCCGAGGGCTTCTTGAAGCTCATGTCGTAGTCGAGGATGTCCGCCTCGTCAGCGTTGATGTGCCAGGACCTGGTGTCGACGATCCGCTGCGCCGCAGCCTCGTTGGCCAGGGCGTGGTCGAGGTAGCCCGCCATCCCGTCGAAGACGTAGGAATAGGCCTGCTCCCCGCTGAACTTCTTCTCCATGTCCTGGAAACCGGCGGCGGTCAGGGCCCTGATCGGGTCCTCGTGGTCGTAGGAGTTGAGATCACCGATGATGACCGTGGCCTGGGCGCCCTGGCCTGTGGGGTCGGAGCGCAGCCACTCGGCCAGGCGCTGCGCAGCACTGGTGCGGGTGAGGTTGCAGTTGCCCTGACCATCGCCCAGGTCGGGGTCGCCGTTGCAGGCGGACCCCTTCGACTTCAGGTGATTGACACTCACCGTGACCAGTTCGCCGGAGCTCTTGTGGCGGAAGGTCTGCACCAGTGAGTGGCGGTTCTTCCCATCCGCGAAGTCGAGGGTGGCGACATCACCCACCGGCTCGACGACCGCGGGCTTGTAGATGAAGGCCTGGAAGATCGCGTCACCACCGACGACCCCGGTGTGCACCGCGGCGAAGGTGTCGGCTCCGGCCTTGTCGTTGAGGGCGGCCACGAGGTTGTCCACGGCCGTGCCGTTGTTCTCGATCTCCATCAACCCGAACACGTCGGCGTCGATCTCCGTCATGGCGGCGACGATCTTCGCCTGCTGCCGCGCGAACTCCTCCGGGGTGTCGGCGCCGCGGGCGGCGGCGTTGTCCGAGGTGAGGGTCGTGAAGTAGTTGAGGACGTTGAAGGAGGCCAGGCGGAGATCGCCCTGCTTCGCGGGGACGGCCGGGCGGGGATTCGCGACGGTGAAGGTCGCGCCCGTGGTGGGCTGGAGCTTGTAGGAGTTGTTGAACCAGCTCATCACCCCGGTCAGCCCCGACACCCGGTCACCGCCACGGAAGACGTGGTCCGCCGTCAGCGGTTTCCCGTCGGGATGGATGGCCGGGCTCGGGTTCTGCACACCGCGCCCGTCATCGACCACCAGCCGGGCGGCCTTGTTCGTCGCGGCCAGGGCCCGGGCCTCGTCACCGGGCTCGACGACCCCCGTCGGGGTCCACTGTCGCTCGGGTGCGTAGACGATCTCCCCGAACCGGTCGTAGTTGTGGTACTCGACGATGGTGAGGGCATCGGGGAAGGTGACCAGCATCCCCTCCACGCGCTCGGCATCGCCGAGTGGCAGGGAGAGCGCTACCGGGGCGGGCATCGTGAGGTCGGAGGATGGCGGTCTCGTCACCGTTGTCGGGGTGATCTGGGTCTGGCCCTTGAACTCGGAGACCTTGCCCGTGACCCGCAGCACATCGCCCGCGGCCACCTCACCCACGGCCCGGCCGAAGACGAAGATGCCATCGCTGGTGCTCTCGTCACCGTCGCCCGCGTCCTGGAGGTAGACCCCGCCGAACTGACCCTCGCCCTGGAAGTCGCCCACGACGACACCCTCCACGGTGACCGTGGCGCCGACCATGGGGGACTCGTCCCCACTGCCCTGCACCGCGGCGATGGGGGTCACCCCGCCTCCGGGTGGGGTCGGTGTGGGCGACGGTGGCGGGGAGCCCGCGGCACAGGTGACGGTGCCGAGCGTGGTGAGATCGTCGCTGGTGGTGGCGGTGAACTCCACCGAGGGATCGTAGGCATCGCTCGGATCGATGTCGACGGTGCACCCCTTCCGGGTCAGGGTCATGTCCTTGGTGGCCACACCACCGGCCTCCCACGAGGTTCCCGGGTCGGTTCCGACCTGCCCCACGGAGTCGATGACCGCACCGTCCCGGGTGAGGGTCAGGGCATCGTCGCCGTTGAAGGCGGTGACCCCACTCTCGAGACCACCCCGCGACCGGAGCTCGGCCGAGGCCTGGGAGTTGACCACCAGCAGATGGCCACCGGCAGGGATCGTGTGATCATCGAGGGCGAGGCTCCGGCGCGCGGTGCCTGCCCCGTTCGGGAACAGGTTGAGGCCGTACCCGGTGAGCCGGATGGGGGCCGCGGTCGGGTTGTGGAGCTCCACGGCCTTGTTGTTCCCGGAACCCTCGAGGTAGACGCTGATCATCACGTCGGTGGCAGGAGCAGCGGCCGCGGTGCCGGTGGCACCGGGGAGTCCACCCAGGGTCAGGGCCAACACGCAGGCGGAGACGGTCAGGGTGCGCAGTCGCCTCATCACTCGTCCTCCGCCGCGGTGCCGGGCCGGGGGGCCGAGGTGGCCTTCGGGGAGACCGGCCAGTCGGCCGGGTAGCGCCAGGCGAGGTCGGCGACCTGCTCGTCGAGCTTCCTGCGGGCCCGCCCCGAGATGCGGTCGCCGAAGACGGTGCCGTTCAGGTGGTCGGTCTCGTGCTGGAAACACCGGGCCAACAACCCGGTCCCCACCAGTTCGACGTCATTGCCGAAGGCATCCTGGCCACGGCAGATGGCCTTGTCGGGGCGCGGAACGCTGGAGTAGCCGCCGGGCCACGACAGGCATCCCTCCTCGGCCGGATCCAGGGTGCGGTCCTTCCCGGTGGGAAGCTCCACGCTCGGGTTGCACACCACCCCCCGCTGGATGCGGTCATCACCGTCCGGGCACTCGTAGACGAACACGGACATCCCGATCCCCACCTGCGTCGCGGCCAGACCCACCCCCTCGGCGGCACGCATGGTGGCGAACATGTCCCGGACCAGCTCGTGGAGCTCCTCGCCGAACTCGGTCACCGCTGTGGTCGGGGCATGCATCACGGGGGTGCCCCAACGGGTGATCGGGCGGACCTTTCCGCCGGTGGTGAAGTCTTGCGACATGGAACTCCCGCCTTCCCGGTTCGTCGTTGTGCCCAACAGTACGCCCGGTGACACACTGTTCGCCATGGACGCCGCCTGGGAAGCGTTGATCGCCGAGTACCGCCAGCACCTGGCCACGGAACGTTCCCTGTCCCCGGCGACGGTGCGTGCCTACGACGTCGACCTGCGTGGGCTGGCCGAGTTCTCAGGGGTCGCGCCCGGACGGGTCACTCTGGCACAGCTGCGCAGCTGGCTCGGGCAGCTGTTGGCCGAGGGGGCGGCCACGGCGACGCTGCAGCGTCGGGTGTCCTGCGTCAAGGGCTTCTTCGCATGGGCAGTGGGGGAGGGACATCTTGCGACCAGTCCCGCGGTCCGGCTCAGGGCACACCGGCAGCGCCGCACGCTGCCCGAGGTCCTGACCCGGTCCGAGATGGACCAGACCCTTCAGACCCTGGCGGTCGCGGCCGCCGATGGCGAGCCCCGGGCCCTGCGCGACGTCGCTCTCGTGGAGCTGCTCTACGCCAGCGGATTGCGCATCTCGGAGCTCTGTGGCCTCACCAGGAGTGATGTCGACCTGGAACGTGGTGTGGTGCGCGTGACGGGCAAGGGGAACAAGCAACGGGTGGTCCCGATGGGGCTCCCGGCCAGGCAGGCGCTCCAGCGATGGCTGGACGTGAGGGGGCGGCTGGCCACCCCGGAGAGCCCCGACCGGATCTTCCTCGGGGTACGTGGTGGCGCACTGGACCCCCGCGTGGCGCGCCGCGTGGTGCAGGCCGCCACCGCGGTCAGCGGGCACACGGTCAGCCCCCATGCGCTGCGCCATGCGATGGCGACCCACCTGCTGGCCGGAGGAGCGGACCTGCGCAGCGTCCAGGAGATGCTGGGGCACGCCACGATGGCGACCACCCAGATCTACACCCACGTCTCCGACGACAGACTCCGTGCCGCCTTCCAGCAGGCCCACCCGCGTGCCGTGGTCACGGACCCCCGAGAAGGGTGAGCGGATCCACCAGACGACCGTCCCGCCAGGCCATCCAGTGCAGGTGGCACCCTGTGGAGTACCCGGTGTTCCCGACGACCCCCACCAGCGCACCGGCGGCGAGTTCCTGCCCGACCTCGACGTCGATCCGGGGAAGGTGGGCGTATCCGGTGCGCAGTGAGCCGTGCTCCACGATCACCCGGTTGCCGTAGCCGCCGTCGTACCGGGCCGAGACCACGCGTCCGGGCCAGGGCAGCCGGATCGGGGTGCCGCATGCAGCGCCGAGGTCCACACCGTCATGCAGCTTGTACACCCCGGTCACCGGGTGCACCCGCATCCCGAAGGGGCTCGTGACCGGTCCGGGTACCGGAGGGGAGCCCCGGGACAGCGGGGTCTCGGCGGCGGGCAACGGTGGGATCGGCTGCGGGCGGGTCCCGTTCGGCAGCAGTCTCACCCGGGGAACGGCGAGGTGGGGCATCGGGTCGTGGTAGACGGTGCCGTCGGTGAGTCCCCAGTGCAGACAGAACCGAGGAGCGCAGTGGGGCAGGCCGTCCAGGTGACCGATCACCTGCCCCGCCGTGACCGGCGAGCCGACATCGAGGATGCCGGTCACCGGGGTGTAGGTGGTGCGCAGGCCGTTGCCGTGGTCCACGGAGACGGAGGGGCGACCCGCCACCCGTCCGGAGAAGAACACGACTCCTGGGGCGGCGGCACGGATCGGTTCCCCGGCTGCCGCCGCCAGGTCCACCCCGCGGTGTCCCTTCGAGTACGGCGAGCTCCCACCGTCGAACGCGGTCACCACCTCACCGGGCACCGGGGGCAGCAGCACGAGCCCCTCCCGGGCGGCGGCCCACGGCGCCCCGATGAGGCTCACCCAGGCGATGACGATCAGCACCAGCTTCCTCTTGGTCCTCATGTCATCACTGTGGGCACGGGAGGAGGCCGAGTGGTCATCAGCGGCGCGGAATGAGGTGATCTGTGGACAACCGGTGGCAGGAGGCATAGGATTGCCCTGCAATCGGTGTCGTCCGATTGACATCGCATGCGCTTGAACGGATGACCGTCGGCAGCGACGTGGTCCCGAACCCCGGTTCGGGTGCCGCTGCCGGGCGCATCAGGCAGGATCCCGCCGGGGTCCTGGAGACAACCACCCGTGTGGGCCCGGGGCCCACCCTGTCATGGGTGGGCGGTGTGCTGCCCACCACGAAAGGAACGGCCATGGCCGTCGTGACCACTCGCCAGTTGCTCGAGTCCGGCGTTCACTTCGGACACCAGACCCGTCGTTGGAACCCGAAGATGAAGCGCTTCATCTTCACCGAGCGCAACGGCATCTACATCATCGACCTCCAGCTCTCGCTGACCTACATCGACAAGGCCTTCCACTTCGTGAAGTCCACCGTCGCCCGTGGTGGCCAGATCCTGTTCGTCGGCACCAAGAAGCAGGCCCAGGAAGCCATCGCCGAGCAGGCCACCCGCGTCGGGATGCCGTTCGTCAACCAGCGCTGGCTGGGCGGCATGCTCACCAACTTCCACACGGTCACCAAGCGCATCCAGCGCCTCAAGGAACTCGAGGGCATGGACCTCACCGATTCCGCGAGCACCGGGTTGACCAAGAAGGAGCTGCTCCAGCTCTCCCGTGAGAAGAACAAGCTCGACAAGACCCTGGGCGGTATCCGTGACATGGTCCGCACCCCGCAGGCCGTGTGGGTCGTCGACACCAAGAAGGAGCACCTCGCCGTCGACGAGGCCCGCAAGCTGCGCATCCCCGTGGTCGGCATCCTCGACACCAACTGTGACCCGGACGAGGTGGACTACGCGGTCCCCGGCAACGACGACGCCATCCGCTCCGTCGCGCTGCTGACCCGGATCATCGCCGACGCCGTCGCCGAGGGCCTCATCGAGCGTTCCTCGGGGCGCAGCGGCGAGGAGGCCGAGGCCGAGCCGATGCCGGACTGGGAGCGTGAGCTCCTGGCCCAGGGCGAGGCCGCCACGAAGGAGGCCCCTGCCGAGACCGAGCAGGCCCCGGCCACCCCCGAGTCCAAGTAATCCAGCCCACGACACCAGACGGGAAGAACGACATGGCAATCACTGCTGCCGACGTCAAGAAGCTCCGCGACGCCACCGGCGCCGGGATGATGGACGCCAAGAAGGCCCTCACCGAGGCTGAGGGTGACTTCGACAAGGCCGTTGAGCTGCTGCGCATCCAGGGCCTCGCCAAGGCCGCCAAGCGCACCGACAAGGAGGCCACCAACGGTATCGTCGCCGGCCGCGACGGTGTGCTCATCCAGTTCGCCGCCGAGACCGACTTCGTCGCGAAGAACGCCGAGTTCGTCGGACTGGCCGATCAGATCGTCGAGGCCGTCGCCACCAGCGGGGCGAGCGACGTCGAGGCCGCCAATGCCGCCGAGCTGGGCGAGGCGACGGTCCTCGAGGCGATCCAGGGGCTGGCTGGGAAGATCGGTGAGAATCTCTCCCTGGTCGGGGTCGCCAACTTCGACGGCACCACCCACCTGTACCTCCACCGTCGTGCCTCCGACCTGCCCCCGCAGGTCGGCGTGCTCGTGGAGTACACCGGCGGCGACGAGACCCTGGCCCACCAGGTGGCCATGCACATCGCCGCGATGAGCCCTGCCTTCGTCACCCGTGACGAGGTCCCGGCCGAGACCGTCGAGAACGAGCGTCGCATCGCCGAGGCCACCGCCCGTGAGGAGGGCAAGCCGGAGGCCGCCCTGCCGCGCATCGTCGAGGGCCGTCTCGGTGGGTTCTTCAAGGACACCGTCCTGCTCGACCAGCCGGCCGTGTGGGAGGACAAGAAGACCGTCGGGGACGCCCTGAAGGAGGCAGGCCTGGAGGTCAAGCGCTTCGCCCGACTGGCCGTCAGCGCCTGAGCGAACCACGTGTGAGACGAGCGTGTCCCGGATGGGGCGCGCTCGTCTCGCGTTTGACGGTAGGGTGACCGTTGACGCACAACCACCACGACAAGGGGACAGGATGAACAAGCCGTACCGCAGGGTGCTACTCAAGCTTTCCGGTGAGGTCTTCGGTGGCGGGAAGCTGGGAGTCGACCCCGTCGTCGTCTCCGGGATCGCGAAGGAGATCGCCGCAGTCGTGGACCGGGGCACACAGGTGGCGGTCGTCGTCGGCGGTGGCAACTACTTCCGTGGTGCGGAACTGAGCGTCAACGGGATGGCCCGGGACCGGGCCGACTACATGGGGATGCTCGGCACGGTGATGAACTCCATCGCGCTGCAGGACTTCCTGGAGAAGGAGGGCATCGACACCCGGGTGCAGTCCGCGATCCACATGGCCCAGGTGGCCGAGCCCTACATCCCCCGTCGGGCCGAACGCCACCTCGAGAAGGGACGTCTGGTGATCTTCGGCGCCGGTTCCGGCATGCCGTACTTCTCCACCGACACCGTCGCCGCCCAGCGTGCCCTGGAGATCGGGGCAGAGGTGCTGCTCATGGGCAAGCAGGGCGTGGACGGGGTCTACGACTCGGATCCTCGCACCAATCCCGAGGCGAAGCGCTTCGAGCACCTCAGCCATGACGAGTTCCTGGCCAAGGACCTCAAGGTCGCCGACGCCACCGCACTGGCCCTGGCTCGTGACAACTCGCTGAACCTCGTGTTCTTCAACCTGTCCGAACGTGGCAACATCGGTCGCGTCGTGCAGGGGGAGCCCATCGGGACCCTCGTCTCCCGCTGAACCCACCCACCCTCACACAAAGGAGAGCGGCATGATCGCCGACGTCGAGAAGGAAACCCAGGCCAAGATGCAGGCCGCCGTCGACCACGCACGGGACGACCTGGCCACCATCCGTACCGGCCGCGCCCACCCCGCGATGTTCAACCGCCTGAACGCCGACTACTACGGGGCACCCACCCCGTTGCAGCAGCTGGCGACGTTCACCTCACCCGATCCCCGCACCATGCTCATCACTCCCTTCGACCGCAGTGCCATCACCGCCATCGAGAAGGCCATCCGTGACGCGGACCTCGGGGTCAACCCCAGCAACGACGGCAACGCCATCCGCTGTGTGATGCCGCAGCTCACCGAGGAGCGCCGCAAGGAGTACATCAAGATGGCCAGGGCGAAGGCCGAGGACGCACGCATCGCCGTGCGCAACGTGCGCCGTCATGCCATGGACCAGTTGAAGAAGCTGGAGAAGGACCACGAGATCAGCGAGGACGATCTCGCCCGCGCGGAGAAGGCCATGGATGCCACCACGCGCAAGTACGTGGACGCCGTGGACGAGCTGCTCAAGCACAAGGAAGCCGAACTCAGCGAAGTCTGAACGACGCATGAAGGAATCCCACGACACGACACCGACGCCGCGGGTGGGCCGGAACGTACCGCTCGCCATCGGTGTCGGTGTCGCCCTGATGGCCGCCCTCGCCGTGGGGCTGCTGTGGGTGCCGTGGTTCTTCATCCTCCTCTCCGCACTGACCCTCAGCCTCGGCGTGGTGGAGGTCCATCACGCGTTGGCCCGCAAGGGAATGCACTCGCAGGTGCGGGTGATCGTCGTCGGCACCGCCATCAGCGTCATCGGCGGCTACGCCGTCGCGGAACTGGATCTCGCCCTGGCCCCCACCACCGTGGCGATGACCTGCGTCGCGGGGACGGTGCTGGCCTGTCTGGTCGCCCGCCTGCTCCTGGGTGGGGTCGACGGGTTCATCCGTGACATCGCGGCCAGCGCGCTGATCATCGCCTGGTTGCCACTCATGGGGATCTTCGTGCCGCTGCTCATGGCACCGGAGGACGGTCGACTGCGGATCATCACGGTGGTGTTGTGCGTCTCCGCCTCGGACACCGGCGCCTACGCCGTCGGCTCCCTGTTCGGCAGGAACCGCATGGCACCCGGGATCTCGCCCTCGAAGACGTGGGAGGGGTTCGCCGGGTCGATGTTCTTCGCGGCCCTCATCGGCACACTCTGTGCGCTGTTCATCCTGGGATCACCGTGGTGGCTGGGGCTGGTCCTCGGCCTGGCCATCGCCCCGGCGGCGACCCTGGGTGATCTCGTCGAGTCCCTGGTCAAACGCGATGCCGGGCTGAAGGACATGTCCAGTGTCCTGCCCGGTCACGGGGGAGTGATGGATCGTCTTGACTCCCTGTTGGTCGCGGTACCTGTAGGATGGCTCATCCTGCACCTGGGACTTGGGGGATGACATCGATGGGACAACTTCCGCTGGTCTTCGACGCCCCTGCGCGCGGCAGGGCACCGAAGCACTGGCTCGATCTCGACGAGGATGAGCGACGCGGCGCGATGGAGGCGTTCGGGTTGCCGAGGTTCCGGGCGGACCAGATCTCCCGGCACGTCTTCGACCACCTGAGCGACGAGGTGAGCACCTGGACCGACCTGCCGTCGAGCATCCGTGACGACCTGGCCGCCCAGCTGTTCCCGTCCCTCCTCGACCAGGTCCGGCAGCAGACCGCCGATCGGGGGCGCACCGTCAAGACCCTCTGGCGACTGCACGACGGCTCCCTGCTGGAGTCGGTGCTGATGCGCTACCCCAACCGTTCCACACTGTGCATCAGCTCCCAGGCGGGCTGTGGCATGGCATGCCCCTTCTGTGCCACCGGACAGGGCGGGTTGAAACGCAACCTCTCCCGGGCCGAGATCCTGGTCCAGGCCCTCGCGGCCAATCAGATGCTCACCTCGGGCCTGGTGCCCGGCACGACGTCTCGGCTGAACAACATCGTCTTCATGGGGATGGGAGAACCGCTCGCCAACTACAAGGCGGTGCTGGGCGCGATCCGCACCCTGGTCGCACCGGTCCCGGCCGGGTTCGGGATGAGTGCCAGGGGCATCACGGTCTCCACCGTCGGGCTGGTGCCCCAGATCGCCAGACTGACCGACGAGGGGCTACCCGTCACCCTCGCGGTGTCACTGCACGCCCCGGACGACGACCTGCGCAACGAGATCGTCCCCGTCAACAACCGGTGGCCGGTGGCCGAGGTCGTCGATGCCGCGTGGGAGTACGCGCGGGTGACGAGGCGTCGGGTCAGCATCGAGTACGCGCTGATGCGTGACATCAACGACTCCGTCGAGCGTGCCCAGCTGCTGGCGGATGTGTTGCGACGTCGCGGTGACTGGGGATGGGCCCACGTCAACCTGATCCCGCTCAACCCGACCCCGGGCTCCCGCTGGACGGCTTCCCGGCCTGAGGACGAGGCGGCCTTCCTGGCCACGCTGGAGCGTCGGGGGGTGCCGGTCACCCTGCGTGACACCCGGGGGTCGGAGATCGACGGGGCGTGCGGGCAGCTCGCGGCACGGGAGAACCTCACAACCTGAGTGTCCATCGTCCGCCCCGGATCTGGACCGAAACATGATCGTCACAGTGGGGGGTCTACCATCAGCACGTCATCGTTACTCAAACCCACGAGGAGTGCTCATGGAACAGGCCCTTGAATCGATCTTCGAGACCGTGGTCGCCCGGAACCCCGGGGAGGCGGAATTCCACCAGGCAGTCCGTGAGGTCTTCGAGAGTCTCGCCCCCGTCATCAAGAAGAACCCGTCCTACCTGGATGACAAGATCCTGGAGCGCATCTGCGAACCGGAGCGGCAGGTCATCTTCCGGGTGCCGTGGGTGGACGACAAGGGCGAGGTGCACATCAACCGGGGCTTCCGGGTGCAGTTCAACTCGGCGCTCGGCCCCTACAAGGGGGGGCTGCGGTTCCACCCGAGCGTCTACCTCGGCATCATCAAGTTCCTCGGCTTCGAGCAGATCTTCAAGAACTCGCTCACCGGGATGCCCATCGGTGGCGGCAAGGGTGGTTCCGACTTCGACCCCCGGGGCAGGTCCAGCTCCGAGGTGATGAGGTTCTGCCAGTCCTTCATGACCGAGCTGTACCGCCACCTCGGGGAGTACACCGACGTCCCGGCCGGTGACATCGGTGTCGGCGGTCGTGAGATCGGTTACCTGTTCGGTCAGTACAAGCGGCTGACCAACCGCTACGAGTCCGGGGTGCTCACCGGCAAGGGACTCGACTGGGGAGGCTCCCTGGTCCGGACCGAGGCGACCGGGTACGGCACCGTCGTGTTCGCCCAGGAGATGTTGAAGACCAAGGGGGAGACCTTCGACGGCAAGCGGGTGGCGGTCTCCGGTTCCGGCAACGTGGCGATCTACGCCATCGAGAAGATCCACCAGCTGGGTGGCACCGTGATCGCATGTTCCGACTCCTCCGGATACCTCGTGGACGAGGCGGGCATCGACCTCGACCTGTTGAAGCAGGTCAAGGAGGTCGAACGTGGCCGGGTCGCCGACTACGTCGCCCGTCGCGACAGCGCCAGGCTCGGCGAGAGTGGATCCATCTGGGACGTGCCCGTGGAGGTCGCCCTGCCCTGTGCCACCCAGAACGAACTCAACGCCGACCAGGCCGCCACGCTGGTCAAGAACGGCGTCAAGGCCGTCGCCGAGGGCGCCAACATGCCCACCACCCCCGAGGGCATCCACGTCTTCCAGGACGCGGGGGTGCTGTTCGGCCCCGGAAAGGCCGCCAACGCCGGTGGTGTGGCCACCTCCGCGCTGGAGATGCAGCAGAACGCCGGACGCGACTCGTGGAGCTTCGAGTACACCGAGGAGCGTCTGACCGGGATCATGTGCAACATCCACGAGATGTGCGCCACCACGGCGGAGGAGTACGGTGCCCCCGGCGACTACGTGGTCGGTGCCAACATCACCGGGTTCATCAAGGTCGCCAACGCGATGCAGGCCTTCGGCCTGGTCTGAGCCCCGGCCCACGGCGTGACGGGAATCGTCCGGCAGCCCGCTGCCGGACGATTTCTGTCCCCTCGGCATGACACACTTGGGGCCGTGCGAAGAATCGTCCTGCTCGGCTCGACCGGCTCCATCGGTACCCAGACCCTTGACGTCGTCGCGTCACGGCGTGACCAGTTCGAGGTGACGGGGCTGGCGGCCTCGGGTGGGAACCCGGCCCTGCTCGCGGACCAGATCGCCCGGTTCGCCCCGGCCCGGGTCGCACTGGCCCGGCCGGAGGCTCTGGCGGAGCTGGAACGGGAACTGGAGCACCGCTCAGTGCCCCGGCCCCTGATCGAGGTCGGGGACGACGCCGCCACCCGGTTGGCTGGGCAGGACTGCGACGTGGTGCTCAACGCGATCACCGGGGCGGCAGGACTGCTCCCCACCCTCGTCGCACTCGAGGCGGGCACCACACTGGCCCTGGCCAACAAGGAATCGCTGGTCATCGGTGGTCGCCTCGTGACCGAGGCCGCGGCTCCCGGTCAGCTCGTCGCCGTGGACTCCGAGCACTCGGCCTTCGCACAGGCCCTGCGAGGTGGGCGGGCCGAGGAGGTCACCCGGTTGATCCTCACCGCTTCCGGAGGGCCGTTCAGGGGCAGGAGCCGTGCGGAGCTCGCTGAGGTCACTGCGGCCGAGGCGATGGCCCACCCCACCTGGGACATGGGCCGGGTCATCACCATCAACTCGGCGACCCTGGTGAACAAGGGACTCGAGCTCATCGAGGCGGCGCTGCTGTACGGGGTGGCCTACGACGACATCGTGGTGACGGTCCATCCGCAGTCCGTCGTGCACTCGATGGTGGAGTTCTGTGACGGCTCCACCCTGGCCCAGGCCTCACCACCCGACATGAGGCTGCCCATCGGGCTGGCCCTCACCTGGCCGAACCGGTTGCCGGGTGCCTCGAGGCCGTGTGACTGGTCCCGGAGCGCCACCTGGACGTTCGAACCCCTGGATGCCGAGACCTTCCCCGCGGTGGAGTTGGCCCGACGTGCCGGGAAGGCGGGGGGCACCGCCCCCGCGGTCTACAACGCGGCCAACGAGGTGCTGGTCGACGCCTTCTGCCAGGCGAGGATCGGTTTCCTGCAGATCACCGAACTCATCACCCGCTGTCTCGAGGACCACCTCGCGACGGCGCACGTCGCCGACGAGGCACTCACCGTCCAGGCCGTGCTGGAAGCCGATGCGGCTGCCCGGGACCAGGCCGCCCACCACGTGGAGGAACTGTCATGACCATCCTGATCACGATCCTGCTCGGGATCGTCTTCTTCGCCCTCATCATGGTGTGCATCGCACTGCACGAGGTGGGACACCTGGTGCCGGCCAAGCTCTTCGGCATCAAGGCCACCCAGTTCTTCGTCGGTTTCGGTCGAACCCTCTGGTCACGCCGGAAGGGTGAGACCGAGTACGGGATCAAGGCCTTCCCACTCGGTGGGTACGTGCGTCTGGTGGGCATGTACCCACCGGAGAAGCAGACCGGCCGACCCAAGGGGTGGCTCACCCGGATGGCCGACCAGGCCCGCTCCTACGAGTACGAGGAGATCACCCCGGCGGACGACGGCCGCCTGTTCCACCAGAAGCCCGTGTGGCAGCGCGTCATCGTGATGCTCGGTGGACCCACCATGAACCTCCTGCTGGCCTTCCTGATCTTCCTCGGGATCAACGTGTTCCACGGCACCTGGCAGTCGAGCACCACCATCACCGTCGTCAATGACTGCATCATCCCTGCGGACCGGACCCCTGCGGTGTGCCAGCCCGGGGACCCGGAGACCCCGGCGAAGCAGGCCGGGGTCGAGGTGGGCGACAAGGTGGTGGCGTTCAACGGGGTCACCATCTCCTCCTGGACCCAGTTGGGAGAGCTGATCCGTGGCAACGGTGACCGCGGGGCCCGGCTGACGGTGGAACGTGACGGCCGGGTCCTCGACCTGCCCGAGGTGAACACCGTCATCCAGAGCCTGCCGGACCGGTTGAACCCGCGGGCCAGGGTGGAGGCCGGTTTCATGGGGTTCTCCCCCCAGCAGGAACTGGTCAAGGGTGGCCCGGTCGAGACCGGCCGACAGATGTGGGACCACACCCGCAGCTCCGTCGTGGCGTTGACGGTGTTCCCGGTGAGTGTCTGGAATCTTGGGGTCGATCTGGTCACGGGCAAGGAACGTGACGTCAACGGCCCGATCTCCATCCTCGGTGCCAGCCGGGTGGCCGGGGAGATCGCGACGGTGGAGGGACTGGACCCCAGCTCCCGGATCGCCTCGTTCGCAGCCATGCTGGCGAGTGTCAACCTGTTCCTGTTCGTGTTCAACCTGGTGCCGTTGCTGCCACTGGATGGCGGACACGTCGCCGGAGCCCTCTACGAGGCGGTGCGACGGCGGGTCGCCACGTTGCTCGGTCGGGCGGATCCCGGCCCGGTCGACACCGCGAAACTGCTCCCCGTGGCCTATGTCGTCGGCGGTTTCCTGTTGGCCACCGGGTTGTTGTTGATCCTGGCGGACCTGATCAGCCCGGTGAAGCTGTTCTGAGCTCCCGGGGACGAGCCCGTGGGCAGGGGCTGCTAGCCTCGGTGGGGCCGGTGATCCACCGGCGAGCCACCACCCGAAGGACGTGAACCATGGCGATGCCCACTGCCACCGAGACTGAACTCACCGAACTGGTCGCCAGGATCGAACCGGTCGATCCTGCATGGCAGCAGGCAGGCCGTGATCGGCAGAACGACCTGACGAAGCCGCCGGGTTCCCTCGGGGAGCTGGAGGAGATCGGCATCAGGCTGTGCGGCATCGCAGCCCAGTGCCCGCCGCCGGTGCCCCACCGGCCCCACGTGGTGGTCTTCGCGGGAGATCACGGTGTCTTCGCCCAGCAGGTCACACCGTGGCCCCAGGAGGTCAGTGTCCAGATGGCGGCCGGGGTCGTCATCGGGTTCGCCGGGGTGAGCGTCATCGCGCGTGCCCATGATGCGAGGGTGGAGGTCTACGACGTCGGTCTGAAACAGCCGGCCGAGGGCACCGTGGATCGCCGGATCAGTGCCGGAACGTCGGACTTCACCGTCGGTCCTGCCATGTCCAGGCAGCAGGCCGTGACCGCCATCGCGGTCGGGGTCGAGGCAGCCAACCTGGCCATCGACGCAGGGGCAGACATCCTGGTCCCGGGGGAGGTCGGGCTGGCGAACACCACCCCCGCCGCCGCGCTCACCGCGGCCTTGACCGGTACCGCGGTCGGACAGGTCACCGGCCGGGGAGCCGGAGCCGATGACGCGATGCTGACCCACAAGATCGAGGTGATCGAGCAGGGCCTCCGGACCAACGGGATCGGCGCCGAGACCGATCCCCTTGACGTGCTCGCCGCGGTGGGGGGCTACGAGCACGCCGCGATGGTCGGGTTCATCCTGGCAGCGGCGTCGCGCCGGATCCCCGTGGTGCTCGACGGTGTGGTCTCCTGCTCCGCCGCACTCGTGGCCAAGGCGCTGGCCCCCTCGGTGGTCGACTACCTGTTCGCCGGGCATGCCGGTGTGGAGCCCGCCATCGCGGTCGCCCACGAGGCCCTCGGGCTGCGTGGCCTGGTTGACCTCGGGCTCCGGCTGGGGGAGGGCTCCGGCGGGGCCCTGGCACTGCCGTTGGTCCGTGCAGCGGCACTCGTGATGAACGAGATGGGTACCTTCAGCGGGCAGGGAGTGTCCAAGGCGTGATCGGGACGGCGCTGGTGCTGGGCGGTACCCGCTCCGGCAAGTCCACGTTCGCGGAGTCCCTGCTGGCAACGGCGGGACGGGTCACCTACGTCGCGACCTCCGAGCAACGCCCGGACGACCCCGAATGGGAGGAGCGGCTGGCCCTGCACCGGGCCCGGCGGCCCGCACACTGGACCACCGTGGAGACGATCGACCTCGCAGCGGAGCTGCGCCGCGAGGATCCCACCCCGATGCTGGTCGACTGCCTGGGGGTGTGGCTCACCCGCCTGCTGGACGACGGTTGCTGGGACCGCGACGCCACTGCCCTGGCCCGGTGCGAGGCACGCATCACGGAATTCCTCGAGGCGTTGGCAGGAACCAGCCGTCCCGTGGTGTTCGTGAGCAACGAGGTGGGTCTCTCGGTGGTTCCCGCGACCAGTGCGGGACGACTCTTCGCCGACCAGTTGGGTCGTCTGAACATGAGGGTCGCCGCCGCCGTGGATCAGGTGTGGTTGTGCGTGGCGGGCATCCCGATGCCCATCAAGGGCGCCTGATGAGACCACTTCGTGCCCTCCTCAGTGCGATCGGCATGTACACGCTCATCCCGATCCCACGACGTGAGTGGAGGCAGCAGGACTTCGCCGATTCGTTGACCGCGTTCCCGTGGCTGGGGCTGCTGCTCGGTGGGGTGCTGGGTGGGATCGGCTGGGGTGTGGCACACCTCAGCGGCTCCAGCACACTCGCCGCGGTGACGCTCCTCGCGCTCTCCGCCCTGCTCACCGGCGCCATGCACCTGGACGGGGTGGCCGATGTCGCCGACGCGCTCGGCTCCCGGAAACCAGCGGAACAGGCACGCGCCGTCATGAAACGCTCCGACATCGGTCCGATGGGGGTGACCACCCTCGTGCTCGTGCTGCTGCTGGAGGTGACCGCCCTCACGGCGTTGCCGAGCCATCAGTGGCCCGTGATGCTGGCGGTCGGCTTCGCGGCGGGACGCACGACGCCGATGGCCGCGACCCTGCCCGGATCGGGGGACGAGCCCGATGCCGGAACGCTCTCGGCCCTCACAGCGGGCACCGGGAGCCGTGCACGGCTGTGGCTCACCCGAGGGCTCGTGCTGGCCTTCACCCTCGTGGGGACCGGCCTGCTCTTCGGATGGGGCCTCGCCGGGGTGCTGACCGCCGCGGTCATCGTCGCCTGGCTGGGAGCCGCCTGCTGGCAGCGACACCTGCTGCGTCGCCTGGGAAGGCTCAACGGCGACTGCTACGGCTGCCTCATCGAGTTCACCCAGGCGGGCGTGTGGTTCCTCGCCGCCGTGTCGATCGGAGTCACGTGAGTCCCATCCATCGTGCCCTCGGGCTGGTGCTCGGCACCGCTGCTGACCAGGCGTTCGGTGACCCTGAGCGGCACCACCCGGTCGCCTGGTTCGGGTCCTGGGCCACCCACGTGGAGCAGTACACCTGGCGCGACGACCACAGGGCAGGTGGCTGGTTCACCCTCGCCGCGGTCATCCCGGTGGTCGGTACGGCACTGCTGGTGGAACGGGTCGCGGCCCGTCGCGGCTGGGCAGAGGTGGCGACGACGGCGCTCGCCACCTGGACGGCACTCGGGACCCGCAGGCTCGCCGTCGAGGGACAGGTCATGGCCCAGCGACTTAGGAGCCGTGACCTGGAGGCGGCCCGGGAGCAGCTGCCGAACCTGTGTGGCCGCGACCCGTCCCGGCTGGACGCGGACGGCCTGGGGCGCGCCACCGTCGAGTCGATGGCGGAGAACACCAATGATGCCGGGGTCAGCACCCTGTTCTGGGGTGCGGTGGCCGGGGTTCCCGGGATCATCGGGCACCGTTGCCTCAACACCCTCGACGCGATGGTGGGGCATCGCAACGAACGCTACGAGCGGTTCGGTGCCGTGGCGGCGCGACTGGACGATGCCGCGGCCTGGCTCCCGGCACGCATCACCGGGGTCCTCGCCTGTGGACTCGCACCGTTGGTGGGTGGGGACACCGGCCGCGCCTGGCGGATGATGCGCAGGGACCATGCGAGACATCCCAGTCCCAACGGCGGTTGGTGCGAATCGGCCTGGGCAGGGGCACTCGGGGTTCAACTGGGAGGTGAGAACCGCTACGGCGAGCGGGTCGAGACCCGTCCGACGCTCGGGGAGGGACCACGGCCCAGGGCCCGTGAGGTGCACCGGGCCGCCCGGTTGGTGACGGTGGTCACGTGGGCGGCGGCCGGGATCGCCGCGACGGTGCTGGGAGGTCTGGCACTGTGGGGAAGGAGACGACGATGACCGGACTGTTGATCGCCGGGACCGCATCGGATGCGGGCAAGTCACTGGTGGTGACGGGGCTGGCACGCGCCGTCACACGTCGTGGGCTGCGGGTGGCGCCGTTCAAGTCCCAGAACATGTCGAACAACTCCATGGTCTGTGCCGACGGCTCGGAGATCGGACGCGCCCAGTACCTGCAGGCCCTGGCTGCCGGGGTCGAGCCGGAGAGCCGACACAACCCGGTGCTGCTCAAACCGGGCAGCGACCGTCGCAGTTTCGTCGTGCTGCGTGGGCGCCCGGCCGGTCAACTGGACGCGGGGGAGTACGCGACGGGACGCAGGCATCTGGCCGAGGCAGCCTTCGCGGCTTTCGAGGAGTTGGCGGACGAGCACGACCTGGTGCTGTGTGAAGGGGCCGGCTCCCCGGCGGAGATCAACCTGCGGGAGGGCGACTACGTCAACTTCGGACTGGCGGAACGGTTCGACCTGCCCGTCGTGCTCACCGCGGACATCGACCGCGGTGGGGCACTGGCCGCGATCTTCGGGACCCACGGGATCGTCGCGGGGACGGACCGGGCACGTCTGGTGGGGTACCTCATCAACAAGTTCCGGGGTGATGCAGGGGTGCTGGAACCCGGTCTGGTGGAGCTCAGCCGCCGCACCGGGCTGCGCAGCCTCGGGGTGCTGCCGTGGCTGAGTGAGGTGTGGTTGGACGGGGAGGACGCCCTGACCATCGGGTCACGGCCCCTGCACCCGGGGTCCGGGGTGCTGCGGGTGGCGGTGGTGCACCTGCCCCGCACCTCGAACGCCACCGATGTCGACGCCCTGGCCGCCGAACCCGGGGTGCAGGTGGTGGTCACGACCTCTCCCGGTGAGGTCCGTGACGCGGACCTCGTGGTGCTGCCGGGATCACGGGCCACGGTGTCGGACCTCGCCTGGCTGAGGGCTCGGGGACTGGCCGAGGAGGTCGTGGCCCGGGCCGAGGCGGGCCGCCCCGTGCTCGGCATCTGCGGTGGTTACCAGATGCTGACCAGCAGGATCCATGACGACCTGGAATCGGGTGAGGGCGAGGCCGCAGGTCTCGGCCTGATCCCGGGCGAGGTGTGTTTCGAGGCCGAGAAGGTGCTCGGGCGTCCCCATGGGACGTGGCACGACGAGGAGGTGACCGGCTACACGATCCACCACGGCCGGGTCCACGCCACGGCGGGGGAGGAGTTCTGCCAGGGGCGTCGCGTCGGTGCCACGTTCGGCACCATGTGGCACGGCGCCTTCGAGTCCGACGGGTTCCGTCGCGCCTTCCTGGGGGAGGTGGCGGCACTCACCGGCAGCACCTGGCGGCCGGTTCCGGGGGCCCCTGGATTCGCCGCCCGACGCGAGGCGATGATTGAACGTCTGGCGGATGCGTGCGAGACGCATCTGGACATCGATGCGCTGCTGGAGGTGGCGAGGTGAAGGTCAACATCATCGGGATCGGTGCGGGGAATCCAGCGCACCTGAGCCTGGAGGCGATCGAGGCGATGCGGGAGGTGGATGTCTTCCTCGTCGCGGACAAGGGGGAGGTGAAGTCCGATCTCGTGGCGTCGCGTCGGGCACTGTGTGAGGCCCACCTGGATCCCGGGAGTCACCGGTTCGTCGCCGTGGCGGACCCGGTGCGGGGTCCTGACGCGGAGCGGGACAAGGAGCAGTACGAGGCCGGGGTGGCGGACTGGCACGCGGCCCGGGCCAAGGGATACGTCGAGGTGATGCGGGAGCTGCCCGCGGACGCTGTCGTCGGGTTCCTGGTGTGGGGCGACCCTGCCTTCTACGACTCCACCATCCGCATCGTGGAGCGGATCGGGGAGCTCATCGACGTGGAGCCGCACGTGGTCCCGGGCATCACGGCCTTCCAGGCGCTGGCGGCGGCCCACGGGATCGTGCTGCACGAGGTGGGTGGACCGGTGCACATCACGACAGGACGCCGGCTGGTCGATCAGTGGCACCCTGATCTGGGGATGACGGTGGTGATGCTCGACGGCCACCTGAAGGTGCAGCAGCTGGTGCAGCGGGCCGGTCGTGCCCGGATCTGGTGGGGTGCGAACCTCGGTCTGCCGTCACAGCAGCTGCGTTCCGGTGTGCTGTCCGAGGTGATCGATGACATCATCGCCACCAGGGCCAGGGTGCGTGCCGAACACGGCTGGGTGATGGATGTGTACGCATTCAGCATGTGATCGGTGACAATGGTCTCCTCGGGGAGGAAGGGGAGACCATGACCCGGACCGGATCAGCACAGGTGCTGGAACCACGACGCGCACCCGTGGTGCTGCTCGCCCTGGCCACCGTCGTGGTGATCGCCCTGGTGGTGGGCGGGATCTGGTGGTTCGGTCGTGCGTCCAGCACCCGACCGGATGGCCATGCCCCCTTGAAGGGGCTGGAGCAGGCACCGAAGGTGGCATGGAGCATCCCCCAGGGGGAGGGTGAGATGTGGGCAGCCACGACGGCGGGTGTCCTCATGCTGCCCATCGATCTCGAGGTCTCGCAGAAGGTCCGGCTCCACGACTGGGAGGACGGCAGGGCGAGGTGGGAGGTGGATCTTGCCGCGGAGTTCGACGGTTTCCAGCGGGTCCGGGTGCAGCCGCACTTCAGGGATGGTCACATCGGGCTCCTGCTCGAGGCCGAGGACAGGGAACCCGGACTCGTGGTGCTGCGCACCCGGGACGGTGCCGTGGAGCGGAGCCTGCCGGTACCGCCCGGTGAGTACCACGAACTGGACTCAGGTGCGGTGTACCGGCTGCTCTCGAGTGAGACCGAGGGCCTGGTGGCCCGGTACACCTCGCTGGAGAACTTCCAGGTGGAGTGGGAGACCACCACCTCGCTGGATTTCGGCGGAGCGGAGATCCTGTTGCAGGAGCGGGAGTCCAGGGTGGAGCTCTGCGTCGTCCCCGATCCGAATCGTCACGTCCTGGCAGGATGTCATGAGAGCCTCGAGATCGCGACGGGGAGGCAGGCCGCCTGGCTCTCGAGGGGGGAGTCCTTCCATCGGTTCGGTGACATCGTCGTCGTCGCGAACCCGGTGACAGGAACGGTGCGTGGACTGGTCAACGGTCAGGAGGGCTGGAGCCGGGAAGCTCCATGGGTCATGTTGTGGGCGGTGCAGGACTTCCTGCTGGGGATCAGTGATGAGGGGCTGTTCCGGCTGGATCCCAGGACGGGGGAGGAGACATGGCGCTCCGACCTGGGTGAGAGCCAACCCTTCATCGAAACTGCCGGGGACACGGTGATCCTGGTGGAGCACCTGCAGGGTTTGAGCACGGCCGTGCTGGACACCCGGACGGGCACCTTCCGGTTGCAGGAGCACTCCTCCCCGGCCAGCGGTTTCCACGAGCTGACCGAGAAGGGATGGGTCATCAGCATCCAGGCCTCGGATGGCGTCGAGGGTGTCGTGCTGGGTGCCCTGGAGCCCGGCAGGGCAGACCCGGTGTGGGAGACGACCTTCCCGGAGTACTTCTGGGCCAGCAACTCCCACGGACACCTGCTGCTCCAGGGCGGCGACACCCTCGCGGTGGCCCGCTAGACCCGGCGTCACTCCTCCAGGTCGCCCTCCACCTCCAGGTAGAGCTCGTGGAGCTGGGAGATGAGCTCCGGGTCTGGGTTCTCCCACAGCCCCCGGTCCACCGACTCCTGGAGACGCTCGACCATGTTGCGCAACGCCCAGGGATTGGCGTGCCTGAGGAAGGCCTGGTTCTCCTCGTCCAGCAGATAGGTGGTGGCCACCTTCTCGTACATCCAGTCGTGCACCACCTTCGCCGTGGCGTCGAAACCGAACAGGTAGTCCACGCTCGCCGCCATCTCGAAGGCTCCCTTGTAGCCGTGACGACGCATCGCCGCGAGCCACTTCGGGTTCACCACGCGGGCCCGGAACACCCGGGCGGTCTCCTCGGCCAGAGATCGGGTCCGGACGGAATCCGCGATGGTGGTGTCCCCGACGTAGGCCTTCGGGGCCTGTCCGGTCAGGGCCCGGACGGTGGCGATCATGCCACCGTGGTACTGGAAGTAGTCGTCGGAGTCGATGATGTCGTGCTCACGCGAGTCGATGTTCTTCGCCGCCACCTTGATGCGCCGGTAGTTCGCCTCCATGTCCTCCCTGGCAGGGGTACCGTCCAGGTCGCGGCCGTAGGCGAAACCGCCCCACGTCGCGTACACCTCCGCCAGGTCCTCGTCGGAACGCCAGTTCCCCGACTCGATGGTCTCCAGCAGACCGGCCCCGTAGCTGCCCGGGGCGGAACCGAAGATCCGGGTGCGGGCGCGGCGCTCATCCCCGTGCTCGGCCAGGTCGGCCGCCACGTGGGCCCGGACGAAGTTGCTCGTCCCGGGGTCCTCCTGGGCGGCTGCCAGCGCGACGGCGTCGTCCAGCAGGGCCACGACGTGCGGGAAGGCGTCCCGGAAGAAGCCGGAGATCCGGACCGTCACGTCGATGCGGGGACGCCCCAGTTCCTCCGACGGGATGGGTTCCAGACCGACGACACGACGGGACTGCTCGTCCCACAGCGGGCGGATGCCCAGCAGCGCGAAGACCTCTGCGATGTCATCGCCCGAGGTGCGCATGGCCGAGGTGCCCCACACCGACAACCCCACCGAGGACGGGTACTCACCGGTCTCGGACAGGTAGCGGGCCACCAGGTTCTCCGCCGCGGCCTGACCGGTCTGCCAGGCCAGCTTGCTGGGGATCGCCTTCGGATCGACGGAGTAGAAGTTGCGGCCGGTCGGCAGCACGTTCACCAGGCCCCGCAGGGGTGAACCGGACGGGCCGGCCGGGGTGTAGCCGCCCTCCAGGGCGTGCAGCACGGCCGGGATCTCACCGCTCGTGGCAGCCAGCCGTGGCACCACCTCGGTGCAGGCGAAGAGCAGCGCGGTACGCACCCCCGCCACGTCGACGCCGTCACGGCCCTCCAGCGGGGCGACGATCTCGTCCACGGCAGAGGCCTCCCAGCCCCGTTCCGCCAGGGACTGCACCAGGTGCCTCGCCTCGGCCTCCACGGCATCGACGTGCTCCCGGCTGACGTTCACGTCCTGCTGGTCCTCGGGAAGCCCCAGGGCGACGCGGAGTCCGGGGACCCCGTCGGTGCGCCCGCCGAAGACCTGGTTGGCCCGCAGGATCGCCAGCACCAGGTTCACCAGGCCCTCACCCTCGGGGGCCCGGGACAGGATGTGCAGACCGTCACGGATCTGGACGTCCTTGATCTCGCACAGCCAACCGTCGACGTGCATGATGAAGTCGTCGAACTCGTCCTCACCAGGGCGTTCCTCCAACCCCAGGTCCAGGTGCATCTGGGCGGCCTTCATCAGCTGCCAGATCTCACCCTGCAGGGCCGGGGCCTTCGCCGGGTCCATCACGGAGACGTTGCCGTACTCGTCGAGCAGCTGCTCCAGCCGTGAGATGTCGCCGTAGCTCTCCGCCCTGGCCATCGGTGGGATGAGGTGATCGATGATGGTGCCGTGCGCCCGCCGCTTCGCCTGGGTGCCCTCACCGGGGTCGTTGATGAGGAACGGGTAGATCAGGGGCAGTGAGCCCAGCGCGGCATCCGGACCTGACGCGGCGTCCAGCGCCAGGTTCTTGCCCGGCAGCCACTCCAGGTTGCCGTGCTTGCCCAGGTGCACCACCGCGTGCGCACCGAATCCCTCCTCCAACCAGCGGTAGGTCGCCAGGTAGTGGTGGCTCGGGGCCAGCTCCGGGTCGTGGTAGATGGCGATGGGGTTCTCGCCGAAGCCCCGGGGCGGCTGCACCAGGATCACCACGTTGCCCGCGCGAAGGGTGGCGGCGACGATCTCACCGTCAGGATCGGTGGAACGGTCCACGAAGAGCTCTCCTGGGGCCTCACCCCAGGCCGCGGTGACGGCCTCGCGCAGTTCCTCGGGGAACTGGGAGAACCAGCCACGGTAGGTCGCGGCGTCGATCCTGACCGGTTGTCCCGCGAGCTGTTCGTTGGTCAGCCACTCCTCGTCCTGGCCACCGGCCTCGATCAGGGCGTGGATCAGGGCGTTGCCGGCGGTGGTGTCGGGGTGCTCACCCTCCACCTCCGGCAGCTCCCCGGTGCCGGGGATCTCGCCCGGGGCACCGAGGTCGTAGCCCGCCTCACGCATCGCACGCAGCAGCTGGATCAGGGAGACCGGGGTGTCGAGGCCGACGGCGTTGCCGATCCGGGCGTGCTTGGTCGGGTAGGCGGACAACACGATCGCGATGCGGCGTTGCGCCGCCGGGATGAGCCGCAGCCGGGCGTGGTTGACGGCCAGGCGAGCGACCCGTGCGCAACGCTCCGGGTCCGGGACGTAGTGGGGCAGACCGTCGTCGTCGATCTCCTTGAACGAGAACGCCACCGTGATGATCCGGCCGTCGAACTCCGGGACCGCCACCTGAGTGGCGACGTCCAGCGGGCTCATGCCGTCGTCGCTGGCCTCCCAGGAGGCCCGGTCCCAGGTGAGGGTGAGGCCCTGCAGGATCGGCAGGTCCAGTTTCGCGAGTTGTTCGACGTCCCAGGCGTCGTCGTCCCCTCCCGCGGATGCCGCCGCCGGGGTGAGCCCACCGGAGGCCTGAACCGTGGTGATGATGGCGTCGAAGGTCCCCAGGTGCTTGATGAGTTCCGGGTCCGGGTTGCGCAGCGACGCGGTCTGGACGGGTACCCCGATGCCTCCTGCCGCATCGATGGCATCGGCGAGTGCGATGACGTGGGCGATGTTGCCCGCGGCGTGGTGGGCTCGGTAGAAGATGATGGCGATCCGGGGACGACGATGACCGGCCGGGGAGTCAGTGGGAGCCTCGGGACGGGGCAGTTCACTCCAGGTGGGCAGTTGCCTCACCGGTTCGAAACCGTCCCCGGTGAGCAGGACCGTGTCGGAGAGGAAGGCGTGGACGTTGCGGAGGTTCTCCACCCCGCCGTGGACGAAGTAGTCGTGGGCCTGGGCGGCCACACCGACGGGCACCGTGGACAGCTCCATCAGGGAGGCGTCGGGGGTGTGCTGCCCCCCCAGCACCACCAGCGGCAGCCCCGATCGGCGGCACACCTGGAAGGTCTCGGGCAGCTGCTCCTTGCCGCCGAGGAAGCGGAAGACCACCAGGTCCGCGTTCTCGAGCAGTTGTTCGACTGCCTCGACGGTGAGTTTCACGGGATTGCCGTGGACGAAGTCGGCGCCGCTGGCGCGGGCGCTCAGGAGGTCGGTCTCGGTGGTGGTGAGCAGTGCGATGCGGGTCAAGGTGTCCTCCGTCGGGATCCGCGTCCGGGTGGTTGAGGTGCCCGGCGGATGTTCCTGACTTCGCTGACGCGTCACAGTGGCGGGACCGTCCCGGAGTTCAACCGGGTTCCAGAGCCGCAGGGCGGCACCAGCCTACCGACTCCGAGGAGCCGGTGCGGAAACCGGACTTCCGGCCGACGTGGTGCCGCCCTGATTGCGTGGGTGGGGCACAAGGCATGCAATAGGCTTCGCGTCATGCAGGAACTCGTCATGACGCTTGACTGCCCGGATCGCCCGGGGATCATGCACACTCTCACCGGAGCGGTCGTCGCGGCTCGGGGCAACATCACCGAACTCCAGCAGTTCAGCTCCCCTGACTCGGGACGTTTCTTCACCAGGATCGCGGTGGAGGGGATGGAACTGGAGGTGCTGCGCACCCGGATCAACGACATCGCCCAGGACCTCGGCGCGAATTTTCAGGTGCACGACGCCACACGCCCGACCCGGACCCTGTTGCTCGCCTCCAAGGCGGGACACTGCGTCAACGACCTGCTGTTCAGGTGGCGGGGAGGTGAACTGCCGGTGGAGATCGTCGGACTGATGGCCAACCACGAGGTCCTGGCCTCCATGGCCGAGTTCTACAGCGTCCCGTTCACCCACCACGTCGTCCTGCCCGAGACCAAGGCCGACTTCGAGGCGGAGGTGATGCGGGTGGTGGAGGAACAGCAGGTGGAACTGGTGGTGCTCGCCCGCTACATGCAGATCCTCAGTCCTGAGCTGTGTGACCACCTGGCGGGCCGGGCGATCAACATCCACCACTCCTTCCTGCCGGGATTCAAGGGGGCCAACCCGTACCGGCAGGCCCACACCCGGGGTGTGAAACTGATCGGTGCCACTGCGCACTTCGTCACCAGTGACCTGGACGAGGGCCCCATCATCGAGCAGAACGTGATCCGGGTGGACCACACCATGAGCGTGTCGAAGCTGGTGCGCAAGGGGCAGGCCCAGGAGTCGCAGACCCTGGCGGAGGCGGTGCGACTCTTCGCCGAGCACCGGGTGCTGAGCGATGGTCACCGGACGGTGATCTTCCGCTGATGTCGATGGCCGGTGACATCGCGCTCATCGCGCTCTTCATCCTCATCGGTGGCACCTTCGCCGCTGCCGAGATGGCACTGGTGACGTTGCGCGAGTCCCAGGTCAGGCAACTGGCCAGCCGGGGCAAGCGGGGGCGGGCCATCGAGCGTCTCACCAGCGATCCCAATCTGTTCCTCTCCGCCGTGCAGATCGGGGTCACGCTGTCGGGCTTCCTCTCCGCGGCCTACGGTGGGGCGACGATCGCCGACCGGCTCGCCCCGGTGCTGACCTCGTGGGGGATGCCCGCCTCGGTGGCCACGACGGTGGCCCTGGTGGCGGTCACGGTCGTGGTCTCCTACTTCTCCATCGTCATCGGAGAGTTGAGCGCGAAACGACTGGCCATGCAGCGTGCCGAGGGCTACGCCCTGGCCCTGGCCCCGCTGGTCGCCGGCATCGCGGCCCTGGCCCGTCCCGTGATCTGGTTCCTCGGGGTCTCCACCGATGCGGTGGTGCGGGTCTTCGGTGGTGATCCGAAACGTGCCAAGGACGGGGTCAGCGACGAGGAACTGCGGGCCATGGTCTCGGTGTCCACGACCCTCGGCAAGGAGGAACGCAGCATCCTCGACGAGGTCTTCGACGCCGGTCAGCTCAGCCTGAGAGAGGTGATGGTGCCCCGCACCGAGGTCGACTTCCTGCCGGCGGACATGCCGGTGCAGCGGGCCTACAAGGAGGTCCGCGGGGCGCCGCACTCCCGTTACCCGGTCACTGACGGCTCCGTGGACAAGGTGATCGGATTCTGCCACGTGCGTGACCTGATGGATCTCGACGAGTCGGCGCGTTCCGGTCAGCTCCGTGCCATCGTGCGTCCGGTCCTCAGCCTGCCCGAGACCGTCAAACTGCTCCGTGCCCTGTCCGCGATGCGTGCCGCCGGATCGCACCTGGCCATCGTGCGTGACGAGTTCGGCGGCACGGCCGGCATCGTCACCCTGGAGGACCTGGTGGAGGAACTGATCGGCGACATCACCGACGAGTACGACGTGGAGGACACCTCGGGGCCGACCCGCATCGACCCGCTGAAGAGGCTCGACGGCCTGGCCACGATCGAGGAGTTCGCGCAGCTGACCGGCCACGTCATCCCGGAGGGCCCCTACGACACCGTCGCGGGGTACGTGATGGCCAGGCTCGGCAGACTCCCGTTCGTGGGAGCCGCGGTCGAGGTCGGCCTCCTCCCCGTCGAACCCGGGGAGGAGGGGCACCTCGAGGTGCCGTGGCGGTTCACCGTCGAGGAGATGGACGGGCGTCGTGCCGCCTGGTTGTCGGTGAGGCAGGTGAACGGTGAGACACAGTGACGACGGCTCGGAGCTGCTGACCGGACCGGGGGCCGGGCCACTGCTCAAGGCGGCGGTGGAGCATGCCGGGGGAAGGCTGCTGAACTGGGCGCTGGAGCACGTCGACGCGAACCCGAACCAGTCGACCACCGCCACCTTCCTGGCGCGGGTCCGGTGGCCCTACGGGGAACGGACCGAGCTGCTCGGGGTCTCGGCCCGGCGCGGGAGGCTGTCGAGGTCCGATCGTGGTGCCGAGGTCTTCGCCGACGGCAACCGGGAGGTCGCGGTCTGGATCTACCCGAACGACCCGGATCTGCCCGGGCTGGCACGTGTCGCCTACCCGCAGCGCCTGGCGGACCTGGTCAACCGGGCCGGGTTGATCCCCGGTCCGATCTCGGGGAGGGACCTGGAACTCAACATCGTCGGGTATCGGCCGAGGCGTCGAGCCGTGGTGCGGTTCTCGGCGAAGGGGGTCACCTACTACGTCAAGGCGATCCGGGGAAAGCAGTTCGAGGACACCTTGTCGAGGCATCGGTTGCTCGAGTCCGCGGGGGTGCCCTCGCCGCGAGTGGCGTTCACCACCAAGGACAACCTCATGTTCCTCGAGGCGCTGCCGGGCCGACCGCTGGCGAAGGCGATCTTCGACCCGGTCGAGCCCTGCAGCCCGGAGGAGTTGATCGAGGTGCTCGACTCGATGCCCCGGCTGGTGGCGAAGCTGGATCGGCGTCCACCCTGGAGCGACGCGGTGGAGCACTACGCCGGTGTGGTCTCGGCGGCACTGCCCGAGGTGCGGGACGACCTGGACCGGGTGAGGCGTCGCATCCAGTCCGGATTGGCCGGGATCCCGCCGGGCAACGAACCCACCCACGGCGACTTCCACGAGGGTCAGGTCCACGTCCACGGGGGACGCGTGGTCGGGATCCTCGACATCGACACGATCGGTCCGGGCAGCCGTGCGGATGACCTGGCGTGTCTCATCGCCCACCTGTCGACCATCCAGCGCATGAACCGGCAGCAGGAGGCGACGGTGCGGTCACTGCTGGCCCGCTGGGTGCCGGTCTTCGACCGCAGGGTGGACCCGGTGGAGCTCCGGCTGCGGGCCGCCGCCGTGGTGATCTCCTTGGCGACGGGGCCGTTCCGGGGTCAGGAGCCGTTCTGGCAGGAGACCACCAGGAAGATGATCCGCTCCGCCATCGCCCTGGTGGACCAGGTTGCGAGCTGATAACGATTCGGCGCGGATCTGGGCTTGCCGGAGTGGGTCAGGGTATCGTCAATCGACCCTGAATCATTCCGAGCAGTCTGGAGTGTCCCTGTGACCAAGTCTCTCCTCAAGTTCGCCGCCCTCGCCGCGGCCGGCGCGCTCGCGCTCGCCGGTTGTGCCCAGCCACCGAGCACCACCTCCGGCAGTTCCGCCGCTCCCGGTGAGTCCAGCTCCGCCACCAGCGGTGGCAACACCTCCGGGACTGAGAACAACGCCGACGGCTTCAAGGCCTGCATGGTCTCCGACTTCGGTGGTTTCGATGACAAGTCGTTCAACGAGACCTCCTACAAGGGCCTGCTGCAGGCCAAGGAGGAGCTCGGGGTCCAGACCGCCCAGCTGGAGTCCCAGGCCGAGGGCGACTACTCGGGCAACGTCGCCGCGATGATCGACCAGAAGTGCAACATCGTCATCACCGTCGGTTTCGCCCTGGCCAGCGCCACCGAGGCCGCCGCCAAGCAGACCCCGGATGCGAAGTTCGCCATCGTCGACAACCCCTCGTTCGACGGTGTCGACAACGCCAAGGGCCTGACCTTCAACACCGCGGAGCCCTCCTTCCTGGCGGGCTACCTCGCGGCGTCGATGACCAAGACCGGCAAGGTCGGCACCTTCGGCGGGGCGAAGTACCCGACCGTGACCATCTTCATGGATGGTTTCGCCCAGGGCGTGGCCCACTACAACCAGACCAAGGGCGCCAACGTCGAGGTGCTGGGGTGGAGCCATGAGGCACAGGACGGCCAGTTCATCGGCGGCAACGACCCGTTCGGTGACCAGTCCGGCGGCAAGAACACCGCCAACACCCTCATCGCGCAGGGCGCTGACATCATCCTGCCCGTCGCCGGTCCGGCCGGGCTCGGTGCCCTGGCGGCCGTCAAGGAGACGGGTGGCAAGGTGAACGCCATCTGGGTGGACACCGACGGCTACGTCTCGGCCCCCGAGTACAAGGAGGTCATCATCACCTCCGTCGAGAAGGCCATGGATGTCGCGGTCTTCGATGCCATCAAGGCCACCAAGGACGGCACCTTCTCCTCGGAGAACTACGTCGGGACGTTGGCCAACAAGGGCGTGGACCTGTCCGAGTTCCACGACTTCGACTCCCAGGTCTCCGACGAGACGAAGAAGGAGCTGGAGACCCTGAAGCAGGAGATCATCGACGGCAAGATCACGGTGAAGCTGCCCGCGCAGTGAGCCGTGGGTTGAACACCTGCCGTGGAAGGGGCGCCCCTCAGGGCGCCCCTTCTCGCACGGGCAGGGTAGAGTGTTGCCGCCCCCCGATGAAGGAGGATCAGTGACCCCAACATCCCCGGTGCTGTCCCTCAGGGGCATCACCAAACGCTTCGGCACCTTGACGGCGAACGAGGACATCAGTCTGGACGTCGTTCCCGGTCGGATCCATTGCCTCCTCGGCGAGAACGGGGCGGGCAAGTCGACCCTGATGAACATCCTCTTCGGGCTGCTGACCCCGGACGAGGGTGAGATCCGGATGGGGGAGCAGGTGCTCCGCCTCGGGGATCCCGGGCAGGCGATGCAGGCAGGCATCGGGATGGTGCACCAGCACTTCATGTTGATCCCACCCTTCACCGTGGCGGAGAACATGGTGCTCGGGCACGAGCCGGGCAACCACGGTCTGCTCGACATCAGGCAGGCCAGGGCGAAGGTCAAGGAGCTCTCGGAGCGTTATCGGCTCGACGTAGATCCCGATGCGCTCGTGGCGGACCTGCCCGTCGGCATCCAGCAGCGCGTGGAGATCCTCAAGTCGCTGTCCCTCGATGCCCGGTACCTGATCTTCGACGAACCGACGGCGGTGCTCACCCCCCAGGAGATCGACGAGCTGATGACGGTGATGCGGGCCCTGCGTGACGAGGGACGTGCCATCGTCTTCATCACCCACAAACTGCGTGAGGTGCGGGAGGTCGCAGACGACATCACCGTGATCCGCCGGGGCAGGGTGGTCGGACAGGCCGACCCCGAGTCCTCGGAGAGCGACCTGGCGGCTCTGATGGTCGGGCGTTCCGTGGAGCTCAAGGTGGCCAAGGAGGAACCGGAGCCCGGGGCGGAGAGGCTCAACGTCAAGGGACTCGTGGTCACCTCCCCCTCAGGGGCGATCGCCGTCGACGAACTCGACCTCGCGGTGCGTGGTGGCGAGATCATCGTCATCGCGGGGGTCCAGGGCAACGGCCAGTCGGAGCTGGCGGAGGCCCTGCTCGGCACCGTCACCCCGGTGTCCGGGACCATCACCCTCGACGGGGTGGACATCACCCACATGACCCCGGCCAGGACCCTGGCCGCGGGCCTCGGCTACGTGCCCGAGGACCGGCACCGTGACGGGTTCGTCGGGGACTTCTCGATCGCGCAGAACCTGGTGCTGGACAACCTGGCCGAGTTCTCGAGGCGCGGCAACCTCCAGCTCGGGAGGATCAACGACAACGCCGTGGCAAGGGTGGAGGAGTTCGACATCCGCACCGGTTCCCACACCCAACCCGTGAAGTCACTCTCGGGTGGCAACCAGCAGAAGGTGGTGCTGGCCAGGGAGCTGTCCAGGCCCTTGTCGCTGCTGTTGGCGAACCAGCCCACCCGGGGGGTGGACGTCGGGGCCATCGAGTTCCTGCACAGCCGGATCGTCGCGGAGCGGGACAAGGGCACCGCGGTGCTCATCATCTCCACCGAGTTGGACGAGGTGGAGTCGTTGGCGGACCGGATCGCGGTGATGTACCGCGGACGGATCGTCGGCCTCGTCCCACCGGAGACCCCCCGCAACGTGCTCGGCCTCATGATGGCCGGGATCGGCTACGACGACGCCGTCGCCGCGGCGGCTGAAGAGGAGGCAGGGGCATGAGCAGCACCCGCAGCGACCGTGCGTGGCTGAGGAATGGTCTCGTCACGTTCTTCTCCCTCGTCCTGGCCTTCCTGGTGGCTGCCGTGGTCATGGTGCTCAGCGACGCCGAGGTGATGGGCAGGTACTCGTACTTCTTCGCCCGGCCCGGTGATGCGCTCCAGGCCTCCTGGGACAAGGTGGCCGGTGCGTACGGGGCGTTGTTCCAGGGTGCGCTCGGCAGCTTCACCAACATCACCCACACCACGGCGGAGGCGGCTCCACTCATCGCCGCGGGTCTGGGGGTGGCCATCGCCTTCCGGGCCGGTCTGTTCAACATCGGTGCCCAGGGACAGGCACTCATGGGGGCCCTGGTCGGGGCCTTCCTCGGGTTCTCCATCAAGGGGTTGCCGCTGGTGCTGCACCTTCCACTGGTCCTGCTGCTCGGCATCGTCAGCGGGGCCCTGTGGGGTGGCGTCGTCGGTATCCTCAAGGCGAAGACCGGGGCCCACGAGGTCATCCTCACCATCATGATGAACTACATCGCGGCGATCCTGCTCGCCTACCTCATGGACCAGCGGTTCATGCAGGACCCGCGACGCAACGACCCCATCGCCCCGGTCCTGGAGTGGACGGCGACGCTGCCCCGGTTGGAGGGGGGCCGCCTGCACCTGGGCTTCTTCCTGGCCCTGCTCGCGGCCGTCGGCTGCTGGTGGCTGCTGGAGCGCACCGCCTTCGGGCTCCGGCTCCAGGCGGTGGGCCTCAATCCCCATGCCGCGGCGACCGCAGGCACCTCCGTCAGCCGGGTCACCGCGGTCACGATGGCGCTGGCCGGTGGTCTCGCCGGGCTCGGTGGCGTGATCATCGTCACCGCGCCGGAGGTGCTGACGAGCTTCCCACCGCAGCTCACGGGGACCATCGTCGGGGTGCTGGGCTTCGACGCCATCACCGTCGCCCTGCTGGGCCGTTCCCGCCCGCTGGGAGTGGTCTTCGCCGGGTTGCTCTTCGGGGCGCTGAAGGCCGGTCGGCGCACGATGGAGTCGGTGGCGGGCACTCCCGCCCAGCTCACTGATCTGATCCAGGCCCTCATCGTGCTCTTCGTGGCGGCCCCGGCCTTCGTGGCGTGGTTGCTGCCCTTCCTCAGGCAACGACGAGACACCAGGAACCGCCGCGCCGCGCGCATCTCGAAGGAGGCCCAGGCATGAGCACCGACACCCATCCGGAACAGTCAACCGGCCACCTCAAGGTGGGAATCGAGTCGCCCGAGGCCCGCGCCACCCGCATCTCCACGGGAGTGCTCGTCACCCTGATCGGGCTGATCCTGCTCCTGTTGGCCTTCACCACCTCCGCGGTCGGCCGGATCGCCCTGTCGGACGCCCTGGCCGATGTGCAGCTGCCGACCATCGCGGTGCCGGGGCTGCCGACGGTGCTCGTCGCGGCCCTGCTGGTGCTGGGTGGTGGCATCGGTTTCCTCAGCGGGAGGCTCAGCCCACGGGGGCGTCGCATCGCCGGTGTGCTGGCCGGGGTCGGTGTGCTCGTCGGGTTCATCGTCTGGGCGGCCGCCTCGTCCACCCTGCCGTTCACGTTGTCCAGTCAGCTGAACCTCACCATCGAGTACTCGACGCCGTTGCTGTTCGGGGTGCTGGCGGGGGTGCTCTCGGAGCGGGCCGGTGTGGTCAACATCGCCATCGAGGGACAGTTCCTCTCCGCGGCCTTCGCGGCCGCGGTCACGTTCTCGGTCACCCGCTCCTACGTGGCCGCGCTGGTCGCGGCGGCCCTCGCCGGGCTGCTCATGGGCGCGGTGCTGGCCGTGTTCACCCTGAGATACCTCGTGGACCACGTCATCGTCGGCGTCGTGGTGAACCTGCTCGCCACGGGTCTGACCGGGTTCATCTTCAACCAGCTCGTCGCCAGGGACAAGGCGACATGGGGTGTGGTGGACCCGATGACCACTCTCGAGGTGCCAGGGCTCAGCTGGGTGCCGTTCATCGGTCCGATCCTGTTCACGCAGCGTCCTTTGTCCTTCATGGCGATGGTGGCGGTGCCGCTGGTGTGGTTCCTGCTCCACCGCACCAAGTGGGGACTCAGGGTCCGTGCGGTGGGCGAGCATCCCCACGCGGCGGACACCGTCGGCATCAAGGTGATCTCGACCAAGGCCCAGGCGGTGCTGCTCGGTGGCATCCTGGCCGGTCTCGGCGGGGCGTACTTCACCATCGGCTCGGTGGGTGAGTTCCAGGACAACAACATCACCGCGGGCAATGGGTTCATCGCGCTGGCGGCGGTCATCATGGGCCGCTGGAACCCGCTGCTGGCGGCGGCCACGGCACTGTTCTTCGGTTTCACCCGGGCACTGGCCCAGTCCACCAAGCTGATGGCGTTGCCGATCCCCAGCCAGCTCATCGAGATGTTGCCCTACCTGGCCACGATCATCGCCGTCGCCGGGCTCGTCGGGCGGGTCCGACCTCCGGCGGCCGACGGTGCCCACTTCGTCAAGGGGCACTGATGACCGACATCGACTGGGAGGAGCTCCGGGCCGCATCCCGTGACATCGCCACGCGTGCCTACGCCCCCTACTCGGACTACCAGGTCGGCTGTGCCGCGCTCGTCGACGACGGTCGGGTCGTCGTGGGGTGCAACGTGGAGAACGCCTCCTACGGCGTGGGGCTGTGCGCCGAGTGCGGCCTGGTCTCGCAGCTCCATGCCACCGGAGGTGGCAGGCTCGTCGCCTTCACCTGCTGCAACAAGCTGGGGGAGCGGATCATGCCCTGCGGGCGCTGCCGTCAGCTGCTGTTCGAGTTCGGCGGCAACGACCTGCTCGTGGACACCCCGCAGGGGATCCTGCCGATGAGGGAGGTCCTGCCGCAGGCCTTCGGACCGACGGATCTCGCCGCCGTCATGGGCTGAGGACGCAACCTCTGCCTACCGTCGTGAGGCGACTTCGCTGTGCGCTGGAGCGAGTGCAAGTGAGTAGTTCTCGTGGAACGCGGATCGGAGCAACTCGGTGACGGTGGAGTCCTCGGCCTGGCCGGGGAGTTGCAGCCCCAACAGAGTGCTGACCAGCATTCCGTTGGCGAGGAAAGCACTTGCCCGAGCAGCTGAGAGGCCTGCCTCGTCACGCAGGATCCTGTAGATGCTGAGGAAGCTCTCCCTGGCGATTGGTCCCATGGTCGGGTCCTGTCCGAGGGTGAACAGGTGGAGCAGTGTCACCAGGCTGCCTCGATCCTCGGCCAGACGGACGTAGGCCTCACCGAGTCTCGGCTCGATCCGTGCCTGGGAGTTCGTGTTGGCGATGGTGCTCCGGAAGGTCGCGGCGACACGGGCAACCGCACGTTCGGCGGTGGCGATGAACAGGGCCTCCTTGGACCCGAAGCTACGGATCACAAGGGCCTGACTGATGCCTGCCCGTCGTGCGATCTCATCGGTTCTGGCTCCGACGTAGCCCTGCTCGCCGAAGACCACCGCTGCGGCGTCGAGAATCGATTCCCGGCGCTCGGTAGCGCTCAAACGAGTTCGTGGCGTACTCATCCAACAAGATTATCAGCCGCTGAGTATCTGCTATCGTGGCAGTTGTAAGTGATTGATTACTTATGGAGGTGTGGGACATGCCAGGCAGAGCGATCATCCTCGGAGGTGGTATCGGGGGGTTGTGCACGAGCATCGCGCTGCACCAGATCGGGATCGAGGCGGTGGTCCACGAGCAGGCGCCGCAGTTCAGTGAGGTCGGTGCTGGCCTCCAGGTCTGGGTCAAGGGGATGCAGGCATTGAAGCAACTCGGCGTCGCGAACGCCGTGGCCTCGGCAGGGGCTGAGGTCCATGCGCACCGGTTCTTCAACGCCGTGGGCGCGCCGCTGTACTCCGTGGATCTTCTGAACGACGCCCGACTGACCGGTGCGCCGGTTCCGGTGATGATTGCTCGAAGCGCACTCATCGATGCTCTGGTCACGGGCGTGGACCTGGCGACGGTGCACCTGGGGCACCGGGTGGTGGCTGTTGAGGATCAGGGAGACAAGGTGATCGTACGGTTCGCAGATGGCGGGACGGATGAGGCGGATCTGCTCATCGCTGCGGATGGCATCAACTCGAGGGTGCGACGTGAGCTGTTTCCCGAGGTGGGGATCCGCACCGCCGGATATCGCTACGTGCGTTCCCTGGTGGAGCACCCCCTTCCCTTCGGGAGCAACATGTTCGCCATGTTCTTCGGGCGGGGAGACCGGATCGCCCTCGGGGACTGTGGGCACGGCAGGACATACTGGCTCGTTGGTCTGAAGAAACCAGTGGTACCGCTGGAAGGCTCCTTGGAGACTCTCAAGGATGATCTGCTGAAGAGGTTCAGCGTTTTTCCGGAAGGCATCACCTCGGTCATCGACGCCACGCCGACGGAAACGTTGATCCACCACACGGTGCGCGATCTTCAACCGATGAAGACGTGGGGCCGCGGTCGGATCTTCCTGCTCGGGGATGCAGCCCACGCCACGACGCCGAATCTTGGACGTGGTTCCGAGCAGGCGATGCTCGACGCCGTCGGGTTGGCGTCCTTGCTGCGGGGCGTCGATCTCAGGGATGGGTTGCGGCTGCGTTCCGTGCTCGAGGCCTACACCCGGGAGCGGAAGCCGGAGGCCGAGGCACTGCAGCGGACCTCCTGGCGGATCGGCGCCATCGTGTCGTGGCGGAATCCGATGATGGGGGCGGTGCGCGACGTGATCATGCGTACCGTTGCCGGTCGCAAGCAGGTGCAGAGCATCCGGGATCAGTTCGTCGAGGCGGCCCGGATGCCCATCTCACGTCAGGAGCGGCCATGACCACTCCAGTGATTGAGTGTCACAGCATCATCCGTCGCTACGGCCGAGGTGAGAACAGCTTCACGGCCTTGAAGGGCATCGACCTCAGCGTCGGCGAGGGGGAGTCCGTCGCGGTCATCGGGAAGTCAGGGTCAGGCAAGTCCACGCTCATGCACATCATGGCGCTGCTCGATCGTCCCACCTCGGGAGCGGTCTCGGTGCGCGGCGTCAGAACGGATGCCCTGGGGGCAAGGCGACTCGAGAGGGTGCGCAACGAGGAGTTCGGGTTCGTGTTCCAGCAGTTCTTCCTCATCGCGGGTGGATCGGTCCTGGACAATGTCACCCTTCCGCTCACGATTGCCGGGGTGCGTCCAGCCGAGCGTCGCAGGCGTGGCATGGAGGTCCTTGAGCAGCTCGACATCGTGGACAAGGCGAGAAGTGCTGCCAACAAACTCTCGGGTGGGCAGAAACAGCGACTCGTCATCGCCCGTGCCCTGATCACCGCCCCGTCGGTCATCTTCGCCGACGAGCCCACGGGGAATCTCGACACCTCTGCGGGTAGGACCGTGTGGAACCTTCTGGCCGGGCTCAACCGTGAGCATGGCATCACCCTCATCCTCGTGACCCATGATCCTGACCTCGCCGCCCGGTGTGGTCGGCAGGTCGTCATCCATGACGGTCGTCTCGCCCAGGGAACGGGGGAGACCCGATGAGGATGATCGACCTGGTCCATGGAGCCTCCGGAAACGTCCTGCGCAGCAGGGCTCGCACGGTTCTCACCGGGATCGCGGTGATGATCGGGAGCTTCACCCTGGTGCTCACCGTCGGCATCGGGACCGGCGTGAATGCCTACATCGCCGACACGGTGGACGGTCTTGGAGCCCCGACCACCATGGAGCTCAGCCGGGCCGACGACACCGAGGAGGGAGACCTGCAGGTCTATGATCCCGAGGCAGGCACTGTCACGGGGCCGGGGTTCAGTGGCTCAGGGCCCGGGATCAGTGAGGAACAACTCGACCAGGCCCGGGCGCTGCCGGGGGTGGTCAGCGTGGAGCCCTTCGAGACGATCCTCGTCGATCACGTCCAACGCGCTGGCGGGGAGAGGTATTCGAGCGGGCTCGGTGCTCTCCAGCACGACAATGTGCTCCAGACATCGGTGGGGGTTCCGCCGGATGACACCAGCACATCACATGAGATCGCTGTTCCCGCGAACTACGTCGGGGCGTTGGACTACTCGGACGAGACGGCGATCCTCGGCGAGGAGCTCATCTTCGGGTTTCGTGACCAGACCGGTGCCGAGCACACCGCGGCCGCCCGGGTCACGGGGGTGATCCGGCCGGGAGTGATACCCCAGACCACCCCCGTGGCGAATCAGGCCCTGGTCTCTCACATCGCCCAGGTGCAGGCCGTGGGCATGCCCAGTGGTCAGCGCAGGCCGATGGCCAATGCCGGCCTCGTCTTCTCCCCTGACCTCGATGTCGACGATGTCAACCGCCTCAAGGAGGAGCTCAGGTCGATCGGTCTGGAAGGCACCACGGTCCTGGATCGGATCGGGACCTTCAAGGCTGTCATCGATGGAATCGTGCTCGTGATGGCAGCCTTTGCAGCGATCACCCTGCTGGCTGCCGCCTTCGGGGTCGCCAACACACTGCTCATGTCCGTTCAGGAACGGACTCGAGAGATCGGGCTTCTCAAGGCACTTGGTACCTCTGGCAGAGTCATCTTCTGGTTGTTCGCCCTCGAAGCCGTCGTCATCGGGATCCTGGGTGCCGTGATCGGTGGGGGTGCCGCGATTGCCCTCGGCACGGCCGCCAACGGAGTGCTCACCACGGGGATGCTCAGTGCGTTGCCGGGCCTGAATGTCTACACCGTCGACCCTGTCGCCTTGATGTTCGTCCTCGTGTTGATCCTGGCCATGACGTTCATCGCTGGCACCGCGCCTGCTGTCCGAGCTGCTCTCAAGGAGCCGATCGAGGCCCTCCGGTACGAATGATGGGTCGGGTCGGCAGCGGCAACAGCTCAGGAATCGCCCCACGGGTGACCAGTGGGGACAGGGCATAAGATCGTCGCATGCTGACTGTTGAAGAGCTGCGTGTGCTACCGAAGGTTGCCCTCCATGACCACCTCGACGGGGGGCTCAGGCCGCAGACCGTGATCGAGCACTGTGCCGAGAACGGCCATGACCTGCCCACCACGGACCCGGAGGAATTGCGTCGCTGGTTCTTCGAGGCCGCGGACTCCGGCTCCCTGGTGCGCTACCTGGAGGGCTTCGCCCACACCTGTGCAGCGATGCAGACCAGGGATCAACTGGTGCGGGTGGCCCGTGAGTTCGTGCTGGACCAGGCGGCCGACGGTGTGGTCTACGCCGAAGCCCGGTGGGCCCCGGAGCAGCACCTGGAGCAAGGACTCAGCCTCACCCAGGCCGTCGAGGCGGTCCGGGACGGGCTGGCATGGGGGATGGCCGATGCGGAGGCGGCCGGGCAGGCCATCGTCGCCACCCAGCTGGTGACCGCGATGCGTCACGTCGAGCAGCCCACCACCGAGATCGCCCAGCTGGCGTTGCAGTACCGCGACGACTCGGTGGTCGGCTTCGACATCGCCGGTGCCGAGTACGGGTTCAGGCCGTCCCGGTTCCGTGACTCCTTCGAGCTGCTTCGGCGCAACAACGCCCACATCACCATCCACGCCGGCGAGGCGGACGGCCCGGAGTCGATGTGGGAGGCCATCCAGCTGTGCGGGGCGCAGCGCATCGGGCACGGGGTGAGGATCGTCGAGGACATCGAGGACCTCCACGGCCCGCGTCCCCGGCTGGGCAGGCTCGCCGCCTTCGTGCGGGACCAGCAGATTCCCCTGGAGGTGTGCCCCACCTCCAACACCCAGACCGGCATTGCGGCGACGGTGGCGGAGCACCCGGTGGGTAGGCTCGCGGAGCTGGGCTTCAACGTCACCATCCACTGCGACAACCGGCTGATGAGTGGCACCACCCTCAGCCAGGAGTTCGCGAAGCTCTCCGAGGCCTTCGGGTGGGGGCTGGCCGAGGTGGAGCGGGCCACGGTGGCGGCCATGCGCGCGGCCTTCCTCCACCACGACGAGCGCGAGGCCCTGGTCGACGGGCTGATCCGCCCGGCCTATCGTGCGGCCCGTCACGGGAAGACCGCGTGATCACCGCTGCCGCCGACGGGTCGTCGTTGGCCAATCCAGGCCCGGCCGGGTGGGCGTGGTACATCGACGATGAGCGCTGGGCCGCTGGTGGCTGGGTGCACGGCACGAACAACATGGCCGAGCTCCAGGCGGTGCTGGAACTCCTGTTGGCCACGGCCGGTGCTGATGAGGAGCTGCTGATCCTGTGTGACTCGCGCTACGTCATCAACTCGCTGACCACGTGGCTGCCCGGCTGGAAACGCAAGGGCTGGCGGAAGGGCGACGGCAAGCCGGTCCTCAACGTCGAGCTCATGCAGCAGCTGGATGCGGCCCTGACGGGGCGTCGGGTGCGTTTCGAGTGGGTGAAGGGGCACTCCGGGCACGACCTCAACGACGCCGCTGACCAGCGGGCTCGGGCCGCCGCGACCGCCCACCGGGACGGAACCGTCGTCGATGCCGGTCCCGGTTTCGGGATTCCCCGTGCCGAGCCCCGCCAACCGGTCGCCGTGGTCGAGCCGCAGCCCGACCTGTTCAGTGTCGTCGAGGAGCCACCGGTCACCACGCCCGCCGGCATTCCCGGCACGGCCGGGCAACGGGTCAAGGCGATGCTCGTCTCCTTGACCCGGCAGTTGCTCAGTCCCGAGGTGCGCACCGATGCGGAGCGGCTGCGTGACCTGTTGCACCCGGACTTCATCGCGCACGCCGTCGACGGGAGGGTCATCGACATCGACCACGGGAGCTGGCACCCCCTCGATGATGTTGACCTCGAGGTGCTCGGCGTCGACGAGTACGCCCCAGGGGTGGCCGGGATGCGGTGGCGCCAACGCGATCGGCTGCGTTACGGACTGTGGCAGCAGACCCCGCTCGGCTGGCGGCTGCGGTTCGCCCAGGTGACCCCGGTCCCCGAGCCGGGCTGATCCTCGCACCGGATCGGTCAAACGGACGACGCGATCGAGTGGACAGGTGCCCCAATCCCGCTTTGGCAATAGACTCGGCATCGTAAGACGTACGACGTGCACGAGGTTCCGGGACCGACCGGACGGAGAGGACCGCCTTGGCTGAGCAGCTTGCCTTCGAGTTGCGTTCCGTGTCCGTCGGTCTGGGAGCGCGTCCGGTGCTGCAGGAGGTGCACCTGGTCGCCCCACCCGGCATCGTGATGGGGCTGATCGGGCGCAACGGTGCCGGGAAGTCCACCCTGATGCGGCTGCTGGCAGGACGTGAGGGACGGTGCAGCGGAGAGGCCTCGGTCCTCGGCGAGCCCTTGCCGGATGCCGCCTCCGGGCGGGTGTTCCTGACCGCCGAGTACTGGCCCTTCGGGCCGGATCAGCGGTTCAAGGACCTCATCCGGCACCTGACCCGGGTGCACCCGCACTTCGATCCGGAACGGGCCCTGGAACTCCTGGCGTGGTTCGACGTTCCAGCCAACCGCTACCCCTTCGCGGTGAGCCGTGGGCAGCGCACGGCGGCCTTCCTCTCCCTCGCACTGGCGGCGAGGGCCCCGCTGACGTTGCTGGACGAGCCCTACCTCGGACTGGATGTTCCGGCGCGCCGTCGGTTCACCCGGATCCTCACCGAGGAACTGGCCATGTACCCCAGGACACTGATGTTGTCCACCCATCTGGTCGACGAGGCGGAGCCGCTGTTTCATCGGGTGGCGATGATGGAGGCCGGGCGGGTCATCGCCGCCGACACCGTTCCCGGGCTGCTCGCCCAGTTCGTCCGGGTGCACGGTCCGATCGAGGAGGTGTCCCGGCTGCCCAGACTGGGGCGGCTCGACCGGGTGGGCGGCCAGGCCAGCGCGGTGGTGCGTCGCGGCCACGAGGCAGGGTTCCCGGGGCAGTCCGTCAGTCTCAGGGAGTTGGCGGACCTCCTCATCGGGCCCAGGCGGGAGGCCCTGCCGGGTGAGGACGAGAAAGGTCCACGATGAATGCGACGATGACCCCCATCCTGTCCGCACTCGGGGGCCGCTGGGGATGGCGGTTCTGGTGGCCGGCCCTGCCCTGGCTGGTGGATGCGGCGATGGTGATGACGTTTCGGCAGGACAGGATGGAGGAACCTGCCGGGGTGCTGCTCGTGGCCGCCCTGTTCAGTGTTCCCGTGCTGTGGCTGTGGGGTGCCCGTTTCGCCGTCGGGCTGGGACATGCCAGACGGCACGTCTACCCCGTCGGTGTGCTGGGCACCTTCACCGGGATCGTGGTGTGGGCGGCCATCACCGGGATCAGTGCCACCGCGATGGCCAGCGCCGAGCTGCGCGCGATGGTTCCGTTGTTCGTCTTCTACGGGGTGCCGTTGGCGTCGTTGTTCCTCATGCTCTGCACGCTCGGCCTCGGGTACGGCTGGCGCGGTGTGGTGGCCGCGATCCTCAGCTGGGGGGTCCTGGCGGGCGGGTTCTACGGTCTGGCGTGGCCGCTGCTGGACCGGGTGACCGGCAGCCAGTTCCTGGGCGGTCTGGTGGGGATCGCCGTGTTCTTCACGCTGGCCTGCTGGCTCGGCTGGCTCGGCTTCCGTCACGCCAGAGCGTGACCGGGGCAGCCGCCGCCAACCGATAGAATGCCGCCCATGTGTGCAGACGTTCTCGCGGCGGTGGCCTGGCCCTATGCCAATGGCCCCCGTCACATCGGTCACGTGTCCGGTTTCGGGGTCCCCTCGGATGTCTTCGCGCGCTACATGCGCATGGCCGGGCACAACGTCCTGATGGTCTCGGGATCGGATGAGCACGGCACCGCCATCCAGGTCAAGGCCGACCAGGAGGGGCTGACCGCCAGGGAGTGTGCGGACAGGTACCACCGGATCATCGCCACGGACCTGCAGGGGCTGGGGCTGTCCTACGACCTGTTCACCCGCACCACGACCCCGAACCACTACCGGGTGGTGCAGCAGATGTTCACCGCCCTGCACGACAACGGCTACGTGTTCTCCAAGTCTCAGCTGGGGGCGATCTCCCCGTCGACGGGGCGTACCCTGCCTGACCGGTTCATCGAGGGCACCTGCCCGATCTGCGGCTACACCGCGGCACGTGGCGACCAGTGCGACCAGTGCGGGAACCAGCTGGACCCGGCGGATCTGATCGACCCGGTCTCCCGGATCAACGGGGAGAGGCCGGAGTTCGTGGAGACCGAGCACTTCTTCCTGGACCTGCCGAAGGTGGCCGAACAGCTCACCCAGTGGCTGGCCACTCGCGAGGACTGGCGGCCGAACGTGTTGAAGTTCAGCCACAACCTGCTCAAGGAGATCCGGCCCCGCGCCATCACCCGGGATCTCGACTGGGGGGTGCCGGTGCCCCTCGACGGCTGGATCGACGCCCCGATGAAGCGCATCTACGTGTGGTTCGATGCGGTGATCGGGTATCTGTCGGCCTCCATCGAGTGGGCGCGCCGCAGTGGCGACCCCGAGGCGTGGCGCACCTTCTGGAACGCCGAGACCGCACAGAGCTTCTACTTCATGGGCAAGGACAACATCGTCTTCCACTCGGTGATCTGGCCGGGCATCCTGCTCGGTGCCAACGGCCAGGGGGCCGTCGGTGGTGAGGTGAAGCCGGAGCTGGGCGAGCTGCAGCTGCCCACCGAGGTGGTCAGCTCCGAGTTCATGACCATGAAGGGCTCCAAGGTCTCCAGTTCCCGGGGGGCCAGCATCTTCGTCGGGGACTTCCTGGCCGAGTTCGGCCCCGATGCGCTGCGTTACTTCATCGCGGTGGCAGGGCCGGAGAACCAGGACACGGATTTCACCTGGGAGGAGTTCGTCCGTCGGATCAACTTCGAGCTGGCCAACGAGTGGGGCAACCTCGTCAACCGCTCCATCTCGATGGCCCACAAGAACGTCGGCGCCATCCCTGAGGCCGGAGAGCTCACCGAGGTGGACCAAAAGCTGCTCGACGCCTCGGCAGCGGCCTTCGACGTCGTGGGCGAGCACATCGCGCAGCGTCGTTTCAAGGCCGGGATCACCGAGGCGATGCGGATCGTCTCGCTGGCCAACAAGTACCTCTCCGACGAGGAGCCGTGGAAGAAGAAGGACGACCCGGCGCGCCGCGACACCATCCTGCACGTCGCGCTGCAGGTGGTCAGCGACTGCAACACCCTGCTCACCCCGTACCTGCCGCACGCGGCGCAGGCCATCTTCGAGGCCCTCGGCAACGAGGGGGTGTGGGCGGCGCAGCCGGAGCTGGTCGAGGTCAGCGATGGTGACCTGACCTATCCCATCCTCACCGGCGACTACGCCGCCCAGCAGGCCACCTGGGAGCGTCGGGAGATCGTGCCGGGCACGCCGTTGGCCAAGCCGACCCCGCTGTTCCGTAAGCTTGACGAGAAGCTCGCCACCGAGGGCCCGAGCTGGGCCCCCATCCGCGGATAGGCGGCACGTGATTCCGGCCGATGAGTAGGAATGTGGTGCTGCGGCAGCGTCGGTTGGTGAGTGAACCTGAAGATGCCAACAGCTTCGAATGGGAGAAGTGAGATGAACCGTGTCGGTCGACCTCGTGTCGCTGTGCTGGGCGCAGCTGGCCAGACGGGCGCAGCCCTACTTCCCGAGTTGGTGGCTCGTGGAGCAGCGGTGCGGGCAGTGGTCCGACCCGGGGCCTCGGTTTCTCTGCCCGAGGGGGTTGAGAGAGCTGAAGCTGATTTTGCCGACATCGAGGCGTTGACGGAAGCGCTGTCCGGGATTGACGCGGTGTATCACATCCCGCCGACATATTCCCCGCATGAGGTGGCGTTTGGTCGGAACGTGATGAAAGCGGCAACGCGGGTGGATGGGGTGCGCCTGGTGTATCACTCGGTGATGCACGCCGAGACACCTGACATGCCGCATCATTGGCGCAAGTGGCAGGTCGAGGAATTGCTTCGGGAGTCGGCGTTGTCGTGGACGATAGTTCGCCCGGCGATGTATGCGCAAACCGCCTTGGCTTTCCTCAACCGGGCAAGAACGCGGTTGCGATTGCCGTTTTCGCCCGACAGCTGGTTCACCCCCATTGACGTGGCCGACGTGGGTCGAGCTGCGGCGATCGTGCTGGTCGAGGACGGGCATGAGCGCCAGACGTACACCTTGGCCGGAGCCGAACGGCTGACCATGCGGCAGATGGCTGAACGTATGGCCGACGCCTGGGGACATGACGTCTCCGTGCAGCGCTGGCCGTCGTGGTTGGTGGCCCGGGTGGCGGCTCGTCGTTATGACCATGGTTCCCGTGCGCTGCTGAAAGCAATGTTTGCGCATTATTCCGCTGCAGGATTTGAGGGTCCAGCTGATGACCTGAGGAGATTGCTCAAGGGGGAACCGACTGGTTTTGCGGCCACGATGACTCGGTGTGCCCTCTCGGAGCAGTAGCGGGGGTCGGCACGGTTGCGGCGTTGCTCACGAGAGTCAGAGCAGGAGGGTTGTTCAGCGGAGGCTTCAAGGTCGCCCTGACCCGAGGTCTGCCCCCTGCACGACCCTCCAGGATGGTGTTTCCTGACCGTGGTGGTTTCGCCTGTCTTGTCCCGGGTTCGCCTGTGTTGGGTGTGGCTCGCCTGTGGCTCGCCTGTCCAACTGGACAGGCGAAGAGAATCGGCAGGCGTTTCCGGCCCAAGGCAGGCGAATCAGCGTGCTGCGGAAGCCGGTGGGAGGGGGTGACTGAAGGATGAGTGCCAGAGGTCTCGACATGGACTGCGCGCTGGCACGCGTGGTCCGGTGTGAGCAGCGGGCGTCATCAATCCCTTGAGGAGATCGGCGACGCCCGCCACCGGTTTGTGCCTCAGGAGCAGTGATGCTGCCGAGGGTGGACGGATGAGGGCGGCACCCCCACCGAACACTGGCCGATCCTCGTCGGCCTCAACGCGGTCGGCTGAGGGTCAGCCGACGCCCAGGATCTGGCGGACCTGTTCGCGCAGGGTCGTCAGGCGGGTGGCTGCGGCGAACCGGGCTGCCGAGCCGATCTGGGTGCGGTCCTTCGGCAGGCACACCTCCAGGTAGCACTTCAGCTTCGGTTCGGTTCCGGACGGGCGGACGATCACCCGGACCGCGTCGCTGACGAGCATGACCGCGTTCGTCGGCGGCAGGTCGGGGGAGCCCTCCGCGAGGTCAAGGAACACCACCGGCACCCCGAGAAGGGTGGCGGGGGGCGCCTGACGGAGACGATCCACCGCCGCCGAGATGAGGCTGAGGTCCTCGAACCGCAGGGACAGCTGGGCCGTGGCGAACAGGCCCAGTTCGGCCGCCAGCTCATCGAGCCGATCCGCCAGGGTCAGCCCGCGCGCCTTGAGGGTGGCGGCCAGTTCCAGGACCATGAGGGCGGCGGACAGGCCGTCCTTGTCGGGGACCCGGTCCGAGTCGCAGCAGTAGCCGATGGCCTCCTCGTAACCGAAGGCCAGATCCGGCACCCTGCCGATCCACTTGAAACCGGTGAGGGTGGTGACGTGACGCCGTTCCCGCAGCTGGGCGAGCTTCTCCAGGCCCCGGGAGGACACCACCGAGTTCGCCAGCACCCCGGGGGCGCCGCGGGCGATCATGTGGTCGCCCAGCAGGAGCCCCAGCTCGTCCCCGGTCAGCATGCGCCATCCGCCGTCGACGACCGCCGCCACGGCGCACCGGTCGGCGTCAGGATCGTTCGCGATGACGACATCGGCACCCACCTCGGCGGCGCGTGCCAGTGCCAGGTCGATCGCCCCCGCCTCCTCGGGATTGGGGAAGGCCACCGTCGGAAAGGCCGGATCCGGCTCCGCCTGCTCCGCAACCTCCGTCGGCGCCGCGAACCCGGCCGCCGCGCTCAGGCGTCGCATCGCGTGGGCGCCCACCCCGTGCATCGCGGTGTGCACCCACGACAACTTGCGCGGGCTCGTCGAGGGCACCAGCCTCGCCGTCTGGTCGATGTAGGCGTCGAGCAGTTCCTCGCCGAGGACACCGTACTCATCGGAGCGGGGCAGATCGGCCAGCGAGTCGATGGTGTGGGCGGCGATGCAGGTCGCCATCTCGGAATCCGTCGGCGGGATGATCTGGGAGCCGTCCCCCAGGTACACCTTGTAGCCGTTGTCCGCGGCCGGGTTGTGGGAGGCCGTGACGACGATGCCCGCCACGCACCCGTGGTGCCGGATCCCGAACGCCACGACCGGGGTCGGGGTCGGGGAGCCGGTCAGCAGGACCTCGAACCCCGCCCCGGCGAGGATCGTCGCCGACTCCGTCGCGAAGTCCCGCGACTTGCGCCGGGCGTCGAAACCGATGATGACCCGCTGCCCGGCATGACCGTGCTGGTTCAGCCAGTCGCCGATCCCGGCGGCCGCCTGGGCCACCACCACCCGGTTCATCCGGTTCGGGCCGGGCCCCATCCGCCCCCTCAGCCCGGCGGTGCCGAACTCCAGGGGACCGCGGAAGGCATCGGCCAGTTCTGCCCGGGCACCGTCGTCGAGCAGCTGCTGCAGCTCGGAGCGGGTGTCGGGGTCGGGGTCGATGGTCAGCCACGCGCGGGCCGCGCCCTCCGCGCTCACAGCACACCCACGATCCCGGCCAGCAGGCTGGCCAGTCGGGGACCCGCGTCGCGCCCGGTCTGCAGCACCTCTGTGTGGTCCAGGTCGGCATCGCCCATCCCGGCGGCGGCATTGGTCACCAGCGACAGCCCCAGCACCTCCAGGCCCGCTTCCCGGGCCGCGATGGTCTCGAGGGCCGTGGACATGCCCACCAGGTCACCACCCAGGATGCCCGCCATCCTCACCTCCGCGGGGGTCTCGTACTGCGGTCCTCGGAACTGGACGTAGACCCCCTCCGGCAGCTCGGGGTCGACGGTGTGGGCCAGGTCCCGCAGTCGCCTCGAGTAGGCCTGGGACAGATCCACGAAGGTGGCCCCGACCAGTGGGGTGTCGCCGGTGAGGTTGATGTGGTCCTTCAGCAGCACCACGGTGCCCGGCACCCAGGCCGGGTTCAGGCCACCGCAGCCATTGGTGAGCACCAGCGTCGTGGCCCCCCATGCCGCGGCGGTGCGGACCCCGTGGACGACCGGGGCGACCCCGCGGCCCTCGTAGTAGTGGGTTCGTCCCGTCAGCACCGCCGCGACCTTCCCGCTGGTGGTGCGGCGCAACAGCAGTTTGCCGCCGTGCCCACTGACGACGGGGCGGCTGAAACCGGGTACCGCACCCAGCTCGATCTCCCCGATCGCCTCGCCCAGCTGCTCGGCACCGCTGGACCAGCCGGACCCGAGCACCAGGGCGATGTCGATGTGGTCGGTCTCGAAGCGATCCTTCAGGAAGGCGGCGGCGTCACTGGCGAGTTGCTTGGCGTTGTCTGTCATGCGTTCAGCCTACTGGGGAGACCCCGGATGTGGGTCGCAACCACGAGGCCGCACCAGCTGCGACGACATGTCGCAACGATGCGCGGCGACGAGACATGGTGTGCCAAGATGAACGCGTGGCAAAGGTTGCGATCATCGGCGGAGGTCCGGGTGGCTACGAGGCCGCCCTCGTGGCAGCACAGCTGGGTGGGGAGGTGACCCTCATCGAACGTGACGGGCTGGGTGGGGCGGCGGTGCTCACCGACTGCGTGCCCTCCAAGACCCTCATCGCGGCCGCCGAGGTGATGAGCACGATGGAGCGGGCCGGAAACCTGGGGCTGCACTTCCCGGGCAACGACGCCACCAATGTCGTCGAGGTGAACCTGGCCGAGCTGAACCATCGGGTGCGCAACCTGGCCACCGCGCAGTCCCGCGACATCGCGGGTCGACTCACCCACGAGGGGGTCACACTGCTCCGCGGCACGGCCCGTCTCGACGGCCGCACCACCGTCGTCGTGCAGGAGGGGAAGAGCGAGCAACGGCTCGAGGCCGATGTCATCCTGGTGGCCACCGGGACCACCCCTCGCGAACTGCCGGATGCTCCCTGTGACGGCCACCGGGTGCTCAACTGGAAACAGCTCTACGACCTCGTCGAACTGCCGAGCCGTCTCATCGTCGTGGGTTCCGGCGTCACCGGCGCGGAGTTCGCCTCGGCCTACGATGCGCTGGGCGCCGAGGTGGTGCTGGTCAGTTCCCGCGACCAGGTGCTACCCGGTGAGGATCCCGATGCCGCTCACGTGCTGCAGCGTGCCTTCACCGACCGCGGCATGGAGGTGATGAGCCGGTCCCGCGCCGTGGCGGCCCGCACCGAGGGCGACGGCGTCGTGGTGACCCTCGCGGATGGTCGCGAGGTGCACGGTTCACACTGCCTCATGGCGGTGGGTTCCGTGCCGAACACCCACGGGCTCGGCCTGGGCGAGGTCGGGGTGGAGCTGACCGCGTCGGGCCACGTCGTCGTCGACAAGGTCTCCCGCACCTCGGTGCGCAACATCTACGCCGCCGGGGACGTCACCGGGGTCTTCGCGCTGGCCTCGGTCGCCGCGATGCAGGGACGCATCGCCATGTACCACTGCCTCGGCGACGCCGTCGCCCCACTGAACCTGCGCAACGTCTCGGCCAACGTGTTCACCTCACCCGAGATCGCCACCGTCGGGGTCACGCAGCGGCAGGTGGATGCAGGCTCCGTCCGGGTGGCCTCCGTGCTGCTGCCCCTGGCCTCCAATCCCCGCGCCAAGATGCAGGGTTTCACCGATGGTTTCGTCAAGCTGTTCTGCCTGCCCACCACGGGCATCATCATCGGTGGGGTGGTCGTGGCCCCCAACGCCTCGGAGCTGATCCACTCGGTGTCGGTGGCGGTTCGGACCCGGGTCACCGTCGATGAGTTCAGTTCCAGCTTCACCGTCTATCCGTCGCTGTCCGGTTCGCTGGCCGAGGCCTCACGTCGTCTCCACACGCACCATGCGGACATGGACAGCTTCTGAGATCAGCGGCGCAGCCACTTCCTGGCCTGGGCGATCCGTTCGGCCACCTGCTCGGTGGTGGCCTGGGCCAGGGGAGGGCCACCACATTCCCGCCGCAGGTCGGCGTGGACGTGGCTGTGGGGGCGCTGCTCGATGCGGGCCAACTGACTGACCAGGGAGTTGAGCTCCTTGCGCTGGGTGGCGAGCGCCCGGTGGAGCGGCACCTCGGGCTGTGACTTCGGGTCCTTGCGTTCTCGACGGCGGATCTGGCGGCGCTGCCGCTCGGCCAGCAGCACGCTCACCTGGTCGGGCTCCAGCAGTCCGGGCAGCCCCAGGTAGTCCAGCTCGTCCTGGCTGGTCGGTTCCGCGTGCATCCCGAAGGCCTGGGAGTCGAACAGCACGTGGTCGAAGGTGGCCTGGGAGTCCAGGGCCTCGAACTCCCCCAGCAGGTCGTCGGTTGCTCCTTCGCTGCGGTTCGCCGCCTCGATCAGGGCCTCGGTCTCGGCCCACAGGTCCCCCTCCTCGGTCTTGGGACGGCCCAGCACGTGGTCGCGCTGCCGCTCCAGCGTGGCGGCGTGGGCCAGCAGGATCGGCACGGTCGGCAGGAAGACGGTGGCCACCTCGCCGCGACGGCGGGAACGCACGAACCGTCCCACCGCCTGGGCGAAGAACAGTGGGGTGGAGGTGGAGGTGGCGTAGACCCCGACCGCCAGCCGGGGCACGTCCACTCCCTCGGAGACCATCCGCACCGCCACCATCCAGCGGTCCTCGGAGGCCGAGAACTCCTCGATCCGCTTCCCCGCCGACGCGTCGTCGGAGAGGATCACCGTCGGTGTGGTGCCGGTGATCTCGGTGAGCAGTCTGGCGTAGGCGCGGGCGACGGTCTGGTTCGTCGCTATCACCAGGCCTCCGGCGTCGGGCAGGGTGCGGCGCACCTGGGTCAGCCGTTGGTCGGCGGCCCGCAGCACGGCTGGGATCCACTCCCCGGTGGGGGACAGGGCGGTGCGCCAGGCGTGGGCGGTCAGGTCCTTGGTGAGCATCGAGCCGAGGTCGGCGTCCAGCACCTCACCGGAGCGCATCCGCCACCTCATCTGGCCGCCGTAGTTCATGAACACCACGGGGCGCACCACGTGGTCGGCCAGGGCCTCCTTGTAGCCGTAGGTGTAGTCGGCCCGGGAGGTCTTGACCCCGGAGGCCGACTCCTCGTAGGTGACGAACGGGATGGGGTTGTCATCGGAACGGAACGGGGTGCCGGTCAGCGCCAGACGACGGGTCGCCGCGCTGAAGGCCTGCTTGATGCCATCGCCCCAGCTCTTCGCGTCGCCCGCGTGGTGGAGCTCGTCGAAGATCACCAGGGTCTTCACGTCATGGCACAGGGCCTCGTAGGCGTGGGCCCGGACCGTCACCCCGGCGTAGGTGACCACGGAGCCGTCGAACTGCTTGGACCGACCCCGCCGGGTGCCCCCGTTGCCTGGGTCGAGGTGGATGCCGACCCGGGCGGCGGCATCCGCCCACTGTGTCTTCAGGTGCTCGGTGGGGGTCACCACGACGATGCGGCGCACCGTGCGGGTGTGCAGCAGCTGGTGGGCCACCCTGAGCGCGAAGGTGGTCTTGCCGGCCCCCGGTGTGGCCACGCACAGGAAATCGCGGGGCTGGTCCCGCTCGTAGAGCTCCAGGGCCGCCACCTGCCAGGCGCGCAGGCTCTGCGCAGTCCCCCAGGCGGCGCGCTGCGGGTAGGCGGGGGACAGGTGTTCGAAGGCGGAGGAGGACATACGGCCAGCAAGAGTACCCGAGGTCCTGGGCTCCTGGTGGCACCCACGGCGGTCAGTCGTCGAGCAGCCCCATGAACAGGGAGAGACCGCCGAACAGCAGTGCCCCCTTGACCATGCCGTCCACCATCTGGCCGCCGCCCATGTAGGGCTCGTAATAGCCACGGGCGTAGGCGGCGTGGCCCTGGTCCTGCCAGTAGGGCACCGCCTGGTAGCCCTGCTGCACCATGCGGATGTGCGGGGCGGCACCCGAGGTCACCCGGGCCGCGTCCAAGGCGCAGGCCGGGACCTCGCGCGCGGTCCCGCCGTCGGGGGTCCACATCACGTTGCGGGTGGACGGGCCGTGCGACGGGTCGAAGAAACAGGGGGGACGACGCTCCGGCATCGGCTCACCACGTGCCCCGGACCGCACACAGGCCATGGCGTAGCGTCCCTCCTCCAGGATGTGGGCCACCGCCGTGGCGTCCGAGGCCAGCTGGGCCATGTTCATGGCCTGCTTGGCGTTCTCGTAGGCATCCAGCGCCTCGGCGTACCTGGCCTGGGCCTCCTTGTCGAGGTCGTACCCGACGACGTCCAGGTCCAGCTCCCGCAGTTCGTCACCGAACCGGGTGATGTCGGCGTCCAGGGAGGCCCGGGCAGCATCGGTCATCCGGGGCTCCAGGCCCGGGGCAGGGTACCCAGTGGCGGCCAGCTGCTGGGGAGCGCCACCCCCGCCGAGCATGCGGTGACCCCGCATCGCGAAGAACACCAACGCGAGCAGGATCATCATGAAGAAGAAACCGCTGGACACCCGACATCACTCCTGAAAACTCTGTCTGTCCTCGATGATACGCAGCGGGTCCAACCTGTTGCCCGCACGGGGTGACCGCAGGGGAACAGTCCTACTTCTTCCAGCGTTGCACATCCGGGCTGAGCAGGAGGAAGATGGTGGTCCCGGCGAGGCCGGCCCCGATGATGAGCCCCAGCACCACACTCGGGTTTGCCAGGGTGTCCGCCGTGATCTCGATGACCAGGCTGAGGATGACCAGGGCGGCCTGGGCGCAGGCAGCCGCCAACAACACACCGTGCCCCTTGCCCTTGAGGAAGGTGATCCCGCTGACCAGGAGCGCCACTGCCGCGACCAGCGTGCCGTAGCCGTTGATGTTGGTCAGGGCAATCACCAACTCCGGGTTCTTCAGGTTGACGATCACCTCGCCACTTTGGAGCACCGCCGTCGTGACGATGAGCAGGATTGCCTTGATGAGGCCGAGACTGCCACTGATGATGCCGAGCACCCCGGCTCCGGTCGCGCCTCCCGGACGTTGCGGTTTCACCGGGGGAGTCATCTGCCAGTGACCCTGGGGTGGGGGGCCGCCGTACTGGGCGTGCCCGTACGGGACCTGGCCCGGCTGCGGCTGCTGGGCGGGTTGCATGCCAGGGGGGTGATGCTCGTTCATGAGGGACCTTTCTGCGCTGATGTCACACCTGGTGCAAGGCTACTTCAGGAACACATCCCTGTGCAGGGGCGGCAACGACCCGGCTCCGGGAACGCCTCGTAGCATGGTCCGGGGAGAAGGAGCACGGCACATGACCATCCGGGTGAGACCGTTTCGGGAGCTGAGCACAGATGAGCTCTACGAGATCGCACAGCTGCGAGAACTCGTCTTCCATCTGGAGCAACGGATCACCGTGGCCGATCTCGACGACCTCGACCGGGCCCGGGACACCCGGCACTGGTGGGTCGCCGGTCCGGCAGGGATCGTCGCATACGCCCGATCGGTGCGCCTGGCCACGCCTGAGCACGGAGCGGTCGCCAGTTTCGGACGGGTCGCGGTGCGGGCCGCCCGTCGGGGAGAAGGGCTGGCCACAGGGCTCGTCACCGCGATCCTCGAGCAGTTCCGGGACGAACCGGTGGTCATCCACTCACAGCGCGATGTCGTGGGCCTCTACGAACGGTTCGGCTTCCGCGCCGTCGGTGAGGAGTTCCTCGAGGCAGGCATCCCGCACCGGAGCATGATCCGCCCCGTGTGAGATAGGTTGTCGCTGCGGAAAGGAGCACGATGCGGATCGGCACGGTGGTGCGCTCATCCCTGACGGTTGGACTCATCGGTTTCGGGGGAGGTGCAGTGCTCATCCCCGTGCTGCACCGGCAGTTCGTGGAACGCGGCCACGTCGTCGACGAGGCCACCTTCGGCACCCACACCGTCGTGACCAACCTCACCCCCGGGGCCTTCCCCGTCAAGATGGCCGCCCTGGCCGGGGTGGGCACCGGGGTGATGGCGAGCACACTCGCCGCATTCGCGATGGGACTGCCGGGGGCACTGCTCGCCCTGCTCATCCTCCTGGCCTTCACCTGGCTGGGGGAGGCCGCGATCCGATGGATCGAGTACGCGGCCTTCGGCGTCTCACTGTTCATCCTCCTGGTCGTGGCCGGTTACGTCATCGGGGTGATCCGCAGGAGCGGACGCGCCAGGACCTTCATCGGGCTCACCCTGGTGTGTTTCCTCGCCACTGGCGCAGGACGACTGTTCACACTGATCGCCCGGCTCCTCGGGGCCGAGGTCAGCATCGAGGCACCCCATCTGACGACCTTCCAGCTCATCGTCGTCGCCCTGGCCGCCATCGGGATCACCGCCTGGCGGGCACGACGTCACGACCCGGAGGCACCCCCGAGACAGCAGACCACGGAACCAGGCAGCCTCACCACGGCATCCGTGCTGACGGGGATCAGCCTGGGTTGCCTCGTGGCAGGAGCACTCCTCATCCCCGGCGGCTTGCGGTTCATGGGACTCGTGGTGGCCTCGACGCTGTCCTCCTTCGGCGGTGGGGCCGCCTACATCGCCGTCGCCGACGGCTTCTTCGTGGTCCCCGGTCTGGTCGATGCCGACGTCTTCTACCACCAGCTCGTCCCGATCGCGAACGCCCTGCCCGGACCGATCCTGGTCAAGCTCGTCTCCGGCATGGGGTATGCCACCGGCACCGCCGCGGGCGGGATCGGGACCGGTCTGGCCATGGCCGCACTCGCCTTCGCGGCGGCCATCAGCGCCTGCGCCGCCGTCGCCCTGTTCGTCATGGCGTTCTTCGACCGGATCAAGGAGTCCCGGTTCGCCACGGCACTCAGCCTCTGGATTCTGCCCGTGATCTGCGGCCTGCTGTGCACCACCTCCTGCTCCCTGTGGCTCGGTTGCATCGACACCGCCACCAGCGTCGGGGCACCGACGGCGACGGTGGCCTGGGCCGTTCCCCTCGGTGTGATGCTGCTCCAGGTGGTGCAACGACGCTTCCGGGCCAACGATGTCGCCCTGTTGCTGCTGGCCGGAACCACATCCACCCTGCTGCTCGCCCTGCTCGGATCAGGAGCCCCGGCATGACCCCGGAGATTCACGTCAGCGCCGTCATCCTCACCAATGCCGCAGGGCAGGTGCTCATGGTGCGCAAACGCGGCACCCAGCGCCTCCTCAACCCCGGTGGGAAACCGGAACCGGGAGAAACACCCGCACAGTGTGCTGCCAGGGAGCTGGACGAGGAACTGGGCCTGCACATCGCCCCGGAGGAACTCACCTGGCTGGGCCGGGTCCGCGCCGAGGCCGCCAACGAACCCGGCCACGTCGTGGTGGCCGACATCCTCCGCCACCCGGAGCCCCTGACAGAGCTACCCGAGCCCCGCGCCGAGATCGCTGAGGCCCGGTTCGTCGATCCGCGCATCGTGGAGGCGAACTGGTCCCCGCTGTTCACCCACCGCATCCGGCACCTGTTGTGAAAGGTCTCGGGGTGCCACGACAGCACCGTCGCAGGGAGACAGCCCGGATGCAGTGACAGCAGGTTGTGCAGGTGGGTGTGCCCAATCAATCAAACCTTCGGGGCAGAGGCATCTGTCCTTCTGCTCATTTCACTCAGGCGATGGGCGCGGTTCGACGATGGTGCCAGTGGCCCCACGACGACGCGACAACCAACGGGCCCCACAGCAGGATTGGTAGATAACACCAGACCATGATGACCAGCGGCCATCCCGAGACAAGACCGGCGTCAGGCCGACTGCCTTGAGCGATGGCAGCCACCATCGAGATGTTGAAGATCCAGGTCACCGCTACCCCACCCGCGGTGCCCAACACGAGGGGAAGGATCGGCGGAACCTGCCTCCCGAAGAGAGTGGTGCCCCACGGCCGCACCAACCCGACGGCAAGGTAGCCGGTCGCGAGTTGCATGACTGAGAGGCCAACGACGTAGGCGTAGCGGAGCGCCGGATCTCCTGCAAGCTCGAACTCGCGCAACTCGGCAGTCCCCGGGAGTAGCCCGATGATCATGAGCACCCGCCACAGCGCGGAGGGAATGACCGCAGCGAACGCACCGTAGGCGCACAGCCGGAGCCAACTCGGATATGGAGATGAATCCCCAGCAGACATGCTCCAATCGTAGGCGATGGTCGAGCGGAGGTTCAGGACGTGAATAACACCCTTGGGTGTGCTCTGGCGAAGCTGGGCTCTCACACCGGGTACGGAGCCAGAACCGCCGCGCACCCTCTCACCCGTCGAGACGGCTGAAGTCCAGGGTCCTCAGCACCAGCTCACCCGCCTCGTCGCACTCGTCCAGATCGACGGTGGCCAGTATCGACCAGTCCCGGTTGCCCGCCGGGTCGTCGAGAATCTGGCGTACCTCCCACAGCCTCCCACCCCGACGGGTCTCCACGACGAAGAAGGCAGGTCCCCTGGCATCTGAGCCCACCCCGATGTCCTCGTGCTCGTCCCAGTAGTCAGCCAGGGCGTCATCCCAGCGCTGCCTGGTCATCGGGTCCCCGCTGGTCAGTGCGGCCAGCGCATCCACGTCGTCATCGGCGCACAGTTCCACGCGACGCCACATCGCGTTGCGCACCATCACCCTGAAGGCCCGCTCATTACCGGTGACCGGACGGGCCGGGGCTGTCGTCTCGAGGCGCTGCTCGACGACCACCCCGGCCAGCTCGGCGAGCTCGTTCCACTCGTCCAGCAGCGAGGAGTCCACCAGCCGGGTGGAGGCCCCCAGCCAGTCGATCAGGTCGTTCAACTCCTCGGTGCGCAACGACTCGGGCACGGTCTGCCGAAGCGCCCGGTAGGCATCGGTCAGGTAGCGCAGCAGCAAGCCCTCGGTGCGCTGCAGCTTGTAGTGGGCGACGTACTCGCCGAAGGTCATCCCCTGCAGGTACATGTCACGCACCACCGACTTCGGGTTGACCGGGGTCTCTGCCAACCACGGGTGCAGGGCCGAGTACTCCAGGTGGGCCTGCTCCAGCAGCTCGGCCAACGGCTGCGGCCAGGTCACCTCCTCCAGCGCCTCCATCCGCTCCTCGTAGTCCCAGCCATCGGCCTTCATCTCGGCCACCGCCTCGCCCCGGGCCTTGAACTGCTGCGCCAGCAGCAACACCCTGGGGTCCTCCAGGGTGGATTCGATGACCGAGACCACATCCAGGGCGTACTCCGGGGAGGTGGGGTCCAAGGTGTCGATCACCGCCAGGGCGAAGGCCGACAGCGGCTGGTTCAAGGCGAAGTCCCGCTGCAGGTCGACGTTCAACTCGTGGCGTCGTCCACCCGGGGTGGGCTCGGCAAGCCGGGTCACCACACCGGCCCGGAGCAGGGAACGGCCCAGCTGCACCGCGCGACGCAGCAGCGCCCGCCTGGTCTTGCCCTCCACCTTGGTGGAATCCACCAGCCGGGCCACCGCGACGCTGGTCTCCTCGTCGCGCTGCAGCAGGTTGAGCAGCAGCGAATGACTGATCCGCATCCGGGCGTGCAACGACTCCGGGGTGGAATCCACCAGCTTGGTGAACGTCGCCTCCGTGTAGTTGACGAACCCCTCCGGCGGCTTCCTGCGCCTCACCGAGCGCAGCTTCTTCTCGTCCCCTGCGAACTTCGCCAGGATGCGGGCGTTCTCCACCTCGTGCTCCGGGGCCTGGGCGACGACGTTGCCCAGGGTGTCGAACCCTGCCCGTCCGGCCCGACCCGCGATCTGGTGGAACTCACGGCTGCGCAGCACCCGCGAGCGTCTCCCGTCGAACTTCGTCAACGCACTGAACAACACCGTGCGGATCGGGACGTTGATCCCCACCCCCAGGGTGTCGGTGCCGCAGATCACCGCCAGCAGGCCGCGCTGCGCCAGCTGCTCCACCAGCCGACGGTACCTCGGCAGCATCCCGGCGTGATGCACCCCGATCCCGCCGCGCAGCAGCTTGGCCAGGGTCTGCCCGAAGCCCCCGGCGAAGGGAAAACCCTGCAGCGCCTCCTTCAGCTCGGCGGGCACCGCGGCCGAGGCCTTGCGCACCACGCCCTGGCTCAGCAGCGCCGTCGCCTGATCCACCGCCGCACCCTGGGTGGCGTGGACGATGTAGACCGGGGCCTGGTGGGTCTCCACGATCTCGGCGATGGTTTCGTGGATCGGGGTGAGCGCCCACCGGTAGGTCAGGGGCACCGGCCGGCTGACCCCGCCGATGACCGCGGTCTCGCGTCCCGTCCGTCGTGTCAGGTCGGCCGCCAGCTCGGTGACATCGCCCAGGGTGGCCGACATGATGACGAACTGGGCCTGGGGCAGCTCCACGAGCGGTACCTGCCAGGCCCAGCCCCGTTCCGGTTCGGCCAGGAAGTGGAACTCATCCATCACGACCTGGGAGACCTCGGCCTCACGCCCCTCCCGGAGCGCCAGGTTGGCCAGGATCTCCGCGGTGCAGCAGATGATGGGAGCCTCCGGGTTGACCGAGGCATCCCCGGTCACCATGCCGACGTTGTCGGCACCGAAGGCATCGCACAGGGCGAAGAACTTCTCGTTCACCAAGGCCTTGATGGGGGCGGTGTAGTAGGTCCGTCCGCCCTCGGCGAAGGCCGCGAGGTGCGCCCCCAGGGCGATCAGTGACTTGCCCGACCCGGTCGGTGTGGTCACGATGGCGTGGTCCCCGGCCAGGATCGCCAACAGGGACTCCTCCTGGTGCGGGTACAGGGAGATCCCCTGCTCGGCGGTCCACGTGGTCAACGCGTCGAACAGGGCATCCGGGGTCGGCTCGGCAGGCATCAGGCTCGTCAGTCTCATCATCGCGCTCCCGATTCTCTCACCCCGAACCGGGCGGTGGGTCCCGGCCGGAACCGGGACCCACCGCCCGGTGCAGAACCGCTCAGATCTTCTCGAGGGCGACGTTGCGGGTCTCCTTCGCGAGGAGATAGATGATCCCGCCGACCACGAGCAGCACCGCGAACAGGAAGAACGCAGGTGGCACCGCGTCCCGGGTCACGTTCTGCTTGATGGCGTCACCACCGATCAGGGCACCCATGAGGAAGGGACCGATGATCTTCGCCGTGGCACCGATGCCGTAGCCGAGCCCGAGGCCGGTGGAACGGGCCTCGTCGTCCCGTCCCCGGGACTGCAGGAAGCGCGGGGACTCGGGCACCGTCCGCAGCCACAGCAGCAGCAGGATCGGGAGGGCACCGAGAGCGATCAGGCCGCGCCAGCCGATGGTCTCCCCGAACCACAGCTGGGCCTGGGCGCCGAGCAGCAGACCGATCGGGATGAACACCGAGGCCAGGCCGGCCAGCAACCCACGACGTCTCGCCGGGACGAATTCCTGCACGTACGGGATGGAGGTGATGTTCAGGCCACCCACCCCGGCCCCGACGATGACCCGGAGGATCGCCAGCATGATCCACCCCCGGTCGGGGGTCAGGAGGGTGAGTGCGGTGAAGACGGTGAACAGCACCACGCACCAGAAGAAGGAGGCACGTCGTCCGATGCGGTCCGCCAGGGCCCCCACAGGATCGCGCCCAGCACGGTCCCCGCCCCGGAGGCACCGAGGATCCAGGCGGCCTCGAAACCGGTGAGGTTCCACGGCTTGGTCAGCAGCGAGACGACGAAGCCGATGAGGAGCAAGTCGAAGAACTCGGAGATGTTGGCCACGATGACCAGGGCGATGAGGTTCTTCTGATGTCCCGTCAGGGGGCGGGAGTCGATGAGTTCACTCGTCGTGGGACGAGGTGTGGATGAAGTGGTCATGGTCGTCTCGCTCATCGGATGATGTCGGTGGTGGTGGGAATGGCGAGTTCCGACGGGGTGATGTGGGTCAGGTCACCGTGATGGGTCAGCGCGTACTTGGACACGCGCAGGCCGTAGCTGATGCCCTGACTGACATCCCCACCGAGGAAGCCGTGGAGTGTGGCGGCGACGAAGTGGGTGATGACCTTCTGGGTCTGTGGCGTGAGTGCGGTCGTGATGCCCGTCACGAAGGCCACACGGGTGCTCAGTCATCGACCGTGATCCGCAGCCGGAGGGTGTGGCTCCCCCCGGCGGGCACGGTCACCGCCCGGTCCTGCACGTTGCCGACCTCGATGCACACCATCGACCGCCACTCGTCCGGGGCGAGGCCGGGGAAACGCAGCTCCGGACCCGGGTTCCACACCACCACACTCGCCCCGCCCTCCTGGGAGATCCGGACCCGACGCCCGCCGTCTGCCAGGGTGACGGGACCGTCGTGCCGGTAGACCCGGTCCACATGGGCGCCGAGACGCAGTGGTTCGTGCTCCACAGCCAAGGTGGCATCCGTGGCGAAGTCGCGGAAGGGGGCACCTGCCAGGCCCTCGATCCGGCACTGTGTCACGTCGTCGACCCGCAGGTAGGTGTGCAGGGCCTGGTCGAGGATGACAGCGGACGTGGGGGAGGTGACGGTGAGCGTGATCTCGAGGGATTCGCCGAACCGGGCCTCCAGCCGGTGGAGCAGGTCCGACGGGTAGCGGTCCGCGCCGGGCAGGTGGATCACCTCCTGCTGGGTGAGCTCCCACGCCAGGTGCCCCGGGCCCTGGTCGGTGAGCCGCCACGGCACCCAACGCACCAGACCGTGGCCGTGCGGAACGGTCACCTCGGCGCGACCGCTTCCGAACCACGGTGAACACACGGGCACGCCACCGTGGATCTCGTCGCCCACCCCGACCAGGGCGTCCCGACTGAGGAACAGCACCTCCTCACCGCCTCGTGGGGCCCAGGACAGGACCGTCGCCCCGTAGTCGAGGGCACTGCCCGTGGCGTCGTCGTCGGTGATGATGCGCAGTCCTGCCCGGCGCAGGTCCTCCTCGGTGGCCATGGGCAGGAGCCTATCCCTAGGATGGCGGGCATGGCCGTGACCATCCGTTCCGCCGTCCTCGACGACCTGCCCCGTATCGCCGAGATCTACAACGAGGCGGGGGTGGCCACCACCGCCTCGTACGATCTGGAACCGGTCACCGTCGAGGACCGGATCGCGTGGTTCGAGAGGCTCCGCAGTCAGGACTTCCCGGTGCTGGTGGTGGAGAGCGACGGTGTGGTCACCGGGTACGCCAGCTACGGCCCCTTCCGGGACAAGCAGGGCTACCTGCACACCGTCGAACACTCCGTGTACGTGGCCGACGGGCACCGCTCGGCCGGAGCGGGACGCATGCTTCTGGGGGCACTGCTCGACCACGCCCGTGGACGTGGGGTCCACGTCATGATCGGGGTGCTGGACGCGGACAACGAGGCCTCCCGCGCCTTCCACGCCCGGATGGGTTTCCAGGAGTCCGGTGTGCTGCGCGAAGTGGGGCGGAAGTTCGGTCGTTGGCTCGACATCATCTTCGTCACCCACCACTTCCGTTAACATTCCACGCATGGCCTATCACGCGGATGCCTCGGACACCGAGGGCAAGGAGATCCTGACCTGGGACGGGTTGGGGCGGGCGGCGGATGAACTGGCCCAGCAGGTGCACGGGTCGGGGTTCCGGCCCAGCGTCGTCATCGCCATCGCACGCGGCGGGATGATTCCTGCCGGGGTGCTGACCTATCGGTTGGGCATCAAGCTCACCGATGCCATCAACGTCGAGTTCTACACCGATGTGGAGGAGACACTGCCGGACCCGGTGCTGCTCGCGCCCATGCTCGACACCGAGTCGATCGCTGGCAGGCAACTGCTCGTGGTTGATGACGTCGCCGACTCGGGCCGCACCCTGTCGCTGGTGGTCAAGCTGCTGCGTGGTTTCGGTGCCGACGTGCGCAGCGCGGTGCTCTACACGAAGCCCTCCACCATCGTCGAACCCGACTACTGCTGGAAACGAACCGACCAGTGGATCGTCTTCCCCTGGTCGGACAAACCCCCACTGACCTGAAGGGAGGAACGGCATGGCCGAGATCCGAACCCATGACCCTGACGGCGGATCCGAGATCCGGCGCCTCGTGATGGAGGCGCTCGGCGAGGACATCCGTCCCGTCCAGCCGGGCAGCACTCCTGAGGTGGTGACCGAGGAGCCGGAGGTGATCGTGGATCCGGCAACCCTCACCCCGTTCGACGGGCCCACCATCAGCATCACCGATTTCTGACCTGACCCCACCGGAGTGTTTGCGCTAACACTCAGGTAACCTGTCCCCGGGCGCAGCAGCCCAACACCGGTACTCATTAGGAAGAGACATGACCCTCGACTGGACCGAACTGGACGCCCGAGCGGTTGACACCGCCCGCATCCTTGCCGCCGACGCCGTGGAGAAGGTGGGCAACGGCCACCCCGGCACCCCGATCTCCCTGGCCCCCGTGGCCTATCTGCTCTACCAGAAGGTCATGAACCTCGACGTGACCGACGACACCTGGATCGGCAGGGACCGATTCGTGCTGTCGGTCGGGCACGCCTCCTTGACCCAGTACTGCCAGCTCTACCTGGCGGGCTGCGACCTCGAGCTGGACGACCTGAAGTCGCTGCGCACCTGGGGTTCCAAGTGCGCGGGTCACCCCGAGTACGGGCACACCAGGTTCGTCGAGTGCACCACCGGGCCGCTCGGGGCCGGGATCAGCAACGCCGTCGGCATGGCGATGGCGGCCCGTCGTGAGCGCGGTCTGTTCGACCCCGACGCGCCACGGGGGGAATCGATCTTCGACCACTTCGTCTACTGCATCGTCGGTGACGGCTGCCTGCAGGAAGGGGTGGCCTCGGAGGCCGCGTCACTGGCCGCCACCCAGAACCTCGGGAACCTCATCGTCATCTACGACGCCAACCGCATCACCATCGAGGGTGACATCAACATCTCCTTCACCGAGGACGTGCTGGCCCGCCACGCGGCCTACGGCTGGCACACCCAGGAGGTCGACTGGACCAACGGTGGCAGCGAGTACGTGGAGGACCTCGACGCGCTGTCACAGGCCATCGAGAAGGCCAAGCAGGTCACCGACCGCCCGTCGATCATCAAGCTGAACACGATCATCGGGTGGCCGCTGCCGAACAAGGCCGGCTCCCACGACGTCCACGGCAACAAGATCGGTGCCGACGAGATCGCCCAGCTCAAGGAGAGGCTCGGCTTCGACCCGGAGCCCTTCGCCATCGACCTGGACCTCGTCGAGAAGACCCGGGCCAACGCCGCCTCCCGAGGCAAGGCCGCCCGCGAGGCATGGGACGAGAGGTACCAGGCCTGGCGTGCGGCGAATCCGCAGCGTGCGGCTCTCCTCGACCGGGCCCGTGCCCGCAGGTTGCCCGAGGACCTCACCCTGCCCGTCTTCGACGAGGGGAAGATGTCCACCCGCAAGGCCTCCGGGGAGGTGCTGGCCGCCCTGGCCCCGCAGCTGCCCGAGCTGTGGGGCGGGTCCGCCGATCTCGCCGGTTCCAACAACACGACGATGAAGGGACAGCCGAGCTTCCTGCCGGAGAACCGACAGACCCACGACTGGTCGGGCAACGAGTACGGCCGCACCCTCCACTTCGGGATCCGTGAGCACGCGATGGGTGGGATCGTCAATGGGATCAACCTGTCCGGACTGACCCGTGCCTACTGCGGCACCTTCCTGGTGTTCGCCGACTACATGCGGCCACCGGCCCGACTCGCCGCCCTGATGGGGGTGCCGTCGATCTTCGTGTGGACCCACGACTCGATCGGCGTCGGGGAGGATGGCCCCACCCATCAGCCCATCGAGCACCTGGCCTCACTGCGAGCCATCCCGAACTTCGACGTGGTGCGCCCGGCCGATGCCAACGAGACCGCCGTCGCGTGGGGCGAGATCCTGCGCCGCACCGATCATCCGGCTGCCATCATCCTGTCCCGTCAGGACCTGCGCACGGTGGCCCGCGGCGCTGAGTTCGCCCTGGCCGACGGGGTGGCCTCCGGTGCCTACATCCTCAAGGAGGCCTCCGAGAGCCCTCGGCTCATCCTCATCGCCTCCGGCTCGGAGGTGGCACTGGCCATCGACGCAGCGGCGAGGCTGGAGTCCGAAGGAGTCCCGACACGAGTGGTCTCCATGCCCTGTCAGGAATGGTTCGACCAGCAGGACGAGGAGTACCGGGAGCAGGTGCTGCCCGCCGCGGTGACGGCCCGGGTCTCCATCGAGGCCGGCATCGCGATGGGCTGGGCGAAGTACGTCGGTGCCAAGGGGGCCTCGGTCAGCATCGAGCACTTCGGGGCCTCGGCGTCGGGTGCGCGCTGCTTCGAGGAGTTCGGCTTCACCGTCGACAACGTCGTGAAGGTGGCACGCGGCGTGCTGTGACATCGTCCGGGGCGGTCCGACTGCTGGGTAGTGTGGGGGCATGGCGCTCAAGAATCTGCTCGGCAAGCTGGCCCGCCCCACCCGTCGCATCGTGCTGGAGCTCGATCTGGCCCGTGGCGTCCTGGAGACCTTTCCTCGTAACCCCCTCCAGATGCTGCAGGTGGTCGGGGCGACCTCGATGGGTTCCCTACGGGAGACCCTGCATGATGCGGCGACCGATCCCCGGGTGGCGGGACTGATCGTCCACGTCGCCGATTGCGGCCAACCGCTGCAGGTCCTGGACGAGATCGGTGAGGTGCTGCACGAGTTCGCCCAGGCCAAACCGACCGCTGCCTGGGGCGAGTCGTTCGGTGAGCTGGGCAATGCGCTCGGCCTGTACAAGCTGGCCACGGCCTGTCAGCGGGTCTTCGTCCAACCGACCGGTGAGCTCTGCATCGGTGGTCTGGAGGTCCAGATCACCCTGCTCAAGGGAATGCTGGACAAGGTGGGGATCGACCCCCAGTTCGGCCAGCGCCACGAGTACAAGACCGCCGCCGACCAGTTCGCCGCCGACGAGGTGAGTGAGGCGAACCGCGCGATGGTCACGCGCATCGCGCAGTCCATCGTCGACGACGCGGTGGCGACCATCGCCACGCGGCGCGGCCTGGACTCCCAGCAGGTCTGGGATGCGGTCAACTCCTCGCCACTGACCGCGGATCAGGCCCTTCAGGCCGGGCTGGTCGATCAGGTGGCCTACCGGGACCAGGTCTACGCCACCCTGCTGCAGGAGTGGGAGGCCGAACCCGACCAGCTGCTGTTCGTCTCCCGACACCAGGGCCGCTCGCAGGGCATCCGGAGGCTCTGCAACCGTGGGCGTGCCAAGGTGGCCGTGATCTCACTGCGAGGAGGCATCGTCACCGGACGTGGCGGACGATCCCCCCTCGGTGGTGAGACCGTGGGATCGGACCTCGTGGACGAGCACTTCCGGGCCGTGCTCCGTGACGACGACATCAAGGCCGTGCTGTTCGACGTCGACAGCCCCGGGGGGTCCGCCGTCGCCTCCGACTTCATCCGGCGCAGCGTGGTACGGGTCCGTGAGTCGGGTCGTCCCGTGGTGGCCCGCATGGGTCAGGTCGCCGGATCCGGTGGCTACTACGTCTCGATGCCGTGCGACGAGATCGTGGCCCTGCCCACCACCTTGACCGGATCCATCGGGGTCGTGGCGGGGAAGTTCGTCACCCGACGTCTCCACGAACTGCTCGGGATCACCCGTGAGCCGGTGCGGATCGGTGCCGTCGCCGGGATGATGAGCCCGGCCACCGAGTTCACCACCGAGGACTGGGAGCGACTGAACCGGGAACTGGACCGGATCTACGACACCTTCGTGGGCCTTGCCGCTGAGGACCGGGGGATGTCCGTGGAGGAGATGGAGACCCTCGCGAAGGGGCGGGTGTGGACCGGCGCCGACGCGAAGGAACGGGGCCTGGTGGATCACCTGGGCGGATGGAACCTGGCCTGGCGTCGAGCCTGCGCCCTGGCCGATCTCGACCCGGATCAGGCAACAGCGGAACGCATCGGGACGGGGTCACTGCTGGAGAAGGTCATCCCCGCCCGTTCCAGTGAGCACCGGGCCGGGTCCACCCGCACCATCTGGCCGGGGATCGAGCAGTCCTGGCTCGGTCTCGCCACTCACGTCGGCCTCCACGTCGAGGGTGCGTTGGCCCTGCCCTGGCGTTTCCACCTGAGGTGATGATCAGCCCCGGGAGCCCTGGATCAGCGAGGAGCGGTCCAGTTCCTCGGGGATCAGGAAGGCGACGAGGGCTCCGAGCAGGAAGATGCAACCGCCGACCGCGAAACCGACGGCGTGGCCGGCGTGATCGACGATCGCTCCGACCGCCAGAGGGCCGATGATGGCCCCGAGGTCCAGGATCATGGAGTAGACGGCGACGGGGGCGCCGCCACGTCCCTGGGTGGCGTCACCGACGGCGGCCGTGGGTGCCGTGCCGAGCATCGAACCCCCGATCCCGTACAGGCACAGCAGTAGGATGAGCACCCACACATTGGGTGAGAAGGGCATGGCGAAGGTTGCGATGCCGCACAACAGACCTGTGGTCACCATCACGGGTCGGCGCCCGATCCGATCCGTGGCGAGCCCGGCGGGAGTGAGAGCCAAGGTCTGCACCAGGGCGGCGACGGCGAAGGCGATGCCCGCCCAGCCGGTGTCCTTGTGGTGGATCTCGGTGATCATGACCGGGATCAGTGCCGAACGGACCCCGATGGACTGCCACCCCTGGGCGAATCCCATGACGCAGGCGGCCTGGTAGCGGATGTCCTGCAGCACCTCCTTGAAGGGGCGCGGTTGCTTGGCCGTGCTGGGCAGGGGGGTCGCCCGGGCGGGCAGCAGGAGGAACGCGACCAGGCCCGAGAGCAGGAGCATCACGGAGTAGAAGTGGAACGGGGCCTGCAGCGAGATCGCCCCGAGCAGTCCTCCGAGGGCCGGTCCGGTCATGTTCCCGAGCAGGAAACCGCCCTGGTTGAGCCCGGCGGCACGTCCACGGAGTTGTTGTGGCGTGGTGGCGATCATCAGGTTGAACGCGGCGATGGTGAAGGTGACCGACCCGATCCCGCCGAGAGCCCGCACGATGATCATCCACCACAGGTCGGGTGCCATCGCCACCCCGAAGGTCGTGGTGGCGACGATGACCATGCCGAGGGTGATGGCATTGCGTTCCCCGATGCGTCGGGAGATCCGGGTGGCCAACGGGGCCGTGACCAGCCGCATCAGGGCGAACATCGAGACAACGAGTCCGAGCTGGAAGTTGGTGGCGCCGAAGGTGCGGGCGAAGGGGCCGAGAACGGGGATGACCACACCGAATCCGATGGCGACCAGGAAGTTCGTGACCGCCAGCACCCATACGCTGCGTGGCAGTCCCGTCGCACGCAGCCTGTTGCGCAGGTTCATCCCCGGCAGTCCTCCTGAAACCTTGAAATCGTCATCTGAACAACCTGCAAGCCTACTCGCGTACCATTGGGTGCGCTGTGTTCCCCGCGTGTAGTTGATGTTGCAAGGAGATGCATGACCGAGAAGAAGTCGGGATCCGCCCGCAAGTGGCTGATCGGTGGCGGAGTTGGGTTGGTGGTGCTCCTGGGCGGTGGTTATGTGGCGGCGCACTTCGCAGCGGGGGACAAGGTGCCGGCCAATGCCAACGTCGCAGGGGTGGCCATCGGAGGGCTGAGTCCCGCCGAGGCCGAGGAGAAACTTCGCTCAGAACTGGCCGGGCGTCACACCGAACCGATCACCCTCACCGACGACGCCGGCAACGAGGTGAGCCTCGACCCCGAGAGCAGTGGGTTGAGCGTCGACTGGGCAGCCAGTGTCACCGAGGCCGGTGGTGGGGCCAGCTGGAATCCACTGGACATCGCCAAGACGCTGTTCGGGGGCGGGGAGTCGAAGCTGGTCCTGGCGGTCGACGAGCAGGCCCTGAGGTCCGAGTTGGAGAACAGCTCGGGCACCTTCCTGAAGGCCGGTGCGGAGGCCACGCTCGGTTTCGAGGGTGGGCAGATCGTGCGCACCGAGTCCGAGGACTCCTCGGTCCTCGACGTCGAGGCGACGGCGAAGGCCGTCAGCGAGGCCTTCCGCCAGGGGCAGCAGAAGGTCACCGTGACGTTGGTCCATGAGGCCCCTGCAGTGACGACCGCCATGGTGGACCAGGCCGTCGCCGATTTCGCGGAACCGGCTCTCAGCGGCCCCGTCCAGGTCACGGTCGGCGACAACGGTACCTTCGCCGTGGCCCCCGAGCACATCGCCGGGGCAACCACCTTCGGGGTCGAGGGGGACAGGCTGGTACCCCACCTCGACCCCAAGAAGCTGTTCGAACTCACCAGTGAGGCCCGGGCGGAACTCGGCCTCCAGGTGGGCAAGAACGCCTCGTACACGATGGTCGACGGGAGCATCCAGGTGGTGCCCTCCGAGGACGGTCAGCAGGTCGACGTGGATGGCCTGGCCGCCGGGGTCAAGGAGGCCGCGACGAAGAGTGGTGAGGCCCGGAGCGTCAACGTCGAGGTGGTCCAGGGACCCGCGGAGTTCGCCACGGTGGATGCCGAGCGGCTCAAGCCCACCCAGGTGATCGGTGAGTTCACCACCAGCTATCCGCACGCCCCCTACCGCAACACCAACATCGGGCGGGCCGCCGAACTGGTCAACGGCACCGTGCTGATGCCGGGGGAGACCTTCAGCCTCAACGGCACCCTGGGTGAGCGGACCGCGGCGAACGGTTTCACCGAGGGGTACATGATCAAGGACGGTGTCCTGGTCAAGGACCTGGGGGGCGGGGTCTCCCAGGCGGCCACCACCTTGTACAACGCGGGGTTCTTCGCGGGCTACGAGGACATCGAACACAAACCGCACAGCCTCTACTTCGACCGCTACCCGGTGGGGCGTGAGGCCACCGTCGTGTACGGGGCCCTCGACATGTCCTTCAAGAACAACACCGAGTACCCGGCCTACATCGAGGGATTCATCAGTCCTTCCTCCTCCGGCAGCAAGGGCAGCGTCACCTTCAGGATCCACTCCATCCCCACCTGGGACAAGGTGGAGTCCTCCGAGCCCGTGAAGTCCGACTACTACTACGGCAGGGAACGGGTGCTGGACACCCCGGACTGCAAACCCCAGTCACCGATCCAGGGCTTCACGGCGACCTGGCAGCGGCTGTTCTACAAGGACGGGGAGGTCGCCAAGACGGAGAACTACACCTGGAAGTACTCGGCGGGTGACAAGATCTCCTGCGCCCCCAAGAACCCGGAGCCGGGGGAGAACTGAGCTGGTCATCCCCGTCCAGGTGCTGTGGCTGGTTTCCACCGGTTGACACAGGCTCTAAGCTTGGCCGCGACAAGTGTGAAGGAGCGGAAGTGACCTACATCATCGGTTTGCCGTGCGTCGACGTCAAGGACCGGGCCTGTGTGGAGGAGTGTCCCGTCGACTGCATCTACGAGGGAAACCGGATGCTCTACATCCACCCGGAGGAATGCGTCGACTGTGGGGCCTGTGAGCCGGTGTGCCCGGTCGAGGCCATCTACTACGAGGATGACCTGCCGGATGACCAGGCGGAGTACTACGACGTCAATGCGCAGTTCTTCGAGTCCATCGGATCCCCGGGCGGGGCTGCACGTCTCGGCCCCGTCGATGGTGACCACCCCATCGTCGAGGCCCTGCCGCCACAGGGGCAGTGATGGGGCTCGCGGAGTCCTTGCCGGACTTCCCCTGGGACAGCCTGGCGGAGGCGAGGCGTGTGGCCTCCGCGCATCCCGGAGGTCTCGTCGACCTCTCCGTCGGCACTCCGGTCGATCCCACCCCGCAGGTCGCTCGCGATGCGCTCGCCGCGGCCGCTGACTCCCACGGCTATCCGACGGTGTGGGGAACGGCTGAGCTGCGTGATGCGATCATCGGCCATCTCGAGCATCGGTGGCACGCACAGGGGCTCAGCCACGAGGGTGTGCTGCCGGTCATCGGTACCAAGGAACTGGTCGGGTGGCTCCCCGAGCTGCTCGGGCTGGGGACGGCCGATGCCGTGGTGTTCCCGGAGATCGCCTACCCCACCTACGAGGTGGGGGCCAGGGTGGTCGGGGCCAGACCGGTGCCGTGCGATGACCCGGCCTCGGTTCCGGAGGACACCCGGTTGATCTGGATCAACTCCCCGGCCAATCCGAGTGGTCGCATCCTCGGCATCGCCGAGCTGCGGGCCTGGGTGGCGGTGGCCCGTCGGCTGGGGGCGGTGCTGGCCAGCGACGAGTGCTACGGGGAGTTCGCCTGGGAGGCCGAGGCGCACAGCATCCTGGACCCGGCGGTGTGCGACGGTGATCTCACCGGGCTGCTCGCGGTCCACTCGGTGTCCAAGCGCTCCAACGCGGCCGGTTATCGGGCGGGTTTCGTGGCTGGTGACCCGAGGCTGGTGCAGGATCTGGTGCAGGCCCGCAAGCACCTGGGGATGATGGTGCCCGGTCCGGTCCAGGCGGCCCTGATCGCGCTGCTGGGGGACCAGGGCCACGTGATCGAGCAACGGGAACGCTACCTCGCCCGTCGCGCCGTGCTGCGTCCGGCACTCGAGGCGGCGGGGTTCCGCATCGATGACTCCGAGGGGTCGCTGTACCTGTGGGCGACCCGTGACGAACCGTGTCGTGACACGGTGGCGTGGCTTGCCGAACGAGGCATCCTGGTGGCTCCGGGGGACTTCTACGGGACCCGGTCCACCACCCACGTCCGGGTGGCGTTGACCGCGAGTGATGAACGGATCGCCGCGGCCGCGAGCCGACTCACTCCTTGACGCTCGGGTCGGTGATCACGGCGAGGAAGAGGCTCCAGCCGGTGGCCTCGGCGGTGATGTCGATCAGGTAGGGCCGGTCCACGACGAAGGGAAGTGCATCGTTGATCGGGGCTGAGACCTCCATCATGCTGATCTCCGTCACAGCGGCCCCGACGGTGCCCTTGGCCGTGACCTGGAGCCGCGCCTGTTGCCTGGCGTCCTCGACAGCGGCCCTGGCGAAGATTCCCTCGAAACTTCCCAGGTCCATCCCGTGCCGGGTGAGCAGGGTGCGCAGATCGAGGGTGGTGCGGACGTCGAGGGTGGGCATGGACACCTCGACCCCCTGTGTGGGGCGGTGGTCGGCGTCGAGGAGTTCGATCAGACGCATCAGGTGACTGGTCTCGGCCCGGTAGGGGGAGGTGCCTGTCGGTGGCAGGATGACGTCCATGCGGAAGGCCTCGGTGTAGGGCAGCCGGACGGCCTGCCAGCCGTCGAGTTCGGCATGGGCGCAGTCGAAGGTCTGTGAGATCCCCTCGGTGGGGATGCTGCTGCCATCGAGGCGGTGGAAGTCGATCGAGGACTCCTGGTCGAACTGGGTCTGCCAGGCCGCGGCGAAGAGGATCGCGTCCTGGATGACGAGCCTGGTGTCCCGGGTGACCTCGATGGCGGACTTCTCGATGAGGCCTGCGGTGTGGCGGTTGACCCAGGCGTCCAGGTTGGCCTTGGCCGAGGAGCGCACCACCCGTTCCACTGCGCTGTCGAAGTACTGGGTGGCCCGGTCCAGGAACGCCTGGTTCACGGGGATCTCGTCGAGGATGAGCAGGTGGCTGGCCTGGTGGAGGATCGGGGTCGCGGGCGGGTTCTTCGCGTCGACCTTCTCGGGGAGGGCGTCGTGGCTGGTCATGGCGGTGCGCAGGGCGTTGGCCGCGGCGGCGCGTTCCTCGGCTCCCATGCCGAAGACCTGGTCGAAGGAGGTGGCGCTGTCCCCGGTGGCACCGAGGCCGAGCAGGGCCAGGGCGGAGACGAGGGAGGACGGTGAGGCCACGGTGTTGTCCTCCTGGTTCCCCAGGAGCATGAGCTGCCACATCAGGTCCAGGGACGCGGTGACCAGCCCGGGGACATGGGACGTGGTCAGGGGCAGCTGCTCGTACGTGATGTTGCCCGTCAGGGGTTCTGCCCTCGAGGTGTTGCACCCGCTGAGGGCCATGGCGGCCAGGCCGCCAAGAAGAAGGGACCGCCTCGTCACCTGCATCGTCGTCTCCTCTGCTCAATCATGTCTCACCCGGAGGACGACCGTGCTCGGACACAGGTTCCTGTCGTTGCCGAAACGTTACCTGCGTCACGTGGTCGTCAGGGCGATCACCACCACATCGGATTCGCCCGGGGTGGAGCGGGTGGTGCCCCACTGCTTCGCCCCCGAGGACCACTCCTGCTCGCCGAGGGTGATGCGCTTGATCCCTGCGGCGCGGGTGTGCGCCATCGCCAGCTGGGCGGCCGCCCATCGAGTCGTGGCGTCACCACCGTGGATCGAGAAGACGGTGCCGTCGCCCCGGACCTCCACCCCCGGCACCGCGGCCAGCACCTTCGTCATGCCGCTGGTGTCACTGCCCGAGCCGTCGCGATCGATGCAGGCGAGGACGGCCGGTCGGGTGCCACGCAGGGCACCAGCGAGCGCCCGGGCATTCGTCTCGTGCTTGCGGTAGGCCTCGGGGTGCCCGGAACGCTGCACCTTCTGCGCCATGTCGTTGACGTCGGTGGTCTCCCAGTTGTCGAACTTCACGATCTCCTCGTAGAACCGGCCGGAGCTGTACCAGGGATCCATGATCTGCTCCTCGGTGCCCCAGCCGTAGGAGGGACGCTGTTGGAACAGGCCCAGGGAGTCGCGGTCGCCGTGATCCAGGTTCCGCAGCCCGGACTCCTGCCACGCCGTGGCCAGGGCCACGACGGCGGCCTGTTCCGGCAGCTCACGGTTGAACGACTCGGCCACGATGATGGCGGCGTTCATCGTCTGTTCGTGGGTGAGCCGGAGGGGCTCCTCCGCGCCCTCCACCTGGAGGTAGCAACGCTCCGGGGTGAGCTTCGCGCTGAGCCACTCCCACCCCTTCCAGCCGGCGAAACCGAGTCCGGCGACGAGACAGATCGCGACGACGAGCGCGATGACGGACCGGCGGCGCATCAGTTCGCGTGCAATTCGTCATTGAGGGCGACGCCACGGCCATGGCGTGGCCTGGCGATGACCTTTCCGCTCTGCGAGTCGCGCAGGTAGAGCAGATCGGCCACGCCGGACAGCTCCCGGGCCTTGACCACCCGGCCGTCGGGCAGCTCCACCTTGGTGCCGGCGGTCACGTACAGTCCCGCCTCCACGACGCAGTCGTCACCCAGTGAGATCCCGATCCCGGACTCGGCGCCGAGCAGGCAGCGTTCCCCGATCCGGATGACCTCCTGACCGCCTCCCGAGAGGGTCCCCATGATGGATGCGCCACCCCCGATGTCGGAGCCGTCGCCGACGACGACACCGGCCGAGATCCGGCCCTCGACCATCGAGGTGCCCAGGGTGCCGGCGTTGAAGTTGATGAAGCCCTCGTGCATGACGGTGGTGCCGGAGGCCACGTGGGCCCCCAACCGCACCCGGTCGGCATCGGCGATGCGGACGCCGACAGGGGTGACGTAGTCGGTCATCCGCGGGAACTTGTCGACGCCGTGGACCAGCAGGTGCTCACCCCGGGAACGCAGCGTCAGCCTCACCGAGGTGAGATCCTCGACCCGGACCGGACCGCGGTTGGTCCAGGCGTTGTTCGGCAGCTTGCCGAAGATCCCGTCGAGGTTGAGCCCGTGAGGCCGGATCAGCCGGTGTGACAACAGGTGGAGTCGCAGGTAGGCGTCCTCGGTGGAGGTCGGGGCCTCGTCGAGGTCGATCCGTACCCGGACCACCTTCGAGGAGACCCGGCGGACGTCGTCGTCGACCTCGGCGGCCAGCAGGTCCTCCGGGGCACTGTCGGTGATGGCGTCACCGAGTTCAGGGTCGGGGAAGAACACGTCGAGAACGGAGCCGGAGGTGTGGACGGTGGCGAGGCCCCAGCCCCACGCACGACGCTGCGAGTCAGTCATGGCGGCAAGTTTATCGGCCTGTCAGGACACGTCGTGGGTCGGGTGATCAGGGCGGACCGAGTAGGCTTCACGCCATGACCCTGGACCCGACTGCTGACCTCGTGACGTTGCTGCGGAGCGTGGTGGACGTGGAGAGCGTCTCAGGCAATGAGGCGCCACTCGCCGACCTCGTCGAGGAGGTGCTGCGCCGCCAGCCACACCTGGTCGTCGAACGTGACGGCGACTGTGTCGTCGCCCGTACCGATCTGGGGCGCGACCAGCGCATCGTCATCGCCGGGCATCTCGACACCGTCCCGGTGGCCGACAACCTGCCGTCCTGGGTGAGCGAGACCCCTGACGGGGTGATGGTCCACGGGCGCGGCACCTGCGACATGAAGGGCGGGATCGCGGTTGCCCTGAAACTGGCATGCGAGCTGAGCGCTCCCGGCGTCGACGTCACCTGGATCTTCTATGACAACGAGGAGGTCGAGTCCCACCGCAACGGTCTGGGACGGCTCGCCCGGAATCGACCGGATCTGCTGGCCTCGGATCTCGCCGTGCTCATGGAGCCGACCGCGGCCGAGATCGAGGGCGGCTGCCAGGGCACCATCCGGGTCCGGGTGAACGCCGCGGGACAGGCCGCGCACAGTGCCCGTTCCTGGATGGGGCACAATGCCATCCACGACCTGGCGGATGTGCTCGCCAGGCTGGCGGCACACACACCGCAGGAGGTGGAGGTCGAGGGCCTGGTCTACCGAGAAGGACTCAACGCGGTGCGCATCGGAGGAGGAGTGGCGGGCAACGTGATCCCGCCTGAGGCGTGGGTGGAGGTCAACTACCGATACGCCCCGGACAAGACCGCTGAGGAGGCCTTGGACCAGCTCGACCACCTGTTGGGCGGCCAGACCTGCGAGGTGCTCGACGTCTCCCCGGCGGCCCGTCCTGGTCTGGACCAGCCACTCGCCCGGGCCTTCGTGGCAGCCGTGGGCGGTCAGGCCCGTCCCAAGTACGGCTGGACCGATGTCGCACGTTTCTCGGCCCTCGGGATCCCCGCCGTGAACTACGGACCGGGGGACCCGTCGCTCGCGCACCGTGACGACGAACACTGCCCGGCCTCCCACCTGGAGCGATGTGCACAAGGGCTGCGCCGACTCCTCGCCTGAACCGTCCTGCCCGAACCCGAAACGCAACCTCGAAGGAGAACCGATGTCCGATCGTCGTCAGGGTGCTGTCGTGCTGCGCGGCCACGCCCACACCGTCCCCACCGCGGACGAGGCCCTGCTGGCGTCCGACCGCGCCGACTGGGCGACGAAGGACCCCTGGCGGGTGCTGCGGATCCAGTCCGAGTTCGTCGAGGGGTTCGACACCCTGCACGATCTTCCGCCCGCCATCAGCATCTTCGGATCCGCACGCACCCCGACGGACTCCCCGATGTACCGGGCGGCCGAGCGGATCGCGCAGGAGCTCACCGCGCGGGGCTGGGCGGTCGTCACCGGTGGTGGGCCGGGCATCATGGAGGCCGGGAACAAGGGAGCCTCGGAGGCCGGGGGCACCTCCGTCGGGCTCGGCATCGAGCTGCCTCACGAGCAGGGACTCAACCCCTACGTCGGGCTCGGCATCAACTTCCGGTACTTCTTCGCCCGCAAGACGATGTTCCTCAAGTACTCGCGGGGTTTCATCGCGATGCCCGGCGGATTCGGCACCCTGGACGAACTCTTCGAGTCGCTCACGCTGATCCAGACCGGCAAGGTGCGTCACTTCCCCGTGGTGCTGTTCGGGACAAAGTTCTGGGGGCCACTGCTGGAGTGGCTGGAGCAGACCCTGGAGGCTGGAGGATTCATCAGTCCCGGGGACCTCGACCTCGTCACCGTGACTGACGACATCGCCGAGGCCGTCGCTGCCATGGGGTCGCCCCGGTAGGCCGGTAGGCCGGTAGGCTCGGCCCATGGTGTGGTTGATCGTGGTCGCCGCGATGGTGGTGCTGGGGATGGCGGCAGTGGCCGGGACCGGACGGTTCAAGGAGATGCCCGAGGTGGTCAACGACCGACCGAGGGCGGTGCTGCCTCAGCTTCCCTTCGGCGTCGAGTACCTCTCCCACCTGCGCCTGCCGAGGGTGAGCACCGGATACGACACCGAACAGGTCACCCGTTTCCTCGACGCCGCCGTGGCGCGGACCGCGGATCGGGAACCGCCGTTGTTCGACGTGGTGCCCGGCGGCTACGACATGCAGGCCGCGGACCGGGTGGTCGCGGAGGCGATGCGGTTCCTCGACGAACGGCCCTCGAACCCCGAGCCCCGGGAATCTGTGGACCTGTCAGCCGAACAACCGACGGGGGAGGGTGTGGGTCCGGCGACACCCCGCCGTGGGGTGGGCGACCCGGGGAATGCGGAATAATGGATGCATTCGCTCGACTTTGAGAAGGAATGAGGTTGGCCCATGGCAGCAATGAAACCCCGCACCGGTGACGGACCGATGGAGGTCACCAAGGAAGGGCGAGGCATCGTCATGCGCGTGCCGGTCGACGGAGGCGGTCGTCTCGTCGTCGAGATGAACGCCGCCGAGGCCACCGACCTGTTGAACGCACTCAAGGACGTCGTCGGCTGAACCTCGTCCGACACCTGCTCAAGGGGCCGCCCGGGATCATCCCGGGCGGCCCCGATCGCACTCAGCGGGCACCGTGGTGGGCGACGGCCTGCTCATAGACGGCGACGGTCTCACGGGCGATCCGCTCCCACGAGAACTCGTCGATGCAGCGCTGTCTGCCGGACCTGCCGTACCGTTCTGCCAGCGAGACGTCTCCGGTCAAGGTGTTGACCTTGGCGGCGAAATCGGCCTCGAAGGTCGCGACGAAGTCCGGGTCGTCGGCCCGGGTGGGATCGTAGGGGACCAGCAGCCCGGTCTCCTGATCCACCACGACCTCCGGGATCCCGCCGACGGCGGACGCCACGACGGCGGTCTCGCAGGCCATGGCCTCGAGGTTCACGATGCCGAGGGGCTCGTAGATGCTGGGGCAGGCGAACACCGTGGCGTGGGTGAGCACCTGGCGCACCGAGGCGCGGGGCAGCATCTCCTGGACCCAGACCACGGGAGCCGTACGCTCTGCCTGGACCTCGGCGAAGGCGGTCTCGAACTCCGCTGCGATCTCAGGGGTGTCCGGTGCGCCGGCCAGCAGGATCAGTTGGGTCCCGGCGTCGAACTGTCGGGCGGCCCGAACCAGGTGAATCAGTCCCTTCTGCCGGGTGATCCGGCCGACGAAGACCACGGAAGGCCGATCGAGGTCCATGCCCAGGTCGGTCACGATGTCGGTTCCCGGGTCCGGGCGGAACTCCTCGGTGTCGATGCCGTTGCGCACCACGAAGACCCGATCCGGATCCAGGTCCGGGTAGGACTCGAGCACGTCGGCCCGCATCCCGGCCGAGACCGAGATGACGGCGTCGGCGGCCTCGAAGGCGGTCTTTTCCGCCCAGGAGCTCACGCGGTAGCCACCCCCCAGCTGCTCGGCCTTCCACGGGCGGTGCGGCTCGAGGGAGTGGGAGGTCACGACATGGGCCCGGTCCAGCATCAGTCCGGCCAGGTGACCTCCCATGTTGGCGTACCAGGTGTGGGAGTGGATGACGTCGGTGTCCGGGGCGACGGCGGCCGCCATCGACAGGTCGGCACCCAGCACCCGCAGGGCTGCGTTCGCGGCCTCGGGCCAGGTCTCGGGGTGGGCAGTGGCACCATCACGTGGGTCACCCATGCAGTGCACATCGACGTCGATGAGCCTGCGCAGCTGGGGGACGAGCTGGGCCACGTGCACCCCGGCACCGCCGTAGATCGAAGGGGGATACTCGCGGGTCAACAGCGATAGCTTCATGAACCGCATCCTACTTTCTGGATTCTGTTGTGGGGCGCCGTTGGAAGCGCTAGGTTTCAAGCATGGTCGCTCGCCCGAAGATCTTGTCCATTGTCCTCGCCGGTGGGGAGGGCAAGCGGCTGATGCCGCTCACTGCCGACCGCGCCAAGCCTGCCGTCCCGTTCGGCGGCAGCTATCGCCTGATCGACTTCGTCCTGTCGAACCTGGCGAACTCGGGGTTGACCCGCGTGGCTGTCCTGACCCAGTACAAGTCCCACTCCCTCGACCGGCACATCTCCATGACCTGGCGGTTCTCCACCCTGATGGGGGCCTACGTCGCCCCGGTGCCCGCCCAGCAGCGGCTCGGGCCGCGCTGGTACCAGGGATCGGCGGATGCGATCTACCAGTCGCTCAACCTGATCCGTGACGCGAACCCGGACTACGTGGTGGTCTTCGGCGCGGACAACATCTACCGGATGGACATCGAGGCCATGGTGGACGCCCACATCGACTCCGGCCTGGGTTGCACCGTCGCCGGCATCCGGGTGCCACGTCAGGAGGCCTCGGCCTTCGGGATCATCGACGCCGATGTGGACAAGAGGATCAAGAGTTTCCTCGAGAAACCCGCTGATCCCCCCGGTCTGCCGGATTCACCCGACGAGTCGTTCGCCTCGATGGGCAACTACGTGTTCAACCGCCACGCACTGGTCGAGGCGCTGCGGGCCGATGCCGACAACCCGACGGCGAAGCACGACATGGGCGGTGACATCGTGCCGTGGTTCACCGAGCAGGGTCAGGCCCAGGTCTACGACTTCCGGGACAACCTGGTGCCGGGGGCCACGGACAAGGACCGCAACTACTGGCGGGACGTGGGGACCATCGATGCCTACCACGAGGCCCACATGGACCTGGTGAGCATCGACCCCGAGTTCAATCTCTACAACTCGGACTGGCCGATCCTCACCCACCACGTGCAGGCCCCAGGGGCCAAGTTCGTGATCCGTGGCAAGGCCGAGGACTCCATCGTCAATCCGGGGTGCATCATCTCCGGTGGCGAGGTGGACCGCACCGTGCTGGGCCCGAACGTGCGGGTCGACAAGTGGTCACAGATCTCCGACTCGGTGCTCATGGACGGTGTCCAGGTCGGCCGGGACGCCGTGGTGCGCCGGGCAATCCTGGACAAGCACGTCGTGGTGCCCGACGGCGTGCAGATCGGTGTCGACCACGATCACGACCGTGCCCGGGGGTTCCACGTCTCCGGCGGTGGTGTCGTGGTGATCGGCAAGGACACGGTCGTCCCGCGGGACTGATCGATCACGGTCTGCTGCCCGGCGTCAGTTCTTGACGGCGAGCAGCAGACCGTTGCCGACCGGGAGCAACGTGGTGGTGTAGCACTCGGCGGCCTTCACGGCGTCGAGGGCCTCACGGATGATGATGGTCTCGTCGTCCTCCCGATCCGGGTCGGCGACGGAATTGTGCCACAGCACGTCGTGGATGAGCAGGGAGCCTCCGGAGCGCAGCAGTCGGGCGGCCGAGGCCACGTACTCGACGTACTCCAGTTTGTCCCCGTTGACGAAGACGATGTCGTAGGCCCCATCGCGCAGTTTCGGCAGCACCTCGAGAGGGTTGCCGGCGATGAGTCGACACCGGGAGGAGGGGTAGCCGGCCCGTGAGAGGAACCCACGTGCCGGGAGCTGGTGCTCCGGTTCAGGGTCGATGCTGGTGAGCACGCCGTCGGGGCTCATGCCGGCCAGCAGGGCCAGGGCCGAGGTGCCCAGCACGGTACCCACCTCGACGACGGTGCGGGCACCCGTGGCCCTGGCGAGGGCCGTGAGCGTGGCGGAGACTCCCGGGCTGATGGGCTGCAGGCCGGCCAGGACGGCTTCGTCACGGGCGGCACGCAGGTCATCGCTGATGGGGGACAGGTCCTCGGCGAAGAACCAGGACTGCTCTGTGGGGGCCTGGAGGCCGGTGTCTGCGGCGTCGTTCACGACTCAACTCTAGCGACTGTGACCGCGTTTTCCGGGAAGGCCCTATTCTGGCATCCATGAGTCACGTCGTGGGGAGGACGGCATGGCCCACGACCGGGAAGCACGTCCTGTCATCCAGGAGGACAGAACATGAGCAACAACCAGCCAGAACCGATCTTCGGAAGGCTGCTGACCGCGATGATCACGCCGTTCGGGTCGAACGGGGAGCTCGACCTCGGCGAGGCGGTCCGGTTGGCCACCCATCTCGTCGATGAGCTGGGACACGACGGTCTGGTCATCAACGGTACGACGGGGGAGTCGCCCACCACGAGTGATGCCGAGAAGCGCGCCCTGCTCGAGGCCGTCATCGAGGCCGTCGGCGACCGCGCTTCGGTCGTCGCCGGGGTCGGGACCTTCGACACCCACCACACGGTGCGGCTCGCGGAACAGGCCGCGGAGGCCGGGGCCGACGGGTTGCTGGTGGTGACCCCTTACTACTCGCGCCCCCCGGTGGACGCCCTGGAGGCCCACTTCCTCACCGTCGCCGATCAGATCGAGCTGCCCGTGATGCTCTACGACATCCCCCACCGGGCCGGGATCCCGATCCCGGAGGAGTCCCTCATCCGGCTGGCGGATCACCCCCGGATCGTCGCGGTCAAGGACGCCAAGGGGGACATCGCCTCCTCGTCGGTGGTGCTGGCGCGCACCACACTGACCTATTACGCGGGTGACGACGCCTACCTGCTGCCCCTGCTGGCGGTCGGCGGGGCGGGTGTGGTGGGAACCTCCACCCATTTCACCGGGGCCCAGACCCGCGGTGTCATCGAGGCCTTCCTGGCAGGGGACGTCGATCGGGCACGACAGCTCAACGCCGAGGTGCTGGCCGCGTTCCGGGGGGTGTTCGCCACCCAGGGGGCGATGATGGTCAAGGCCGCGTTGAACCGCCGGGGATTCGCCGTCGGTGAGTGCCGTCCTCCCATGGGCCGGGTGGCACCGGAGGTCCTGGAGCGTTTCCTCGACGTGCTCGATCAGACGGTGTGACGGGAACAAACCGGGGCGGTCGGTTCGTCGTGACGGATGGACGGTTTCACAGCTTCGTCACAGGTTCGCCTGTCAGGATGGATCCATGAAGGGTGTACGAGTGTTTCAGGGCAAGGCCAGGAAGGCAGCAGCCAGCTGGGAGGCCCCGACCTGGGCTGAACTCGTCGCCGAGCACTCGGAGCGGGTCTACCGCCTGGCCCACCGGCTGACAGGCAACCGTCAGGATGCCGAGGACCTCACCCAGGACGTCTTCGTGCGGGTGTTCCGCTCCATCCACACCTTCCAGCCGGGAACACTTGAGGGGTGGCTGCACCGGATCACGACGAATCTCTTCCTGGACGGGGCCAGGCGTCGCCAGCGGATCCGGATGGACGCCCTCACCTCGGCCCCCGAACACGTCTGGGGGCAGGCCTCCAGTCCGGAGCAGCTCCACGACGACAGTTCCCTGGACGCGGACGTGGCCCAGGCGTTGGCGGAACTGAAACCGGAACAGCGGGTGGCCGTCGTGCTGTGTGACATCGAGGGGCTGTCCTACGAGGAGATCGCCCAGGTGCTCGACGTCAAGCTCGGCACCGTGCGCAGCAGGATCGCCCGGGGCAGGGCACAGCTCCGGGAGGCACTGGCCCACCGTGCCCCGCACGGCGAACACGCCCGGTACCTGGGGGTCTCCTAGGTGACGCTCGGCCGAGACTGTCGACGATTCGCAGACGACCTCTCGGGGTTCGTCGATCACACGCTGCCCGAACGTCGCCTGGGGCAGGTCTGTGATCACCTGGCCCACTGTGCCCAGTGCCGGGACACGGTGGCCGGTATCCAGGCCCTCCGGTCCCGTCTGTCGGCCAGTGCCACCCCGTGCCCTCCGGCCCCTGTGAGCCTCAACGAACGGTTGGAACGGATCGCGGGTGGCGAGTGCGATGAGCCGTTGTACCTGACCCGGGGACGAGGCTGCATGCTGCCGACCCGAGGGCAGCAGCTCAGGCAGCGTCTCACCCGTTCGGGAGCCGTCACCGTCGTGATCCTGGCCGGTCTGCTCGGGTTGACGTTGGCCCTCGGGCATGAACCCAGACCCCTGCCCGACCCATTGGGCGAGGCCCGGCAGCAGTACTACCTCTCCACCACTGCGATCAGCGTGAACGAGGGGATCGGGGCCGCGATGTGGGCGAGGGAGCACGGCTTGTCCTCCCAGGCCTCCCAGGTGGCCCCGAGAAGGGTCGAGCCCGAGGGGACCACGCCCGTCAGTCACACGGAGGCCATGACGGTGCTCAGCAGGAATCGCTACCAGGTCACCTTCTCGGGGAGACAGCGGGTCTGGTTGGCCGACGCCGAGGGGGCGCTGTGGGCCAACGACGTGAGGATCAACGAGATGGCCGGCCAAGGAGCCGGCATCACGGTGCTCGATGCCGACGGACAGGCCTTCTCGTCCTGGTTCGTGCCGACCCTCGGGTGCTGCGGGCTGTCTCCCGAGATGGATCGGGAGTTCCACCGCTACACCGCGAGCCAGCTGGTCGCCGGACGCGAGACGCAGGTTCTCGAGGCGCGACGTGACGGCGTCGTGGTCTCCCGCTGGTGGGTGGACGCCGAGCACGACGTGGTGCTGTGGTTCGAACGTTACGACACGGCGGGGAAGCCCACCGTCGTGGCGGGATTCCTCGAGATCACCTTCGGGGTGGCGGAGATCGACCAGGACGCGGTGCCCGCACTGACCCTCCAGGCCGCCAGTTCCGCAGACCGTGCGGGATGGTGCCATGGACTCACCCGGTGCCCCATGTCGTTGGCTGGACTGCCGCTGGTGGCCTACGGCACCAGCGGTCCGGGGGAACAGCCGTGGCAACGGCTCGTCTACTCCGACGGGGTGCGGACCCTGAGCGTCTCCTGGACACCCGGGGTGATCGGTCAGGTCACCCGGATGGATGACGACGCCAGGGGGCAGCCCCACGTCAGCGTCTGGCAGGCCGGCGATGGGGTGATCTCCGTGGCGACCGCTGATTCTCGGGCCCTGCTGGTGCGGGCCTGCGACGAACTCCCGGGCGAGCGGGCCAGCGATTTCGACCTCGGGGACCGCTTCACCAGTGGGTTGTGGCGACTCCTCGGAATTGGATGATCCCTTCCGGGGCACGGTAGCCTGAACGACATGTTTGGCATTGATGCTGCCGAACTCGTCCTCATCCTGGTGCTCGGTGTGGTCCTGTTCGGCCCCGAGAAGTTGCCCGCGTTCTCACGCAAGGCCGCGCGGGTGTTCGTCGCGGTCAGGGACATCGCGAACAACGCCCAGAGCCAGTTGCGCAATGAGCTCGGCCCGGAGTACGCCGACCTCAAGCTGCAGGACCTCAACCCGAGGACATTCGTGGCCAAGCAGTTCAAGGACGAGATCGCTGCGATCGACGAGGCCAGACGGGACCTCGCCTCGGCTGGCCAGTCCATCAAGGACCAGGCGAGTTCAGCCACCAGGGCGGCCAAGGAGTCCGTCGCCTCGGGCGGGTCCACCCCGGAGCGCGAGGTGGTGGCCGCCGAGGAGACGGCAGGGCTCCCGGCGCCGCCCCGGGCCGCCCCGTTCGACCCCGAGGCGACCTGAGGGTCAGGCGCGGGTCACACCGGGTTGATCGGGAGGAGTTTCCCGACGATGTCCAGGCTGCGGGCCGCCAGGTCGGCACCGAGCTTCGACAGCGCCTGGGCTGCGGGGTGGTCCGGGGCGCCGAGCACGATGGGTTCCCCGCGGTCACCACCGGCCAGCAGCGCCTCGTCGAACGGGATCTGGGCCAACAGCGGGACCTCGTAGCCGACCCGCTCGGTGAGGGCCTCCGCGACGAGTGCGCCACCTCCTGAGCCGAACAGCTCGATCTGGTACCGCGCACCGGTGTCGGGTGCGGTGAACTCCAGCCAACTCATGTTCTCCACCACACCGATGACCCGCTGCGACATGATGTGGGCCATCGTCCCGGCCCGCTCCGAGACCTCGGAGGCGGCGAGCTGGGGCGTGGTGACCACCAGCACCTCGGAGTTCGGGATCTTCTGTCCGAGGCTCATGGCGACGTCCCCGGTGCCGGGCGGCAGGTCGAGGAGCAGGAAGTCCACATCCCCCCAGTAGACGTCCGCCAACAGCTGTGTCAGCGCCCGGTCGAGGATGGGGCCACGCCACGCCACCACCTGGTCCCGGGAGGGCTTCAGCATGCCGACGGAGATCACCTTGAGTCCCTCGGCCGCGGGAACCGGCAGGATCATGTCATCGACGACGGTGGGCCTGGCATCACCGAGCCCCAGCAGGTCCGGCACGGAATGTCCGTAGATGTCCGCGTCGAGGATGGCCACGCTGCGGCCGGCCCTGGCCAGGGCCACCGCCAGGTTCACCGTCACGGAGGACTTCCCGACACCCCCCTTGCCCGAGGCCACCGCGATCACCTTGGTGAGGTTGCCGGGCTGGGCGAAGGGGATCTCACGTTCCACCTTGTTGCCGCGCAGCACCTGCCGCATCGCGTCGCGTTGCTCGTCGTTCATCACGCCGAGCTCGACCCTGCAGGCCGTGACTCCCTCGACCGGTTCGACAGCGGCTCTGACCCGATCGGTGATCTCGGAGCGCATCGGGCAGCCCGCGACGGTGAGCAGCACACGCACGAAGACCTCGCCGTCATCGGTGGCCGAGATCTCGTCGACCATCCCGAGCTCGGTGATGGGGCGACGGATCTCGGGATCCTCGACGGTGTGGAGGGCGGCCCTGATGTGGGGGAGGAGCGGATTCTCGTCAGTCACCCGTCGATTGTCCCTCAACCGTTCACACAGATTCCACCTCGGGCGGCCGGGTGCCCCGGGCCAGCGCATCGCCCAGCAGCACCAGGCTGATCCCCACCAGAGCGATCAACCAGACGTTGGCGAGGGTGGCCAGCACCACGACGGCGGGGCCGAGGGTGAGATGGACCACGAGACGTTCCTTGTAGCCGAGTCGGTGGCGTGAGGCCGGGGCCAACCAGCGTCGCCACACCAGGGCGTAGGCGGCCAACTGGAGGACCGCTGCCCCGAGCCCGAGCCACAGGCCACCCCCGATCACCCACAGTGACCATGCCCCGACGCCTGCCAGCAGGGCGTGTCCGGCCAGCATCACGACGGAGAACCAGCTGATGTGCCCTTCGGTCATGACTGTTCCTTCCGTTCGTTGACCTGCTCGAGGCGTTCCGCGAGGTCCCGGAGCTCGTTGCGCAACTCGGAGCGGACGAAGTCGCGCGTGGCCAGTTCCCCGAGGTGCATCCGGATCGAGGCGATCTCCCGCGCCAGGAAGTCCATGTCGGCCCTGGACTGCGCCGCGAGTCGTCGGTCCTCGTCGAGGCTCAACTTGTCCCGGGTCTCCTGACGGTTCTGGGCCAGCAGGATCAGTGGGGCGGCGTAGGAGGCCTGGGTGGAGAAGAACAGGTTGAGCAGGATGAACGGGTACTCGTCCCACCTGAACCCGAAGATCCCGACGACGTTGAGGGTGACCCAGGCCGTCACGAAGACGGTCATGTAGGCGATGAACTTGCCGGTGCCCATGAAACGGGCGGCGGCCTCGGCGAACTCGCCGAAGTTCTCGGAGTCCAGGGAGACCTTCGGGAGCAGGCTCCGCTGCCGCTGGCGCGGTTCGGACAGGGGGTTGCGCTCAGCCATGGGTCACCTCCACGGCCTCGCTCGGCTCGCCCATCTGGGTGCCGCGCCAGTCATCGGGCAGCATGTGGTCCAGCACGTCGTCGACCGTGACCGCCCCGACGAGGGCTCCGTCGGCGTCGACGACCGGGGCCACCACCAGGTTGTAGGTGGCGAAGAAGCGGCTGACCTGCGCCAGGGGGGAGTCCGGGGTGAGGGGTTCCAGGTTGAGATCCATCATCGTCGCGACGATGAGGGTGGGGGCGGAGCGCAGCAGCTGCTGGAAGTGGACGGCGCCGACGTAGCGGCCCGACGGTGTCTCCAGCGGGGGGCGGGTGACGAAGACCATGGAGGCCAGCGCCGGGGTGAGCTCCTCCGCGCGGATCCGGGCCAGCGCCTCGGCGACCGTGGCGTCGGTGCCGACGATGACCGGCTCCGGGGTCATCATGCCGCCGGCGGTGAACTCCTCGTAGACCAGCAGCCGCCGCACATCGGAGGCGTCCTCGGGCTCCATCCGGTCGAGGAGGTCCTCCGCCACGGCCTGCGGGAGGTCCTTGATGAGATCCGCGGCGTCATCCGGGTCCATCTCGCCCAGCACGTCGGCCGCGCGTTCGGTGTCCATGCTGGAGATGAGCTGGATCTGCTCGGTCTCGGGGAGTTCCTCGATGGCCTCCGCCAGGGTCTCGTCGTCGAGGGCCTCGACGACGGCGGCCAGCCGTTCCGGATCCAGGTCGTGCAGCTCCTGGGCGATGTCCGCGGGTTTCATGTCGCTGAACTTCGCCACCAGGTGGGCGGGGGTGCGGCCGGTCGTGAGCACCAGGTCCGGCACCTGGTTCCAGTGGATGATGTCGGTGACACGTTTCCCACCGAAGCCGAAGCGGCTGACCCTGGCCCGGGAGGTGATGGCCACCTGGTGCAGCTCCCACTCCCGGTTGCGCACCTGGATCATGGACACGTCCATCACCCTGGCCGGGGTGTCCCGGGGCACGGGACGGTCGAACAGGTCGGCGTCGACCAGCAGCTCGGTGTCACGCTTGGTGAAACGTCGGGTGTCGACCTGACCCAGGATCGCCACCTGGTTCACCGTGATGTTGTGGACCCGGATCATGGGGACGAAGATCTTCTGCCGTGCGAAGAGCTCGACCACCAGACCACGGACCCGCGGCGGCATGTTGTTCGTCCTGAGGTGGAACACCACGTCCTTGACCCGGCCGACCTGGTCCCCGGCGGCATCCACCACGGGAAGGCCAATGACCCGGGAGATGAAAACCGCATGATCCTTGGCACTCATGGGACTGAATCTACACTTGGGAAGGCTGCTGGCGGCAGCGGCGAACAGGAGAAGACATGAATCCGACAGCCAGACACGGTCGTCTTTTTGAGCTCGACTATCCCCAGAAGGTGGCCGAGTACGACACCTACGACGAGGCGCAGGCCGCCGTCGACTTCCTCTCCGACTCACTGTTCGAGGTGGAGAACCTGATGATCGTCGGTACCAACCTGCGTTCCGTGGAACGGGTGATGGGTCGTCGCACCTGGGCCCGGGTGCTCACCCAGGGGATGTTCTCCGGGATCGGGACGGGGCTCTTCGTGGCCTTGATGTTCCACCTGTTCCTCGACAGGCAGACCAACTTCTTCGCGATACTCGCGACCGGCCTGGCGCTCGGGGTGTCCTTCGGGGTGCTGTCGAGTGGGCTGAGCTACGGGCTGAGTGGTGGTCGTCGCGACTTCGAGTCGATGCGTCAGGTGGTGGCCACCGGCTACGAGGTGCTGTGCGAGCACAAGGTCGCGGCCAGGGCCCGCGAACTGCTCGCCGCCCGACCGGGGGAACGGACCGCGTGAGCCCGGTTGGTATGGTTCTGACATGGAGCTGACCTGGGATCTCTACAACCCTTCATCCGATGCCGACCGCATCCTCGTCCTCACCCCGAGCCTCGGGGGCAACTGCGCGCACCAGTGGGCCAAGGTGGCCGACCTGCTGTCGGATCGCGCACGAGTGGTGTTCGTCGACTACCCGGGGCATGCGCTCAGCCAGGTCTGGGACGACGCCGACGAGCCACGGCTGGAGGTCATCGCCGACGCCGTCGTCGATGTCATCTCCCAGGTGCGTGAGCAGGTGGGGGATCTTCCCGTGGTCTATGCCGGACTGTCCATCGGCGGGGCCACGGGGCTGCACCTGGCCCGGGACCACGCCGATGCCGTCGCCGGTGTCGCCGTGGTGGCCTCCGGCGCGACGGTGGGGGAGTCGTCGCGCTGGCTGGCGCGGGCGGAACGGGTCGAGGCTGAGGGCACCCAGCATCTCATCGACGAGACCGTGCAGCGGTGGTTCACCCCGACCTTCAGGGCCACCCACACCGGGGTCGTCGCCACGATCATGGAGGGACTCGCTGACGCGGATGACCACTCCTACGCCCAGCTGTGCCGCTGCCTGGCCGTCCACGACGTCCGTGACGATCTCGCCGACATCCGTTGCCCGCTGCTGATCGTCGCGGGTGAGCGTGACTCCTCCACCCCCATGGCCAACCAGGAGTTCGTCGCGGAGACCGTGCCGGGTGCCCGCTTCGTCGTCGTCCCGGACGCCTCGCACCAGATCCCGGTGGCAGCCCCCAGGGACGTGGCCGATGCACTGGGCGCGTTCCTGGACCGGGTGGGCCGTCCCAGGCGGGGCGAGGCCGACGACTGACCGCTGCTCGGGATCGTGTGGGGCGGGAACCGGATCGGTTCCCGCCCCACGGCTGTCGGTCGCCTCAGCCCTGCAGGGCGGCCAGCCAGGCCTCGACCTCGTCGATGTGGCGCGGGATCGCCTCGGAGAGGTTGACGGGATCACCATCGGTGATGAGGATGTCGTCCTCGATCCGCACCCCGATGCCGCGGAACTCCTCGGGAACCAGCAGATCGGTCGACTTGAAGTAGAGTCCCGGCTCCACCGTGATCACCATGCCGGAGCGGAGCTCGGCATCCCGGTACAGCTCACGGCGGGCATGGGCGCAGTCGTGGACGTCGAGGCCCAGGTGGTGTGAGGTGCCGTGGACCATCCACCGTCGGTGCTGGCCGCCCTCGGGTGACAGGCTCTCCTCGACACTGCACGGCAGGACCCCGATCTCGGCCAGGAACTCCGCGATGACGCGGATCGCGGCCTCGTGCGGTGCCGTGAACGCGTTGCCCGCACGACAGGCCTCGATCCCGGCGGTCTGGGCCGCCAGCACCGTCTCGTAGACCCGGCGTTGGGCCTCGGAGAAACGCCCACCGACCGGAAGGGTCCGGGTCACGTCAGCGGTGTAGAGGGAGTTGACCTCCACACCGGCGTCGAGCAGGAGCAGGGCATCGGGAGCCAGGTCACCGTCGTTGCGGATCCAGTGCAGGGTGTTCGCGTTGTCCCCTCCGGCCACGATCGAGTCGTAGCCCACCGCGTTGCCCAGGTGGCGGGCATGGAGGGCGAAGATCCCCTCCACCCAGCGCTCACCACGCGGCGTCGCGGCGGCCCGTGGCAGTTCCCTGCCGACCGCCTCGAAGCCCACCCGTGTGGCGTCACAGGCACGCCTGAGCTCGTCGATCTCGAAGGAGTCCTTGACGAGCCTGAGCTCGGAGAGGGTCTGGAACAGTTCGGCGTCACGCTCGTCCTCCCCACCCCGCAGTTCGTCGACGAGGCTCGTCACCTCGGGGTCGGACTCACGGACCACCAGCAGGTCCGCCACCCCGGTCAGATCCTCGCGCAGCTCCCGGATGTCGCGGCATTCCAGGCCGGTGCGGGAGGTCATCTCAGCCAGGGAGTCACGCTGCCCCACCCACATCTCCCCGTAGCGGCTGGAGGCGTAGAACTCCTCGTCGGTGCGGGGGCATCGGGGACGGAAGTACAGCACCGTGCCGGTCGGGGAGACCACGACGACGGCGTCGGGTTCGCGGTCCTCACCCAGCCCGGTGATCCAGGCGAAGGTGGAGTGTGGTCTGAAGCGGTAGTCGCAGTCGTTGGACCGGACCTTGTACGGCCCGGCCGGCAGCACCATCGTGGCCCCGGGGAAGGCCTCACGGAGTGCTTCCTGGCGTGCCGCCGTCCAGTCCGCGGCGGCCAGGCGCTCCGGAGGAGTGTCGCCGTAGGGGGCCCAGTCGGCGACGATGAACTTCTTGAACGCCTCCGAGAAGGGTGGCTTCCGGTTGTCGGTGCGGTCCTTGGCCTCGTTGGCGGGCACTTCCTGCTCAGTCATGGCTGATGAGTCTAATGACCCGGTAGATTGGCGCTGAAATCCGTTGGAAGGACCAGCATGCTCGCCGACCCCGCTGACCAGCAGCGCCTGCTCACCCTTGCCGAACTGGATGCTGAGTACGCCAGGCTGCAGCACACCGCACGCAGCCTGCCGCAGCACGCCAGCATCGCGGAGCAGATGAAACAGCGTCAACTCCTGGTGGAGGACCTCACCCGGGCCAGCACCCGGGTCGACGACCACGGCGTCGCGGTGAAACGGGCCGAGGCGGACCTGATCCCGGTGCGTGCCCGCCTGGAGCGCGAGGAGAAGCGGGTGGCCGACGGTTCCGTCACGGACCCGAAGGTGTTGCGGGAGCTCACCCAGGAGGTGCAGCGGATCCGGCACCGGATCGAGGAGCTGGAGGATGCCCAGTTGGAGGTGATGGGGCTGCTGGAGACCGCGACGGCGGAGCGTGACGATCTGGCGGTCCGCAAGTCCGAGCTGGAGGAGCGGATCAGGGCCGAGGTCGCGGTGCGTGACGAGCAGGTCGGGCGACTCGGTACCGAGGCGAAGGCGGTGGCGGCGTCCCGGGCCGCAGAGGCGAAACAGGTTCCCGGTCCGCTGCTCGCGCTCTACGAGAAGCTGCGGGAACACAGCGGGCTGGGGGCGGCCAGGCTGCACCGAGGGCGCTGCGGTGGCTGTCAGCTGGAGATCACGGTGGCCGATCTCGACACCTATCGCAAGGCGGCCCCCGACGAGGTGCTGCGCTGCGTCGAGTGTGACCGGATCCTGGTGCGCACCGCGGAGTCGGGTCTCTGATGCCGCGCCGTGCGATACGACTCGGTGAGGTCCCGTCGGAGGTCGCCGAGGGCATCCAGCGGCTGCGTCATCGGTTGGAGCTGCCCTCGGGCTTCCCCGTCGAGGTGCTGGAGGAGGCGGCATCGCTGCGTGACGGGACACCGTCGTTCCCGCGTCACGAGGACCGGACCGACATCGAGTTCGTGACGGTGGACCCGGCGACGTCGAAGGATCTGGACCAGGCGGTCTGCATCGAGCGCTCCGGGAGTGGGTACCGTGTTCACTACGCCATCGCGGACGTCGCCGCGTGGATCACCCCGGGATCGGCGTTGGACAAGGAGGCGAGGCTGCGGGGCGAGACCCTCTATGCGCCGGGAGCGCGGGTTCCGCTCCACCCGTCGGACCTGTCGGAGGATGCGGGCTCGCTGCTGGCCGATGGACGTGCCCGGCCGGTGATCCTGTGGACCCACGAGTTGGACGCCGACGCAGTGGCCACCGCGGTGACGGTGAGTCGGGCCATGGTGCGTTCACGGGCGAAGCTCTCCTACGAGGAGGTGGCCCGGGACCTGGAACGCGGCCAGGCCCATCCGAGCATCGCCCTGCTCCCGAGGGTGGGGGAGCGGAGGCTGCGGCTGGAGCAGGCGCGTGGTGGGGTCTCGCTCAACCTGCCGGATCAGGAGATCGTCGCCGAGAACGGTACCTGGCGCACCGAGTTCCGCACCCTGCTCCCGGTGGAGGACTTCAACGCTCAGATCTCCCTGATGACGGGGATGGCTGCGGCGCAGCTCATGGTCCAGGCCGGGGTCGGGGTGCTGCGGACCCTGCCGGAGGCCGGTGAGCGGGACATCTCCCGGCTCAGGTGGACGGCCCGGACGCTGCGGGTGCCCTGGCCGAAGGGGATGTCCTACCCCGAGTTCGTGAGGAACCTCGACCCGGCGGATCCCCGGCAGCTGGCGGTCCTGGTGCGCTGCACCTCCTTGTTCCGTGGGGCGGGCTACGTCTCCTTCCACGAGGGCAGACCCGAGGGGGACCTCGGTCACGCCGCACTGGCCACCGAGTACACCCACGTCACGGCACCGCTCAGGCGACTGGTGGACCGGTTCACCTCGGAGATCAGCGTCTGTCTGGCGCAGGGGGAGGAGATCCCCGACTGGGTGACGCAGGCGCTGCCGGAGCTGCCGGAGGTCATGTCCGTCAGCGGGCGTCGCGCCCGGGCGTGGGAACGCGGTGTGGTGGACCTGGCGGAGGCGCTGGTGCTCCGCTCCCGGGTCGGGGAGGCCTTCGACGCGGTGTTGACCGATGTCAGTCCGAGAACGGGGCTGGGGACCTTCCAGATCGCCGATCCCGCGGTGGAGGCGCGGCTGCCCGCGGAGGGAAGGAAGCCCGGGAGCACCCTGCGGGTGCGGGTCGACGAGGTGGACCTCGTCGAGGGGACGGTGCGGTTCTCGCATCCGCAGTAGCTGGTCAACCGCTACACTTCATGCTTGGACGAGTCGGCCGGGTGATCGCGGCCCGGGCAACCGGGCTGAGGAAAGTCCGGACTCCGCAGAGCAGGGTGGTGGGCAACACCCACCCGGGGTGACCCGCGGGACAGTGCCACAGAGAACAGACCACCCGGCTTCGGTCGGGCAAGGGTGAAACGGTGGTGTAAGAGACCACCAGCGTCCCAGGTGACTGGGACGGCTCGGTAAACCCCACCCGGAGCAAGACCAAGAAGGCCGGTTTGTCGGCCGCAGACACCGTCCGAGCGCTGCTCGCGCGAGGTGTCTGGGTGGGTTGCACGAGCCCGTCGGCAACGACGGGCCTCAGATGGATGATCACCGACGACAGAATCCGGCTTACAGGCCGACTCGTCCCTCAATCGGCCAGGCATAGGGGCTTGTCGGGGGCAGAAATCGGTTTTGGCAAGGCGTTTTGCTGCCG
>NZ_RQZG01000041.1 GCF_003859805.1 Arachnia propionica
TGTTGCCGTCCCAGTGTAGCCGTACCTCTGGTCCGAGGTTGAATTCTCCGGTGCGGAGGGTGCCGTTGGTGCGGGTGTTGGTGTACTGGTATCGGACGATGACTTCTCCGCGTTCGAGGGCTTTGAAGAAGCCTGGGTACTGTCCTGAGGCTTTGAGGCGCTTGAGGTCGCTCAGGAAGCGGCCGTTGGGGTTCTGGGCTTCGAGGATGGATATGAGGTAGGGCAGTGAGCCTTGTTGCGCGCCGCTGCGGGTGCCGAGTTGGGTCTTGCTGATGTTGCCGCCCTTGTTCTCCTGATGCTTTCAATGAGGTTTATTCAGAGAAACGAGCAAAGCCTCTCTGGGTAGGGGTTTGGCTGTTCCCTGAATAAACCTCAATGAAGCCCATTGGGGTCTACTCGTTCGAAAGACATAATTATTTGACTCGGATAAAGGGTGAGTGCGACGTAGGCGTGTGGGTGTAGTTTCCATATGATTGATGTCAGGCCACTGCTGTAGTCGTGGGGGGGTCCCCAAACTTTGGCTGATGCAGAGATATAACGCTGATACAGGTCGGCTATTTGGAATTTCCGTCCCATTGTTTCACTTGTGTCGTAGGCAAGGCTGAATGATGCAAACATCACCTGACTGGTTTGCCTGTTGTAGGAAATGCGTATATGGGGGGAATCTGCCCCTTTCTGATAAAGATATGCTCCTGGACGGTCTGTTGGCTCCCAGTTGAGTTCTGCTGCTAGGGGTGGGATGTGGTTGATGGTGATGGGGTGGGGGAGTTGCGCAAGTCTTGTGATCCAGTGGTGTGCGGTGTGGAAGGGTTCATGATGGTTCTTGTGGGGTGAGTGTGAGGGTGTTGTTGCCGTCTCAGTGTAGCCGCACCTCTGGTCCGAGGTTGAATTCTCCGGTGCGGAGGGTGCCGTTGGTGCGGGTGTTGGTGTATTGGTATCGGACGGTGACTTCGCCGCGTTCGAGGGCTTTGAAGAAGCCTGGGTATTGTCCTGAGGTCTTGAGGTGCTTGAGGTCGTTCAGGAAGCGGCCGTTGGGGTTCTGGGCTTCGAGGATGGATATGAGGTAGGGCAGTGAGCCTTGTTGGGCGCCACCGCGGGTGCCGAGTTGGGTCTTGCTGATGTTGCCGCCCTTGTTCTCCTGGAAGATGATCTCATAGCGCTTCGGCCGTGGGATGTTCTTCCCGGCCTCTGGGGGCGTGATGTCCGGGCCGCTGATCCCGGTCTGGTCCAACTCGTCCCTCCCAGGAGAGACATGCACATAGGGGGATTCTCCAGCGCGTCCGGAGATCACCTGACGCCCCTGCGACTCGAGGAACTTATGGCCACTTATAGCGGCCATGAAACAAGATGGCGTTCTGGGGGTGTTGTGTTGTGGGGTTTCTGTTGTGGGGTCGCGGGATTTTTTTGGGTGTCGGTGTGTTGTGTTGTGTTTGGTTTGTTGGCGTGATTGGGTCGGGGTGTGGAAGGAATTGCTTTCGGGTATGAGGAATTGTTGCAGGATTACCAGGTGAATGGTGTGCATCCGTCGATGCGGATGCGTGCGATGGGGTTGTTGATGTTGCATGTCGGTATCCCTGCCGAGCAGGTGGCCATGGTGGTGGGAAGGTCTGTGCGGACAATGCAATGCTGGGTTGGTGAATGGCGTGCAACGAGGATGGCGTCGTTGTACACCGGTCACATCGGGAACCGCAACGCTGCCGAACTGACCGGTGAACAACACGATGAGGTGGTGCGGGTCCTCCAGACCCCTCCCACCGACCCCGAGGGGGTACCGGTGGGATTCTGGAGCCTGCCGAGGTTGAAGAACCACATCGCTGCCGCCTTCGAGGTCACGTTCTGCTCGGACTCGTCGTACCAGTTGTTGCTCCACCACGCCGGGTTGTCGTTCAAGAAACCCGCGACACAGGACCAACGTCGTCCCAGCGAGGGTGTCGTGGTCTCCCGGATGGACCAGATCCGTACCCAGGTCGGTCATGCCCTCGAGGAGGGACACCTCGTCTTCGCCGGAGGTGCGGATCGAACACGAGGCACTCACCCGCAAGGCCTGGTGCCGCACCGGGGTCACCACGGTCCTCGAGGTCGACCGGACACGTCGGTCCCAGTCCTACATCGGGTTCCTCGACCACACTGACGGCAGCGTCGAGTTGATGGCGTTGGACTGGCAGAACAGCCACACCGTCATCGAGGCCCTCACCCAACTCGTCGAGAATCATCCCGACCAGAAGATCACCATCGTGTGGGACAATGCCGGATGGCACAAATCCCGAGAACTCAAACAACACCTCGGTGCAGAGGAGGGTTATTCAGAGGATGCCAAAAATTATCCCGAGTACGGCTTTGATCGTGGTTTCGAATGTCGTGTATGGGCGGCGGTAGATGGTGCT
>NZ_RQZG01000042.1 GCF_003859805.1 Arachnia propionica
ACCGGGTGGCATGCCAGTCACGCACCCAGGAAAGGATCGTCGAGACCTGACGTTCTGCCATCTCCGCCACCGTCTCGACATCCACCCGTCTGGACAACAACAAGATCGCTTCAGCCTTTGCCTGCATCAACTTGTGAGGGCCACCTCGTTTGTAGTCCTGCAGAATCCGAAACTCATCACCCGAGATCACGACATCATCCATGTCATCAACCCTAAACCACCAAGCACAGAAAAACCAGCGAACCACGAGAAAGAACAAGCAAACATCTCATGCTTCACAACGTCAGGTTTTGAATTAAGGGAGCTATGACTGATGTGGTGCGTGAGGCGTCTGAGGATCGGGATCAGTTCATGAACGATGTCTTCACAGGCTGTGTTGCAGGGCTTCGAGGACTCTGGGGGAAGGGCAAGGTGAAGCGGACCAAGGAGGATCAAGAGGCGCAGTGGGACACGCCCAACGGTTGCCATGTTCTCCTGAGGAATGGCTGGAAGTCCGTCACGTTCAGGCTTTATAGTCCTGAATTTTCTGAGGTTCTCAAGTCTTTGGGAGACATTTGAGTCAGGAGTGAGGTGAGGGACCAGGCTCGAAGGTACCTGAGGCGGACCCGTCCAGGTTGCCTTGACCGGTGCGGGTGAAGGCCCCGGACACCGATACTGCCCGAGGTCCGGGGGTGGAGGGAGCGAGGGGTCTTGAGGCTGGGGCTGGGAAGTCTCCTGATGCGCCAGAGGTGCAGCGTGCGCCTCAGGAGGCTGGCACGCGAGTCGCCGATGACGCGGTGGATGTGGATGCCCATAGGGCGCCAGAAGCCGGGGATGGAGCAGACGGCTCTGAGGCGCGGCACAGTTCCACCGAACCCGATGGTGGCGAGGCAACGGCTGCACGCGAAACCACCAGTGGTGAAGGTGCCGGAACGACCCCGGCGAGGGACCCGAATCAGTGGCCCGGTGAGGAACTTGCACCCGGAGCAGAACGTCGAGCTGTTCCCAAGGGAGACCGCGACTGGTGGTACGACGAGGACGGCTACCCCCACGAGAAGGGGGATCCGGACCCAGAGACCACCTTCCGTGGTGAGGGCGGAGACCTGCACAACAAGGAGGGTGGCCGGTATGCAAACGACCCCA
>NZ_RQZG01000043.1 GCF_003859805.1 Arachnia propionica
CTTCGGGGGCGGTGGCGAAGCAGTCGTGGTGTCTCACGGGTGCCGGCTGGTTGGGCGATTCCCGGTTTGTGGCCGAGCTTGCCCCGTTGATCCGGCAGTGGCCGGGGCAGAGTCAGCACCAACGTGCGGTCAAGGGGTTGACGGCGCTGCGGAATGTCGCCACGGATGCGGCGTTGCAGGCGATCTCGGGGATCGCGGCGAAGGTGAAGTTCGCGGCGTTGAAGAAGCGTGCTGGGGAGGCGATGGATGAGATCGCCCAGCAGCGGGGCTTCACCCGGGATGAGTTGGAGGACCGCATCCTGCCCGATGGCGGGTTGGATGAACGCGGCACCCGCGTGTTCTCCTACGGTGCTCGCCGGTTCCAGGCCTTCGTGACCCCGGATGGCAAGATCGCAGCCCGCCTGCTGGACGCCCAGGACCGCCCAACGGGGAAGGTGTTGACCAGTCTGCTGGCACCGAACAAGAGCGACGACCCCACCCAGGCCAAGGAGTCCAAGGCTGCTTATGCGGCGATGAAGAAGGACCTCACCGCGATGGTGAAGGTCCAAACCAGCCGGTTTGAGGAGGCGATGATCCAGGATCGTCGGTGGGATCCGGCGGATCATGCCCGCTTCATTGCCCCGCATCCGGTGCTGCGTCGGCTGCTGGCCGGGGTCATCTGGGGTGTTCGGGACGGCGACGGTACCTTGGTGGCCACCGCCCGGATTGATGAGGACGCCACCCTCATCGACGCCAGTGACGATCCCATCACCGTGCCCGAGGGTGGCAGTATCGGCATCGTTCATCGGCTCGATCTCACCGATGAACAGGCCAGCCGATGGGGCGAGGTCCTGGCCGACTACGAGCTGACCACCCCGTTCAAACAACTCGACCGACCCGTCTTCACCCTCCCCCACGGTCAGGGCGAGACACCCGAGTTGCCGGACATCCCCGAAGGCAAGATCCCGGCGGCGAAACTCATCGGCGCCTTCACCAAGCACGGCTGGCAGCGCGGTAACGCCTAC
>NZ_RQZG01000044.1 GCF_003859805.1 Arachnia propionica
CTTCGGGGGCGGTGGCGAAGCAGTCGTGGTGTCTCACGGGTGCCGGCTGGTTGGGCGATTCCCGGTTTGTGGCCGAGCTTGCCCCGTTGATTCGTCAGTGGCCGGGGCAGAGTCAGCATCAGCGTGCGGTCAAGGGGTTGACCGCACTGCGGAATGTCGCCACGGATGCGGCGTTGCAGGCGATCTCGGGGATCGCGGCGAAGGTGAAGTTCGCGGCGTTGAAGAAACGGGCCGGGGAGGCGATGGATGAGATCGCCGCGCAGCGGGGCTTCACCCGGGATGAGTTGGAGGATCGGATCCTGCCCGATGGTGGATTGGATGAACGCGGCACCCGGATCTTTTCCTATGGTGCTCGCCGGTTCCTGGCCTTCGTGTCCCCGGAGGGGAAGATCGCAGCGAGGCTGTTGGATACGCAGGGCCGCCCGACGGGGAAGGTGTTGACCAGTCTGCCGGCTCCGAACAAGAGCGACGACCCCGAGCAGGCCAAGGAGTCCAAGGCCGCCTATGCCGGGATGAAGAAGGACCTCACCGCGATGGTGAAGGTCCAAACCAGCCGGTTCGAGCAGGCGATGATCCAGGACCGCCGTTGGACTCCGGCCGATCATGCGGCGTTCATTGCCCCGCATCCGGTGCTGCGTCGACTGCTGGCCGGGGTCATCTGGGCCATCCGGGACGGCGACGGTACCTTGGTGGCCACCGCCCGGATCGATGAGGACGGCACCCTCATCGATGCCGGTGACGATCCCGTCACAGTGCCTGAGGGAGGCAGTGTCGGGATCGCGCATCGGCTCGACCTCACCGACGAGCAGGCCAGCCACTGGGGCGAAGTCCTCGCCGACTACGAGCTCACCACCCCGTTCAAACAGCTCGACCGACCCGTCTTCACCCTCCCCCACGGTCAGGGCGAGACACTCGAGTTGCCGGACATCCCCGAAGGCAAGATCCCGGCGGCGAAACTCATCGGCGCCTTCACCAAGCACGGCTGGCAGCGCGGTAACGCCTAC
>NZ_RQZG01000045.1 GCF_003859805.1 Arachnia propionica
ACAAAGGCCAGAACTCACCGAGAGCGAACGAAAAGCCCAAGTGGCCGAGATCGGGACGGTGAGGGCCGGAAGCCAAGTCGCAGCACCCATTGTTGCTGGAGCAGCAGCCGGAGCAGCCATCGGAGGACCAGCCGGGGTCGTTGTTGGCCTAGGCGTCGGGCTGGTCATGGCAATCCCAATGGGCGAAGACAAGACAATTGGAGACCGACTCGGAGATGCAGGAGAAACCATCTGGAATTTCTGCACGGGGTTTCTTAAATGATCACCCTCGAAGTCACTTCAGTAGACATCAGCAGCCCGGGAGCAATCTTCACGCAGCTACTCTTGGCCACCTTGGGATTTTTTGCCCTCCGCGTCGGCCTATCGATTCGCAATGCAACAGTCCCGCACTTCGTTTCCGCTTACAACGGGCAAAGCTCCAGCACCCTCGGACTCCCCTATGGAGGGCTGAGCCTCCTCATAATGGGGTCCGTCAACCTACTTCAGCATCTTCCTGCAAAATTGGCGGCCCCGATAGCCGCAACAGCACTTCTCGGGATGACAACATTCCTGTTGAGCACCTTCATCTGGTTTCCCCGCTTCCTGCTGCCCCGCTGGTACCCCCGCGCCGTCAAGGCAGGCGTGCCCCGCCACGACCCGCTCCTCATGGGAGCATTCAAGGCCCTCCCCCACACCGAACAGCTCGAACTCCTCCACCACACCACCACATCCGCCGCAACACCAACACTTCCCACCCAACCCCCTGAACCCCCAACCGCCAAAACACCCCACTACCACACCCCAAACCCCACCACCGGACACGGCAACCTCCCCCTGGGCATCACCAGCGGCCTCAACCAACAACCCAGCTCACCCAACGAAAACCAGGACCCTCGATGACCGGTGACACCATCGAAAGCCACCTCCTGGGCCACAGCATGTTCGCCATCGAAACCACCTTCACCTTCGTC
>NZ_RQZG01000046.1 GCF_003859805.1 Arachnia propionica
GAGGGTTATTCAGAGGATGCCAAAAATTATCCCGAGTACGGCTTTGATCGTGGTTTCGAATGTCGTGTATGGGCGGCGGTAGATGGTGCTGAGGATCCGCCATGTTTTGAGGTGGGCGATGGCTTGCTCAACGGGCCATCGGATGTGGTTGATGTGTGGGTTGTGTTCTTCGTCGTCCGAGGTGAGGTGTCCGCGGGGTGGGGTCCTGACTGGTGTGGTGAGACCTCGTCCGATGTAGCCCTTGTCGGCGATGATCTTGGTCGGGTCGAGGTGGGTGAGGATGTCGTGGGTGTCGAGGGCTGTCACGTCATGGGTGCTGCCGGGGAGTGGGCTGGAGATCCAGTGGAGTCGTCCCAAGGTGTCGGTGATGACCTGGATGTTGACGCCGGTGTGGTGGTGCTTGACCGAGTACAGGCTGGGCTGGTCGGCCCAATCAAGGCAGGGCAGGATGGTGCCGTCGATCAGGAGGGTGGTGTTGGTGGGGACGTCTGCCAGGGTGGGGATGTCCTCCTCGAGGGCGTCGGCCAGGAGGGTGGTGACTGCGGCGATGGCTCGGCTGATGGTGGACTGGGACACGCCATGGCTTTCGGCGAGTTCGGCCTGCACGCGGTTGCGCCTGAGGTACTTCAGAGTCACCACCAGTGCTCCCAGAAGACCCAGGATCGGAGGAACGGTGTACCTTTTGGGATGGTTGTTCAGTTTCTCGAACAGGGCGTGGCATTGGTCGATGGTGACGCCTGTGCTATTATACATGTGGCAGTTCATTCTTCTAGGGTTTCTTTCCAAGATTTATCCTATCGGAATGAGCTGCCCCTTTGTGTTTAAATTGCGACGTGTTTCATGATGCTATTTTCAAGCCACCTGAATAACCCTCC
>NZ_RQZG01000047.1 GCF_003859805.1 Arachnia propionica
GTACACCAACACCCGCACCAACGGCACCCTCCGCACCGGAGAATTCAACCTCGGACCAGAGGTACGGCTACACTGGGACGGCAACAACACCTTCACACTCACCCCACAGGAACCCTCATGAACCACCTCCCCTTCCACACCGCACACCACTGGATCACACAACTTGCGCAACTCCCCCACCCCATCACCATCAATGAAATAGCACGCGTAGCTACCGAACTTTCCTGGACACCAACAGATAGATCTGCAGCATTCACTTACGGAAAACCTGAATCATTCTTGATTCAAGTTTCATACAACAGGGAAAGTGAAGAGATTTTCGCGGTCACATTTCCCCTTTTTGCCACAAAAATCGACAACATCAAAGAGAGAGTCTTGGCAGCCGACTTCTACAAAAAGTACATTGAACAAGCCTCCAAGGCATGGGGAGCGCCAACGGATCATGCCACGAGCTCAACGGCAACGATATGGAGACTACATGACAAAGCATACGCAATGATCTACCTCCGCCCAAAGAAAATCATTGCATCATTTGAAAGACACGACCCCAATGACCTATAGCGGCCATGAAACAAGATGTCGTTTATAGGCGGTATGGGAATTTTTTCTGTTGGATGTAGGCTTCGAAGGCTTCGCGGGTGTCGTTGAAGTGGGGACGTTGGTGGTTGCTGATGTGGTGTTTGGCTTCACTCCAGACGTGTTCGATGGGGTTGTGGTCGGGGCAGTGGGGTGGCAGTTGGATGAAGGTGATGTTCGCGAAACGGTTTCCTGGAGGGTTATTCAGGTGGCTTGAAAATAGCATCATGAAACACGTCGCAATTTAAACACAAAGGGGCAGCTCATTCCGATAGGATAAATCTT
>NZ_RQZG01000048.1 GCF_003859805.1 Arachnia propionica
AAGGGGGATCCGGACCCAGAGACCACCTTCCGTGGTGAGGGCGGAGACCTGCACAACAAGGAGGGTGGCCGGTATGCAAACGACCCCAACCGCCCTGAGCCGGTCGACACCTCAGAGATGGTCAAGGCCAAGTACGGTGAATACAGTCCTGATGACAACATCGATGGAATCAGGAGGGAAGCAGAAGGCGATGCTGCTTTCACAGAAAGCGTTGAACATCGCCAAAGCAAGTATGACGAGCATCAGGCAAACGTGGCTCACCTGAACGAAATCGCAGAAAGATACAACATCACTCCCGAAGAGCTGAAACAGCTGAAGGGTAAAGATCGGGGTGAAATACTTGATGTCCTTGAGAACGATGGTCGGATAACAGATGCTGAGAGGCTTGAACTGGTGGATGCTCTTGTTGACGAGAAGAAATCGATGACGGCGTTGAAGAATGCCTCCGAAGTGATGGGTGAAGCTGGTGCGGAAGGCGTCATGAAGGCGCGTGATGAGATTTCGCTCTTCGGGGATGATTCCAGGCCGGGTGCTGGGCATCTGGATCGGATCGGTGTGCGGCTTGATCCGCCAAGGATCAGCATCTACGAGGCCAAGGGCGGGGGTGGATCGCTTGGTACCTCCAAGGTGGATGGGGTTCCTCATCAGCAGGGAACGGGTCCGTATCTGCAGAAGCTCTTGGAGCAGGATCCGAGGGTCGCGCAGGCTCTGGCTGATCTGATCGAGCGGTATGGTCCTGATGCTGACGTGTTGA
>NZ_RQZG01000049.1 GCF_003859805.1 Arachnia propionica
TTGATGCGAAGCCGGCGGATGCTCCGGCTCCGGAGGATCTGCAGAGCCAGTTGCCCGGGGTGGCGGTCAAGACCATCGAGGGTGAGGTCAATGTCGAGGCGAACGCCTCGAACGGGGCGACGGTCAATGCCAGCGCCGAGGGCACCGAGACCACCCTGGCCAGTGACGACGAGAGCGACCAGAACAGCGAGGATGAGAGCGACGAGGACGGCGGGAAAGCAGGAAACACCATGACCGTCACCTGTGATGCCCCCTACGTCGTCTCCACCGATGCGTCCTACCTCAGGATCGGAGGCGACTGCCCATCGATCACGGTCAGGGCGAACAAGTCGAACATCCAGTTCGAGGGCGCCGGCGAGCTGACCATCCTCGGGGAGGGAAACGTCGTCAACGGTCAGCGGGCGGACAAGGTGGGCATCAGCGGAGAGAACAACAACCTCAAGCTCACCACGAGTGGCGACCTCACGGTTTCAGGCCCCAGCAACTACGTCAACGCCGATGAGGCAGGTGAGATCACCGTGGAGTCCGACACGAACAACATCCAGGTGGCCGAGGCGGATGACCTTCTCGTCTCGGGCAACGGCAACGTCATCGGTGTCAAGACCAAGAACGGTACCGTCAAGAACAGCGGGTCCAACAACAACATCTCCTGACCACTGCTCTGACAGGCCGCCCCGTGGACACGGGGCGGCCTGTCGTCATGGGTGCTGCAAGGAGTTGTCGCAGTCCTGCGATGATCCGGCACGCTGTCCGG
>NZ_RQZG01000050.1 GCF_003859805.1 Arachnia propionica
CTTCCACACCGCACACCACTGGATCACAAGACTTGCGCAACTCCCCCACCCCATCACCATCAACCACATCCCACCCCTAGCAGCAGAACTCGGATGGAAACCCAGCAAGGACCTCGATGAGTATCTCTACGAACACGACTCAAGTAGCACCTTGATCCAGATCCCTTACAACAAGAAAACAACAGAGGTTTATTGGACCTCCTTTCCAGTTGCATTGATCCCAAATCCCACTCTAGATGATAGCATCAATCTAGCTGACCTCTACTTTCAGTATCTCCATCAAGCAAGAAAAGTTTGGGGAAATCCGATTGACAACACAACAAATCCGACCGGAGGCATCTGGCAAATCCATCAGTACGCCTACATCCAACTCGATCTGCACCCAGAACAAATCATTATTTCTTGCAACAGAGTGGACCCAAACGGGAGCCGATGAAATGTTGGACTGCCACATGTTTAGCCCTCTTTAAACAAAACCTGACGGGGTGATGGGGTGACAGAAGTTTCCTCTGTTTTCATGCTGGCGTGTGTTGGATGTGTGGGGTGTCATGGTTTAGAATCACTGGTGTGAATGGTATTCAGATTTCGGGTGACGAGTTTGATGTCCTGCAGGGTTATAAACGTGGTGGACCGCACAAGTTGATGCAGGCGAAGGCGGAGGCAATCTTGTTGTTGTCCCGGCGGGTCGACATTGAGGTCGTGGCCGAGATGGCAGAACGTC
>NZ_RQZG01000006.1 GCF_003859805.1 Arachnia propionica
TGACTGCTGCGTTGGACACGGTGCGGTTTGTTCCCCCGGTGGATCCCAGGGCTGATTTCAGATTGGGGGAGTCGGATGTTTCACCGTCGGCGTCCCCAACGAAGTGAGGAAGGTGTGATCCCAACCCTGAGCCGCTGGTCGAGCCGAGGGAGCTCGGCCCTGGACGAGCCGCACGGAGGGGGCGTGAACGATGCCCCGTCTTCTGAGGGTCTCGTCAGAGATCCCCTGTTCCGGGGTGCGATCTGTGGATGGAGGAAGTGCGTGAAAGCAGCAATGAACAATGCTCTGATCTCAGCGCTCTGTGTGGCTCTGCTGGCCGGCTGTGGAGGTTCACCTGAGCCGGTGCCGAGCCAGGAGTTCGACGACGTGGTGGCTCTGGAGCCGCCCCCGGGGTATGAGTTCATCGCGGTGGGCGACAGCGAGCCAGTGCATGACTGGGAGATCAGATTGTCATCGGACTGGCCTGATCTGATCGACTACGACCCTGGTGTCGGGGCCGGGATGGTGATCCAGTCGGGGATGGGGGATCGTGATCCCTTGAAGCCCAGCATGGGGCGGTTTGATGAGTTCTGTGCTGAGGTGGCAGCTGCCGTTCCGCTGGAGGAGGGGGTGTCTCGGGTGGAGGCGTTGCCGCGTCGGTTGATCGATGATGGTCCTGCGTGTGGGTTGGCCTGGCAGCAGGGTGAGGGTGAGACCGCCCAGGTGGTGATGCGGTGGGACCTGTGTCGTCGTGACGGCTGCTGGCGGATCGTGATCAAGGGAGCGGAAGGGCGTGACCATGTGCGGGGCGAGTTCTTGACCTCGCTGGAGACGCTGCGTTTCGTGCCCCGGCCGGTGGTCGGGGATGACGTCGTGGTGCCGTCACCGGAGCCGTCGCCGTCCGCGACGAAGAGCTGACATCGATGGAGGTTGGAAGCATGACCGAGCTGTACGTGCCGCCGGGGGATCTGGGGCGGCTGGCTGCTGCGTTGCACGTCAGCGTCGACGAGCTGGGGAAGGTGGACCAGATCGCGACCCCGAGCCCGGAGGCGGTGATGCCGGGGGGCGAGGCTGGTCGTCTGCTGCGGGATCGCTGCGCGCTGTTCGAGGTGCGGGTCCGATCGATCGCGCGTCGACTGGAATGGATGGCCGATGACATCGCGGAGGCCGACGCCCGGTTCCAGCAGGCTGACGTCCTCGTCGAGGAGGAGCTGCGTGAGGCCGGGCTGCGGCCCACCATCCCGATGCCCGGCCTGCCGCCGAGCTCGTTGCTGTGAGGAGAGAAGAGAGATGGGACCGAGTTGGCAGGACATCGTCACGTGGCGACCTGAGGCACTCAATGACGCGACGGAGGAGTTGCGGAGGGTGAGCGGTGTCGTCGCTGCACAGACAGACGAGGTGGCGGCGGCACTGGCAGGCTTCCGGTCCACGGGAGAGACGGCAGATGTGGTCCGGGAGCGGCTGCAGGAGCACCAGGAGGTGTTGGCGGATCTCGCCAAGGACGTGGACCGGGCCTACCGGGGAGTGGCGGCGGCGGTGGACCAGGTGCGTGAGGTGCAGCGTCTGGTGGCGGAGGTGCTGGACCATGTGGCGGTGCGACCCCACGTGGTGATCGATGCCCACGGCCACCTGGCGACGGTTGACCTCGGGCTTCCGGGGGAGGACCTGGGGCCGGTGCAGGAGCTGGTGCACCGGGCCCTGGCCTTGGCGGTACAGGTGGACACGGACCTGCTGGTGGCACTGGGTGGGCAGCCGCAGCAGGCCAGGCCCACACCCAGGACGGAGCCGACGAACTCACTGATCGGGCACGTCCTGGAGAGCGGCCGTGCCACACGGCCACCATCGCTCCGGGAGCAGTACCCGGACCTGGAGAGGAGCATCCCACGGCCCCCGGTCGGTGGTTTCAGTGAGCGAAAACTGGGCCCGCAGGACCCGAGCTCGCTGAGCTGAGGCCATCCAGGCGGGTCACCAGTCGTCGTCCTTGTCGGGGTCTGGTGGTGCCGGTGTGAGCGTGGTGACGTCCCCGGCGGCGAAGTGGGAGGGGTCGACGGGTTCCGGTTCGGGGTCGAGCCGGGTGACGTCGTAGCCGACGAGGGAACGTCGGCCTTTTTCCTTCTCCTCGTCCTTGCCTGCGGCGTGTGGGGCGTGCCAAGCACCCGGGGCGGTTCTGGCCCCGGTGGCGCCGCTGGTGTTGGTGGGGGCGGGGGAACCGGCTGGACGGAGGGTGCCGCCGTGGGTGGGTGCTGTCCCCGGGGGGAGGACGCCGACGGGGTGGCCGGGGAGGCTGGCACCGGTGCCCGGAGCGGGGATGGCGCTCAGGCCGCGGGCGGCTGCCGCCGCGGCTCCGGTGGTGAGGGTTCCGTTGACGATGGCGGCGTTCGGTGTGGTGGGTCTGGAGCCACCGAGGGCCGGGTTGTGGTAGTCGTCACGCCAGCGGGGGTCGTCGATGTGGATCCCGGGTGGCAGGTAACCGCCGACGGGGCCCTGTGGGGTGAGGCGGGCGTTGATGGGGTGGGTGAGGGCATCCCTGGGCCATTCGGGGTTCTCGATGACAGGGGTGGGGTCTGGACGGATGCTGCCGCCGGGCCCCGGGACCCACCGCACCGGGGGATCGGTCGGGGAGAGGCCGGGGCCACCCACGACGCTGCCGCGAAGGGGGGTGCCGTCGTCGGTGAGCGGACGGATCAGAGCAGACGAGGGGAGCGCAGAACGTGGGATGGCATGATTGCTTCCCGGAACGCCACTGCGATCACTGGGGGCATGGCTTCTGCTGCCGTTACCCGTGCTGTTGGAACCATCCCCCTGTGCCGGAGAACCAGGACCTTTGATTGGGTCAACTGAAGGAAGCCCGATGAGGAGACCGCTGAAGGCCTCATTGGTCTCGTCGAGGATGGCCAGGGCGGCCTTCTCGCGCTCTTCGTTGCGTTGTCTGGCGACTTCCTGGTTGTGCTCGAGCTGGGACATGTGGACCTCGCCGTTGAAGTCGACCACGTGCAGTTCCTGGACGGCCCGGGTCTCGGCGGGGGTGTTGAGGTGGGTGATGAGCTCACCGAAGCGGGTGTTGGCCTGGGAGATCAGGTCGCGGGCCCGGGTGTACTGGTCGTGGAGGTATTCGGCGTGGTGGGCGCACTCCTGGATCACGGCGATGCGTTCGTTGAGGTAGGTGTTGATGCTGTCGCGGATCTCGCCGATGAAGCCGGGGCTGCGTCGGATGCCGTTGACGGTCTGTTCCAGGGTCGTGAGGGATTCCTGGATCTGCTCGTAGATGGCATGGTCGGGTTGGTCGGCGTGGGCCAGCTCGGCCAGGTCACGCAGCCGCTCGTAGTTGGGGCTCTGTGGCATGGTTCAGACCTCCTTGGGGGCATTGGGGCCGGTGACCGGGACGACAGGGTGAGAGTCGTCCGGGGCTGCGGGTGCTGCGGTGATGGAGAGCTGGAGGGCCTCCTGTCCGGCCTGGATGTCCCCCTCGGTCTCCTCCAGGCGGCTCTGGCAGACCTGCAGGCCTGTGGCGAAGGCGGTGAGATCCTCGGTGAGGGCGTCGAGGCGTGCCTTCACCTCCCCCAGACCCTTCAGGTAACGCTCCTGGAATCCGAGGGGACCGAGCTCACTTTGTCCCCACTGCGGTGCGCCCTGGACGCCAACCAGACCGTCGAACTGCTGGGAGCAGCCCGTGCCCTGATCGTAGGCATCACCCTTGGTGGTGTTGATGGCGCGGTTGGCCTGCTCCTCGTCGTAGCCCAGATCATACTTTCCCATGGTCGTCCCTCTCGGCGTCGAGTCCCCTGCTGCATGATACGGCCTCTGTGGGGTTGCGCGCGACCACATCCAGCAGGCAGGCCCGTGAGGCTCATCGGTGGTAGCGGGGTGAGGTGCCGAAGTGTGAAGTATCTCGGTGGAGGTAGGCGGCGGTGGGGTCGAGGCCTCGGTAGTGATAGGTGGGGTCGCCGATGGTCTCCGGTGGAGGGAGGAGGCCGTCTTTGTAGTCGGTGATCTTGTCGGGGGTGATGCTGGTGTCTCGGCGGTGGAAGAGGGGGTTGGTGTCCTCGAGGGTGGTGGGGTCGGTGTTGAGGAAGGATCTGCTTTGCATGATGCCGTAGCCGTAGTAAGGGTTGGGTTGTTCGCCGACGGGGTGGGCGGTGGCGATGAGGGCGCGGATCAGTTGGTTTCCGGTGGCGTTGGGCCATTTCTGTTTGCCGAGGGCGAGGAGGCCGGTGACCATGGGGGTGGCGAAGGAGGTGCCTTGGGCGGTGGTGATGACGGTGAGGTCGCCGTTGGGGTCGGGGTCTTTGAGGGTGATGTCCTCGCCGGGGGCCATGATGGTGACGAAGTCTCCGACGGAGGAGAATTTGGATCGTTCGATGTCGAGGGTGAGGGAGCCGACTCCGACTATGGTGTTGTAAGATTTCAAATTGGTTGTCACACTGGGACTTCGTTCTGGGGTTTCTTCTCCGCTGTTGCCAGCGCCGACGATGAGAGGGACTCCTAGGCTGGCGGCTCTGATAATAGCTGAGGTCTCATGGGAGTGGACATATGATTCTGCGGAGAGGTTGATGATGTCGGCGCCGTCGTCGAGGGCTTGGTGAATGATGGCGGAGAGGGTGGGGGCTGCGGGGCAGCGTTCGTCGCTGGCTGGGTCATAGGTGGTGAGTGTGGTGTAGTTGATGATGTGGGCGTCTGGTGCCCAGCCCCAGTTGCGGTTTGCGAGGATGCCTGCGATGGCGGTGGAGTGGGATCGTGATTCGGGGGTGTTGGTGTAGTTGCAGGGGTTCTTGATCTCGATGTTGGCTCCCTGGAGTTCGGGGACGGTGAGGTCGGGGGAGCCTTCGATGTAGGCGATGGTGACACCTTTTCCGGTGAGTCCGAGGCTGCGGAACTCGTCGAATCTGGTGAGGGAGGTGTATTTCTGGTCGGTGATGGTGTCCTCGGCGTGGGCTGGTGTGGTGGGGGTGAGGAGCAGGGTGGTGGCCAGGGTGAGGGCTGCCAGGTGCGGGGGTGGCGCATCAGGGTCTCCTTCGGGTTCATCGGTGGTAGCGGGGTGAGGTGCCGAAGTGGGAGCGTGTTGGGTGGTGGTAGACGGCGTCTGGGTCGAGTCCGCGGTAGCGGTAGGTGGGGTCGCCGAGGGTTTTTGTGGGGAGGAGGAGGCCGTCTTTGTAGTCGGTGATCGTGTCGGGGGTGACGTTTTTGTCTCTTCTGGTGAACAGGGGGTTGGTGTCCTCGAGGGTGGTGGGGTCGGTGTTGAGGAAGGGGGAGATCTGCATGATGCCGTAGCCGTAGTAGGGGTTGGGTTGTTCGCCGACGGGGTGGGCAGTGGTGATGAGGGCGCGGATCAGTTGGTTTCCGGTGGCGTTGGGCCATTTCTGTTTGCCGAGGGCGAGCAGCCCAGAGACCATGGGTGCAGACGCTGAGGTGCCTTGGGCGGTGGTGATGACGGTGAGGTCGCCGTTGGCATCGGGGGTTCTGAGGGTGATGTCTTCGCCGGGGGCCATGATGGTGACGAACTCTCCGACGGAGGAGAATTCGGAGCGTTCGAGGTCGAGGGTGAGGGAACCGACTCCGACCACGGTGTTGAGAGATGCCAAGCTGGTTTCGTCCTTGAACCCCGGATTCCGTGCTTCTTCCCCGCTGTTTCCTGCGCTCACGACAACAGGGACCCCCATGCTGGTGGCTCTGATGATGGCTGTGCTCTCGTGGTAAGGGAAGTAGGCTCCTGTGGACAAGTTGATGATGTCAGCTCCATCGTCGAGGGCTTGATGGATGATGGCGGAGAAACTGGGTGCTGCTGAGCAGTATTCGTCAACAGAGGTGTCATAGGAGGTGAGTGTTGTGTAGTTGATGATGTGAGCGTCTGGTGCCCAGCCCCAGTTGCGGTTTGCGAGGATGCCTGCGATGGCGGTGGAGTGGGCTCGTGATTTGGGGGTGTTGGTGTAGTTGCAGGGGTTCTTGATCTCGATGTCGGTTCCTTGGAGTTCGGGGACGGTGAGGTCGGGTGCTGCTTCGATGTAGGCGATGGTGACGCCTGTGCCGGTCAGCCCGAGGTCGTGAAGGGCTTTGATACCAGCGACTGAGGTGTATTTCTGGTCGGTGATGGTGTCCTCGGCGTGGGCTGGTGTGGTGGGGGTGAGGAGCAGGGTGGTGGCCAGGGTGAGGGCTGCCAGGTGCGGGGGTGGCGCATCAGGGTCTCCTTCGTCCGGTGCCTGCCATGGTAGAACAGCTGCGGAGGCGCACCAGCATGGAACCCTCCGGTACTCCGGTCGGGCTGAGGGCGCTCCACGCCCGATTGTCGAGACCTCGTGAGGGTCCACTGATGCTCACACCCCAGCCGATTGTCGTGGATCTGGGTCTGGTCAGAGGGTCTCAACCCGGCTAGTCTTCGCGGTACAACTTCTTCAATGAGGCAGGAGCAGGGATGACAGCAGCTGAGGCGGAGTTGCCGACTCCAGAGGACACACGTTCAGATGCGTACCGGCTGGCGGCCGACCTGCAGGGCTTGGCGAGCGCATCGCGGGCAACCCAGCTGGGGGAGTGGAACGGCGAAGGTGTGCCCGGCTGGGTGGGGGAGGCTGAGGATGCCTACACCTCGTCGATCCAGTACCTCGACGGGAAGTTGAACAGCCTGGTGGCGGCGCTGAACCATGCCGTCTCGCAGGCCTGGGCATGGGGAGATGCCCTGGGTAGGGCGATCAGCGAAATCCCGAAGCTGCACGAGGCCTGGGAAGAGGTGATGATCTGGGAGGCCAAGGAGAAAGAGCGATACAGCCACGCAGTGGAAACAGGGGAGATGGATCCGGGGTTGGCCTGGGTCGGAAAGCAGAGCGTGGAGGAGGAGGCACGCCAGCAACAAAGTGACCTGCGCAAGAAGCACAAGCAGCTGATGCAGGACCTCGACGACGCGGCTGCTGAGCTGGCGGGGCGGGTCAACGAGGCGCGAGCGATGATCCTGCCACCCGAGACGGGGAACTCACGCGACGAGATCGCAAAGAACCTGTTCGATGACGGCTCCATCCTCGAGGCACAGGCCAAGTGGGAGTGGAGCGAGGAGCGGGCCATGGAGATTGCCGAGGAGATCCGGGAGGGAATCGATTCGAGTGACACTCGGGAAGTCAGCAAACGAGTGGAAGAATTCCTCGACAAATACGGAGAGGACCTGGCGGACCCATTGGTTGCCACTGCTCTGGGAAAGTTGATTCCGCCTGATGAGTTGACGAACTACTTCTTGGATACGGTCCACCGTATCGGTGACAACAAAGTGAGTGACCAGTTCATGGGAGCCATCGGGACGGCGATGGTGTTGGCATCGGGAGGCGTGAACCTGTCGGCGGAGGCAGCAGAGAACCAGGACCTGTACCTGCGCTTCGAGAAAGCTCTTCCGGAGACGAGTGACGGCGCTCTCTCAGCCCATGAGAGCTATGCGCAGCAGATGCTTCAGGCTGGCAGGTCAGAATACACGCGGCCATGGTTGACGGGACCTGTTTCCAAGGGATTCGAGGTGATGTCCCAGATGATGGGGCAGGCTGGACTGTCGAACCCGCACCTTGCGATGGGGGACGAACTCCTGCTTGCGAAGGATGACAGCGGCAGTTTCATGCATGATGTGTTACGCCATGATGCAGATGTCATGCATGATCTCCGCCACGGGGCGGAAAAGTGGCACTGGAGCGGGACGCGACGGATTTTTGTTACCTTTGATGAGAGGCTGGAGGACCCGATCTATGCACTGTCAACGTTGATGAATCATCCAGAGGGCTTCCCGGGCAGTCCCAGCGAGGCGATGTTGGAGAAGGAACGGGATCGGTTGGATGCAGTACGCGAGTTCTTGGGTTCCGAAGTTGATGGTGTGGTGTCAGAGCCGATCAACGTGACCGAGCACATCATGGGGGGCAGGACCATGAGCATGTCGTTTCCCTACGGTCTGGGAAGCAGGTACAACTATTCAGGTTTTCCTGATGGTGGCGTGCAGTTCAGCATGGTGGCTGCCGAGGCCGCCTTTCCGGAGTCGGAGGAGGGTTACGATGAGCTGAGCAGCACGGAGCAGGAGGCTTGGCTGCGTCGAGACACGCTCGGAACCACCATCGTGGAGGGTTACGTGCGAGGCTACCAGAAGGGGCTCGATGTCTACAGGCCGTCAGGAATCGGCGACATCGACGGCCAGCTGCCGTATGGGTACGAGAACCAGGCGATGCGCTCAGTGGCGGCTGACGTGATCGGACCACGCAGCAAGGGCATCTCGCTTTCCCTGGGAGGCATCGACCGGATGTCTCCTGGGATGCAGGATGGAGAGAAAGCCCGTCACCTGGTGGTGCTGGACAAGGATACCACGGACAAACTGCGGGGCACCGGTGGGGTGTTGGTGGATCTGGCCTTTGATGGTGCGACTCCTGAGGAGGGAAGTGAGGGTGGCAGCCGCAGGATGACAGCGACGGACAAACTGCTGCTCTGGGCGAGCAACGGCTACGCGGATGATCTGCGGTGGACCATTGACCAGGATGCTCGTCCTGCCAATCCCACAGCAGGGGTTCCTGAGGTGACCCGTTCGTGGACGCCTGTCGTCGAGACTCTCTTCGAGACTCCAGAGGGTGCCTCGGAGCAGCTCCAGGAGATCTTCAAGAAACGCAATGAGACCTGGAAACCGATTGCTGGAGCCGCCGGTACGGTGGGCGCTGGTGCGGCCACCCTCATGACCGGTCCCACTGGAGGGTTCGTCGCAACCTCGGCAGACGCAACGTACCAGTCGATGTTGGACTCCCTCCTGCCCACCGACCAGGACACCACGCCGGGGCAACAGTATGCCCCCACGACAGGTCTGATGATGGGAACACTGGCCACGGTCGCAGCCGAGGAGCTGGACTTCTCCAAGGCGCCCCAGGTGCCAAGTTACTTTTTGAGGCGCAGTGAGCGGTCATCCGAGGTAGTAGGCCCAGGTGAGACCATTCTTCCGGTCAGTTCCATGAGTCCTGAAGCCATGACAGTCTTCCAGCAGTACCTCACGAGCGGCTTGCGCGAGTGGGACTTTGACGAGGCGCTGAGTGTGATGGGGGACAGTGCGGATAGTACCCACACCCAGAACAAGGAAGCGGCTGAAGAGAAATGATGAGCTGTGGAGTGCTGTCGTGAAACAAAAGCGCAGAGATGGTCGAGGTGGAGGTCTGATGCGGAGGGCGAGTTTTCTGTCGCTGGCTGTGGGTTCTCTGGCGGCGACTCTTGGGCCGGGGGTGTGGGGTCATCTGTTCGGGGAACCTGAGGTGGATCGGGGTTCTTCGAGGAATCGCGAGCTGATTGAGATGCCAACGGAGTTCGCTGACACCTTTTCCGTTGATCTGGTGGAGGGGTGGGTTTCTGAGATGTACCCCGATAAAGCGGGTGCTTTCTGTTGGGTTTGGGATGCGGTGGACACCGTTCCAGATCCTGGACCGGCCTTGAAGATCGAGCACATCCATAACTCGACTGCGGAGCATATCAATTCAGCGCGGCATTCTGAAGTTCCAATGCTGAGCTATGACGAGGTTGTGAGGCAGCGGAGCGCGATGTATGGATCAGGCGGTTACAGGGGTTTTGTGCTCATGCCTGAGCGGATCATCGGGGGTGAGGCCGCCGTTGGGATGGGCTACCGTAGTGTGGCGGTGGGGCGTAGAGTGGTCAGGGTTGAGTACTATATCATTCGGCATGATGGCCTGTGGGTCTTCACCTTGTTCTCCGGGATCAATCGAGATGTGATTGATCCTGACACGTATCGAGTGTTGGACACGTTTCATTGGACCGGGCCGTATGTTGAGCCTTCTCCTGAACCCAGTGCCTCTGAGGATGAGTGAGGTGTACCCGGTGGAGCATCAGGGCCCTGGGACAGGTGTGTCTGCCCGTCGCCGGGTCTCGACAGGACGGCTCGCTGGCGCCCACGGCCCGCTGTCGGCCAGTGTGAAGGCTGGTCCTGCGCACACAACTCACGAAAGGAAGGAACATGACTGACCTGGAGTTCTCTCGCGAGGCCGTCGGGGTCAAGGCCAAGCAGAACTGGCACGACTCCGAGACCTTCGCCGTCATCGGCGGACAGGCAGGGCGGCTCGACCCCGTTCCGGCGTTCGTTGACCTGCCGGTCATCCCGGCAGGCGGCGTCGCCTCCCTGCGCAAGACGTTCAGCACCTTCTGCCTCGACATGGAGAAGGTGCTCATGGAGTTCTCCGACGCCTGCGCCATCCTCGGCTCCGGGACCAACAGCGCCGTCAGCAACATGGACGACACCGAAGAGACCACCTCCGAGCAGTTCATCGAGCTGAGCCGTCGCATGGGCGGGGTTCCCAGCTGACATGATGGACCCCTGACCGCCACTGGCCCTGGGAGACACGATGAGAACCATGCTGCGCAGGCTGATCGCCACCGGAGTGACCCTCCTCACCGTCGCCGGGTGCACCCCCGGCGACCCGCCCTCCGACCCGTCATCACCCGCGTCGACCACCCCCACGGCCTCCCCCGAGGACACCAGACCGCCCATCGAGCAGATCATCGACGTCCCGTTCAGGATGGACCACAGCGTCCTGCCCGACGGAGTCACCGAATCACCCACCTGGGGCAGCGTCACCCTCAACGGCGATGGCACCGTCGTCGGTGATGAATGCCTGACCTTCATCTCCAACCCCACCCACTGGAGGCGCGACGGTGACATCCTGAAGTTCTGCACCAGTGAGGACTGCGAGTTCTGGTCGGAGTGGACGGTGCGCAAACCCGAACAGGAGGAAGGGAAACCAGCGGTCTTCGAGCTGGTCTTCGCCAACGCCAAGGACGACCAGGGCAACGAGATCATCCGAATCCTGCGCGCCAAGCAGTGAGACTCACCGCAGCAGGTACAGGGCCGAGACGACGGTGAGCACCAGCACGATCCGGTTGAACCAGGTCTGGTTCAACCGGCGGAACACCGCCCGCCCCAGCCACGTCCCGAGCAGCACCACCGGGGCCAGCACCAGCAGCGGCACCACCATCTCGGCCCGGAACAGCCCCAGCCCGGCGGAGAACGGCAGCTTCGCCACGTTGACCAGGAAGAAGAACCACGCCTGGGTCCCCATCAACCGGGCCATGTCGAAACCGGCCGCCATGAAGTACAGCACCATCACCGGTCCCCCGGAATTCGCAGCCATGGTCGTGAAACCCCCGAGCGTGCCGTAAGCGGCACGACCCCCGGTCCCCGTCACCACCAGCGAGTCCAGCCCCCGTCTGATCCCCCACACGGTCAGGCCGGTCAGCGCCAACAGGATCACCCCGATGGTGCGACGCATCACGACGTCGTCAACCCAGGCCAGGAACAGCGCCCCCAGCACCAGCCCGGCCACCACCGTCGGCACCAGACGACGCAGCGCCCTGAAATCGGCCTCCCGGCGGTAGGCCCAGATGGCCACCAGATCCCCGGTCAGCAGCAGCACCAGCAGCATCGCCGTCGACTCGCGGGCGGGCAGCACCGTCGCGAACAGGGCGACGGCCAGAGTCGCCAGCCCGGGCAACGCGGTCTTCGCGATCCCGACCAGCAGCGCCCCCGCCACCAGTGCCGGCCACACCACCTGGGAGTCGATCATGTCTCAGAAGTTTCCGGTGCCGCTCGGCTGGTTGGTGAACCGGCTGTAGTGGCCCTGGAAGAGCGCGTCGATCCGGTCGAGCTGCCCGTTGCGGTGCTTGAGGATGTGGAAGTTCGCCAGTCCGCGTTCCTCGTCGGCAGGGTTCTCCTTGTACATCTCGGGGCGGTGCAGCATGATGACGATGTCCGCATCCTGCTCAAGCGAGCCGGACTCACGCAGGTCACTGAGCTGTGGGACGCCGTCCTTGCGTTGTTCGGTGTTGCGGGACAGCTGGGACAACGCGATGACCGGCACCTCCAGCTCCTTCGCCAACAGTTTGATCTGCCGCGAGAACTCGGAGACCTCCAGCTGCCGCGACTCCACCTTCTTGCCCGAGGTCATGAGTTGGATGTAGTCGATGCACACCAGTTGCAGGTTGTGGTGCTGTTTGAGACGACGGGCCTTCGCCCGGATCTCCATCATCGTCAGGTTGGGGGAGTCGTCGATGAAGAACGGTTTCGGCATCAGCTGGACGTGCTTGTCGGTGATGCGTTGCCAGTCGGCCTCATCCATCTTGCCGCCACGGATCTTCTGCAGTGGCACCGACGCCTCCGCGCTCAGCACCTTCATCACGATCTCCGTGCGGCTCATCTCCAGGGAGAAGAAGACGGTGGCCAGGTCGTGGTGCAGGGCGGCGGAACGGCACACGTCGAGGGCGAAGGTTGATTTCCCGACGCCGGGACGGGCCGCGACGATGACCATCTGGCCGGGGTGGAGACCGTTGGTGAGTGCATCGAGGTCGATGAACCCGGTGGGGACACCGGAGAGGGCGTCGCCGGAGTTCTGGATGCTCTCCATCTCGTCGACGGTGGGCTCCAGCAGCTCCCCGATGGACTTGTAGTCGTCGCCGGCCCGTTTGCTGGAGACCTCGAAGAGGGTCTGCTGGGCCTCGTCGACGATCTTGTCCACCTCACCCTGACCGGCGTAGCCGAGCTGGGCGATGCGGATGGAGGCCTCGACGAGTCGTCGCAGGATGGCCTTCTCCCGCACGATCTCCGCGTAGTAGGAGGCGTTGGCGGCGACGGAGATGCTGGAGAGCAGGTCGTGGAGGTAGACGGGGCCTCCCACGCGTTGCAGGTCGCCGGTGCGGCCGAGCTCGGCGGCGACGGTGATGGGGTCGGCGGGTTCGCCCTTGCCGTAGAGGGTGACGATGGATTCGTAGATGGTCTCGTGGCGGGGCTGGTAGAAGTCGCGGCCCTTGACCACCTCCACGACGTCGGAGATGGCGTCCTTGCTCATGAGCATCGCACCCAGCACGCTGCGTTCGGCGGGGTCGTCCTGGGGCGGGGTGGGACCGGCGGGTGTACGTTCCTCGTACTCCTCGTACGGCTCTGACATCTGTTCCCTCTCCTCCTCCGCTCGGCCACCAATGTAGACCAGACATCCGATGGGTTCTGCCGGACAGTGCAGCATGCTGTGGAAAACTCTGTGGAACCGTGTGGGAAGTTGTGGGGGCGAGTCCGTGATTGCGAGCCGAGGGTGCGGAAAAGTGCCCTTGATCTGTTACGGAACCGTTATATCAGCAAGGATTGTGGGTAACTTCTGGGGATAACTGTGGAAAATGTGGAAAACCTGGGGGAAGAGTGCAGGGCGGGTGGTGGGCTGTCCGACAGCGCTGGCTGATCGGGTGACCTCGAGGGGGTTGCCGTCGGTGATCCTGTGGCCGCTAGGCTTCATCCGAGGAGGTCGCCGATGCCCACTGCCGAAGAGATGATGCCGTCCCCGGCTGACACCCGCCCACAGATCAGCGTTCTGGTGGCTGATCTCCGCAGGATCGCGAGCCTCGTCGCCACCGGGACGCAGGTGGGTACCTGGGACGGAACGGGCACCCCCGGCTGGGTCGGGGAGGCCGCGGATGCCCACATGGCCTCCATCTCGAAACTGCGCTCAAAACTGTCTCCGTTGGTCAATGGAGTCCAGAACGCGGCCGATGAGGCGGCCAGATGGGCCGAGGCGTTGGGCGCCGTGTTGGACAACAGGATCCCGGAGCTGCACGAGGAATGGAACCACGTCCAACGGGTGGTCGAGGAGGAGCAGCGCAAGGCGGCTGAGGTGCCCTGCAGCCCTGACGGCCACCCGGTCCCCTCCGCCCCGTCGCGAACCGGTGAGATGGACCCATGGGCGCATGCCCGCAGACAGGAACTGCTGGAGGACTACAAGAAGGTCATCGACGAGCTGAACGTGGCCGCACAGGACGCGGCCAAGGCGGTCAAGGTGGCCCGTTCGCTCTTCCTGCCCGATGAGGTGGGGACCTCGCGCAATGAGATCGGTCTGCACATGTTCGAGGACGAGGACTCGATCCTGGAGGCGCAGAACCGGTGGGAACGGGGCGAGGAGATCGCCAAGGAGATCGAGCAACGGTTCGACCAAGGATTCGACAACTCGACGGAACTGCAGGAATTCCTGGACGAGTACGGTGATGACCTCGAAGATCCGTTCGTCGCGACGGCACTGGGCAAGGAGATGACGCCTGATCAGTTGACGAGTGGTGTGCTGCAGAACCTGCGGCACATCCATGATCCGGAACTGTGCAAGGAACTGGTGAGCAAGATGGGTACCTTCCAGGTGCTTGCCGGTGGCGGTACGAATCTGTCCCCAAGGTACGCGGAGAACCAGGAGCTCCTGTTGCAGTTCGAGGATGCTCTGCCGGAAACCCGGGTGGGGGACCTCTCGGCTCACGAAGCCTTCGCGACAAAGATGTTCGAGGCCGGCCGGAAGGAGATCGCCGTGCCGTGGGCACCCCACACGAAGATGAAGGGGACCGAGCTGATCGCCCAGCTCGTCGGTCAGGCCGGGCTGGACAATCCCCACCTCGCCCTGGGTGAACCGGTGCTCAGGGTTGAGGATGAGAAGGACTCCTTCGTGAAGGAACTGCTGCGTCATGATTCCTGGAGACTCCGCAACTACGACGGGACCGAGCGCCGACTCATCTTCCCGTGGCTGGACCCGAAGCTGGAGGACCCGGTGTTCGGGCTGACCACCCTGATGGATCAGCCGGAGGGCGCGGCGACGCATGACAGCGAGGCCGTGCGGCGGCACGAGGCCAACCGTATGGCCGGGCTGAAGAGATTTCTGGCCTCCGAGATCATGGGGGTGGACACGAATGGCGACGGCGTGATCGACGGCGCAGACCGGAAGATCAACATCACCGAGTACATCATGGGCGGCAGGACCGTCAACGAGAGGGAGATCATTCTGGATGGCTCGTTTCAGTCATATTCCGGTTTCCCGGATGGAGGGGTCCAGTTCACGACGGTGGTGGCGGAGGCCTCCCGCCCGGAGTCGGACGAGCTGTTCGATGTGATGTCCAAGGAGGAGCGGGAAGCCTGGCGCGAACGGGATGAACATGCGGTCAGGATCGCCAAGGGGTACCTCTTGGGCTACCAGAACGGGCTGGATGTGTACCGTCCGGAAGGGCGCCACGAAATCGAGGGGCAGCTTCCCTTCGGTTACGAGAACCGGGCTGCCAGAAGCTTGGCTGCAGATGTGATCGGCCCTCATCTCAAGGGGGTCAGCCGGAGCATGGAAACTCCCGTTGGGGCAGGGCAGGATCTGTTCCAGGAGGATGAGGGGAGCAAACGGTACCTCATCGCTCTTGAGGGGGATGACGTGAACCGGCTCCGCGGCACCGAAGGAGTCTTCGCCGACCTGGCCTTCGATGGGGCCTCCGAGTACGGCAAGGCGGCCGAGGACATGGCCCGAGGCAGGATTCCGAGCATCCAACAGCCCTCGGCAGTGGACAAACTGCTGGCGTGGGCTGCCACGGGGTACCAGAAGGACCTCGATGCGTCGTTCGCGGCGGCTCCGGTCCCGTTGGCCGATGATCCGAGATCGAGGATCACGGAGGCCAGCAAGGACTGGACTCACATCACCCACACCCTGTTCACCGCCCCGCAGGGTGCCTCGGCCCTGCAGATGCAGGCGGTCAGCGAGCAGAACGAGATGTGGCGGCAACGGATGGAGACCGGGGTGGTGCTGACCAAGGCGGCTGCCGGGATGTTGAAGTACCCCGGGGTGGAGGCCGTTGCCGAGATCACGGATCATTTCTTGGTGCAGCCGGGGCTGGCTGACGCCTTCCCCGCGGACTTCAGGGCGCAGGACGTGACCAGATCCGGGAGAGGTATGACCGAGGAATTCATGAAGGGCATCCTGATGGCCACGGCAGCCGAAGAGGTGGACTTCTCCCAGGCCAGGATCCCGTTGAGCAAGCTCTACGACTCGGCGAGGGGTGAGATCAAGGTGGTGGACGAGAAGGGCACCCTGTTGCCGTTCGATTCCATGAGCCCCAACTCGCGAGGTCGCTTCTTCGACTACCTGACCCGTGAGCTTGCGGACTGGGAGTTCCAGTATGCGGTGGATGCGGTGAGTGACGAGGTCACCGCTGCGAATCAGGAGCGCCAGTACGTGGTGAGTCATGAGGACGCCAGGCGGGCTGGAGGTCTGGGGGCGCAGGAGCTGGAAGAGGAGGAGGAAGAGTGAGAGGTCTGTGGTTCCGGGGAGTGAGTGTGGCGCTGTTGATTGGGGCCATGCTGTGTCTTGGCTGCGCTCCTGACAGGGAACCCTCGCCTCGGCAGAGTTCGCTTCCTGTGATGCCGACTCCAACCTCCACGTCTGCGCAGATTCAGATGTCGTCGAAGAGTACGGACCTGTACGACGTGGTTATTCCTGAGGGATGGGAATTCAGTCGTTACGGCTACCCATCCAATCCTGCTTTCACGGCCGAGTTGATTGGTGACCCTGCCCCTTCGGCGAGGGTTTTCCTTGAATCTTTCCGTGGTCTTCAGGTTGGCGGGTCAAGGGCCAGTGAAATCAGCCCGGAGGAGGTGTTGGAATTTTATCTCAGCAAGTACTTCGACAAGGGGAGCATGGATCTTGTGGTCCTGCCTGAGCGTGAGATCGGTGGGGAGCGGGCTGTTGGTTTGAGGGTTTGGAGTCAGAAGGAGGGGCACTCGTGGGTGCATGAGGAGTGGTTCGTGGTTCGTCACGACGGGGTGTGGCGTTTCGGGCTGAGTTCTGGCACCTCGCGGGATGTGATCGGGCAGGATGCGTATGCGATTCTTGATTCGTTCAGGTGGACGGGGCCTCAATTGCCTGAGCTGCCGGTGGAAGAGAGTGAGAACTGATGGGGTGGTGTTCTGGATTTGTTGGCGGGCTGGCGCTGGCCTTGTTGGCAGGGTGTTCTGCTGCCAGTTCTGAGAGTGTGTCCTCGCAATCCGCTGCCCTGACGCCGATGCCGACCGCATCGTCTTCGCCGATCCTCGTGTCGTCAAAACAGGCGGACTCGTATGAGGCGGAGGTGCCTGAGGGGTGGGAGCTTGTCAGGTCCAGCCGTGCGGGGGTGGCGAATTTCACCGCGAGGAAGCTCGGTGGGCAGATTCCCTCGGCCTCGGTGGACCTGGAGCACTGGGGCGAGGACTGGGCGCTGGAACGCTACGGTGGGGATCAAGGTGGCGTCTCCAGGCTGAGCCGGGAGAGCGTCTTGGAGCACTACCTGTCAATCTACTCTGACCCCAGATTCACCGATCTCACCGTCCTGCCCGAGCGTGAGATCGGTGGGGAGCAGGCTGTCGGGCTCTCGGTCCGCGCTCCGGCGCCGAGGTCACCAGTGGGCAAGATACTGGGGGAAGAGCTGCAGTGGGAGCAATGGTACGTGGTGCGTCATGACGGGGTGTGGCGGTTCGTCATCAGCTCCGGGCTGGGGCAGGACCGGGCTGACGAGGAGGCCGCGGAGATCCTCGACTCGTTCCGATGGACAGGGCCTGCCGGGTCTCAACCCTCGGCGAGCGAGAGCTGACGTGCTGACAACGATGAACAGGAGATGGCATGAGTGATCTGGAGTTCTCCCGGGAGCGGGTCGGGGTCAAGGCGAAGGAGTCGTGGACCGATTCCGACACCTTCGCCATCATCGGCTCCGAGGCGGGGCGCCTCGACCCCGCGAGTGCGTTCAGTCAGGAGCCCCTCGGGGACAGGCTGGCAGGTGTGGGCGAACTCCGTGCCGCCTTCGACCTGCTGTGCGTCAGTGCAGCGGGAACCATCATGGAGCTCTCCGACGCCTGTGCGGTGCTCGGCTCGGGCACGGACAGTGCCGTCTCGAACATGGACGAGACCGAGCAGCGAAGCTCCTTCGACTTCGAGGAGCTGCATCGGCGCATGTCCGGCGGAGATGAGTTCGAGGGACCTCGATGATCTCCGAGGGACGGTGTGGGACATGCGGTGCACGGGCGCTGTCCACCGATGTGAGCTGCGCCAGGTGCCGTGTCGAACTGCAGGGCTGGAAGGGCCAGTCGGCATGCCTGAACGCCGAGGAGACCCTGAGGGTGGAGAAGAGGGTGCCTCGGCCCTGCAGATGCATGCGATCAGCGAACAGAACGAGATGTGGCAGAGGCGATTGGACGACGGGATGGTGCTGACCAAGGCGGCTGCCGGGATGGTGAAGTACCCCGGGGTGGAGGCCGTTGCCGAGATCACGGATCATTTCTTGGTGCAGCCAGCACTGGCTGACGCCTTCCCTACGGGCTTCAAAGCGCAGGACGTGACCAGGTCTGGAAGGGAAACGACCGAGGAATTCATGAAGGGCATCCTGATGGCCACGGCAGCCGAAGAGGTGGACTTCTCCCAGGCCACGACCCCGCTCATCAGCCTCTACGATTCGGCAGGTGGGAAGATCAAGGTGGTGGACGAGGAGGGCAACCTGCTGCCACTTGAGTCCATGACCCCCAATTCGCGAGGGCGTTTCTTCGACTACCTCACCGGAGATCTTTCGGACTGGGAGTTTCAGTCTGCCGCCGAAACAGTGAGTGATGAGATCACCGCTGCGCATCAGGAGCGTCAGGATGCGGTGCGTCACGAGGAAACCAAGCGGGCGGGAGGCCTGGGTGCGCAGGCGCAGGAGCAGGAAGAGGAGTGAGGAACCTGTCGTGTAGGAGAGTGCTCGGCGCGCTGCTGTTCGTGGCCGCGCTGTGTGCTGGGTGCACTCCTGCCCAGGAGTCTTCGTCTCAGCAGAGTTCGGTGAAACCGCGTCCTACTCCTACGTATGCGCGGATTCAGATGCCCTCTGAGCATGCGGACCAGTACGAGGTGGTGATTCCTGAGAACTGGAAGTCCGACAAGGATGAGTATCCGGACAGCCCGGATTTCATCGCCCAAAGGGTCAGTGATGTGTCTTCCGAAGCAAAGTTTCATCTGGTTCATTCTCCCGGTGGGAAGAGTGGGCTGCGTTCTGAGGGAGGTGATGAGATTCCTCGTGAGACCAGCTTGGAGGAGGAGCTGGATCGTGACATGAAGAGTTATGCTGATCTGGGGGACTCGGTCAAACTTGTGGTGTTGCCTGAGCGTGAGATCGGTGGGGAGCGGGCTGTCGGTTTGAGGGTGCGCTTCATTCATGGGAACTCCTCGTGGCTGCGGGAGGAGTGGCATGTGGTGCGTCATGACGGGGTTTGGGGTTTCAGGTTGACTTCTGGCGCTTCTCGGGATGTGATCGGGCAGGATGCGTATGCAATTCTTGATTCGTTCCGGTGGATAGGCCCGTCGCCGTCGCCGTCGGCTGAGGAGAGTGAGGAATGATGAAGTGTTCCGGTGTGCTGGCCATGATGGTTGCGGTCTTGGTGCTGCTGGGTGGTTGTACGCCCGGTGCGGGGGAGCCTGCCGCATCTGCGCCTCCGACTCAGGTGGCTTCATCCGCCTCGGCCTCGCCGATCGTCAAGCTGTCGGAACAGGCGGACTCGTACGAGGTGGAGGTTCCAGAGGGGTGGGAGCTCGTCAGATCCACTCGGCCGGGGGTGGCGAATTTCACCGCGAGGAAGCTCGGTGGGCAGATTCCTCCGGCTTCGGTGGACCTGGAGCACTGGGGCGAGAACTGGGCGCAGGAGAGCTACGGGGACGAGCAGGGTGGGCTTTCCAACCTGACCAAGGAGACCGTCTTGCAGCACTACCTGTCGATCTACTCTGAGCCCAAGTTCACCGATCTGACCATCCTTGCTGAGCGTGAGATTGGTGGGGAGTCGGCTGTTGGGCTTTCGCTCCGCCCGCCGAAGGTTCTGACAGAGCCAGCACCGGGGCACTGGACAGAGCTGCAGTGGGAGCAGTGGTACGTGGTGCGTCATGATGGGGTGTGGCGGTTCGTCATCAGCTCCGGGCTGGGGCAGGACCGGGCTGACGAGGAGGCCGCGGAGATCCTCGACTCGTTCCGTTGGACAGGGCCTGCCGGGTCTCAACCCTCGGCGAGCGAGAGCTGACGTGCTGACAACGATGAACAGGAGATGGTATGAGTGATCTGGAGTTCTCCCGGCAGCGATCGGTGCGACGGTGATGGTCATCATCGCTGTTCTCATCACAGGAGTGAACTGATGAACGACGAAACACCGGTCAATGACGGCCCTGACAAGTGTGACAAGTGCGGGTTCTACCTGCTCTCCTTCGATGAGCACTGCGGGGAGTGCGAGGCACCGGTTCCGCGGCGCGGATGTGGAAGGCTCCACGATCGTCTCCCCGGCCAGAACCAGTTCCGCTGGGTTCTCGACAGCCGAGGCGCTGGGGTGGACAGCGCCTGCGCGACGGCCGCGTTCCTGTCCCTGCTGCCCTGGCAGCTTCCGCTGGTGGGTCTCTGGGGCCTGCTGGCCTTGTTCGAGGCACTCGCCGCGTTCTGCACGGGCTGTGTGGGGCTGTGGAACGTGAAGGCCAGTGGGCGTGGCGGGAAGGTGCTGGCGGTGCTCGCCCTCATCATCTCAGGGAGTTTCCTGGTGCTGTTCTTGTTCGTGTTGAGCCAAACCGGGACTCCGTCCAGGTCTCGATGAGGCGACCAAGAAGACCCGGAGGATGAACAGGGCCCGTCGGCCGGTCAATGGGTGTCACCTCGACGTGACCGTCTGCACATCAGGGGCCATGAAACCCTCGACATCACCGTCACCCCCTGCCCCGTGTCCGGACCGGGCAGGCCGCCGGGCCCCGGAAACCGGAACGAGCAGGCGAAAGGGCTCGTGGATGGCTTCCCCACCCCTGCCTTACCCCCAGGGGGTATAGTGGGGCGCGTGGAGGAGACCAGGAGCAGCTGCGCGGCACAGCACGGCTACACCGCGGCCAAGGAGGCCTACCTGCGGCGGATGCGCCTCATCGAGGGGCAGGCCCGTGGGGTGGCACGCATGATCGAGCAGGACGAGTACTGCATCGACGTCATGACCCAGATCTCCGCCGTCGCCAGCGCCCTCAAGGCCGTCTCGATGGCTCTGCTCAAGGACCACCTCGAACACTGCGTCGCCGCGGCGGCCCGTGAGGGCGGAGACGTGGCGCAGCAGAAATTCGACGAGGCCATGTCGGCCATCGCTCGACTCGCACGCTGAAACACCCCGGGAGGAACCATGCGAACCACGTACATCGTCAGCGGAATGACCTGCGGCAACTGCGCCAAGCACGTCACCGAGGAGCTGGAGGAACTCGACGGAGTCACCGGCGTCCAGGTGGACTGGGAGAGCGGCAGGACCATCGTCGAGTCCGAGAACCACATCCCCTACGACGCGGTCATCGCGGCCGTTGCCGAAGCGGGCGACTACACCGTCGTCGAGGCCTGACCCGCCTTGACCACTGACCTCACCCAGCAAGAACGCCGGAACCAGGTCGAGATCTCCCTCGACCTCGAGGGCATGACCTGCGCCGCCTGCGCCAACCGGATCGAGAAGAAGCTCAACAAGGTGGACGGGGTGGCGGCCACCGTCAACTACGCCACTGAACGCGCCCAGGTGCTGGCCCCCAGGGGAGTCACCGTCCAGGACCTCATCCAGGTGGTCCAGGCCGCCGGGTACGACGCCCGCCCCACCGCCGAGGAGCCTCGGGAGGAACGGGCAGAGGTGCTGTGGCCCCGCCTGAGGCTGGCATTCCTGCTGGCCGTGCCCGTCATCGCGGTCTCCATGGTCCCGGCCTGGCAGTTCCCGGCCTGGCAGTGGGTGGCGCTGGCCATGACCTGCGTCGTCGTGCTCTGGTGTGGACGCAGTTTCCACGCCGCCACCTGGAAGAACCTCCGCCACGGCACCACGACGATGGACACCCTGGTCAGCCTCGGCACCCTCGTGGCGCTCGGCTGGTCCGTCATCGCCATGACCATCGGCCATGCCGGGACCATCGGCATGAAGCACGGGTTCAGCCTGACACTGGGGCACTCCGACCCGCTCGGCAACATCTACCTGGAGGCCGCCGCCGGGATCGTCGCGTTCCTGCTGCTCGGCCGCTGGATCGAGGCCCGCTCCAAGCGGGAGGCAGGGGCCGCGGTGCGAGCCCTGATGGAGGTGGCCGCGAAGGAGGCCACCGTCTTGCGCGACGGCGTGGAGACCACCGTCCCGGCCGACCGGCTCGCCGTCGGGGACGTCGTCGTGGTCCGTCCCGGTGAGAAGGTGGCCACCGACGGTGAGGTCATCGACGGCACCTCCGCCGTCGACGCCTCCATCATCACCGGGGAGTCCCTGCCCGTCGAGGTGGGCGTCGGTGCCCACGTCGTCGGGGGTTCCGTCAACACCACCGGGCGTCTCCTGGTGAGGGCGACGGCGGTGGGCTCGGCCACGCAGGTGGCGCAGATCGCACGGATGGTGGAGCAGGCGCAGACCGGCAAGGCCGAGGCCCAGCGGCTGGCGGACCGGATCACCGAGTTCTTCGTCCCCGGGGTCCTGCTGGTGGCCCTGCTCACCTGCATCGGACAACTGCTGGCAGGGGCCGGGTTCACCTACGCCCTCACCGCGGCCATCGCCGTGCTCATCATCGCCTGCCCCTGCGCGCTCGGCCTGGCCACCCCGTCGGCCCTGCTCGTGGGAACCGGTCGGGGTGCTGAGCTGGGGATCATCATCCGTGGCGCCCAGGCGCTGGAGAAGGCCCGGGCGGTGCAGACCATCGTGCTCGACAAGACCGGCACCCTCACCACCGGGGTGATGACCGTCCTCGCCGTGGAGCCGGCGCCGGGTCACACCCGCGAGGAGCTGCTGCGGCTGGCCGGTGCCGTCGAGTCCGGCTCGGAGCATCCCATCGCGCGCGCCGTCGTGGCGGCCGCGGGCGAGGCCCTCCCCGCCGCGACGAACTTCGAGGCCCTGCCGGGACGGGGTGTCGTGGCCGAGGTGGAGGGACGCCCGGTCCACGCCGGGTCCCGACGCCTGCTGGCTGACCTCCAGGTCACGGCCCCGGAACGGTGCGGGCCGGTCGGCAGCGAGGTCCTCGTCGTGGCCGACGGTGCACTCATCGGCCGGATCGTCGTCGGGGACAGCCTCAAGCCGGGGGCCGAGGAGGCGGTCACGCAGCTGCGTGGACTCGGGTTGGAGCCGGTTCTGCTCACCGGTGACGCCCGCGAGGTGGCCGACGAGGTCGCAGCGGCCGTCGGCATCACCCATGTCCACGCGGAGGTGCTGCCCGACGGCAAGGTGCAGGTCATCCGCGACCTCCAGGCGGAGGGGCGGCGCGTGGCGATGGTCGGCGACGGCGTCAACGACGCGGCCGCCCTGGCGACGAGTGACCTCGGCATTGCGATGGGGGCCGGGACCGATGCGGCGGCGGCTGCCAGCGACCTGACCCTGGTGCGGGACGACCTGGTGGGGGTGGTCGACGCGGTGCGGCTGTCCCGCGCCACGGACCGCACCATCCGGGGCAACCTGTTGTGGGCGTTCGCCTACAACGTCGCGGCCATCCCGATCGCGGCACTGGGGTGGCTCACCCCCATGATCGCGGGGGCCGCGATGGCGTGCTCCAGTGTCTTCGTGGTGCTGAACTCGCTGCGTCTGCGCACCTTCCGCAGCGCCAAGCTGGGCTGAGAGATTCTCAGGTTTCGTTTGGCTTTGAGGGGGACGTGGCCTAGGATGCTGGGGTCGGGCATCCCCGGCGAAAGTCAGACCAGAGTTCGACCAGGAGTCGTTGATGGCCAAGAAACACATCTGGATCCCCGCAGCCGCAGGAGGACTCGCGTTGACCCTCGTGGGAGGGGCCGCGCTGGCGACCGCCATGCACAAGAACGACGTGTCCCTCGTCGTGGACGGGGTTCCCACCTCGCTGTCGGTCCGTGAGGACACCGTCGGGGAGGTGCTGGAACTCGAGGGCATCAGCGTCGGGGAACACGACGTGGTCCTGCCCGCCACGGATGCCGAGGTCACCGACGGGATGGAGATCAGCGTCCTCTACGGTCGCGAGTTGAGCCTCACCGTCGACGGGGAGTCCCGCACCGTGTGGACCACCGCCCGTACCGTCGAGGAGGCACTGGCCTTCCTCGGCATGGACGCCTCGGATGCGAAGCTGTCCGCGTCCCGCTCCGACGCCATCGGTCGTGACGGCCTGGCGCTGGAGATCTCCACCGCCAAGAACGTCACCCTCACCCACCAGGGGCAGACCACCCCGGTGAAGATCGCCGGCACCGTCGGCGACGCCCTGGCCGAGGCCGGGATCGCGCCCGATGAGGACGACATCCTCACGCCCACCGCCGACACCGTGCTGACCGAGGGCCTCGAGATCAGCGTCGTCGTCGTCGACCAGTCCACCTCCACCAAGGAGGTCGCCATCCCCTTCGAGAAGACCGAGAAGGAGAGTGCGGACCTGAAGAAGGGCAAGAAGAAGGTCGAGACCAAGGGTGAGGACGGTGTGAAGACCGAGACCTACCTGGACGTCTACCACGACGGTGTGCTCCAGTCCTCCACGCTGCAGGGCGAGGAGGTCACCAAGAAGCCCGTCGACGAGGTGACCCTCGTCGGCACCAAGGAGGAGGAGAAGAAGGAGAAGGAGAAGAAGCCGGAGGAGCCAGCTCCCGGCGACGACTCCGGCGGTTCCGAGGACCTCACCCCGGCCACGGGGAACACCTGCAAGGCGTCGTACTACTGGCAGGGCCAGATGACCGCCACCGGTGAGCGTTTCAACCCGAACGACCTGACCGCGGCCCACAAGACCCTGAAGTTCGGGACCAAGGTCAAGGTCACCAACCCGTCCAACGGCAAGTCCGTGGTGGTGCGGATCAACGATCGTGGCCCGTACGTCGGGGGTCGTTGCCTCGACCTCTCCAAGGCTGCGATGGAGACCATCGGCGGCACCTCCGCCGGGGTCATCACGGTCAACTGGGAGATCGTCTGATCCCACAGATCTCCGCGACGGGCCAGCCAACCGGCTGGCCCGTCGTTTTGTTCTGATCTCGCCCGCGGGGGGGGGATGGAATGGGGGCAGAATGCCCCATGACCAGGGCAGGGGAGACGACGTCCGACGAGCAATCCGTGTTGACCCTCCGGTTGCACTGGCTGAGGCCCTTCCTGATCGGGCTCTCCGCGATACTGGGGGCTGCGGGGTGGTGTTCGGGGGCTTGATGATTCTCTCCGGCGGAGACAGCGAGGTTTCGTAGGTGCTGCCCGTGGCCGGGGTGCCCATGACCATCGGGGTGCTGTGTGTCTTGTTCGGTGTTGCCAGGACGTTCGGTCGGGCCATCTCCGTCGTGGATGGGGTGCTCGGCTTCTTGGCAGCGGCAGTGTTCTTCCTCTGGGGACGTGCCAGGGTCCGGGAGACTGTCGCGACCAGTGTGCAGGTGGACCTGGAAGCCGATCCGACGGCGCTGTGGGCGAGTGCGGTGATGGGTTGTCTCGGCAGTGGTTGCTTGTCGTTCATGTTGTTCGTGCTGCAGAGAGCCTCCGAGGTGGGAGTGGTGCCGAGGGAGTGCGCCCGGTGGCGAGGTGCGGCGGCCCTGTTGTGTGGGTCGTGGCGGCCCCGAAGGGTACGGCTGTGGCCTTCGCCAGCTGCATGGCCGAACAACGAATTCCGATCCAGGAGATCGAAAGTGGTGGGATGGGGGGCTGGAGAACGGACCCCCGGCCTTCGAGGCCCTGAGGACCGAGGCCGAGAAAGGCAGTCCGTGGACGGCCTGTCGTGTGCTCGATCCGTGGACGGGGGAGAACGGGACCGTCACACTGGAGCAGTTCAGTGACAAGCATGGAGCCTTGGGAGTTGGGATCTGGCTGAGGGGCGGGGACGCGGAGGAGGCCCTCAAGCTGGTGCGCCCGGAGGGCACCCTGGTGGGAGAGCCGGTCAGACCTGCTGTGCCGCCTGGAACCACCGGGGAATTCATGTGGAGCAACCGCACTCCGCACGGGATCGTCTCCGATTTCCAGTGCCGGAGTCAGACCGGGGCAGGGTTCTCGAACGTCATCGTGATGCACCGGTGACCCGGTGAGGTGACAGAGTGGGCTGCATGATGCGGGACAACGTGGATGGGAGTTCGGTGGTGGCTGCTCGGGTGCCGTTCGTGTGGCCTTTTCTGGTGGGCGTCATCGCGATGTTGTGGTTGTGTGGTGTGGTGTGTTGGGGGTTGGCTGTGGTGACCCGGCCGGGTGACGGGGCTGATCTGTTCGGTTTCTGGGTGCCTCTGGGGTTTCTGGTGTTGTTCGCTGCGGGTGCGGTGGCGGTGGAGCGTTTTGGCGGCCAGTCGTCGTTGTGGCCGGGGTTGTGCTGCAGTCTGGTGGCTGCATTTTTCCTGCTGTTGGTGGTCCGGAGTCTGCTTCGCGATCCGCCTCGGGGGCGGCGTGTCGATGTCGATGCTGATCCGTCGGTGTTGTGGACCGTTCTGGTGGCGGGGTGTATCGGGGTGGCGAGTCTGGTGCTGGCGTTGTTGGTTGTGCTCCGGGCCAGGGGATGGGCTGTGGTTCGGGTGGGGCAGCCCCGTGGGCGGGTGGTGGCTCTGCTGTGTGGGGTGCTGGTGGCGGGTCTCGGTACGGTGGGTGGGGCTGTCCTGGTCCGGGGGGAACTGGCATTGACCAGGGCGGTGACCACGACGGTACCGGATTCCCTGCCGGTGATGGCTCCGGTTCTTGATGTGAAGCAGGCGACGGGGGAGGTGGTGTGGACCCACGAGTGGCCTGAGGCGCAGGGGAATGTTGAGCTGCACGCAGGAGTGCGAGGGCCGATCGCGGCCGACCGTGACACCGTCATCGGGCTCGACGGGGCCACCGGAGAGGTGCTGTGGCGCCATGAGCTCCAGAAGCAGAAAGAGCTGAAGGGCCTCTGGAAGTCCTACGGGGAACCCAGGAAGTTGCTGGTCTCCCTCGACGGCGCCTCCACTGCCTTCCTCATCTGTTCGGAAGACATGGGAAGGAAAAACGACAGGGAAGACGAAGCAGCGCTGGTGGTGCTCGATGCCGTCACGGGCAGGCAGCGGTTCGCACTCAACCTTCCGAAACCGGCGGACCGGAGTGGACGCTGTCACCCACAGGTGGCGATGACCGATCACGTCGTGGTGGTGGACGGCATCGCCCACGACCTGGTGACAGGAGAACAACTCTGGAGCGTGGCCCCTGAACCCGGTTTCGTCAAGGGAGTCAACGGGGCCTCCCATCTGCTGGTGGCCTCGGACGACGATACCACGGTGCTCACGGAACAGGAACAGGAGGCCTGGATCACGGCCTGCTCCTCCTGCACCCTTGGACCGCAGGAGATCGTCTCGGATCAGGACCCGACGGCGGTGCTGGGAAAGGTGAGCCGGGTGGTCACCCACAGAAAACACCACGACGCTCCGATCATGGCGCGGGGCTGGTTGTTGGAGCACGATCAGGCAACGGGTGCCAACAGCTGGTTGAACCTTGACACGCGGCAGCGCATCCCGACAGGGACGATCCCTCAGGCGAACTACTCGGACTGGAAAACCGACACCCTGGCCGTCAGTGCCCCCGATGAGACCCCCGAGGAGGTGGCAGCGGACTCGCGCTGGGCCTTCCACGTGCTCGACCCCTGGACCGGGGAGACGGGCACCGTCATCGATCCCGGGGGCAGTCGCAGTGATGGGCCGCTGGGGGTGGGTGCCTGGGCCGTGGTCTCGTCCTACCACGCCCCCTTCGAGGTGCAGGGACCGGATGGATCAGTGATCGGGGCCCCTCTGGTGGTGCCCGTGCCCTCGGGGTACGAGGAGGACTGGTACCACATCGGCAGCATCCGCACCCCGCACGGGATCGCGACCGGTTTCACGTGGGGGCTGGACAGCTCCGTGATCGTGATGCACCGGTGAGAGGACTACTCTGAGGGTCATGGACGACGGGCACATCAGGGTTGGTGACGACGAGCGGAACGAGGCCGTCGCCAGGCTCCAGGAGTTCCACGTGGAGGGGCGGCTGACCTTCGAGGAACTGGAGGAGCGCATCCAGGCCGCGCTCGTCGCCAGGACCGGGGCGGACCTGGACCGGCTGTTCACCGACCTGCCCGGCGGGGCCGCCTGGCGACAGCCGCTGCCGGAGCCGGTGCTGCCCGTGATGCGGGACCGCTACGGCTCCCCGGACTCGGCCGGGTCACCGGATTCGCCGAACCCTGTCGAGTTCATGCAGGGCTCCCACCATGCTGCACGACAGCACCGGGGGAACGCCATCTGGTGGATCTCGACGGTGTTCGTGTTCGCGGTCATGTTCGGTGCACTGCGTGGCAGAGCATTCCTGTTGATCCCACTGTTCCTGGTCGGGATGGCGATCATGTCCAAGTGGACGAGCACCTCCCGGGCCCGACAGCAGGCATCGACACCCCAGCTCTCCCACCAGCAACGCAGCCAGGTGATGCGTGAGCTGGCCTCGGGCAACACCTTCCAGGCCATCCGGCTCTATCGAGGTTTCACCGGTGCCGACCTGCACACCGCCAAGATGACCATCGACGCCTGGCGCCGCGGCCTGCCGGGGTGACCCGAGGCCGTAGCAGAATGGGCCGGCATGGGGACGTCGCAGCAGGTCACGCATGGACCCACCACGGGGCAGTCGTGGGTACGGCCCACTCTGCTGGGTCTGGGTCTCGGGCTCGGGACCATCGGTGTGGGGCTGATGGTCGTCACCGGTGCCGGTCTCGGACTGCGGAAGGCAGTCACCGATCTCTCCCCGGTGCTCTCGGTCACCGCTGAGGCTCCTGCCACGCTGTCGGGAATGCCCGGGCCGCTCCCGGATGACACGGTGACAGGGGAACTGGTGGCCACGTTCACGTCCTCGGACCTCACCGGGGACGTGCAGGTCAATCCCGGGGCGCGGGGCCCGATCCTGAGTGATGACAACACAGTCATCGCGGTCGACGGTGCGACGGGGGAGCAACTGTGGCAGCACCAGCTCCAGAACTGGAAGGCCCATCTCACACCGGCGGGTCGCCTCATGACGGAGGGGTGGGATGACCGGTTGGTGCTGTCCCCCGACGGAACCGCCGCCGCCCTCGTCGTCCTCGGCGAGCATGAGTGCGTGCTGACGGTCCTGGATGGTCTCACCGGGCAGGTTCGCTTCACCCGCTCCTTCCCTTGCCACAAGGAAAGGATCTCGGTCACGGATCATGTCGTGGTGGTGGGGCGGACCGCCCATGACATCCATACCGGTGAGCAGAGGTGGAGCACCGAGGACTCCCGGGAGTTCCTGCCCGGTACCAACACCTCCTCCCGGCTGGTGGTGCTCCCCGACATCTCGGCGGCTGACGATCCGGTGCCGGGGTGCAAGCACTGCATCGTGACGCCGGTGCCGGTGGTCTCGGACCAGGACCCAAACGAGGTCGTCGCCCAGCTGGATCGAGCGGTCAGGAACCCACCGGAGCAGCAGCTGAAACTGCACCGGGGGTGGACCTTGGTCCATGACCCCTCGGACGGGTCGAACAGCTGGGTCGACATCGAGACCCTGGAGAGCAGGCAGGCTCCTGCCGGCGATCCAGAACTCGTGGGCTCGTACACCGGTTTCCCGAAGTGTTTCGGCTCCTCAGGGCCGGCTCAGGTGCTGGATTCGTGGACTGGCAGGGTCTGGGAAGCCCCTGAGGCGGATGATGGTGTGGGAGATGACCCATTGGCAGACAATGCAAGGGTCTCCCGTCGGTCCGGCACGAAGGAGCTGACCCTCATCAGGGGCGACGGCGAGCCCTTGGTCACCCCGATCCCACTACCTGCCCCGGAGGGGAAGTCGTACAGCTCCGGGTCCTGGGACATCAAGACGACTGTCCGTACCCGCGACGGCGGGGCTACGTTGCTGAGGTGGAAGGGCGAGTCGAACGAGGAACAGCCCATTCTGTTGGCCATCCATCGCTGATCGTCCGGTGTTCTCTGCCATTCCTCAGAGCTGCCCGGGCCTTCCGGAATGGCAGAGAACACCGAACTCACACTGCCCGGTCCGCCACCCGTTCGTAGAGCCGCAGCATCTCATCGGCCTGCGAGGCGATGCTCCACTGCCCGGCCAGGCGCTTCGACGTCGCCGTCGCGTTGCTGCGCCACTGCTCGTCGGGCAGCCGGTTGATGACCCGCATCAACGCCGCCGCGAGTGAGGCCGGGGTGGGGCGGGCCAGCTCACCGTTGACTCCCGGCTCCAGCACCAGCTGCAGACCGGGGTCCACCGAGACGATCGGCAGCCCCGCCAGGGCGGCCTCGTGCAGCACCAGCGCCTGGGTGTCGGTCTGGCTGGGGAACGCGAAGACGTCCGCCATCTGGTAGAACGCGCCCAGCGCGTCGCGTTTCTGCTCACCCGGCAGGATGATGTGTCCCCGGTCACGCCCTGCTGCCAGGATCTTCTTGATCCTGGGGTATCGCTGCCAGTCACCGACCACCATCAGGCGGGCATCGGGGCGCTGCGCGACCACCAGGTCGAACGCCTCCACCAGCAGCGGCAGACCCTTCTCCGGGGCGATCCGGCCGATGTAGAGCACGAGGGGTCCCGGCTCCCGGGGGAAGGGGGGCGGGCCGTCGGGCAGGGGGTCCACCCCGTTCGGCACCACGATGATGTTGGCCTCGGGGGCCAGTTCGCGGCAGCGGGCAGCGGTCTTCGGCGACGGTGAGGTCACCAGGTCGGAGCTGTCCAGCATCTTCTTGCACAGCCCCAGCAGGGTGGCGGTGGAGCGGCCCCGGTCCCCGAACCGGATGGCGGCCTCACGCAGGTCATCGGCGTCGACGATCTCACCGTGGGTGATCCTGGCGAAGGCCATCAGCACCCCACGCAGCAGCGGTAGGACCGCCGAGTAGTGGTCGGCGTAGGCGTCGAAATCGGTGTGCCAGGTCATCAGCAGGGGCTTGCCGAGCCGTTTCGCGGCCCACACCCCGAGCGCCCCGACGGTGCCGAGACCGTGCACGTGCAGCAGGTCGGGGTCGAGGGCCCGGATCTTCTCGATGGTTCTCTCGAACCGGGCACCGCTGGCCACCCTGGTCGGCATGTTCGGGACCCTGACCGACGGCAGCCGGATCTCGACGCGGCCGTCGCGCCCGAGATGGGGGTTGGGTCCCTTGGCCTTCGGGGCCACGACGACGACCTCATGGCCGGCGTCCAGCAGGTTTCCCTCCAGCTGCTGCACGGCGAACATGAGGCCGTTGCTGCCGGGCCCGTAGTTGTCCGTGAACTGGGCCACCTTCAGACGTCGGGTGGCTTGGGGCGGTTCATCCGTCACAGCGCAACTCTAGCCGACGTCCGGTCAGGTCGAGGTGGCTCGGGCAACGCCCGACCCGGCCAGACCCCCGGGGCGGCAACCACCATCCCATCCCACGTGGCATGAATCGCAGATGAAAGACGCCGGGCCGTCGTCACCTGCCACGGACGCTCTGTCGTCCTTCGTCTGCGATTCATTCCTGGGGGCGGCCTGTCAGGAGGACGTGGCGTTCCAGGCGTCGATGAGGGCAGGGAACAGATGACGCGGGTCGTCGCCAGGCATCGGCTCGAGGGCAGTTCCGGTGGCGGTGGAACGGAACTCACCCAGCGGCTCGACGGTGATGGTGAGCTCCCCTTCCCAGCCAAGGCTGCGTACCGCCAACGCGACCTCCTGCCAACCGTGCTGAGAGCCAGGAGCGAGCCTGAGGGTGAAGCGGGTGTCCGCATCCTGTTCGGATATCCTGCGGAAGCTGAGGGAGACGAGGCCGTGATCAAACGCCTCCCGGAGTCGTGGGATCCAGGCGCGTAACTGGGCAGCCGAACCGGTCAGGCCGAGAGAACCGGTGATGTCATCCTCAGGACCGCAGCTGATGAAGAAGTCGTCGGTCCAGGAGGAGGACAGCTCCACCAACGGAAGACAGCGATCCAAGCTGGTCTCGAAATTCACCGCGCGCAAGGAGAACTCGAACTTTCGCAGCTCATCCTCCCTGAGGAGAGCCGGAAGGATGTCGAGTTGATCTCGCTCAACACCTACGAGATTCAGTTGGAACCTCCCCGCCTTCAGCTCACTGATCGCGGATGGACCAGCGAGGGTTTCAGCAGCCAACACGAGGTCAGATTCCTCTGCGAGCACGATGCTGATGTCGCGCACCTCGAGCACCTCCACCCCTACCGAGGTCAACAGCTCGGCTGCTTCCCTGTTCCGGTCCAGAAACGAGTTCATCGCGGAACTCATCGGGTCCTGAGGCGACGACACCGTGCATGCGGACAACACGACGAGAACAAGGGCGGCGACGATGCCACGGAGGGACTTCATGGCAACAGGGTAGTGGTCAGCTGAGGCGAAGTTCCCGATCGCAGGCTGAAACCACCGACGGGTCGTGCGTGATCACCAGGACCGCGCGCCCCGTCGAGGCCTCCCACACATCGGCCATCAGCGCCTCCGCCGTCGCCTGGTCCAGGTGCTCCGTCGGCTCGTCCAGGATCCACAGGTCCCGATCCGCCACCAGCAGCCGCGCCAACGCCAGCCGACGACGTTCACCACCCGACAGGCTCGCCCCGTCCTCGCCCACCAGACGCTCCGGCTCCAACGGCAACCCCGCCCGCGCCAGGGCCCGGCTGATCTCCTCGTTCGAGGCGTCCTTGTCGCCGATCCGCACGTTCTCCGCCACCGACGTGGCGAAGATGTGCGCATCCTGGGCCAGGTACCCGACGCGCCCGCCACGCTCCACCACACCGGAGCGCGGCGGGATCAGCCCCATCGCCGTGGCCGCCACCGTCGTCTTGCCGACCCCGGAGGCCCCCGTCAACGCCACCCGCTCACCCGGGGCGACCCCCAGGTCCAGCCCCTCCTGCACCACCGGGCCACCCGGCCAACCAGCGTTCACCCCGCTCAGCCGCAGCCCCGGAGCCGCCTCACCATCAGGCACCACGTCCCCGGTGCCGACCGGATCGGCCTCCAGCACCTCAGCCACCCGACCCAGCGCGGACCGTGCCCGGGTCCACGTCTGCGCCGCCGACGCGAACGTCGCCAGCACCTCGTGCAGGGCCAGAGGGGTCAGTGCCAGCACCGCGAGGAACGTCGGATGCATGGCCCCGGAGACGACGGCGGGTGCCCCGATGGCCAACCCCGCCACCACGGCGACCCCGGCGGCCACCACCTGCACCGCCCCTGCCACGCCACGGACCCACGCCCCACGCGACTCCTGCTCCCGCAACTCGGCATCGAGCCCCAGCAGACGCTCCAACGCCGGGGCCTCGGCCCCATGGGCCACCAGGTCCGGGGCCGTCCGGGCCACCTCCCGCACCGCGTCCGAGAGCCTGCCCCGGGTCGGCACGGCAGCCGCATCGACGGCGAGACTCGCCCGCTGCGCCCACCACGGCACCACCACCCCCGCCAGCAGGGCCGTCACCAGCAGCACCGCACCCGCCCCGGGCGAGATCACCGCGACCCCGGCCGAGGTCACCGTCACCACCAGCAGCGCCGACGAGAACGGGATCAGCACCCGCACCAGCACATCCGTGACCGCCTCGGTGTCCGCCATCACCCGGGACAACAGGTCCCCGCGCCTCGCCCCGATCAACGTGGTCCGCGCCAGGGCGTCGTAGGTGCGCACCCGCAGCGCCGACTGCATCCGAAGCGCCACGTCATGACCCACCAGCCGCTCCAGGTAGCGGAACACACCGCGTGAGATGGCGAAGGTCCGCACCCCCACCGCCGGGGCCTGCAGGTACAGCACCGGCGGCATCAGGGCCGCAAAACTGATCAACCATGCCGACAACCCCATCAGGGCCACCGACGAGAACGAGGCGAGGAAGGCCAGCAGCACCGCAGCCGCCAGCCGCAGCCGGCCCCGCGGCACCTCCGCCAACAGCGCGGTCACCAACCCCTTCACAGCTGCACCACCTCATCGGCGGCCGCCAACACTGCAGGGCGGTGCGTCACCACCAGGGCCCCCGCGCCCGAGTCCCGCACCGCGCGGATCACCGCCTCCTCCGTCGCAGCATCCAGACCCGCCGTCGGCTCATCGAGCACCAGGAGTCGCGCCCTCGAACCGTGGATCCGAAGCAACGCCCGCGCCACCGCGACCCGCCGTCGCTCACCCGCCGACAACCCCTCACCGTCATCACCCACATCCTTCGAGGCCGGGAAATCCGCCCCCGCCTCACGCAACGCCCGGTCAACCTGCTCATCCGTGGCCCCGGGATGACCGAGCCGCACGTTGTCCCCGACGGTGCCCGCCACCATCCCGGGGTCCTGTGGCACCCACGCCAGCCGTCGACGCCACGCCGCAGGGTCCAGCTCCGCCAGGTCCACACCGTCCACCAGGATCCGCCCGGAATCGGGGGTCTGGAAGCCCAGGACCAACCCCAACGCGGTGGACTTGCCGCACCCCGACGGCCCGGTCAGCGCCACCACCCGACCCTCCGGCACCGTCAGGGACAGCCCTGACACAGCGGGGGAGGCCGCATCCGGCCACGTGAACCCCACCGCGTCGAACCGCACCGACGTGCCCTCCGGCAGGTCGCGGGAGGGCGGGGCGGGATCATCGCCGATCAGGTCCAGCGCCGCCCGCGCCGCCGCCACCCCGTCGGCCGAGTCGTGGAAGTGGACCCCCACCTGACGCACCGGCAGGAACGCCTCCGGGGCCAGGATCAGGATGAACAGGGCCGCCTGGAACGGCATCTCCCCGAAGGCCAACCGGAACCCGACGGTCACCGCCACCACCGCCACCGACAACGACGCCAACAGCTCCAGGGCGAACGAGGACAGGAAGGAGATGTAGAGCACCCTCATCGTCTCCGAGCGGTACTGCTCCTCCGTGATCACCACGCCCTTGCGCTGCGCCCTGGCCCGGGCGAAGGCCTGCAGCGTCGGCAACCCCTGGATGAGGTCGGCGAAGTGGTTCGCCAGCTTGTCGGCCCGGGTGAAACTGCGCTTCGTCGCGGCCTGGGTGGTCCAGCCGATCAGGGCCATGAACACCGGGATCAACGGCAGGGTGAACGCGACGATCAACGCACTCGGCCAGTCCGCCCACAGGATCACCCCACCCACCAGGAACGGCACCGTCGCGGCCAGACCCAGCTGCGGCAGGTACTTCGAGAAGTACCCGTCCAACGCGTCCAACCCCGTCGTGACGATCCGCACCAGCGAGGCCGACGACGCCGTGGGGTGTCTCAGGTGCGCGGCCAGCACGTCGCGCCTGAGCTGCGACTTCACCGTCGCCGACGACCGGTGGGCCAGCACCGAGCTGAACCACCCCAACACCCCGCGCGCGGTGAACGCTCCCAGCAGCAGCACCAGTGTGAGCACCCAGTCCGGCGGCAGCGCCCGGTAGCTGAAGACCACTGTGACGGCGTGGGCCAGCAGCCACGCCTGCACGATCACGAACAACGCCGTCGCCACCCCGACGACGACCGAGGCGGCCAGGTGAGTCCTGGCCGCCCCGGCACGTTTCAGGAGCCTCGGCTCCACCGGTCCTGCCATGAGGTCAGGCTACCGGTCAGGTCAGACAATTCAGTACACGATCCCGTCGGGGATGTTCTTCGTGCTGACCCGGCGGCTGAACACCCAGTAGCTCCATGCCTGGTAGGCCAGCACGATGGGCAGGAAGATCACCGTCGCCCACGTCATCAGGGTCAAGGTGGTCTCCGATGCGGCCGCGGTGAGGATGTTCAACCGCTGGTCGGCGGCCACCGTGACGTCCTGGGTGAAGCCCAGGTTGCCGTAGAGCCGCACGAAGATGCCGGAGAACAGCGCCACGATGGACAGACCACCCAGCACGAAACCCCAGCCCTCCCGTGACCTGTGACCGGTCATGAACACCGACCCGGCCAGGGCCAGCACCGCGACCACGGCCAGCAGCCATCCGACGAGCGTGAAGTCACCGAACTCGCTGTTGGCGGGGTGGAAGGTCTGCTGGCAGAACACGAACAGCGCCATCAGCGCGACCGCGGCCCAGCCGACCCGACGGACGAAGGCCTCGGCCCGGTGCTGGATCCTGCCGCGGGTCTTCAGCCCGACGAAGGTGGCCCCGTGCACCAGGAACAGCACCACGAACAGCACCCCACCCAGCAGGGCGAACGGCCCGAACAGCCCGAAGAAGTCGCCGTTCCACAACAGGTTGTCGTTGGCCAGCCCGATCACGAAGTTCGCGAACCCGACCCCCAGCACCAGGGACGGCAGGAACGACCCGACGATCGCGAACCAGTCGAACATGCGGCGCCACTGCGCATCAGGGCTCTTCGAGCGGTACTCGAAGGCCACACCGCGCAGGATCAGTCCCACCAGGATCAACAGCAACGGCAGGTACAGCCCGGAGAACAACGACGCGTACCAGCCCGGGAACGCGGCGAAGGTGGCGCCACCGGCGGTGAGCAGCCACACCTCGTTGCCGTCCCAGTTCGGGCCGATCGTGTTGACCAGGACGCGACGCTCCTTGTCGTCGCGTCCCAGGATGGGCAGCAGCATCGCCACACCGAAGTCGAAGCCCTCCAGGAAGAAGAAGCCGATCCACAGCACGGCGATGAGCAGGAACCAGATGGTGTTCAGCAGCGGAACACCCGTGAGGGTCGTGGCGGTCTCGAGAAGGAACATGGGAACTGGCACCTCAGTAAGCGAACGACATCGGGGCGTCGGGGTCGGAGGTCACCTTCGGTTCGGTGACATCGGGCAGTCCCTTGACCGTGTAGTGCAGGAACAGTTTGACCTCGATCACCGCCAGCACACCGTAGAGCAGCGTGTAGACGATCAGGGAGAACAGCACCTCACCGACGCTCGCCGTCGGGGAGACGCCAGCCGAGGTCGGCATCACACCGGTCACCAGCCACGGCTGCCGTCCCATCTCGGTGAAGATCCAGCCGAACGAGATGGCGAACAGCGGCATCAGTGGCATCGCGGCCATGAGGGTGGTGAACAGCTTCGACGGCTTCGGGGAGCGACCGCCACGCAGCGCGAACAGCAGGTAGACACCGATCAGGAGCCCGGCTCCACCGAGCGCCATCATGGCGCGGAAGCTCCAGTAGGCGACGTTGACGTCCGGGATGGGGTCGAACTCCTTGCCCCGGGCCTCCAGGTCCGCGATGTAGGCCTTGACGTGCTCGGCGTACTGCTGCTGCAGCTGGGTCTGGTTGCCGTGGTAGTCGACGAAGCCCTGGTTCCGGTACTCCTCGCGGATCGTGTTGATGCCCTTGATCTCGGGAACCCCCGCGATGAACGACAGCACGCCGGGCACCGGGGCCTTGATCTCGACGGCGGCCTCGGTCTGGTCGGCGTTCGGGATGGTGAGCAGCGAGAAGTCGGCGGTGTCCTCGAAGGCACCCTCGGCGGCCGCCAGCTTGTACGGCTGCATGATGGTGATGGCCTTGGCCTGCGCGTCACCGGAGAAGAAGGTCAACCCGGAGGCGACGATCAGGACCCACGCCCCGAACTTCGCGGCCCAGCGGTAGGCCAGCACGTCGTCGGCGGGGACGTCGTCGTTGCCGTTGGCGCGGGCCAGGTGCCATCCGGCGATGCCGGCGATGAGGCCACCGGCCACCATGTAGGAGGCGGTGACGACGTGCGGGATCGCGGACCACAGCAGCGGGTTGGTGAGGATCTCCACGAATCCGCCCACGCCGTCGAGCTCGGCCCGTCCGAGGGCCTCGTTGTACTTCGCGCCGATCGGGTTCTGCATCCACGAGTTCGCGGCCAGGATGAACACCGACGAGATGACGGTCCCGATGGCGGCGGCGTAGATGCACAGCAGGTGGATCTTCTTCGGCAACCGGTCCCAGCCGAAGATCCACAGCCCGATGAAGGTGGACTCCAGGAAGAACGCGATGAGGGCCTCCAGGGCCAGGGGGGCACCGAAGATGTCGCCGACGAAGCGGGAGTACTCGGACCAGTTCATGCCGAACTGGAACTCCTGGACGATGCCGGTGACCACACCCAACGCGAAGTTGATGAGGAACAGCTTGCCGAAGAACTTGGTCAGCCGGAGGAAACGTTGCTGGCCGGTGCGTACCCAGATCGTCTGCATGACCGCCACCAGCATCGACATCGCGATGGTGATGGGCACGAAGAGGAAGTGGTAGACAGTTGTGACGCCGAACTGCCACCGGGCGATTGTGACCGGATCCATGCGCGAAAGCTACTACGGCTGTTCGTGCGACGCAAGATTCGGACTACATGTCCCCTACGCTCAGGCATAGAATGCCGCCCATGGCATCGAGGGGAGAGCTGGAGCACCGGGTGATGGTGCTGCTGTGGGGGGCGAAGCGGCCACTGTCCGTGGCGGATGTGCAGGAGATGCTCGCCCCGCAACGCGAGCTGGCGTACACGACGGTGATGACGGTGCTGGACCGGTTGGCGAAGAAGGGCCTGGCCAGTCGCCACCGCGTCGGGAGGAGCTGGAGGTACGAGGCGGCCGAGCCCCAGGCCGTCGTCCTGGCCAGGGAACTGGGGGAGGTCGTCGCAGGACTGCCGGAGCCCGTCCTGGCCGAGACCCTGAGACTGTTCAACGTGTCGCTGCAACGCCCCTGACGCGCGCCTCTCGCTCGCGTCGCCCCTGCACGTTATGTCATTTCAGTGAGTTTGCGGGCATGTTATGGACGAAATGCATGACTGATGCCCGAAATCCCTATCAATCCACAGCTTTCGTCCTCGATGACCGATGACAGATCCGCGTGCCCAGAGTGTAGGCATGAGGACCACACCACTTCCCCACACGCTCATGGAGCTCGCCACCCAGCAGGCCGGGGTGCTCACCGTCGCCCAGATCACCGCCAGTGGTCTCAGCCACGACGTCATCCGTCGGCTCCGCCGCAACGGCTGGCGTCGCCTCGGGCAGGGCATCGTCTGCGCCATCGAACCGACCTGGGAATCCGCGCTCTGGGCGGGACTGCTCAGGGGCGGCGACGGTGCGGTCGCAGGTGGTGAGGCGGCGCTGCGGCTGCACGGGATCACCCGCGGGGCACCCGCCCTGATCCCGATCTGGCTGCCCAGGGGCAGGGTGCGTCGGCACTTCTGGGTGGGGGAGCACTGGATCCAGTTCTGCCAGGGCAACCGCCCGGGGATGGGCAACCCACGACGCCTCCCGGTCCCCGAGGCGCTGGTGGACCACTCGCTGCGGGTCGGCCAGGACGAGACCGTCGCGGCGGTGACCCAGGCGCTCGCCCGGGGCCGTACGACCTCCCAGGCCGTCGTCGAGGCCTTCACCTCGGCGACGAGGGCTCACCACCGTGACACCGTCATGGACCTGGCCGGCCAGGCCGGTGGTGGGATCCACAGCATCCTGGAATGGCACTACTGGATGTGGGTGGAGCGGGCCCACCGGCTGCCGACCCTCACCCGACAGGACGCCCGGCTGCGCGGTGCCGTCTTCGACGGCAGCTATGCGGAGTACCGGCTGGTGATCGAACTGGATGGTCGGGAGTTCCACGACGACGACCGCGATCGTCGTCGCGACAACCGGACCGTGCTCCGTCTGGGCTGGGCAACGCTGCGCTACGGCTGGCGCGACGTGGTCCAGGAGCCGTGCCGTGTCGCCCGTGAGGTGGCTGATGCCCTGCGGCAGCGAGGCTGGCAGGGGGAGCCGAGGCCCTGCCACCGGTGTCGGAAATGATAGGGATTTCGGGCATCTGTCATGCGTTTCGTCCAGAACATGCCCGAAAACTCACTGAAATGACATAACGTGAGGGAGACGCACGCGTGGGACGGGGCTCAGGGCTGCGACGCGTTGGTGGAGACCCCCGGACGGCCCTCGTGGACGATCTTGCCCGGATTGAGGTGGCGTCCCGGATCCACGCCCTCGAACAGGGTGCGCTGGATGAACACCCCCGCCGGGGAGATGTCCTGCTCCATCCACGGCGAGTGCTCCTCACCGACACCGTGATGATGACTCACCGTGCCGTGGAAGTCCATGAACGACTGCTGGATCACCCGCTTGACGTGGTCGTAGCTGGCCATCGCGGTCTCGGAGTCGTCAGCGATCGCGAACGTGAAGTACTGGCAGGCCCCCGAGTGGTACGAGTGGGACAGGTGACAGAACACCGCACCCCGCTTACCGATCTCCGCCAGTGCCTCATGGACCCGGGCGACGGTGCGCTCATGGATCTCGGCGGCGTACCGCCACGGCGTCGTGGTCTCCGAGACGTCGCAGACCATGCCGTGGTCCAGCATGAAATCCCTGAGATAGGGGGTGTCGTACTTCTTCTGGTCGTACAACGTGCCCGGGCCCTTCCCGACCCCCATGCCGCCGTTGGCCCGCACGATCTTCCCGACCAGCCCCTTGACGTAGGTGACGTGGGCGCGCGACCCCTCGAAACCGATGAAGCTCATCGCGATCTGCTCCAGATCCCAACCCTTGGCCTCCATGAGCTTGCTGATGCCCTTGCTGAGCCACGACGACACCGTCGACGACTTCTTGCCGTTGGCCATGATGTACTGCGTCTCCACCGCGTCCGAGACCCTCGCCATCATGACGTTCGCATCGGAGGAGACGATCTGTTCGCACGCCTTCAACCCGTCCTCGTAGGTGGGGAAGAAGTACGCCTGGATCTCCCGCACCTCCGGGATGCGGTGCACGTTCACCCAGGCCGAGGTGATGATCCCCAAGCGGCCCTCCGAACCGATCACCATCTCCCTGACCGAGGGGCCCGACGACGTCGACGGCAACGGGCGGAGCTGCAGCACCTGACCCGGCATCACCATCGTCAGACCACGGCAGATGTCCGCGATGTCGCCGTACTTGTCGGACTGCATCCCCGACGAACGGGTCGCGATCCACCCGCCCAGCGTCGACCACACGAACGAGTCGGGATGGTGGCCCATCGTCCAGCCGCGCGCCTGCAGCTGCTCCTCCATGTCCGGCCCGAACACACCGGCCTGGATGTGGGCCAGACCCGACTGCTCGTCGATCTCCAGCACCCGGTTCAACCGCCCCATGTTCACCGAGACGACCTGCCGCTGCTCATCCGGCATCGCCTCCAGGGCCGCGACGATGTTCGAGCCACCACCGAACGGGATCACCACCGCATCGGCGTCGACGACCGCGTCGACGACCGCCGCGACCTCCTCGGTGCTGCCCGGGTAGACCACCACGTCCGGCAGCCTGCCGAAGTCGCCGGCACGCACCCGCATCAGGTCACGCACCCCCTTGCCGTAGCCGTGGACGACGCGGGTCTCGTCGTCGGTCTGCACGAAACCTGCCCCACAGATCTCCTCCAGCCGGGACCGCAGCTCGGCACCGAGCTGCGACGGTGGCACGTCGAGTTCGGCCAGGGCTGGGTGCGCCTTCGCGGGAGCGTTGACGTCGACCCCCGTCAGCTTCATCACGAAGGGGGCGAACTTCGGCTTGTCCGCGTGCTGGTAGGCGCGGCCCTCCTCACCCCAGCCCCACCACTTCTGCTGCTTGACGCCGTCGATCATCACTTCTCCTCAGGCTGGGGATCCTCGGGCAGTTCGGTTCGGTTCGCCGCCTCCAGTGCGGCGCTGCGTGCGTACTCCTCCAGGGTGCGGGCCCCGTAGGCGCGGGCCGTGCCGTCATGCAGCTCCAGCACGCGACGGCGCATCCGCTCGCTGAACTCGTGGGCGATCTCCCCGGGGTACGGGGTCATGGGATGGCCGATGATGACGTGCACGCTCGGGCGGCCCTTCGGCAGGCCCTTCTGGGAGCTGGGCCATGCGTCGTGGGCCCCGATCAGTGCGATCGGCACAGCGGGTACCTTCCGCGAGATGCACAACGAGGCGACCCCGTGCTTGAACGGCCCCATCGCCCCGGTGCGGGACCGGCTGCCCTCCGGGAAGATCAGCAGCGGCACGCCCTCGTCGAGCAGCGCTCCCGACAGGCCCCGCACGTTGCGTTTCCCGGGGCCGTCGTCCTTGCCGCGGTCGATGGGGTAGCCGTTGAAGAACAGGGTCATCGGCCCGGACTTCCACCACTTGTCGTAGAAGTAGTCCTGGGCGGCACCTGCAGCCAGGAACTTGGAGATCCGGCGCGGCAGTGCCCCGTAGATCAGGGGGGTGTCCAGGTGGGAGGAGTGGTTGGCGAAGACGACGCAGGCGCCCTGCAGGTCGTCGAGGTTCGACTGCCCGTGGACGTGGACCTTGAGCAGCCGCCACATGGTCGGTTTGAGCAGCAGCATCTGCGCGGCCTGCCGGGCGCTGGCGTTGAAACCGGAGGAGTACTTCCGGTGGTTCTTGGAACGGGCCATCTCAGCCCTTCTTCCGACTGGCGGAGAGCTTCCGGGAGAACCAGCGGATGAAGCCGCGCGGACCGTGGTCGGCGATGAACAGGGCGATCTTCCACTTCAACGTCGGCACGGACTCGACACGACCCTTCGCGGCGTCGGCGAGGCACTCCCTGACCAGTTGATCCACGTCGATCCACACGATGCCCGGCAGGTTGTGGGCCTTGATGCCTGCGCGCTGGTGGAACTCGGTGCGGACCCAGCCGGGCAGCAGGGCCGTGACGGTGACCCCCGTGCCGCTCAGCTCCAACGCCAGCCCGGTGGACCAGGTGCGGGCCCAGGCCTTGATGGCGGAGTAGTTGCCGGTGAAGATCGCTCCCGAGGTGGAGGCCACGTTGATGATCCGGCCCTGGCCGCGGGCCTTCATGGCCCGTCCGGCAGCCCCGCCGAGGATGAGCATCGCCAGACACATCACGTCCAGGGCACGTTCGTGGAGCTCCAGCTGCGAGGGGTCCAGCAGCGACGAGTGCAGACCGAACCCGGCGTTGTTGATGAACAGGTCGACGGGGTGCTCGGTGTCCTCGAGACGAGCCGCGACGGCGAGCACCTGGTCGCGGACCGAGAGGTCGGCCTGGAGCACCTCCACCTCGACGCCGTGGACCTGCTGGAACTCCGCCGCGATGGCGTCGAGCCGCTCGAGGTCCCGGGCCACGAGCACGAGGTCGTACCCCCGGGCGGCCAGTTCGCGGGCGAAGGCGTTGCCGATTCCGGCGGTCGCTCCGGTGATCAGTGCTCGTGCCATGGGGTCAACGGTATCCCCCTTGGTGGGCTGGAGGAAATGCCCATCGGCTCACTGGTGGGGAAGTGACAACTCATCGACCCGCTGCTTGTCGTCATCCCACCCCGATCGGGATGACGACACCTCAGCCCTGGTTCGCGACCCCGAACGGGATGTGGACGGCGGGTGTGCCCTTGAGGCCCTGGAGGTTGCGCTCCTGGTCATCGAAGAAGATGTGAGGACGCAGCACGTCGAGAACCCGTCCCTTGTCGCGGCCACCCAGGAAGAATGCCTCGTCGACCCGCAGACCCCAGGCCAGCAGGCTGTTCACGGCCCGCTCATGGGCGGGCGCGGAACGCGCCGTGACCAGCGCGATCCGCAGCAGGGGGGTGTGCCCCTCGAGCCCCGCCTCCGCAGCCTGGATCCGGTTGAGGCCCTGGAGGAACCCGGCGAGCGGCCCCTGGGGCAAGGGTTCGGTGGACATCGCCGTCTCGTGTGCGGTGAAACGGGTGAGGCCGTCCTCCTGGTAGATCCTCTCCGAGGAGTCATCGGCCAACACCCCGTCGAAGTCGAAGGCCACCCGTAGTTCCTCGCCGCCTTCGTCGTCGACCTGCCCCGCGACGACCCGGCCCGCTGGATGGCCCGCACGGAGGGCGGCGGTGACGTCATCGGCGTGCGAGGTCAGGAACAGCGACATCCCCAAGGAGGGCATGAACTCGAAGGAACTCCTGCCCTCCCGGAACAGGGCGCGGCTGATCGGCAGACCTGCGGTCTCGATGGAACGCATCACCCTCAATCCGGTCTCGGGGCTGTTCCGCGACATCACGATGACGTCCACCGCATCCTGGACCACACGGTTCAGCCCGAGCAACCGCCGGATGAAAGGCTGCGCGGATCCGGCCGGGAGCGGGTCGTCGAGATGTTCCCGCTGATGATGCCGGTACGCCTCCGGTCCTTCCTGCTGGAACACCGCGTCGGACTCGGAGAGGTCGAACAGCGCACTGCTCGCGACCCCCAGCGTCAACAGGGGCAAGATTCAGGCCCCGATCACCCGCAGCGTGTCCTGGGCCATCGCCAACTCCTCGTTCGTCGGGATGACGAGCACCTTCACCGGGGAGTCCGGGGTGGAGATGGCTCGGGGCTGCTTGCTGCGCACCAGGTTGGCCTCCTCGTCCAGCCGCAGACCGAGGTGGGCCAGGCGACGCACCACGGGGCCGCGCACGTGCGAGGCGTTCTCGCCGACCCCGGCGGTGAACACCACGGCGTCCACCCCACCCAGCACCGCGACGTAGGCGCCGATGTAGGAGATCAGCCGGTGGACGTAGACATCCATCGCCAGCCTCGCGTCCTCGTTGCCCTTCTCGATCTCGGCCTCGACGTCACGCATGTCGGTGAACCCGCACAGCCCCGCCATGCCGGACTGCTTGTTCAGCAGGGTGTCGATCTCGTCGACGCTCATGCCCTGCCCCGCCAGGAACTTGAACACCCCCGGGTCGATGTCCCCGGAGCGGGTCCCCATCACCAGCCCCTGCAGCGGGGTCAACCCCATCGACGTGTCCACGGCGACCCCGCCGTCGACGGCGGAGATCGAGGCGCCGTTGCCGAGATGGCACACGATCAGCCGCAGCTCCTCGACGGGACGTCCCAGGAAGACGGCCGCCTGCTTCGAGACGTAGCCGTGGGAGGTGCCGTGGAAGCCGTAACGACGCAGACCGTACCTGTGGCTCAGCTCCTTCGGGATGGCGTAGGTGTAGGACTCGGGCGGCAGCGTCGAGAAGAAGGCCGTGTCGAAGATCGCGACGTGCGGCACGTCCGGGAGCAGGGCCATCGCCGCCTTGATCCCGGCGATCCCCGGCGGGTTGTGCAGCGGGGCGAGGTCCGACAGCTCGGTGAGCTTGGCGATCACCTCGTCGGTGATGAGTGTAGACTCGCGGAAGGTGGAGCCACCGTGGACCGTGCGGTGCCCCACCGCCACGACGTGGTCCAGCGACGGTCCGTGCGTGGTGAACTCGTCGATGACCCCGGTGAAGGCGGCGGTGTGGTCGGGAAAGGGCTGCTGGGTCTGGAACTCCTCGCCGTCGACCTTGTGGACCAGGTTGCCCTGTTCCTGACCGATCCGTTCCACGATCCCGGAGGACAGCGGCTCACCGGCCTCGGCGTCGAACAGCTGGTACTTCATGGACGATGAGCCGCAGTTCAGCAGCAGGATGTGCTTCGACACGTGATTCCCTTTTTCCTGTCTTCGATTTCGTCGACCCGCCGGGCTCAGTTGCTCTGGGCCTGGATGGCGGTGATGGTGATGGTGGAGACGATGTCATCGACCAGTGCTCCACGGGAGAGGTCGTTGACGGGTTTGCGCAGCCCCTGCAGGACCGGTCCGATCGCCACGGCACCGGAGGTCCGCTGGACGGCCTTGTAGGTGTTGTTGCCGGTGTTGAGGTCGGGGAAGATGAACACCGTCGCCCGGCCTGCGACCTCGGAGTCCGGCATCTTCTTCGCCGCGACGACCTCGTCGACGGCGGCGTCGAACTGGATGGGGCCCTCCACCTTCAGCTCCGGGGCCTTCTCCTTCACGATGCGGGTGGCCTCCCGCACCAGGTCCACGTCCTCGCCGGAACCGGAGTCCCCCGTCGAGTAGGACAGCATCGCCACGCGCGGCTCCACACCGAAGTTGGTGGCGGTCTCCGCCGAGGAGATCGCGATGTCGGCCAGCTGCTCGGCGGTCGGGTTCGGGTTGACCGCGCAGTCGGCGTAGACGACGACCCGGCTGGACATCGACATCAGGAATGAACCCGAGACCACCGAGACCCCCGGCTTGGTCTTGACGAACTCCAGCGACGGACGGATGGTGTTGGCGGTCGTGTTGACCGCGCCCGAGACCATGCCGTCGGCCATGCCGAGGTGGACCATCATGGTGCCGAAGTAGGACAGGTCGGTGAGTCTCTCCCGCGCGGTCTCGATGGTGACGCCCTTGTGGGCACGCAGTTTCGCGTACTCGTCGGCGAACCGCTCCACCAGTTCCGGGGTGGTCGGGTTGACCAGTTCCGCCTTCGACAGGTTGAGGCCGAGCTCCGCGGCCCGGCGCGCGATGACGGCCGGGTCACCCAGCAGGATGATCTCCGCCACGCCGCGTTGCAGCACGATGTCGGCGGCCCGCAGGATGCGGTCGTCGGTGGACTCCGGCAGCACGATCCGCTTCAGGTTGCGACGCGCCATCTGCATGAGCTGGTGCTCGAACATCGTCGGGGTCCGGATCTCGGAACGCGGCAGGTCGATGGCCTTCAGCAGCGCCTCCTCGTCGACGTGCCGGTCGAACAGGTCCCGGGCGACCTCCACCTTGCGCGGGGAGGAGGTGGAGATCCCGTTGACCCCCTGGAGCACGACGGCGGTGTTGAACGTGTCGAGGTTCGTGCGGCCGATCGGCAGGTCCACCTCGGAGGAGCTGAGCAGGTCGGCGACACTCCTCGGCACCTCGAAACCGCCGGTCATGATGATGGAGGCGAGCGGCCCGTGGCTGGAGGAGCGGTGCGCCATGATGAGCGGCGGCAACAGGTCCAGGCGGTCCGCCGGGACGATCACCGTCGCCTCCCGGGTGAGGAAGTCCAGCACGTTCGGCAACGTCATGCCGGCGACGATGGTGTGCAGCGACTCCTTCGCCAGGAACTCCGGGTTGCCACGCCACAGCTCCGCATCGACGGCGGCGAACTGTTCCCCGACCGACGGGGCGGGCAGCACCGGCTCCCCGGGGAAGACGGAGACGGCCACGTCGCGGACCTCGTGCAGTGCGGTGGCGAGCTCCTCGGCCCGGGCCCGGTCAGCGCGGGTCGCCATGATCCCGACGACGGTGTTGTCGCGGGACTCGAAGACCTCGATGGCCTCCTCCGCCAGACGACGCATCTCCTCGATGCTGCGGTCGGCGGCGCGGCACACGTAGATGACGGGTGCGTTGAGGTTGGCGGCGATCTGGGCGTTGCTGTCGAGTTCCGTTCCCGTGGTCAGGTCCGCGAAGTCGGAGCCGATGATCACCGTCACGTCGTGACGCTCGGCCAGTGCGGCGTGCTTCGCGACGATGAGGTCGAGGCTCGCCGCCGGATCGGCGGCCCAGTCCTCGTAGGTGACACCGACCGAGTCCTCGGCGGTCTGGGCCGACACCGCCTTGGTGTTCAGCAGGGCGGTGGTGATGGGGTCCGCTGTGAGGGAGGGCACCAGGGGGCGGAAGAAACCCACCGATTTGACCCGGCGGGCAAAGAGATCCACAACACCCAGCGCGATGGCGCTCTTGTTGACCTGACGCTCCGATGCGGCGATGAAAACACTCTTGGTCACAGGGCCAGCCTATGCGATCCTCGACGTCCGGGCAGTCCCGGGGCCGGTGCGGCGTGTGAACATTCGGACAACACCCGCTGAAACGGTGCACGTGGGGGCTGGGCTGGGATACCTTGGAACCCAGCCCGACGAGGTGCGTCGGGATGATGCTCGAAGGAGAGCGATGACGCGTATCGAGACCGATCTGCTCGGGTCCCGGGAGATCCCTGACGACGCCTGGTACGGCATCCACACCCTGCGGGCCGTCGAGAACTTCCCCGTCTCGGGGCAGCAGGTGAGTTCCTTCCCCGAGCTGATCCGGGGGATGGTGCTGGTGAAGAAGGCGGCCGCCCTGGCCAATGTGCAGCTGGGGGCGCTGCCGGGTGACATCGGCAAGGCGATCCTCGGTGCCTGCGACGAGGTGCTGGAGCAGGGCCGCTGCATGGACCAGTTCCCCATCGACGTGTTCCAGGGCGGGGCGGGCACATCGGTGAACATGAACACCAACGAGGTGCTGGCGAACCTGGCCCTGGAGCGGCTGGGGTTGCCGAAGGGACGCTACGACGTCGTCGATCCCAATGATCACGTCAACCGGAGCCAGTCCACCAATGACGCCTATCCGACGGGGTTCCGGATGGCGCTGGACGTGAAGTTCGGGCGGCTGGTGACCGCGGTCCAGGCCCTGGCGGAGGAGTTCCTCGCCAAGGGACGGGAGTTCGCGGGGATCGTGAAGCTGGGACGCACCCAGCTGCAGGACGCGGTGCCGATGACGTTGGGGCAGGAGTTCACGGCGTTCGGGGTGACCCTGGCGGAGGAGGTCCGGCACCTGGAGTACGCGCGAGGGTTGCTGCTGGAGGTGAACCTGGGGGCGACGGCGATCGGGACCGGCTTGAACACCCCGCCCGGGTACCGTGAGCTGGCGGTGGTGCACCTGGCGCGGGTGGCGGGTCGTCCCGTCGTCGCGGCCCCGGACCTCATCGAGGCCACCTCCGACACCGGTGCCTACGTGATGGCCCACGCCACCTGCAAGCGGTTGGCCTGCAAGCTGTCGAAGGTGTGCAACGACCTCAGGTTGCTGTCGTCGGGGCCGAGGGCCGGGTTGAACGAGATCAACCTGCCCGAGATGCAGGCGGGCAGCTCGATCATGCCGGCGAAGGTGAACCCGGTGATCCCGGAGGTGGTCAACCAGGTGACGTTCAAGGTGCGGGGCAACGACGTCACCGTCGGGTTGGGGGCGGAGGCCGGGCAACTGCAGCTCAACGCGATGGAACCGGTGATCGCGCAGGCGAGCTTCGAGTCGGTCGGGCTGCTCAGCTCCGCGTGCGACGTGCTCCGGGAGCGTTGCGTGGCGGGGATCACCGCGAACCGTGAGGTGTGTGAGCGGTACGTGAAGGACTCGATCTCGGTGGTGACCCTGCTCAACGACCACATCGGCCACCGGGCCGGTGACGAGGTGGGCAGGGAGGCCGCCGCGACCGGGCGGACGGTGCGCGACATCGTCGTGGAACGGGGCCTGCTGGACGAGGCGACGGTGGATCACCTGCTGTCGTTCGAGAACCTCACGCTGAACTCCCACTGAGTCGACCGGCAGGAATCGCAGGCGAGAACCGCCGTCGGCCGGTGGCGTCCTCCGCCTGCGATTCGCGCCGGACCGCGCCCGCAGGGGAGGGTCCGGGTGCGGCCCGGTGCAGGTGGGGGTGGTCCGTCGAGGTGGTTCAGGCCATCAGGAACCGGGCGTAACGCTCCTCGAGGCGGCTCGGGTCCGGGTGCTGCGTCCTCGCCCGGGGCAGGATCTCCAGCCGCTTGCCGTGGACGCCCTGGATGCCACCCGCCAGCATCCAGCCGTCCTGCTCGGCCAGGACGTCGTCGCGCACGTGCAGGGTCAGGTCCGGGCGGATGCCCAGGATGTTCGCGTCGTAGGCGGCGTGGTGGATCTTGCACAGCGAGATGCCGTTGGGCACAACGGCGTTGCCGCGGGGCAGGCCGTCCTCGATGATGTGGGCGGCGTCGAGCAGCTCGGTGTGCCTGAGACGGCAGATGCTGCACCTGCCCTCGTAGGCGAGCAGCACCCGGGCGCGGAAGACCGGCTGGTGCAGGCGCTGTTTCGTGATCCGCTCCGCCCAGGCCCGTCGATCCGGTTCGGTCATCCCCGGGGTCAGGTCTCGTTGAGCGGCGTCGAGGGCGAGGGTGAACTCGTGCCGGGCCGGATCGTCCCCGATGACGTGGACCGGGTAGATCGCCTGGTAGCGGGCCTTCGCGACCCCGACGAACCAGATCAGTGGCAGCCGGTCCAGCATCGCGCGTCGCAGCGCCACGTTGTCCGGGGCCTCGGGGTCGGTCCCCTGGTACTTGTAGCGCTGCAGCCCGTCGGGGCCGATCGTGTCCTCGTAGGGTGGGTTCTCCCCGTCGGGGGTGTGGACGGTCTTGATGGACAGGGCCGCGCCGAGCCCTTTCGGGGCGCGGATGCCGCGCACCCGGTCCACCAGCGGGATGCGCACCCCGTCGAACTCGAAGGAGGTGAGCCAGGTGAAGTCCACCAGCGGGGACGGATGGGCGTCGAGCCACCTCATCGCGGCTTCGCGAAGCTCGATCTCCGGAAGGGCCATGGGCCCAGGGTAGCGTGGAGGTCACCCGGTCGTGTGGTGAGATCAGCTCCTCCCCGTCGGCCGTCCGGGCCGCGACGACATGGCTGCTGAGAACCGGATCGGCGCGCTGCCCGGCCACATGGTGGTGAACCGGCATGGTCGTGTGATGCGTCCCGGGGTCGCTGGTGGAACAATGTCCCCATGCAATCCCTGCCTGCCCTGCTCGACTCCCGGCTGCGTGCCCTCACCGGCATCGACCCGGAGATGCGTCCCGCCACCAAGCCCCAGTTCGGCCACTTCCAGTCCAACGTGGCGCTGCGTCTGGCGAAGGAGCAGGGACGTCCCCCGCGCGAGGTGGCGACGTCGATCGTCGAACAGCTCGACGTCAGCGACATCTGTGAGCCGCTCGAGGTGGCGGGCCCGGGGTTCATCAACTTCCGGATCCGCGCCGACGTCCTGGCCCAGGCCGCGACGACGGTGCTGGAGGACCCGCACCACGGGCTCAACCGCACCGCGCACCCGCAGCGGATCGTCATCGACTACTCGGCGCCGAACGTCGCGAAGCAGATGCACGTCGGTCACCTGCGCACCACCATCATCGGCGACTGCTTCAACCGGTTGCTCACCGCGCTCGGTCACGAGGTGATCCCGCAGAACCACATCGGGGACTGGGGCACCCAGTTCGGGATGCTCGTCGAACACATCATGGAGCACGACATCGACGTCGCCGAGCTCGACCTGGCCGGTGCCGAGCAGCTCTACAAGGACTCCAAGAAGCACTTCGACGACGATCCCGACTTCGCCACCCGCGCCCGCGCCCGCGTCGTGAAGCTGCAGGGCGGCGACGAGGAGACCCGGGCCATCTGGAGGCAGCTCATCGACGTCTCCCTCAAGGGCTTCAACGCCGCCTACCAGCGGCTCGGGGTGCTGCTCACCGATGAACACCTGGCCGGGGAGTCCACCTACAACGACGCCCTGCCCCAGGTGGCGGCCGACCTGGAACAGCGTGGCATCGCCGTCGTCGACGACGGGGCCCTCGTGGTGTGGGTGGAGGGGTTCGACGCCCCCATCATCATCCGCAAGTCCGACGGCGGCTACGGCTACGACGCCACCGACATCGCAGCCATCCGGTACCGGATCACCGCGCTGAAGGCGGACCGGATCATCTACGTCACCGATGTGCGCCAGTCGCAGCACTTCCAACAGGTCTTCGGCGCGGCCCGCAAGGCCGGGTACCTGCCCGACGACGTCCGGGCCCAGCACGTGGGCTACGGGATGGTGCTGGGCCCGGACGGCCGCCCGTTCAAGACCCGCGACGGTGGCACGGTCTCCCTGACCTCGCTGCTCGACCTCGCCGAGCAGGAGGCTGCACCGGGCATCGCGCTGGCGGCCATCAAGTACGCCGACCTGTCCGGGGCGCTCCACAAGGACTATGTCTTCGACGCCGAGCGCATGGTGCAGACCACCGGCGACACCGGCCCCTACCTGCAGTACGCGCACGCCCGGACCTGCCAGATCCTGCGGAAGGCGGAGGCCGAGGGCTACGGCTGGGGTGCGGTCGTCGTCATCGACGAGCCCGCCGAGCAGACCCTGGCGCTGCTGCTCAGCCGTTTCGGGGAGGTCGTCGACGAGGTGGCGGCGAAACTCACCCCGCACAAGCTGTGCGGCTACCTCTACGACCTGGCCGGTGCGCTGTCGGCGTTCTACGAGGCCTGCCCGGTGCTCAGGTCCGAGGGCGAGGTCCGCTCGTCGCGTCTGGCACTCGTCGCCGCGACCCGCGCGGTACTGGCCACGGGCCTCCAGCTGCTGGGTATCGAGGCGCCCGAACGCATGTGAGTGTGGTACGGGGCGTCGGGTGACATCACCCGACGCCCCGTACCGTTGAGTTTCAGTGTCCCGGGTGCTCGTTCGCGTCGCGGGCGGCCAGGGCCGCACCGATGATCCCCGCGCGGTTGCGCAGCACCGCCGGGACGATGGGGGTCTTCAGGTCGAGCAGCGGCAGGAACTTCTCCGAGTCCTTGCTCACCCCCCCGCCGACCACGAAGAGATCGGGGGAGAACAGCATCTCCAGGTGGGCGTAGTAGGGCTGGAGCCGTTCCTTCGCCCACACCTTGTAGCTGAGCTTCTCGCTCTCCTTGATCGACGAGGCGGCCCGGGTCTCCGCGTCGTGACCGTTCAGCTCCACGTGGCCGAGCTCGGCGTTCGGGACGAGAACGCCCCGGTGGATCATCGCGGTGCCGATCCCCGTCCCCAGGGTGGTCATGAGCACGAGTCCCTCGTTGCCCTTGGCGGCTCCGAAGTGCACCTCGGCCAGCCCGGCACCGTCGGCGTCGTTGACCAGGGTCACGGGGCGGCCCAGCGCGTCCTGGAAGAACTCGTCGGCCTGCAGGCCCGCCCACGACTTGTGGAGGTTCGCGATGAACGGGATCCGGCCGTGCACGACGGGGGCGGGGATGGTCAGTCCGATGCGGGAGTCGGTGCCGATGTGGTCGGTGAAGTGCTCGCAGATCTGACCGACGACCTCGGCAACGTTCTGGGGGCTGGACTTGCTCGGGGTGGGGATGCGGAGTCGGTCGACGGCGAAGTCGCCCTTGTCGAGATCCACCGGCGCTCCCTTGATGCCGGAACCACCAACGTCGATGCCCAGGATGTTCATGCGGCACAGCCTAGTGGGTCGGGGCCGATGTGGACCACCGGGCCCGACCCTTCATCGAGGACGACGGCGCTCCAGCCAGTCCTGCAACCGGGTGCCGAGCCGGTTCCGCAGCGATGGCGGCCGTGCCGGTCGCAGGTCGCGGGTGTGGGTGAGGGGGTCGTCGGTCAGCAGGATGCCGGGCCCCAGGATCATCGACGGGTCGAAGGTGTGCTTGACCTCCCGCATCACCTCGAACAGCTCGTCACCGAACTGGTCGAGCATGAACGGTGACATCGCCCGCCCGGTGCCGTGGCGGGCCCGGAGGCTGCCGCCACTGGCCCGGATCAGGGCCACCGAGTCGCGCCGGTAGCGGCGGAACCGCCGTCTGCTGGCAGCGTCGTCGAGATCGAGCACCAGTGGGTAGTGGATGCAGCCCTGTGGGGTGACGGTCATCTCGGGGACGTCGAGGTCGTACCTGACCAGCAGTTCCTTCAGCGCCCCGACGACCTCGTCGAGGACGTCACCGGGCACGGCGAAGTCCTCCAGCAGCACGTGCCCGGGAATGCGGCGGCCGAGGGCGTGGTACGGCGCGGCGAGGTCACGGCGTCGCTGCTCGGGTGCGTCGGGGACGGTGCGGAAGGTGGCCTCGGCGACGAAGCCGAGGGTGCCCTCGCTGCCGATCAGCAGGTGGCGGGCCATCTCGACGGGGGAGGGGAACTCCAGCAGGGCGTCGATCCGGTACCCCATCGTGTTGGGGAGGGCGAACTGCTGCTGCACCTCCTCCCGGGTCTGCGGGCGTTCCAGACGACGGCGGAGGGTGAGCAGGCCCTGCACCAGGTGAGGGTCGGTCAGGCGGAGGGTGACCTCGGCGTTCTTCTGGGCGGTGTCCAGCACCACCCCGGTGGGCAGCGCCACCACGAGGTTCTCCAGGGTGTCCCACACCCGCTGTCCGGTCAGTGGCGCCAGGGTGTCGGCATCGGTCGCGACCAGGCCACCGATCGTCGCCGTGCGGGCGCTGGCCAGCTGTGGGCCGAGGCGACGTCCGTGGCGGGCGAGGCGGGCGTTGACCTCGGCGAGGGTGGTGCCGGCCCCGGCCCGGACCCGCTCTCCGTCGTCGAGGACCGTGACCTGCCGGAAGGACCGGGAGACGTCGACGACGACGTGTGGGGTCTCCGCCTGGCCGGACAGGCTGCTGTGACCGCCCCTGAAGACCAGGTGGCCGCGGTGCTCCCGGGCCCAGGTGAACAGGTCGAGGACGTCCTCGATGCTGCGTGGCCGGGCGATCTCGGCCGGTGTGATCCGGAAGGGGGAAGGGGAGGGGCGTGGCCGACCGGTCATGCGCTGCACGATGCGCCGGGGCAGCCCTGTCCTCACCTGAGAACCGTACCCCGTCGACCCGGCTCCGTGCGGAATCGCGGTGAAGTTGCGAGTGTCACACCGGTATCGGCTAGACTCGGGCCGTCGTCACGACGAGCGCGGGCGTAGTTCATCGGTAGAACGGAAGCTTCCCAAGCTTCAGAGGCGGGTTCGACTCCCGTCGCCCGCTCCAGTTGCTCCATCCTCCCAACCCCTCTCCGGCAGGGCCGGAAGGCCGATCGGCCACCCCGAAAATGTCTTCTGGCCAGCGGCGATACTACCGAAAGTGAACCTTCGTCACGAAGTGCGCAGTTTTGGTGAGCGATTTGTGGGAGCGCTTCCACAAGATGCGTGATGACGTGGAAATCGACTGCCTGCGGCGGTTGGATGGAGCCCTGACCAGCTAGGAGGAAGGAGTCGAGGTGATCCATCGTTTCTCAAGGACAGCCCTCGTGCTCATCAGTGCCCTGGCCGTGGGAGCGGCCACTCTTCCGGCCCACGCGGACCAGGACGTGCCGGCACCCGGGACCAACACCGTCGAGACCCTCATCGAGGACATGACGCTGGAGAACGAGATCGTGCTGGGGAAGCCGAATGGCTCCAGTCCGGGACGGCAGTACCGGGGGGTCAACGCCATGGGCAACGACCCGCGGGGCACCAACACGCCGGGCTACTGGCGCGACGCCCTGGTGGACCCGGACTACGGCGACGACGACCTGTGGACCGCGATCTCCCCGTGGATGTTCATCGAGCCGACCGATGACAACGAGGCCGTCAACACCCGGGTCCACATCGGACAGATCCGGCTCAACATCCTGCGCAAGTCCACGAACCGGTGGCACACGGTCCAGATCCACAGCCTCGACGGGGCGCTGTACCCGGTGCACCTGACCGGCAACCAGGTCGAGGTGCCGAGCCTGCGCCGCGTCGGCAACGCCATCGAGGTGCTACCCCCGACCAAGTCCAAGGACGGCCTCTACCACGGCTGGGGTCAGCTGGTCGGCTACCCGACCTGGGACATCAAGGCCGTCCACGTCAAGGTCGACGCCAAGCTCGTCGTGGGTGAGGAGTCGCTGCCCGATGACCGTGACCGGGCCCAGTACCTGATCCAGGTCGGGGCCGACTACTACCCCAACAAGGAGGCCCGGGTCGGTGACGCGAAGCTGCAGCTCTTCGATCCCGAGGACCCGACGAACAAGGAGGCGTACTACTCCTACCTGCCGGGGGTGGGGCTGTCCCGAGCCAAGCTGGTGACGAATCAGTGGCGCACCTTCAACTTCGTGACCCTCAACGAGGCGAAGGCCGAGGTGGCCCCGAACAAGGGCATCGACGCAGCTGAGCTGCGACAGAACCCGCCGCCGCTGAACTGATGCCGTCATGACCTCGCGGGGCCGCTCGTCGAGCGGCCCCGCGGTGCTGTTCCCGACTGGCTGAAAGGTCAGGCCAAAAGTGATCCCCGATCGCCTCCCACCCCTTGACAAAAGTCGATTCCTGTGTCAGCCGAATAGTTTTCGGTGGTCTTGTTGAGGTAGCTTCGGTGCTTCAAGGTCGGCATGCTCTGACATCCGGAGCGGCCAACGCGAATCGACTTCGGAAGGTGCAGGCATGGGATTCAGGTCTCCGGCACGCGGAGGGAGGGGGGCGATCGCCAGAGCGGCGGCCGTCGTCTCGGCGGTGGCCGTCGCCATGATGGGGGTCACGCTTCCCGCTCAGGCGGCGGACAACCCGGACATCGAGTTCTCCAACCCCACGTTGACCAAGATCGACACAGCGGGAGATCCGGTCAACGACGGCTCCAGGCTGACGCTGGACAGTGGGCAGGACCGCGTCAAGCTCGACGTGGCCTGGTCCCTGCCGAACGGGTCGCCGCTGAACGCCGGGGACTCCTTCACGGTGACCCTGCCGCCGGAGATCAAGGCGGCCCTGACCACCGCGGGCGGACTCGGCAGACCTGAGCTGAGGATCGACACCACCGGTGACAGCCAGACCGACACCACGGTGGGTTCCTGCGAGATCCGGGCGTCCAGGTTCACCTGCACCTTCGACGAGAAGGCCGCAGAACTCATCGGGGCCTCCTTCCAGAACTTCCGCGGCAACATCGGGGTGCAGCTGCAGGCCCAAGCGGCCACTGCCGCCGAGGAGGTACCGTTCACCTTCAGCGGCCGGACGGGCGTCGTCAACGTCGACCTGCCGGGCACCGGCGGGATCGGGGCGGCGAAGCCGAAGAACCCGTACAAGTTCAACCCCGGGCAGTTCGCGAAGGGCTCCAGCGGTATCGGACCCGCCAGCAACGACATCTCCTTCAACCTGGGACTGTCGACCAGTTTCGCCACCAGCAAGTCCTTCGCCTTCATGGCCCGGCAGGCCGGCAGGACCCTCACCTTCGACGGCCGTGAGCAGACCCTGGAGTTCACCGACACCATCGGCTCGGGGCTGAAGTTCGACGACCCGGCGAACTGGAAGCTCTCCTTCCTCGACTCGGCGGCCACGGACACCGACGCCCCCGACGTGGTGCTGGCCCCGGGGGACGGGACCCCCACCACGACGGAGAAGGGCACCTGGACGCTGCGGGTCACCCCTGGTGAGGTGACCCCCGACGGTCAGGTGGCGAAGATCGCCATCACCGGTCCGTTCGCCGAGAACACCAACTACAGCCTGACCTACAAGGGACTCCCGCTGACCCCGGGCAAGCTGAAGCCGGGATTCAAGTACGAGAACACCTTCACCTACGACGATGCCGACGTCACGGCCACCTACTCGCGTTCCTTCGGGTCGGCCTTCACCTCCGATGTGGCGATGGCCCCCGACTTCGGCAGCTTCGCGATCACGAAGTTCGTCGGTGGGCCCGGTTCTGCGCTCGTGGAGCAGGGAACGCCGTTCACCGTCAACGCGACCTACGCCCTGCCGGACCAGCGGACCGCCGACTCCTACCCGGGCTGGACCGCTCCCGGGACCGTGAACGCGGCGAGGACCGGCGGTGAGGTCACCCTGACCGCGAAGGTGGGGGAGAAGGTCACCTTCTACGGTCCCACCGCCGCCACCACCTTCCCGACGGGAACCACGGTCACCTTCTCCGAGCTGACCAACCCGGCGGCCGCCCCGGCGGGGTACGCCTGGGAGAGCTTCTCCTTCACCGTCAAGGACCAGCCGGTGGCCGAGGTGGTCATCGGCAACCGGCAGGTGGCCACCGTCGACCTGACCAACCGGTTGAAGCGGCAGACCACCGGCAGGTTCTCCGTCACCAAGACGGTGGCGGGGCTGACCGGTGGGGCCACGGCTCCACAGAGGTACACCTTCCACTACGTCTGCAACGACCCGGCGGCGACCGAGGGTGACCTCGAGGTGCCCTCCAACGGTGACGCCGTGGAGTCCCCGGAGCTCCCGGGCGGTACCGAGTGCACCGTGACCGAGAAACTGGACGGGACCGAGGTGGCCGGACACCGACTCACCCCGGCCCCGGAGCAGTCCGTCACCATCGAGGCGGGCCGGAGCGTCGCGGTCGAGGCGACGAACACCTACACCCCCACCACGGGCGGTCTCACCCTGACCAAGAAGGTGGTCAACGATGACAACGCGACGCTCCCGGCGGACTACACCTTCACCGTCACCTGCGGTGCCGAGGCCCCCGAGACCGTGAAGCTCGCCGCCGACGGCACCTGGACCTCGAAGGCCCTGGCCGATGGGACCGAGTGCACCGTGGTCGAGGACACGGCCGCGGCCGAGGTCCCCGGGTACGGCCTGGTCTCCGAGATCGCGACCTCCCCGGTGCGGATCGTCGCGGGTCAGACCGCCGAGGTGGTGGCCACCAACACCTACAGCCAGCAGGTCGGGGCGTTCCAGGTGGTCAAGACCGCGACGGGGGCTCCCGGGGCGCAGACCAAGGACTACACCTTCAACTACACCTGCGGCGCTGAGCAGGGAAGCCTGACTGCCAAGGGCGACGGCAATCCCGTCGAGGTCGGGGCCACCTTCCCGGTCGGCACCGAGTGCACCATCACCGAGGACGCCGCCTCGGCCGCGATCGAGGGCCACGACCTGGCCCAGCCCGAGGCGCGGACCGTGACCATCGCCGTGGACCCGGTGCGCGCGGAGTTCGTCAACACCTACACCCGGCAGGTGGGGACGTTCCAGGTGAAGAAGACCGCCACCGGTGCCCCGGGCGTGACGGAGAAGAACTTCACGTTCACCTACTCCTGCCAGGTCGACGGAGCGCCGGTCGAGGGCAGTGTGATCGCCAAGGGTGACCAGGTTGCCGTGAAGGCCGACCGGACCTTCCCGGTCGGCACCCGGTGCACCATCACCGAGGACCCGGCCTCCGCAGCGGTCGACGGCCACGGCCTGGATGCCCCCGCGCCCCAGACCGTCACCATCGAGAAGGAACCGACGGTCGTCGAGGCAGCCTTCGTCAACACCTACGTCAAGAACTTGGTCTCCGTGGGTGATCACGTCTGGTTCGATGCCAACCACAACGGCATCCAGGACGACGGTGAACAGCCGGCCGTCGGGGTCACGGTGGTCCTCAAGGACACCGACGGCGCCGAGATCATCGCGACCGAGAGCGGCACCGACGGGTCCTACACCTTCTCGGACCTGATTCCGGGCAAGGAGTACGTCATCGAGTTCACCCGGCCGGGGAACACCGTCTGGACCGTGCAGGACGCCGGTGACGACGACGCCAAGGACTCCGACGTCGACGCGGACGGGATCATCAGGTTCACCGCCCCGGCCACCGGTGACAACCGGGTCGGTCCGGGTGAGGCGGATGAACCGAGGCTGGATGCGGGTCTGGTGAGGCTGGTCTCCATCGGGGACCGCGTGTGGTTCGACGTGGATCGCGACGGCAGGCAGGGCGATGCTGAGCCCCCGGCCAAGGACGTCAAGGTGACCCTGGTCGACGGCAACGGCCGGACCGTCGCCGCGACCGCGACCGATGCGCAGGGTCACTACGGCTTCAAGGACCTGATCGCAGGTGCCGCGTACAAGCTGATCCTCGAGGGCCCGGACGGTGCGATGTGGACCGTCAAGGACGTCGGGGCCGATGAATCGGACTCCGATGTGGCCCAGGACGCCGCCCGGGGCAATGTCGGCACCATCGAGTTCATCGCCCCGGCCGAGGGCAGGAACGAGCTCGGTGCGGACCGGACGGACGATCCGTCGCTGGACGGTGGCCTGCTCCAGTACAACCTGGTGCTGACCAAGAGCCTGACCACGACGGGAACGGTGCGTGCGGGTGACGAGGTGACCTTCGAGCTGACCCCGCGCAACGAGGGTCCGGTGGACGCACTGGCCGGGTGGTCGGTGCAGGAACTTCCCCCCGTCGGGCTGGTCATCAACGACATGTCGGGTGAGGGCTACAACTGTGACACCCCGAATCTCACCTGTGTCAGTGACGCGGCCCTGGGTGCCGGTCAGTCCGCCAAGCCGATCAGGGTGACCGCCCAGGTCAGGAACAACTTCGCCGGGTCGACCCGCAACGTCGCCTACGTGCTGCCGCTGGAGACGGATTGGCTCCCCGAGACCAATGCCCTGGTGGTCCCGAAGCCGAATCCGGGTGACCCGGAGAACCTGACCCTCGACACCGCCGCCACGGCCACCGACAACGACGCCCACGCCGATGTCACCGCGGAGGCGCGGATCTCGGTCGGTGACTTCGTGTGGCTGGATGCCAACCGGAACGGTCTGCAGGACGACGGCGAGGCTCCCGTGGCCGGGGTCACGGTGACCCTGGTTGATGCGGATGGTGCCGATGTGGCGGTCACCAGGACCAATGCACAGGGGTACTACTGGTTCAACAACCTCGCCCCGGAGAAGACCTACACCTTGAGGTTCGACAAGCCGGAGGGCTTCGACTGGACCGTCAAGGACGAGGGGGACGACCTCTCGGACTCCGATGTGGATGCCGCCGGTACGGTGGGGTTCACCACTCCGGCCAGGGGCGAGAACCAGGGTGGTCCGGACGTCACCGACGTCCACTGGCTGGATGCGGGCCTGGTGAAGGTTGAGGTACCGACGCCGCCGACCCCGACGCCGGACCCCATTCCGACGCCGCCGGCACCCACGCCGACCCCGCCGGCACCCACGCCGACCCCGCCGGCACCCACTCCGACGCCGCCCGTGGGCCCGACGCCCACTCCCGCGCCATCGGTGGAACCGACGACGCCTGCGCCTACGCCGCCGGTGGTCTCGGACAGCCCGTCCCCGACCGCTGCGCCGACGGCAGGTCCGAGCAGGCCGGGCGACCCGGTGAGGCCCGGTAGGCCGACGCCTCCGGTCAAGCCGCCGGTCCGGCCGGGGCTGCCGAGGACCGGTCGCTGAGTCGACACCTGAAGGACCGTGGGTCCGGGATCATTCCCGGACCCACGGTCCGTCGTGTCCCTGGCGGACCAAGGACGCCGGGGCGTCCCCCGTCGACGGTGAACCGTTCCTCCCCGACGATCCCTGCCCGGGTCCCGAGGCCGGACCAATGCGCGATCAAATTGAGCGATCAACCATGCCTGGTGGGGCCTGAACTCCGGGTCGGCCGGGGCCTGTCGGACGAAAGGATGTCATCCGATTGGCCTTTGGTGATCTGCATGCTGTAACTTTCGGTCAGCAAGACGGTGGCTTTCGGCGTGCCCGGACCTGACGAGTGGCCAAGCCATCCCTGACTCGGAAGGTCTCTCAATGAGATTGATCTCTCATGCGCGCGGTGTGAGGAGGATGGTCGCCAAGGCGGCCGTCGTCCTGGGAGCCGCAGCAGTTTCACTCGCGGGTGTCGCGCTCCCGGCCCAGGCCGCCGACAACCCGAACATCCAGTTCTCCGACGCGTCGCTGACCAAGATCGACACGTCCGGCAATCCCGTCACCGACGGATCCAACCTCACCCTGGACGACGGCAACGACCGCGTCCGGTTCGACGTCTCCTGGGCACTTCCCAAGGGCTCCCCGCTCAATGCCGGGGACTCCTTCACGGTGACGCTGCCGAAGGAGTTCAACTCCCTCCAGACCACCGCGGGTGGGCTCGGCACCCCCGAGCTCACGGTCGACCTCGACGGCAACGGCACCCCCGAGACCGTCGTCGGCAGCTGTGTCATCGAGCCCTCGAGCTTCACCTGCACCTTCACCGAGGAGGCCGCGAAGCTCGTCGGTCAAGGTGGTGCCTTCGAGAACTTCTCGGGCAACGTCAGCATCCAGCTCAGGGCCCGCGCCACCACCACCTCGGAGGAACTCCCGTTCACCTTCAGCGGACAGCCGAGGACGATCAACCTCGACCTGCCCGGTGAGGGTGGCATCAAGGCGGCGAAGCCGAAGAAGCCGTACGAGTTCACCCCCGCGCACTTCGCGAAGGGCGCCAGCGGCATCGGCTCCGGCAGCACCGAGATCAGTTTCGTGATCGGCCTGTCGACCAGTGAGGCCTCCAGCCACTCGCTCGCCTTCCGCGCCAAGCAGGCCGGCAAGGCCCTGACCTTCGACGGTCGCGAGCAGACCCTGGAGTTCACCGACACCATCGGATCGGGCCTGAAGTTCGGGGAGCCCTCTGACTGGAAGCTCTTCTTCGCCGACTCGAAGGCCACGGACACCGACGCCCCCGACGTGCCACTGGCCTCCGGCGACGGTGCGCCGACCACGTCCGACAAGGGCACCTGGACGTTCTCGGTCAGGCCCGGACCGGAGGGGCCCGACGGTCAGGTGGCGAAGCTCGCCATCACCGGGCCGTTCGAGGCCGATGCCAACTACGTGCTGGCCTACAAGGGCCTGCCGGTCGATGGCGGAAAGCTGAAGCCCGGTGTCAAGTACGAGAACGTCCTCACCTACGACGACGCGGACGTCTCCGCGAAGTACTCCCGCTCCTTCGCCGCGGCCTTCACCGCCGACGTGAAGATGGATCCGGCCTTCGCCTCCTTCGCCGTCACGAAGTACGTGGGTGGCCCCGGTTCCTCCCTCGTCCCGCAGGGAACGGAGTTCACCGTCAAGGCCTCCTACGAGCTTCCCACCGTGGGAGGCACCCAGCAGACCGTGGCCTCCTACCCCGGATGGCAGGCCCCCGGCACCGTGAATGCGGCGAGGACCGGCGGTGAGGTCACCCTGACCGCGAAGGTGGGGGAGAAGGTCACCTTCACCGGTCCCACGGCGGGCAAGGCCTTCCCGGCCGGTACCGTCGTGAAGCTGGCCGAGCTCGAGAACCCCACCGCCGCCCCGGATGGTTACCTCTGGGAGAGCTTCACCTTCACCGTCAACGACCAGGAGGTCACCACGCTGACCCTGGGCAAGGGTGAGGTCACCTCCGTCGACCTGACCAACCGTCTGAAGAAGGCCCCGGTCGGCAAGTTCTCCGTCATCAAGAAGGTCGAGGGACTCACGGGTGGGGCCACGGCTCCGGCGGAGTTCACCTTCCACTACGCCTGCAACGACCCGGCGGCGACCGAGGGTGACCTCAAGGTGCCCTCCAACGGCACCCCTGCGGAGTCCCCGGAGCTTCCCGACGGCACGAGGTGCACGGTGACCGAGAAGCTGGACGGGGCCGAGGTGGCCGGACACCGACTGACCCCGGCCACGCCCCAGACCCTGGTCGTCGGCGCCAACGTCGACATCGAGATGGTGGCCACCAACACCTACACCCGCACCCTCGTCTCCATCGGCGACCTCGTGTGGCTGGATGCCGACCGTGACGGCACGCAGGACGACGGTGAGGCCCCGGTTCCCGGCGTCAAGGTGACGTTGGTCGACGAGCAGGGCAAGACCATCGGCGAGACCGTGACCGATGCGCAGGGTTACTACGGGTTCAAGGACCTGGCGGCCGGTGCCGGGTACAAGGTGATCCTCGAGGCCCCGGAGGGGCATCAGTGGACCGTCAAGGACACTGACTCGAACGGTGCGGATGCCAAGGACTCCGACGTGGTCCAGGACGCCGTCAAGGCCAACCTCGGGACCATCGAGTTCACCGCCCCGCTCGATGGCCGCAACGAGCTGGGAGTCGACAAGGCCGATGATCCGACCCTGGACGGTGGCCTGGTGAAGGTGGAGGCACCCAGCACCCCGGCACCCAGCACCCCTGCTCCGAGCACGCCTGCTCCGAGTGTGCCCGCGCCGAGCACCCCGGCACCCAGCGCTCCTGCCCCGAGCACGCCCGCTCCGAGCACGCCTGCTCCGAGTGTGCCCGCGCCGAGCACCCCGGCACCCAGCGCTCCTGCCCCGAGCACGCCTGTTCCCAGCAAGCCTGTTCCGAGCAAGCCCGTGATGCCGCCGGTGAAGCCCGGTCTGCCGAAGACCGGTCGCTGATCGCGTGATGAGGCCGTGGACCCAGGAGCACTCCTGGGTCCACGGTCCTTTTCCATGCCGTCACAATGGGTGCATGAACTCCGTCACCGGACCGGATCCGCGCTTCCCGGGGCTGCGTCCCGGCTGGTCCGCGGTCCCCGAGGTCATCCGCTGGGACCAGGACCTGCTCGTCGCCGTCGAGGTGCGGCTGGAGGATGCCGCCCGCGAGACGGTGGACCGGTGGATGCTCAGCATGACCCCGGACCCGGAGGGCTCGGTACCGCCGACGACCCTCGCTCTCATCGGGGGAGTGGCGGTGTGGCGTCGGGAGGACCCCGAAGGGATCGTCGTCTCCCTGCTTTCCGGTGGCGAGGACGGCCTCGACTCGGTGGAGTGGACGTGGGAGGAACTCGTGACGGCCTGCGGCCCGGGCCGCTGGGAGCAGCGGATCTACCATGAGGACGATGTCGCGGCCGCCGACGTCTTCCACAGGGAGGGCCGATGAGTGAGCTGGCTCGGCTCCAGCAGTGGTACCTGGACCAGTGCGACGGCGAATGGGAGCACGGCTACGGCATCACGATCGACACCCTGGACAATCCGGGCTGGAGCCTCGAGATCGAACTGACGGGCACGTCGGCGAAGCTGGAGGTGGGGCGGGAACTCAACCTCGACCGCGACGATGACGACGACTGGTACCGGATCTGGGTGCACGAGGATCAGGATCGCGGGACCCTCTCCCTGCTGGCCGCGTGCGGACCGCTCAACCTGACGGAGGTCATCGAGATCGCCCTCGAATGGCTGGAGTGACCGCATCCCGTCCCGGAGGATCATTCACCACCCAGGAACCGCTGGCCGAGTTCAAGAGGCCCAGCGCCCCGGAGCCGAGACCTCACCCGAGCTCCTTCAGGTCGTCACCGGGGACTCGACACGGGTCACTCACCGGCCGGTGTGAGCAGCGAACACACAACCCACAGAACAACCCTCCCGGGACACGTGACATGTCGCCTGCCTTGGATGGGGTTTGCCTGCCCTGTTTGGAATTGCCTGTCTTGTTGGACAGGCAATTCCAAACAGGGCAGGCGTTTCCTCCTCAAGACAGGCGAACCCGTCACAAGGCAGGCGAACCAGATCGGCCAGATCGCGACCGGATCGTGTCTCAGTGGGCCGCGAGGGTCCGCTCGACGGTGGCGCAGGACGGGCTGTAGACGTGCAGCACGACGCTGGTGTGGATGTTGCTGAGCCGCACCCGGCAGCCGTTTCGCAGGTCCCAGCAGGCATGACTGCGCTGCGGCTGCTTCCCGACGCTGGCCTTCCCCCACAGCTGGTTCAAGGCGCCGAGGGCCAGGGTGTGGGCGTCGTTGAGCAGCATGGCGTGGTCGCTGGTGGGTTCGGCCATGGCGTCAGTGATGCGGAGGCTGACGATGTCCACCTCCTCGCCGCCTCGGACCAGCGTCACCTGCGGATGGTTCAGACCGTGGTCGGTGATGACGACGCCGTCGTCGTCCAGCCGCCAGCCGAGCGAGAGACAGACCCGGTGGGCCTCGTCGAGGCCGAGCGGCCAGGGCTGGTCCACCCAGCTCGTGGCGATGCGGGTCACCTCATCGGTGGGGATCATGGTCATCACCGGGCCTCCTCGGTGCTGGGCAGGGCGGGCAGCCTCGGTGGGGAGTCGAGGTGGAAGCGCGACAGCTGGATCCTGCCATCGGTGCTGACCAGCACGTGGTCGTACTGGATCGTGACGGCACCGTCGGCGACGGCGGCCCGCAGCGCCTCACCCGCGGGACCGGACCGGCCGATGAGATCGACCAGGGCCGGGGCGAAGCGGTCGTCATGGTCCAGCAGGTGCTGCAGGTAGGGGCCGGTGCCCTGCTCGTAGCGCGTGCCCCGGATCGTGACGGTGGGGGTGGTCTCCCCCTCGATCGAGGCCTCGTAGAAGCTGACGGTCGGGGGATCGAGCAGGACCCCCACCATGCCGAGTCGTCCAGAGGCGGGCCGCGACGCCTCCTCGAGGAGGGGGGTCTCGTGGCGGGCCCGGATGAGGGCCGAGGTCGCCCGGACCTTCAACCCGGCATCGGCCTCCTTGAGCGCGGCCGCGGAACGGCGCTCAGCTGTGAGGGCGTTCAGGAGCTCCACCGACTTCTCGTACGGCAACTGTCCCTCGTCGACCAGCCGCATCACCTGGTCAAGCGTCTCATCCATGGACCCCAGTCTAGGGCGCGGTCCACACGCACCCACCGATGGGCACGAACCGCCCCTGTGACCCGCTCCGGCAGAACCTGCCGGTCGTGCACACCCACCTGGACGTCCGCAATGGCGGGATGAGCGACGGTGGCCCGCCCCGGAACCGGGACGGGCCACCGTCGCTCCATGCTCAGGCCTCGGCCTTGATCCTCCTGCCCAGGACCTCCAGCAGGTCGATCGCGGCCTCCGGGATGTTGGTTCCCGGCGGGTAGATCGCATCGGCGCCGTTCTCACGGAGCTCGTCGAAGTCCTGGCTCGGGATCACCCCGCCCACGACCACCATGATGTCCTCACGGCCCAGCTTGTCCAGCTCACGACGCAGCTCGGGCACCAGGGTCAGGTGACCGGCCGCCAGCGAGGAGGCACCCACGACGTGCACGTCGGACTCGACGGCCTGCCGGGCGACCTCCTCCGGGGTCTGGAACAGCGGGCCGACGTCGACGTCCATGCCGAGGTCGGCGTAGGCCGTCGCGATGACCTTCTGGCCACGGTCGTGACCGTCCTGGCCCATCTTCGCGATGAGGATGCGGGGACGACGCCCCTCCTCCTTCTCGAAGGCCTCGACCAGCTCGCGGGCCCGCTTCACGCTCTCGGAGGTACCGGATTCCTTGTTGTACACACCGGAGATGGTACGGATCTGGGCGGTGTAGCGCCCGAAGACCTTCTCCAGGGCATCCGAGATCTCACCGACGGAGGCCTTCGCGCGGGCCGCGTCGATGGACACCTTCAGCAGGTTCCGGTCGGGATCGGTCGGATCGGGGTTCGCAGCAGCCCACGAGACGCGCTCCAGCATCTCCTGGGTGACGGCCTCGTCGCGCTCGGCGCGCAGCCGCTCCAGCTTCGCGATCTGCGACGCCCGCACCGCGCGGTTGTCGACCTTGAGGACCTCCAGCTCGTCCTCGTGCTCCAGCTGGAACTTGTTGACCCCGATGACGGGCTGGCGGCCGGAGTCGATCCGGGCCTGGGTACGGGCCGCGGCCTCCTCGATGCGCATCTTCGGGATGCCCTGCTCGATGGCCTTCGCCATGCCACCGGCCTGCTCCACCTCCTGGATCCGCTCCCACGCCTTGCGGGCGAGCTGCTCGGTGAGCTTCTCGACGTAGGCCGACCCGGCCCACGGGTCCACCGTCTTCGTCGTGCCCGACTCCTGCTGCAGGAACAGCTGGGTGTTGCGGGCGATCCGCGCGGAGAAGTCCGTCGGCAGCGCGATCGCCTCGTCGAGGGCGTTGGTGTGCAGCGACTGCGTGTGACCCTGGGTGGCCCCCATCGCCTCGATGCAGGTCCGCACCACGTTGTTGTAGACGTCCTGCGCCGTCAACGACCAGCCGGAGGTCTGCGAGTGGGTGCGAAGGCTCATCGACTTCGGGTTCTTCGGGTCGAAACCGCGCACCAGGCGCGCCCACAGCATGCGGGCCGCGCGCATCTTCGCGACCTCCATGAAGAAGTTCATGCCGATGGCCCAGAAGAACGACAGCCGCGGCGCGAAGGCGTCGACGGTGAGCCCGACGGACTCGCCCGCACGGATGTACTCCACACCGTCGGCCAGCGTGTAGGCCATCTCGATGTCCGCCGTCGCCCCGGCCTCCTGCATGTGGTAGCCGGAGATGGAGATGGAGTTGAACCGCGGCATGTTCGCGCTGGTGTAGGCGAAGATGTCCGCGATGATCTTCATCGACGGCTGCGGCGGGTAGATGTAGGTGTTGCGGACCATGAACTCCTTGAGGATGTCGTTCTGGATGGTCCCCGCCAGCTGTTCCGGCTTGACGCCCTGCTCCTCGGCGGCGACGACGTAGAGCGCCAGCACCGGCAGCACCGCGCCGTTCATCGTCATCGACACCGACATCTGGTCGAGCGGGATGCCGTCGAACAGTTGCCGCATGTCGAGGATCGAGTCCACGGCCACACCGGCCATGCCGACGTCACCGCTGACCCGCGGGTGATCCGAGTCGTAGCCGCGGTGCGTGGCCAGGTCGAAGGCGATCGACAGACCCTTCTGACCGGCGGCCAGGTTGCGGCGGTAGAAGGCGTTCGACTCCTCGGCGGTGGAGAAACCCGCGTACTGGCGGACGGTCCACGGCTGGTTGACGTACATCGTCGCGTAGGGGCCACGCAGGAACGGGGCGATGCCCGGGCGGGTGCCCAGGAAATCCAGCCCGGCCAGGTCCTCGGAGCCGTACAGCGGCGGCACGAGGATGTGCTCCGGTGTCTGCCACCCGGCGGAGTGTCCGACGTGGTGGAAGTGGTCCTCGAACTGGGTCTTGGCGTCGGCGGGGATGCCCTCGCCGCTCAGCGGGACCTCGTTGAAACGGGGAATGGTGGTCATCTCTCAGGCCTCCAGCTTGTCCAGGGTGGCGGCGAGCAGCTCCACCACGTTCATACCGTCGAAGACGTTGCCGTCCACGACCTCCTTGATTGCGGCCTCGTCGGCACCCAGTTCCTTGAACTGGCCGGCGACCCGGACCTCCTCGGCCCCGGCCTCCTTGAGGGCCCTCGCGACGGTGAGTCCGTGCTCGGCGTAGACCTTCGCGCTGGAGCACAGCACCGCGATGGTGGTGTCCGCCTGCTTCAGGGCCTCGACGAAGACCTGCGGGTCGGTGCCCTCCGCGATGACGGTGTCGATGCCGCCGACGTGGTACAGGTTCGAGGTGAAGCCCTCCCGGCCACCGAAGTCACGGCGGGTACCGAGGCAGGCCAGCAGCACCGTCGGGCGCTTGGCCGCTGCGGCCGAGCGGTCACGCAGTGCCTCGAAGACCTCGGAGTCGCGCACGAACGGGATCCCTCCCAGCTCCGGGGCCTGGGGTCGGGGTGTGCGCTCCAGCAGCTCCTCGGTGTGGTTCGGGAACATCGAGACGCCGGTGAGCGGCAGCTTGCGCGTCGCCAGGAGCGCTGCGCGCGCCTCGTTGGTGGCCGCCAGCTGGGATGCGACGACACCGTCGGCGACGGCCTTGGCCATGCCCGCTTCGTCGAGCTGGCCGAACAGCTCCCAGGCCTTCTCCGACAGCTGCTGCGTCATGGACTCGACGAACCAGGCCCCACCGGCGGGGTCGTTGACCCGGCCGATGTTCGACTCCTCGGCCAGCAGGATCTGGGTGTTGCGGGCGATGCGACGGCTGAGGTCGTTCGGCAGGCCGATCGCGGCGTCGAGCGGCAGCACCGTGATGGTCTCGGCCTGGCCGACGGCTGCGGCGAAGGCCGAGATGGTGCCGCGCAGCACGTTGACGTAGGCGTCGTCGCGGGAGGTCTCACGCAGCGAGGTGACGGCGTGCTGGACCGCGCCCCGGTGTTCCGGGCTGACCCCCAGCACCTCGCCGACCCGGGCCCACAGGGCACGCAGCGCGCGCAGCCGGGCGATGGTGATGAACTGGTCGGTGTTCGCGGAGACGCGGAAGGCGATCCTGTCGAACGCCTCGTCGACACCCAGGCCGAGCTCGGTGAGGGCCCGGACGTACTCGACGCCGGTGGCCAGTGCGTAGGCCAGCTGCTGCACGTCGCCGGCCCCCATCGAGTCGTAGCGCCAGGCGTCGACGACGAGCGGCCTGAGGCCGGGGAACGGCTTGGCGAGCTCGACGGCCTCCGCCACCACCGACTGGTCGGGCAGGCCACCGTTCATCGCGGCGAAACCGATGGGGTCGATGCCGAGGCTGCCGCGGATGTTCTCCTTGCCAGAGGCCTTCAGCACCTCGACCAGGGCGCGGGCGGCGGCCAACTCGTCGGTGTTGGACGACACGTGCACCGGGGCCAGGTCGAACAGGACGTCACCCAGGACGTCCGAGAGCTTGTCGGCGGGCACCGCGTCGGGGTCGATCCGCACCCACACGGCCGAGGTGCCGCGTTCCAGGTCCTCGTCGACGGCCCTGCGGGCGGCGGCGACATCCGGGTCCTCGACGAGCTGGGCGATGAACCAGCCCTCGTCCATCTCGCCGGTACGTACCGTCGTGCCACGCGTGAAGGGGGCGACACCGGGGTAGCCGATCTCCTCGGCCCCGTCCTCCAGCGTGTAGAGGGGCTTGATGACCAAGCCGTCGACGGTCGTGCTGGTCAGGCGCTTGTAGGCCTGCTCGATGCTCAGTTCCTTGCCCTCCGGGCGCTTCCGGTTGAGGACCTTCAGCACCTCCTTCTCCCACGCCTCAAGCGTCGGGGTGGCGAAGTCGGCAGCCAGGCTGAGGTCGGCTGCGCTTGATTCTTCTGCGCTCATGCTCTCCATCCATATCGGTCTGACGAGCCCCGGAAGGCGTTCCGGGACACCGGGTCCCAATGAGTCAACACTAGCCCAGTGGTGCAGTTGTGCGTCGCGGGGGTGAGCTTTTGGAGACCGGGTCCCGCCCTGCAAGGGCAAATGGTCCAACCAATGGGGTTCGGCGGGCGACAGGCGGTGTGGTCCGTGGGGTCGGCCGCTGGGGCGGCTGCATGTATTGTGTCGTGGCGACGGAAATTATCGAGAGGGCGACAATGAGCGGACTTCATGAGGTGCGGGCCGACCACGACCGCGACACCATCGTCATGTACCAGGCATACTCCCCGGTGATCGCCGACGCAGCCCTCAGGGCTGGCCAGTTCGTCGCCCCCTTCAGCTTCCACCGGATGACCTGGATCAAACCTTCGTTCCTGTGGCTCATGCACCGAAGCAATTGGGGGCGCAAATCCGGCCAGGAACGGATCCTGGCGGTTCGGATCACCCGCAGCGGATGGGAGGGGGCGCTGGGCAAGGCCGTGCTGACCGACGCCCACCCGGACGCCCTGTCGGCCGCCGAGGTCCACGTCCAGTGGGACCCGGAACGTTCCCTCAGAGGAGCGGCCCTCAACCACTACAGCATCCAGGTCGGGATCAGCCGCCACCTCATCCGCACCTTCGTCGACGACTGGGTGGTCGGGATCACCGACCTCACGGGTCGCGCCCGAAGGATCGCCGACCTCGTCCAGGGTGGCCGCGCCGCGCAGGCCACACGGCTCCTGCCGCCCGAGAGGCCCTACCCCCTGCCCGAGGACATCCTTCGACGCATCATCCCGGGTCAGGGGTCCAGGAGGGCCAAGGGGGCCACGACCACGCCGTCCGGCCGACGGTAGGCGTGAGGGCCGGTGGTCACCACCACTCGATTGACCAGTCGGTCGCCGAGCTTTGACCGCAGCCAGTTGAGATGCCGGACGTCGTGGTCGCTCACGCTGCTCGCGAGCTTCACCTCGACGGCAACCACGCGTCTGTTCTGTCCCTCGACGATCAGGTCGATCTCCCGGGTGGTGTCCTTCGTGCGCAGGTGCCCGATCCGTGCATCGACGACGTCGGCGTAGACGTGCAGACTCTGCGTGGTCAAGGACTCGAACAGCGCACCGAGCCAGGTGCTCGTGGCACCCACCGTCCGATTGTCCTCGCCCCTGAGCAGCCCATCTCGGAGCGGCGGGGGTCGTGCACCAACTGGCGGGTTGCTTGCGCGAAGTCGCGATGTCAACGCTGCCATCGAAGCAGAACGGCGATTCGTGCCCGGTGGGGGCGGGAGCGGGTTCGGGTGGGGCGGTTGGTGGGGCGGGTCAGCGGGTCTGCTGGCCCCAGTCCTCGATGGTCCAGCCGTCGGCCATCGAGCCGTTGAGGACGATCCAGGCGGTGTTCTCCAGCGGCGGGGCGTTCTCGATGCCGAACTCCGGCTGCTGGGCGAGTCCCCACACCCGCAGGGCCGCGCCGTGACTCACGATCGCCGCACAGGCGTGACCCCGTGCCTCGACCTCGGTGACCGCCGTGGTGAACCGGGTCATGAACTCCCGGGCCGACTCACCGCCCTCCAGCCTCGAGTCCACGTTCGTCGGGCTCCAGGAGGCCAGTTCCGCGACGTAGGTGCTCCAGTCCGGGCTCATCTCCTCCACACCTGCGCTGATCTCCTGCACCCCGTCGATCACCTCGACCTCGAGCCCCAGGGCCTCGCCGAGCGGAGCGGCGGTCTGCTGGGCGCGGGTCAGGACGGAGGCGAACACCGCCTCGATGGGTTCCTTGGCCAACCGGTCGGGCAGGGAAGCGGCCTGGGCGTGTCCCCGATCCGTGAGCGGTGCCCCCGGGAAGGCGGTGTCGAGGAGGTGGTCGACGTTGCTCTGGGTCTCACCGTGCCGGATCAGGATCAATCGCATGGAGTGATGGTAGGCCCTGCCGAGGGTGCCCGTCGGCCCACCGGTCTCGACATGTCGGAAAATCGACTTCTCGACCTCGGCGTGCCTCGTCGCGGTGGGGACACGCGAGGTGACCCCGCGTCCAGCCCTTCGACGATTCACGAAAGTTAACCACCCTGCGCCGCCGTCCATGAGGATGACACGCGAAATTCCGGCGTCATCCGTTTGGCCGGGAGGGCGGATTCAGGGCGCGTTCAGGGCCTCGGGGCAGCCAAGATGTCCTTGCCAGACATACAACTTTCATCATCCCGAGGGGCAGGTGTCCTGCCCCGGGGAAGAGGGGCAGGGGGAATACAGACCATGGCTCATCGCACCTACAGTCCGCGGGTTTCCATCGTCATTCCAACCAAGAACGAGGCGCGCAACCTGGAGGTCCTCATCCCGGACCTCCCCGATGTCCACCAGGTGGTGCTGGTGGACGCCAACTCCACCGACGACACCGTGGACGTGGCCCGACGGATGCTGGACAACCTCACCGTCGTCCAGCAGACCCGCAAGGGCAAGGGCAACGCCCTGGTGTGCGGGATGCACGCCGCCACCGGTGACGTCATCGTCACCCTCGACGCCGACGGCTCGGCCGACCCGTGCGAGATCGAGTCCTTCGTCCAGGCCCTGGTCGACGGCGCCGACTTCGCGAAGGGCTCGCGCTACCTCCCCGGAGGGGGCTCGGTGGACCTCACCCTGTTGCGTTCCACCGGCAACCGGTGGCTCAACCGCATCAGCAACCTGAGGCTCGGCACCCACTTCACCGACCTCTGCTACGGCTACAACGCCTTCTGGCGGGACATCCTCCCCGCCCTGAAACTTCCCGACCCGGATCAGCCGACCCCGGTCGACGGCAGTGGCATCTGGGGTGACGGCTTCGAGATCGAGACCCTCGTGGCGGTCCGGGTCGCCCAGGCGGGACTCGCCGTCACCGAGGTGCCCAGCTTCGAGCTGGACCGCATCCACGGTGAGAGCAACCTGCGCACCTTCGCCGACGGGCAGCGCGTGCTGCGCACCATCGCCGTCGAGACCCACCGGGGTGGCCGTGCCAAGCCGAGCCGACTGGTGACCGCCCCCGCTCGGCACCACTCGCCGGACTGCCGCCTGCGCACCCGCGACTGGGAGTCCACCACCTCCGCCATGGCTGCCTGAGGCCCTGATGAGCCACAGCGTGACCATCGTGGTCTGTGCCTACACGCTGGAGCGCTGGACGGACCTCCAGGAGGGGGTCCTCACGGCCGCCACCCAGCTCCGGGAGTCCGGGCGCGAGGGCCGGGTGCTGGTGACCGTCGACCACAACGCCGACCTGCTGGCCCGCGCCCGGCAGCTCCCCGACCCGCTCGTCGAGGCGGTGCCGAACGCCCGCCGTCGTGGTCTGTCCGGGGCCCGCAACACCGCCATCGAGATGATCGACACCGACCTGGTGGTCTTCCTCGACGACGACGCCACCCCGGAGCCGGGATGGTTGGCCGCGCTGCTCGCCCCGTTCGACGACGAGTCGGTCATGGTCACCGGCGGGGCGGCCGTGCCCCGCTGGCCCGACGGGGCGAGGCGTCCCCCGTCGCTGCCCGCCGCGACGGGGGAGCGGGGGGAGCTGGACTGGGTCGTGGGCTGCTCCTACCGGGGCATGCCCACCGGGCTCGCCCCGATCCGCAACGTCATGGGCTGCTCCATGGCCTTCCGCACCGAGGTCTTCGCCACCGCAGGGCTGTTCGGTGAGGACCTGGGGAGGGTGGGGAAGGTGCCCTACGGCTGCGAGGAGACCGAACTGTGCATCCGCGCCCGGATGAGCCACCCCGAGGGCCGGATCCTGTTCGAACCCGCCAGCGTGGTGCGCCACCGGGTCAGCCCGGACCGGCTGCGATGGAACTACCTGTGGCGTCGCTGCTACGCGGAGGGCATCTCCAAGGCGGCGGTGACGGAACGCACCTCCCGTCAGGTGGCCCTGGCCGCCGAGATGAGCTACACCACGAAGGTCCTGCCACGCGGCGTGCTGCGTGAGCTGGGCTCCGTGCTGCGCACCGGGGCACGGGGGCTCGGTGGTGCCCTGGCGATCGTCTCCGGACTGGTGGTCACCACCGTCGGTTACGTCGTCGGCCTGGCGGTGATCCGGAAGGACCGCTCCGCCTTCGTGGTCGAGCGACCCGCCCGGGGGTCGGTGTGATGACGACATGTCGACTGTGTGGTGCCCGGGCGCTGATGTCCGTGCTGGATCTCGGGGCCAGCCCGCCGTGCGAGTCGTTCCTGACCAAGGAGCAGCTCGACCTGCCGGAGGTCACGTATCCGCTGCACCTGAGACTGTGCCGGGAGTGCCTGCTGCTGCAGATCCCGGCACTGATCACACCGCAGGAGACCTTCGGCGGCGACTACGCCTACCTCTCCTCCTTCTCCACCTCCTGGGTGGAGCACGCCCGCCGTTTCGTGGACCAGGCCATCGTCCGGCTCGGACTGAGCCCCGATGACCTGGTGGTGGAGGTGGCCGCCAACGACGGCTACCTGCTGCAGCACGTCGTCGCCGCCGGGATCCGGTGCCTCGGCATCGAACCCAGCGTCAACTGCAGCGAGGCCGCCCGGGCGAAGGGGGTGCCGATGCTCCGGGCCTTCCTCGACGAGGAGGTGGCGGCCCGGGTGCGGGCCGAGAACGGCCCGGCCAGGCTCGTCGTGGCCAACAACGTCTGGGCGCACATCCCGGACATCATCGGCTTCACCCGTGGCCTGGCGGGGCTGGTGGACCGCGACGGCTGGGTCTCCATCGAGGTGCACCACGCCCTGTCGCTGATCACCCTGGCGCAGTTCGACACCATCTACCACGAGCACTTCCAGTACTGGAGCGTGCTGGCGGCCGGACGTGGCCTGGCCGCGGGTGGGTTGCGACTGGTGGACGTGGAGCTCCTGCCCACCCACGGCGGCTCCATCCGGTTGTGGGCGGTCCGTGAGGACTCCCCGCACCAGGAGCTGCCCTCGGTGGCGGAGGTGGTGGCGATGGAACGCGACGCAGGACTGGACCGCCCCGAGGGGTATCTCGGCCTGGCGGAGCGGGTGGCGCGCATCCGTGACGACCTGGTCGCCCACCTCGTCGAGGCCCGGCGGCAGGGACGTCGTGTCGTCGCCTACGGGATGCCGGGGAAGGGCAACACCCTGTTGAACTACTGTGGCATCCGTCCTGACCTGCTGGCCTACGGAGCCGACATGAACACCTTCAAGCACGGCCGCTACGCCCCGGGTTCCCGGATCCCGGTGGTGCCGCCGGAGCACCTCGTCGAGGATGCCCCCGACGACGTGGTGGTGCTGCCGTGGAACCTGCGGCAGGAGATCACCGCCCAACTCTCCGCGACGCTGCGGCCCGGGACCCGGCTGGTGTTCCCCGTGCCCCACCTGGAGGTGGAGGAGGTGGCACCGCGATGAAGGTGGTGCTGTTCTGCGGTGGTCACGGCATGCGGATGCGCGGCTGGGACGGTGAGGGGTTGCCGAAACCCCTCCAGCTCGTCGGGGACCTGCCCCTGGTGGTCCACGTGATGAGCCACTACGCCAGTTACGGGCACACCGACTTCGTGCTGTGCCTGGGGTACGCGGCCGACCAGGTGCAGCGCGCCGTCGACGAGGTCGTCACCAGACGGCCGGAGTTCGCGACCTGGCGGGTCAGGCACGTCCACACCGGGGAGGACACCAGCATCGGGCAGCGGCTGTGGCAGGTCCGTGACCACGTGGCCGACCAGGAGATGTTCTTCGTCAACTACTCCGACGTGTTGAGTGATGTCAGCCTCGACGCGATGGTCGCGCAGATGACCGCGGCACCGGAGGCGAGGGCCATGATGCTGGCGGTCAGGCCCCGGGCCTCCTACCACGTGATCCACCTCACGGCCGAGGGGCGGATCGCCTTCCTCAGCGAGATGGGGGATGTCTCGATGTGGGTCAACGGCGGTTACCTGATCCTGCGGCCCTCCTTCCTGGACGAGCTCTCCGACGGGGCGGACCTGCTCGAGGCCTTCGGCGTGGTCACCGAGGCGGGACACGCCCTGGCGCACCAGCACGAGGGGTTCTGGATGCCCGCGGACACCTTCAAGGAGCGGGCACACCTGGATGAGATCTGGACCGCTGGTCAGGCCCGCTGGGCCCGTCGGATGGAGATCGTGTGATCCTGCCGGAGATCGACCACCTGGCCCTGGTGGGGGCGCACTGCGACGACATCGCCATCGGTGCCGGGGCCACCGTCGCGATGCTCGGCCGCGCCCGTCCCGGGCTGCGGGTGACGGCGCTGGTGCTGACCGGGGCCGACAGCGAACGCGAGGCCGAGGAACGGGCCGCGCTCACCGAGCTGTGCGACGGTGCGGACCTCACGCTCACCGTCGCGGACCTGCCGGACAACCGGCTGCCGGGCCACTGGCTGGCGGCCAAGCAGCAGGTGGTGGCGCTCAGGGACGCGGGGGAGCCGGACCTGGTGATCTGCCCCCAGCCGGGGGACGCCCACCAGGACCACCGCCTGGTGGCCGAGCTGTGCGCCCAGACCTTCCGTCGCCAGCCGGTGTGGGGCTACGAGATCGCCAAGTACGAGTCGGACCTGCCCGTCCCCACCACCTTCGTGGCCGTCCCCGAGGAGTTCGTCCGCCTCAAGGTGGATCTCATCACCCGCTGCTATCCCAGCCAGGCACACCATCCCTGGTTCGACGCCGAGGCCTTCACCGCGCTCATGCGGCTGCGTGGCATCCAGTGCAACCGACGCCACGCCGAGGCCTTCGTCGTGCCGAAGACCCTCGTCCAGATCGGAGCCCAGTCATGAAAGTCCTGCTCACCGGCCACCAGGGGTACCTCGGGACCGTGATGGCCCCGGTGCTGCGACGTGCCGGTCACGACGTCGTCGGACTGGATGTCGGATGGTTCGCCGACCGTGTGCTCGGGCCCGCCCCCGACGACCCGCCCGGCCTGCGGGTGGACCTGCGGGAGGTCACGGCCCGGCAGCTGGAGGGTTTCGACGCGGTGATCCACCTGGCGGCGCTGTCGAACGACCCGCTCGGCAACCTCGCGCCCGGGATCACCTACGACATCAACCATCACGCGGCGGTGCGGCTCGCGGCGGCGGCGAAGCAGGCCGGGGTGGGACGGTTCCTGTACTCCTCCACCTGCAGCGTCTACGGCGCGGCCGGGGACCGGCTCGTCGCGGAGGACGCGACGCTCGCGCCGGTCACTCCCTACGCGGTGAGCAAGGTGCGGGTCGAGGCGGAGCTGGACGACCTGGCGGATGCCTCCTTCTGCCCCGTCTCGCTGCGCAACGCCACCGCCTTCGGTTTCTCCCCCAGGCTGCGGGCCGACATCGTGCTGAACAACCTCGTGGGACACGCCCTGCTCACCGGTGAGGTGCTGGTGCTCTCCGACGGCACGCCGTGGCGGCCACTGGTCCACGCCGCCGACATCGCCGAGGTGTTCATCGCGGTCCTGGCCGCGCCGACGGACCTGGTGCGAGGAGTGAAGATCAACGTCGGGAGCGAGGCGGGCAACGTCACCGTCGCCGAGATCGCCGAGGCCGTGGCCGCCGAGACCGGGGCGGGGGTCCGCATCACGGGTGAGGCGGGCAACGATCCCCGCTCCTACCGGGTGGACTTCTCACTGCTGCGGCGGCTCCTGCCCGGGCTGGGTGGGTTCCGTTCCATCACCGACGGGGTGAAGGAGCTGGTGGCCGCGTACCGCGAGCACGGGATGACCCGGCAGCGTTTCGAACGGGACTTCGTGCGGCTGGCCCGGATCAGGGAGCTGCGGCAGGCGGGCCTGCTCGACGACGACCTCAGGGCGGTTCCGTGACCACACCACCGGCACGGTGCCTGCTCTGCGGTGGCGATGACCTGGAGATCGTGCTGGACCTCGGCGAGCAGCCGTCGGTCCGGCACTGGCCGCTGCCCACCGACCCGCTCCCGGACCCGACCCATCCGCTGGCGCTCGGGCTGTGCCACGGCTGCGGTCTGGTGCAGCTGGAGCGCGACGACACCGTCGGGGCGGAGCTCCCGGTGCCCGAACCGCGGGCGGTGGTGGACCAGGCCCGGCAGGCGGTGGCCGACCTGACCCGGCTCGGCCACCTGCGGGGACGACGCACGGTCGTGGAGTTCCCGTCCCCCCACGGCGGGAGCTGGTTGCCGCACCTGCCCCTGACCCCGACCGAGGGACCCGCCGACCTGCTGGTGGACAACTTCGGCCTGATGCACGTCACCGACCTGCCCCGGGCGCTCCGGCAGCGCGCCTCGGCACTGGCCGACGGGGGCCTGGCGGTGTTCCTGATCCAGCCGCTCGGCGACATCGTGCGCACCCGTCAGTGGACCACGGTGCGGCACGGCCATCCCGGCTACTTCTCCCTCACCACCCTGGCGACGGCCCTGCGCACCGTCGGGCTGTTCCCCACCGAGGTGCTGCGCTACCCGCTGTACGGGGGCGTGGCGCTGGTGCTGTGCAGCCGGGACGGCCGTCCCGACGCGGAGCTGGCCCTGGCCATGGCCGCGGAGGAGGGACTGGCCACCCGGCAGGGGTTGGCCCCGCTGGCCGACGAGGTGACGCGGCAGGTCACACGACTCCGTGACTTCCTCACCGCACGTCGTCGTACCGGGACCCGGCTCCACGCCTACCCGGCCGCGTCGAAGGCCGTGGCGGAGCTCGCGATGGTGGGGGAGGCGGCGGCCGCCGTCCTCGCCGTCGGGGACGCCGCCCCCGCGAAGCAGGGGCGCTGCCTGCCGGGCTCCCGCATCCCGGTGGTCAGTCCCGAGGAGCTGCTCGCCGCCGATCCGGACGAGGTGCTGCTGTTGCTGCCCGAACTCCACCTGGAACTCCGGGAGACCTTCCCGGAGCTGGCCGACCGTCTCGTGACCCTCGACGAGGTGGTCATGGACGGAGACCACCCATGAAACGCTCTGGACACGCCAAGCAGAACCGTACCCGTCAGGGGCCGCCACCTCCCGGCCCGGCGGCCGGTCCCGGGCAGGCCCCGGCGGCCACCCAGCCGCCCCCGCCCGGACCCGTCACGAGCAGACCGACGAGGGCCTCTGACGCGCCCGAGCCGGAGATGCACCCGGCCGCCATCGTCGAACCCGCGGAGGCGACCGAACTCCGGGTGAACCGGGTGTGGCTGGGGCTGGTCGTCGCGATGCTCGGTGCCTGGGGGGCCGTCGGCACCCTCATCGGGGTCGAGGGAGGCCTCTGGGGGGTCGTCATCGCCGTCGCCCTGCACACCGTGCCGGGTGTCGCCATCGGGGTGATGGCCCAGTTCCGGGGCACCGACCTGGTGCTCTCCTGGCTGATCGGCAGCGTCGGGGTGCTCATCCTGGTCAGCCTGCCCGCCGCCCTGACCCACCTCTGGTATCCCCGCCCCATGGCCGCACTCATCCTGCTGGTCTCGGCGGGGGCCGCGATGTGGGGTGCCCGGCAGGAGTCCGCCCGGTTCCGGCTCTCCCACGTCGGTCTGGCGATGCGGTACTTCTTCCTCGGGCCGACGGGACTCGCCACCGCGGGTTTCGTCATCGCCGTCGCCACCGCCGCGTCCCGTCCCCAGCTCCCGGCACCCCACGGGGCCGCCATCGCGGCGGGACCCGTCTGGTTCCTCGGGCTGGCCGTGCTGGTCGTCGCGGTGTGCTGGTCGTTCTCCCGCACCAAGGGGCTCGGCTGGACCGTCGTGCTGCTGTCGATGGTGGCCCCGGTCAGCCAGGCCTTCATGTACGGCACCCCGACGGTGCAGGTCGCGGCCAGACACATCGGGGTGACCGAACTCATCATCCAGCAGGGTGGCCTGGACCGCACCCAGGGCATCTACCAGGCCTACGCGGGGCTGTTCTCCTCCGGGGCCCTCGTCCAGCAGGCCGCCGGCTGGGCCGACCTGCTGGGCTACGCCGCATTCTTCGGCGCGGCCTGGGCAGGGGTCAACTGCCTCGTGGTCGCCGCGTTGGCCAGGTACTTCGTCGACGAGGAGCGGGCCTGGTGGGCGGCACTGGTGTTCGCCCTCGGCTCCAGCCTGACCACCAGCTTCTACGCCCCGCAGGTGATCGGGTTCTCCTTCGTCACCGTCGCCTTCCTGGCGCTGCTGCGCAACACCGCCGGGTTCACGTGGTCCCGGGTGTGGTTGGCGCTGCTCATGGCGGTCGTCGTGGCCCCGACCCACCAGCTGAGCCCCTTCATGGCGGCCCTGGTGTGCGGCGCGCTGGTGTTCGCCCGGTTCATCAAGGGCTGGTGGACCCCGCTGCTGCTCGTCGCCCCCGCCACGGTGTGGGCGCTGCTGAACCGGGGGGTGCTCACCCGGTACGTGGAGGTCGACGAGCTGTTCAACATCCTGGCCAACTTCCGCTCCCCGGAGCGGCCGATCTCCACCGCCCTGACCCCGGACCTGACGAACCGGCTGACCTTCCTCGTGCCGTCGGCCGCGCTGGTCGGGATCGGGGTGGCGGCTCTGGTGGCGCTGGTGCGGTACCGGGGCCGGATGACGCTGGGGTTGCTGCTGGCCGCGGCGAGCCCCATCGGGTTGTTCTTCGCCTCCTCGTACGGCTCGGAGGGCATCTTCCGGGTGGCGCTGTTCAGCCTGCCGTGGCTGGCCATCCTGGGCTCGATCAACATGCCGACGACGGGGCGTCGGTTCTGGTCCGCCCCGTGGCACCCGGTGCGCAACCTCGTCGTCGTGGTGCTGACCAGTGTGTTCGTGCTGGGCACCACCGGGATGGATCAGACCCGGGTGATCAACCGTCACCACGTCGCCGCGATCCAGTGGCTGGAGTCGGAGGTCACCGACCAGGACCTGACCTTCACCCTCGGCTCACAGCTGGCCGAGCCGCTCCAGATCTCCGGGCGTCAGCAGTACTACATCGCCCGGGACCTGCTGCTGCGTGACACCTCGCACCCCATCTACCCGGCGACGACGGGGGCCGCCTACGACCCGGAGGAGGATCTCGACCTGTTGATGGGGCTGTGGCTGGCCGAGCCGGGGGAGCGACGTTTCGTGCTGGCCACCGACATGATGAAGAAGTTCGACGAACGGTACGGTCAGCAGCGTGTGGCCGACCAGACCCGGCTGGAGGAGGCGCTGCGGGCCCGACCGGGGGTGAGCGTGGTCCACGAGGGCCCCGGGGTGACCATCTACCAGCTGCCCGAGGGGGGTGCCCGATGAGTGCCGCAGTGGTGCTGATGGCCCACGACAAGCCGCGCCTGCTGCAGCGGATCGTCACCGCGATGGCGGAGCTGCCGGTCTTCCTGCACGTCGACTCCCGCGTGCCGCAGGAACGTTTCACCGAACTCACCGCGGGGCTGTCGGAGCGGGTGTCGCTGGTGGAGCGGCACGCCTCCGACTGGGCGACGATGGATCTGGTCATGGCGGAACTGGCGGGGTACCGGGCGGCGTTGGAGGCCAGCGATGCCGAGCACCTGATCCTCATGACCGGCTCCGACTACCCGCTGGCCCCGGTGACCCGGATCGTCGACCGGCTGGGCCGACTGCGAGGGGTGTCCTGGGCGGAGACCAAGGCCCTGCCCCTGTGGTACTGGGGGCCGATGGGGGGCTACGACCGGTTCATCTTCCGCAACCGGGTGCAGGACCGGAAACGGGTGTGGCACCTCGTGCCGAGGCGCTGGTTGCGGGGGATCCGACCCACCGGGGGGTCGCAGTTGAAGATCCTGGCGCGGCACCACGCCGAACGGCTGCTGGAGCTGGTGGACCGTCGCCCCGAGATCGTGGAGTACTTCGCGACGACCTGGATCCCGGACGAGGTGATGATCCCCACCCTGCTGAACTCCCCGTCGTTCGGCATGGACTGGGAGTCCAGCCACGTGCGCGGCAGGCACGCCTGGTACATCGACTGGGGCAAGGCCCCCAGCCCACACCCGGTGGAGCTGGGGATGGGGGACCTGGTGGCGATGCAGGCCGCCCGCACCCGCGACGTCGCCCCGGCGATGTTCGCCCGGAAGTTCAGTGAGGGCTCCTTCGAGGTGCTGGACCGCATCGAAGAGCAGATCTGGCCGCTGCCGTGAAGGCGGCCAGGGCCCGGGTGGGGCAGACCTCCGACCTGTTCGGTCGGGGGATGCTCTACGTCCTCATCTGGTCGATGCAGATGATCGTCGCGACGGTGGTCTCGCCGGTCCTGACCCGGATCTTCGGCCCGCCCGGGTTCGGCGCGTTGTCGGCGGCCATCGCGTTGTTCCAGCTGCTCATCGTCGTGACGGTGCTCGGGCTGGACCAGGCGCTGGTGGTGCAGCGCGTCGAGGACGAGGACGCCACCTCGGCCCGCAACCTCATCGCGGCCGGGATCACCATCGAGTTGACGGTGGTGGTCGTGGCGGCGCTCACCGCGCCGTGGTGGGCCCCGGTGCTCGGGTTCAGCTCGTTGCCCCTGGTGTGGCTGACCCTCGGCTGGGTCGCGCCCGGCGCGGCGGTGATGCTGTTGCTGTCCCTGTTGCAGGCCGAGGATCGGCTGGCCCGGTTCGCCACCGTCTCCCTGTTCTCCACCGTCGGTGGTCAGGTGCTGGGGCTGGTGCTGGTGTTCGGCTGGGAACGCACCCCGGAGGTCTACGCGCTGGGTGGGGTGATCGGGCAGGCGATCGCCCTGGTGCTGGGCCTGCTGTGGGCCCGCCCCCGATTCGCCGGGGTGGCGGACCTGGTGACGTTGCGGCGGGGACTCAGGCTCGGGGTGCCGTTGGCGCTGACCGCCCTGTCGGCCTTCCTGCTCAACGCGGGGGACCGATTCATCATCCAGCGGTTGCTCGGTCAGGAGGAGGTGGCCCGCTACCAGGTGGCCTTCACCGTCGGCAACGTCGTGGCCCTGATCCTCACCTTCACGAACCGGGCGTGGCTGCCCAGACTGGGCCGGGTCGCCGATGAGCAGGAGCGGTGGCGGGTGATCGCCAGTTCCCGGGACGGGTTGTTCCAGCTGGTCTCCTGGGCGGTGATCGGCATCACGGTGGCGGCCCCGCCGCTGCTGGCGCTCTTTGCCCCGGCCAGTTACCGCCAGGAGAGCCTCGTCGCGGTGGTGGCGCTCGTCGGTCTGGCGGCGTTCCCCGTCGCGGCCGCGGCCGCCAGCAGCCAGATGCTGGTCACCATCCGGTGGTCGACCCCGTTGGCCTGGGCCTCGGCATCGGCGGTGCTGGTGAAGATCGTGCTGACCTTCGTGCTCCTCGGTCCACTCGGCATCGACGGTGCCGCGCTCGCCACCTTCTGTGGTCTCCTCACCCAGGCGGTGGTGCTGCGGTTCGCGGTGCTGGGCCGCTATCCCCGGGTGCCCACGGGGACCGGGGTGTGGCTGCTCGTCGTGGTGACGGTGCTGCTGTGCGGGGCCTCGGTGCTGGCCCCGCAGACCATGGGCTGGCAGATCGGCCGGTTCGTCCTCGCGTGCCTGTGTCTGGTGCCCTTCGCCGGTGCCCTCATCCGGCTCCAACGCGCGGGCGACCCGGACCCTTCGCCCAGTACCACTGCCGCATCGCCCAGGCGCGCCATGTGAGCCTGGCCGTCAGCGGGGACAGCCAACGCTCGACGCGGGGGATGTGGTTCCTGGGGTCGGTGGCGACGGCGTGGAGGAAGCTCAGGTGGTCGGCCAGCTGCTGGCGGGTGTGGTGGGCGGAGAGGGACTCCGGCCACATGCGGAACGAGGCGAGGCTCTCCGGGGAACCGAACAGGTCTCCCCGGGTGAGCAGCCTGAGCCACAGGTCGATGTCCATGTCGTAGACGCGGGAGCCGTCGAATCCCCCGACGGCGTCGAAGTCCGCGCGACGGAACATCACGCAGGCCGGTTCCCCGACCGGGTTGATGCCGTAACGCAGGGTGGTGCGGGCCACGTCGATGCCGGTGCGTCGTCCCAGCAGGTGGGGCAGCCCTGCGGCGTGGGTGAGCACGGTGCCGGAGGCGTCGATGAAGTCACGACGCGAGGCGGCCAGGCTGATCTCGGGGTCCTCCAGCACCGCGGCCTGTGCCGCGAGGCAGTCGGGGCCGATCAGGTCATCTGCGCAGACGATCTTGACCAATTTTCCCCGTGACGCCAACACGGTTTCCTGCCAGTTCTGGGGCAGTGGAACCGCGTCGTCGACCCGGATCAGCCGAATTCGTTGATCATTGAACGATTTTGTGATGGCGGAGGTGTCATCGGTCGAGCCGTTGTCCCGGACCACGACCTCGAAGTCGTCATAGTCACTAGCCAGCACTGACTTCAAGGTGGCCGCCAGGGTGGCCGCCCCTTGGTGGACCGGTATGCAGACCGAGATGTTCGGTGTCTTCGTCATCGGGTTCCAGCTCCTCTGCCCCTCGGAGTTTGCCGCAACAGTGATTAACCAAAGTCCATGGTATCGGGTCCGGGTCCAGCTGATCGATCGGACGACATTTGTCGGTTTGGCTGTCCTCGGTGCTGGGTTAGGGTGGCGGCCGAAACAACCTTGGGAGGGACATGCACAGGAGAATTCTTGTTTCCATAGCCGCACTGGCGGTGACCTCGGCAGTTGCCACGGTCGCCATCAGCACCACAGGTGGGTCGAGTGTCGCCGAACCCGTGGTCGAGCCCGTCGCGAGGACGGCACCCTCGGCCACCTCGGCGTCACCTGCCCGGAGTGCGTCATTGGAACCGGAATCTGAACCGGAACCGGCGGTCGCCGAGCTGCCGTACGCACCGAGCGAGGCCGTGCCCGTCACGGACGGGCAGCAGGATGTCGGCACCGAGCAGGCGACGGCGGAGGGGACCGACGCGTCTGCCACCGAGGCCGAACCATCGGAGCCGGCACCATCGCCACGGCCGAAGGAACAGGGTGATCAGAACAGGACCAGCCGGGCGCAGAACGTCGTCCAGCGGGAGAACGTCACCGCCGGTGCCGGGAGTGGTCAGGGCAGGGAGTCCGCGGAGATCCCCGGCTGGAGGATGGACTACTTCGAGGGCTTCGAGGGATCGATCGAGGACACCGGCTGGGAACGCTACGGGTGGGGCAACCCGGCCGTGGGACAGGGTGCGATGGGATTCCGTGCCATCGAGAACACCTTCACCTCGGGTGGGGAGATGCTGGTGCGCACCAAGTACGAGAACGGTCAGTGGAGTGCGGGAGGTGCGTCCACCAAGCAGGTGTTCACCGCCTCGCGTGGTCGCTGGGAGGTGCGCGCCCGGATGCCCCAGGCGAAGGGGATCGGGTACGTCTTCCTGCTGTGGCCGAAGGACGAGGGCTGGCCGCCGGAGATCGACTTCGCCGAGGGGCGGGTCAACGGCCCGGAGGTCATGGGGGTCTACCACTGGGATCCTGACAACAAGCAGGAGCACCGGTTCTTCGACAACCACAGCATGCACGACTGGCACACCTACGGCGTGATCGTGGAGGAGACCGAGATCATCTTCACCATCGACGGCCAGGAATGGGGCCGGATCGAGAAGAACTGGATCACCGACAAGGAGATGTTCCTGGCGATCCAGACCGGCGCGATGGACCCGAACGGCTCCGAGGCCCAGTACGAGACGGTGCCGAACGGCGTCCCGGGTCCGGAGACCCCGGGGCTCTCCGACGTCCAGATCGACTGGGTGGCCCACTACACCCGCGGATAGGACCCGACACAGCACACCGGGCGGGAGGGAGGAGCCTCGGCTCCTCCCTCCCGCCCGGTTGCATCGTGTCCGGCATGATCCGCAGCGCGACGGACGTCACCTCAGCGGCAGGTGGCCCGGGCCGTGGTCGCAGTGGCGGCGAGGTGTCGTCGCCCCGCAGGGGTGCTGCTCGGTCCGGCGATTCCTCATGCCTTGACATGGCCCCTTCTTCATATGAGACTGAGTATCAGTCTCATATGAAGAAGGGGCCATGGACGGCATCCCGACCCCGCACCGAAGGAACCGCTGAAGGGAAGACCATGGAAGAGCACATCGACGTCATCGTCATCGGCGCCGGGGCCGCGGGTCTCAGCGCCGCCCTCCTCCTGGCACGTTCACGTCGCCGCGTGGTGGTGGTGGATGCGGGTGAACCGCGCAACGCCCCCGCCCAGCAGATGCGGGGTTTCCTCTCCAATGACAGTCTTTCCCCCCGGGAGTTCCTCACCCGAGGACGGGCCGAGGTGGTGGCCCATGGTGCGACCATCCTCGACGACCGGGTCGTCTCGGTCGGTGAGGACCGCACGGTTCACCTGGCATCCGGCAGGTCGTTGCAGGCCCGCCGGGTCCTGGCCGCCTCCGGGGCGGTCGACGTGATGCCCCCGCTTCCGGGTGTCGCCGAACGCTGGGGCCGCGACGTGCTGCACTGCCCCTACTGCCACGCCTACGAGGTGGCCGAGCGCGACTTCGCCGTACTGGGCGTGAACCCGGGGGCGGTCCACCATGCGTTGCTGCTGCGTCAGTGGAGCAAGCAGGTCACGTTGTTCAGCCACACTCAGCAGGTCTCCGACGAACAGCGGGCGATGCTGGATGCCCGTGGTGTCCACATCGTCGAGGGCGAGGTGGAGGGCGTCGTCGTCGAGGATGACATGCTGCGCGCAGTGCGTGTGGCAGGTGCGGTGCACCCCTGCGAGGTGGTGTTCCTGCCGCCTGGGATGCGTCCCCGCGACGAGTTCCTGACGGGTCTCGGCTGCGATCGTGACGATCGGGGATTCCTGCGTGTCGACGAGTACTGGCGCACGAGCGTGAACTGGGTGTACGCGGCCGGCAACAGCACTGATCCACGCGCACAGGTGATCACCGCCGCGGGCCAGGGGTCGGCGGCAGGATTCGCGATGAACCACGATCTGACGATGGAGGATGTGGCCCTGGCCGTGGCCGCCGACACCGGCGACGTCACCACGCCCGCCTGAGCCCTGGAGGAGCCTTGATGCACCCGAAGCTGTCCGAAGCCCTCGACCATGATCAGCTCACGGCGATGGCCGCCCCGGACCACTTGGTGGACTGGCGGCTGCTGTTGAGTCTGGAGGCCGTTCACGGGGCGGGTGTCCTGGAGCGGATACCGGGCGACGTCGATGAAGTCGCAGCCGACCTGGGCCTGGATGCCGACGCCGTGGCCGCGTGTCTGCAGGTGCTGGTCGCCTGGGGGGTTCTCCGTCGTGACGGTCGACGCTTCACCTGGGACGAACCCAGGCTGACCGAGGACGAGGTGACGGTGCTCGCGCAGCACGGGGTCTGGATACGACGCTGGGCGGCGAATCTGGGGCCCCGCCTGCGTGACCGTCACGCCACGTCACCGATTGCCCCGCAGGGGCTGCCCGCACCGGTGGGGCTGAGGCTGCTCCACCTGGCCACCAGGGGTGCGGTGGCCCCTGTGACCGCGCTGTGCTGGGAGGCGCTCGGTACCCGGGCAACGGCCGAGCGCCCCCGTGTCCTCGATCTCGGGGGTGGTCATGGGGCGTACTCGTTGGCGCTGGTCGAGCGAGGTGCTGCCGTGACGCTCCAGGACCTGCCACCGGTGATCGAGCACCTGCGCACGAGGCCCGAGTTCGAGCCGGTCACCCTCGTCGCGGCGGACATGCACCGGGAACTGGCCGGTGACCACGTCGACCTGGTGCTGTTGTCGACCGTGACGAACATGTTCGATCCTCCCCGCGTCGCGACCCTGCTGCAGCGGGTCGCCGAGGTGGTGACTCCCGGCGGGGCGGTGGTGATCGTGAGCCATCTGCGGGAGCGCGGCCCGGTCGGAGCGGCCTTCGGTGTCCAGATGCTCGTGGCCACCATGGGAGGCGATGCCCATGGTGAGCAGGACTACCGGGGGTGGCTGGAGGATGCCGGACTCGTCGTCGAGAGCGTGGATCAGCTGACCGATTCACCCCTGTGCGTCCTGGTGGCCCGCAAGTCCTGATGATGGGCGAGGAGACGTTGCAGCTCAGCGACCACTCGTTCCGGGTCGGGCAGCGCGGGATGGCGGTGGATCTCGCCGGTCACGATGTCGTGGGCCTCCTCCCACACCGGGTCCACGACATGGTGACCGTCGGCGCGCAGCTGTTCGACGTTGCGTCGTACCGCGGGTTTCTCCCACATGGCGGCGCCCATGTGAGGGAAGAAGACACTTGGCCGTGGCGACGAGAGGATCACCGTCGCCAACCGGTTGGGGGCTGCGCCGTGGGCGGCCACGGCCAGCATGTGGGCGGTTGCGGGAAGAACGACCACGAGGTCATGGTCACCCGCGAGCCGGGAAGGCCGATCGGTGGGCCAGTCGACGGGATCCTCGCCGTGGACGACGCGCTCTGCCGACAGCCGCAACATCTGAGGGGGGACGAACTGGGCTGCGGTGTGCGTCATGACCACGGTGATGGTTCCCCCGAGTGTGGCGCGAATCATGTCCAGGTGGGCGGGAACGCGCGACGCGGCCATGGAGCCGGCGACGCCGATGAGAAAACGAGGAGACCCACTCGAATGAGAATAATTATCACTCATGATGAGAGTTTGACTGCTGTCCCGGGACGGAATCAAGTCGGGAGAATGACCGATGGCCAAAGGCCGCGAATCACGGCTGTTCGACGCCCCCATGACAAGGAACAGGGGATAGAATCCCGGGCGTGGATGCAGCCGATGTGAAGTCCGACCTGTCCGAAATCCTCTACACCAGCGACCAGATCGCCGCGCGTCTGGCCGAGATCGCCGCGGAGATCGACCGCGACTACGCAGGCCGGGACGTGCTGCTCGTCGGGGTCCTCAACGGGGCCATCATGGTGATGGCCGATCTGCAGCGGGAGATGACCTCCCACGTCGAGATGGACTGGATGGCCATCTCCTCCTACGGCTCCGGCACCCAGTCCAGCGGCGTCGTCCGCATCCTCAAGGATCTGGGGACCGACATCGAGGGCCGCCACGTCATCGTCGTGGAGGACATCATCGACACCGGGCTGACGCTCAGCTACCTGATGTCCAACCTCGCGAGCCGCAACCCGGCCAGCCTGGAGATCATGGCGATGTTCCGCAAACCCGCCGCAGCGAGGATCGAGGTCCCGGTCAGGTACGTCGGCTTCGAGATCCCCAACGAGTTCGTCGTCGGCTACGGCCTCGACTACGCCGGGCGGTACCGCAACCTGCGCGACCTGGCGATCCTCGCCCCGCACGTCCACCACTGAGCACCGGCCCCGAGGCCCTTCGCCTGCGATCCGTCCACTGTTGGGGTGCGCTGGTAGTCTTTCAGCGCTCGACCTCTCACCTTCAAGGGGACTGAAAGACCTTGCAGAAAATGTTGAAGAGCCCCATGGGGTGGCTGACGTGGATCATCCTGCTCATCCTGCTCGGCTCGATGGCCATGCAGCTCGTCTCCGGGGTGTTCGGCTTCAAGGACGTCCCGATGAACGAGATCGTCGCGACGTTGAACGGCGACGAGGCACTCAAGGAGGTCGTGCTCGTCGACGGTGAACAGGTGATCCAGATCACCACCGCCTCCGGGGAACGCCTCCAGTCCAGCTGGGTCGGCCGCCAGGTCGACGAGTTCGTCGAGATCCTCAAGCAGCGCAGTTCCGCCGGAACCCTGGAGAAGTGGGTCTCGAGGAACCCCACCCCGAGCTTCCTGTCCTCGATGCTCTACACCTTCCTGCCCATCCTGCTGCTCGTCGCCGGGTTCTTCTTCGTGATGCGGATGGTCGGCGGTGGTGGGGCCGGTGGGCCACTGAGCTTCGGCAAGTCGAAGGCGAAACTGGCCAGCAAGGACATGCCGAAGACCACCTTCGCCGACGTGGCGGGTGTCGACGAGGCCGTCGAGGAACTGGAGGAGATCAAGGAGTTCCTGGCCGAACCCGCGAAGTTCCAGAGGCTCGGTGCGAAGATCCCGAAGGGGGTGCTGCTCTACGGCCCACCCGGGACCGGCAAGACCCTCCTGGCGCGCGCCGTCGCCGGGGAGGCCGGGGTGCCGTTCTTCTCCATCTCCGGCTCCGACTTCGTCGAGATGTTCGTCGGTGTCGGTGCCTCCCGGGTGCGTGACCTGTTCGAGCAGGCCAAGGAGGCCGCACCCGCCATCGTGTTCATCGACGAGATCGACGCCGTCGGTCGTCATCGTGGCGCCGGGATGGGTGGCGGTCACGACGAACGGGAGCAGACCCTCAACCAGTTGCTGGTGGAGATGGACGGCTTCGACGTGCGCGGCGGGGTCATCCTCATCGCCGCCACGAACCGGCCCGACGTGCTGGACCCGGCGCTGCTGCGTCCCGGACGCTTCGACCGGCAGATCGCCGTCGAGGCCCCCGACCTGTCGGGACGCGCCCACATCCTGCAGGTCCACGCCTCCGGGAAACCGCTGGCCGGTGACGTGGACCTCGACCAGGTGGCGCGTCGCACCCCCGGCTTCTCCGGGGCGGACCTGGCGAACGTGCTCAACGAAGCCGCGCTGCTGGCGGCCCGCCTGGGACTGGAGGTCATCGGGCAGCCGCAGCTCGACGAGGCCATCGACCGGGTCATCGCAGGGCCGCAGAAACGCACCCGTCTCATGAACGACCGGGAGCGGCTGATCACCGCCTACCACGAGGGTGGGCACGCCCTCGTCGCGGCCGCGATGCCCGGCAACGACCCGGTGCAGAAGGTCACCATCCTGCCGCGAGGGCGGGCGCTCGGCTACACGATGGTGATGCCCGACGACGACAAGTACTCCCGCACCCGTGGCGAGCTGCTGGACCAGATGGCCTACATGCTCGGGGGCCGGGCCGCGGAGGAGCTGATCTTCCACGACCCCACCACCGGGGCGCAGAACGACATCGAGAAGGCCACCAAGGTGGCGCGCGCGATGGTGACCCAGTACGGCATGAGTGAACGGGTCGGGGCCGTCCAGCTGGGCGGTGGCGACTCGGAGCCGTTCATGGGGATGCGTGGCGCGCAACCCAGCAAGGAGGTCTCCGAGGCCTCGGCGGCCGTCATCGACGAGGAGGTCGCGAAGCTCATCAACGCGGCCCACCAGGAGGCCTTCGACGTCCTGGTGGAGAACCGGGAGGTCCTGGACGAGCTGGTGCGCCAGCTGTTCGCGAAGGAGACCCTCAACAAGGCGGAGGTCGCGGAGGTGTTCAAGCCGTTGAAGCGACGCCCCCGTCGCCCGGCCTGGACCGGGTCCGATGCCCGGATCCCCTCGACGGTGCCTCCGGTGGAGGTGCCACCCGCGATGATCCCGCCCCGCGCGACCCCGACCCCACCCGTGCCGCAGCCGAACCCGACCCCGCCCGCTCCGGGGCAGTGGGGGCCACCCTCCCCCGGGGACCGTCGGTGAACAACATCGACGAGCCCCGCGTCGCGGCCGCCGTGCGGGAGATCCTGCTGGCCGTGGGGGAGGACCCGGACCGCGACGGTCTGCAGGAGACCCCGCAGCGGGTGGCCCGGGCCTACGCGGAGCTGTTCGCCGGGCTGGGGCAGGACCCGTCGGAGATCCTGGCCACCACCTTCGACATCGACCACGAGGAGCTGGTGCTGGTGCGTGACATCGGGCTCACCAGCTGCTGCGAGCACCACCTGCTGCCCTTCACCGGGGTCGCCCACGTGGGCTACATCCCGCGGGCGGGCCGGGTGACGGGGTTGTCGAAGCTGGCGCGGCTGGTGGACGTCTACGCCCGCCGCCCGCAGGTGCAGGAGCGGCTCACCTCCGAGGTGGCCGACGCCCTGGTGGAGCACCTCGGCGCGCGAGGCGTGGTCGTGGTGGTGGAGGCCGAGCACATGTGCATGACGATGCGAGGGGTCAGCAAGCCGGGCAGCCGGACGATCACCAGCGCGGTGCGGGGTCAGCTGCGTGACCCGGCGACCCGGGCGGAGGCGATGAGCCTCATCCTGGGCAGGTGAGCACCGTGACGACGGTGGTGATGGGGGTGCTCAACGTCACCCCGGACTCGTTCTCCGACGGAGGGCGCCACGACACGCTGCCGGCCGCCGTCGCGCACGGCCTGCGTCTGGCGACCGACGGGGCGGCGTTGGTCGACGTGGGGGGCGAGTCCACCCGACCCGGTGCCGGACGGGTCTCGCTCGCACAGGAACTGGCGCGGGTGGTCCCGGTGGTCGAGGCACTGGCCGCCGAGGGGGTGGCCTGTTCCGTGGACACGATGCGCGCCGAGGTGGCCGAGGCGGCGGTGGCGGCCGGGGCGGTGCTCGTCAACGACGTCTCCGGTGGCCTGGCCGACGAGCGGATGCTCAGGACCGTCGCCGAGCTCGGGGTGGACTACGTCGCGATGCACTGGCGCGCCCACTCCGCCACCATGCAGCGGCACGCCGACTACGACGACGTGGTCCCCGACGTGCTGGCCGAGACACTGGCGCGTCGCGATGCCGCCGTCGCCGCGGGGATCGCCCCGGAGCGGATCATCCTGGATCCCGGCATCGGTTTCGCCAAGACGGGGGAGCAGAACTGGGAGCTGCTGCGCCGTCTCGACCTGTTCCGGGCCACCGGGCACCGGGTGCTGGTGGGGGTGAGTCGGAAACGGTTCCTGGGGGAGCTGTTGGGCCGCGACGACCCGCAGGAGCGGGACCAGGCGACGGCGGCGGTCTCGGCCTGGTGCGCGCTGCACGGGGTCTGGGCGGTGCGCACCCACGAGGTCCGTGCCCAGCTGGACGCCATCGCGGTGGCCCGGGAACTCCGCAGCGAGCAGTTCCCCTCCCCGCCCCGGGGCTCGTGACCTCCTCTGCGCTGGCCGTGCCGGGGTCCCTCCCTCTCGGGAGGGGCCTCGTGATGCCCGGGGTTGGAGGCGCGGGTAAGCTTCAGCCACGATCCCCATGTGTCAGTTGAGGAGGTGAGGGGCATCGACGTCATCGCCATCACCGGGCTGTCCGCCGTCGGGTTCCACGGGGTGTTCCCCGAGGAGCGACGTGACGGGCAGCGTTTCGTGGTGGATGTCGAGCTGGGTCTTCGGATCGACACGCGTCGTGACGACCTGGCGGCCACGGTGAACTACGCCGAGGTCGCCGACGTCGTCCGCCGGGAGATCGAGGGCGAGCCCTGCCAGCTCATCGAGACCCTCGCCGGGCGGATCGCCGACCGGTGCCTGGCCGCACCGCCGGTGCAGCAGGTCCGGGTGACGGTCCACAAGCCCGAGGCCCCCGTGCCCCACGACTTCACTGACATCTCAGTCACGATCACCAGGAGCAGATCATGAGCAACGGCCCCTTCGACATCGACGTCGACACCCTCGGCAACCTGCGTCCCATCTCGAAGGTGGTGCTGTCACTGGGGTCCAACCTGGGTGACTCGGAGGCGATCCTCAAGGAGGCCGTCGACTACCTGGCCGAGACCCCGGGACTGATCCTGGTGGACATCTCCCCGGTCTACGAGACCCGACTGGAGGGGGATGGCCCGGAGCAGCCGGACTTCCTCAACCTCGTCGTGGTGGCGGAGACGACGCTGGAGCCGATGATGATCCTGGACCGCACCCAGGCCATCGAGGAGAGCTTCGGCCGGGAGCGCACCGTCCGGAACGGACCGCGCACCCTTGACATCGACATCATCATGGTCGGCAAGCGCATCTCCGAGGAGAGCATCGAGCTGCCCCACCCGAGGGCCCACGAGCGGGCCTTCGTGCTGGTGCCGTGGCTGGACATCGATCCGACCGGGGAGATCGCGGGCCAGGGGAGCATCGCCGAGCTGGTGGAGGACGTGGACGTCTCCGGGGTGAGGCGGCGCGACGACATCGTCATCACCAACCCCACGCAGCGTTGACGAAGCCCCCGAAACTGGCCCTGACCACCAGCCGCGAGGTCGGTCTGGCCGCATTGGCGGGTGCCCTGGCCGGGATCGTGCTGCTCAGCGTCCTCGCCGCGTTCAACACCTTCCCACCGATGGTGCCGTGGAGTCTGCCGGGCATCCTCGCGGCCCTCGCCGTCGCCGTCCACTGGTACGCGCGTGGTCTGGCGTCGCGGTTGGAGGAGAAGCGGGTCGGCCCCCAGGAGGCGGTGGCGGCCTTGGTCGCGGCGAAGTCCATGATCATGACCGGGGCGGTGCTGGCGGGCGGGCACGCGGTCTACGTGGGGCGCTCCCTGCTGCACCTTGCGGCGGAGGCCCCCGCGGCCCGCTCCCTGCGAGGTGTGGTGACCATCGTGGTCTCGGCGATCTTCAGCTGGGTGGGGTCGCACCTGGAACGGCAGTGCGTGGCGGACGACGATGACGACGAGGGCGCTCCACCGGCCGGGGAGCAGCCCGCCGCCGACCCGGCCTGAACCGAGGCCGTGGGCCGAGAGGATGACACGCCGGTCGGCGTTTCTGCGTTCCTCGGCGTGTCAACTGGCCCTAACCTGTGTCCATGGCCGGACGACATGCAGCAGACAGTTCCAGGGAACGCACCCTCGCACTCACCATCCTGGGGGTCGGTTCCCTCATCGTGGTGCTCTCCCTCTTCGGTGGGGTGTGGCTGGTGCGTGCCGGCGCGATCCTCGCCGTCGGCATGGCCTTCGCCGCCGTGTTCGTGGCGTGGAGTGAGCTGCGCCGGGAACGTGCCGAGCACCAGACGGAGGTGCGCCGTCAGATCGCGTTGCGGAAGGAACAGGCGCAGAAGCACCACGCCGACTCGGTCGAGATGATCGAGCGCTTCAACGGCCGTGCGGAGAAGCTCCAGCAGGTGATCGAGTCCCTGCGCCGCCAGCTGGGTGCCGCCAACTCGGAGCTCAGCTCGATGCGAGGCAACGCCGTGTGGCTGCGCAGCGAGGTGGCGGAGCGTCAGGCTCGCATCGATGCCCTGCAGACACGCATCACGGAGCTGGAGGCCGAACTGGAGGAGTCCATCGCGGAGGCGACGGAGAACGTCGTCGAGCTGCCGCGGCCCGCCCAGGCGCCCGCCGAGGACCTCTGGGGTGAGGACGAGGACCCGACGATGGTCGACCTCGGCCGGATGTCCGCCATCGTCCGCAAGGAGCAGCTCCGCAAGCAGGCCTGAGGCCCCACTACTTGTCCAGATCCCCGACGGCGTATCCCAGTGATGCGATCCCGTCGGGGATCTGTGCCGGGTGCAGCCCGATGAGGGCGTGCTCCATCGCAGCGACGTTGTGGAAGGTGGGGGTGCGCAGGGCGAGCCGCCACGGGGTCTGACCGCCTCGTGAGACGAGCAGGGCCGAGGCCAGGCCCCACGGGGCCTCGATCTCGGCCAGGTGCTTCCCCTCGGGCACCTTGAGGCGTCGTGACAGCCGGGTCTCGACGGGGCCGTCGGGAGCTGCCGCCAGCAGGTCCTCCACCATCAGGGTGGAGGTGTGGACCTCCTCGGTCAGGATCGCCAGACGGGAGTGGGCGTCGCCCTCGGTGCGCAGGGTGGTGGGTCGGAACACCTCGGGCCGGGCGAGGGCACCCCGGACGCGCAGGTCCAGGTCGATCCCGGCGGCGCGGGCGGCCGGGCCGGTGACCCCGTAGCGGCGGCAGTCGTCGGCGGTGAGCACCGCGACGCCACGGAACCGGTCACCGCTTGCGGCGAGTCGCTCCGCCACGCCGTCGGCGATGGTGCGCAGGCGGGGCAGGGCATCGGCGACGGCGTCGAGCCAGGCGGGGGGAGCATCGGTGGCCATGCCCCCCACGCGGCTGAGCATCGGGTGGATGCGGTTGCCGGACAGGGCGACGAGCAGTTCCCGCACGGCATCGACCCCGTGCCAGACCCGTTCGTCGACGATGCCGAGGAAGGCCAGGTGCGAATGGATGCGGGCCAGTTCGGCCAGCAGGGTCCGCAGCCAGGTGGCACGTGGGGGTGGGCTCAGCCGCATCGCCTGCTCGACGGCGAGGGTGATGACCAGCTCGCCGGTGCTGCTGGAGAACCAGTCGTGACGATCGCCGAGCATGATGAGTGAGCGGTAGTCACGAACTTCAAACAACTTTTCGGCACCGCGGTGCAGCCAACCAGGCTCGATTCTGACCTTTTGGACGACGTCATCGGAGATGTCCAGGTCAAAAGTCACCACGCCGGTCAGGGCCGGATGGCGCGGTGGCAGGGGGAGTTCAGTTCGACCCGGGAAGGGAATGCCGCCGACAAAGGCTGCCAAAGGTTGGTTCATCCCAATGCTTCCTTTTCTTCCATTTCAGGGTATGGTGGTCCTCGTACATGTCCAACGCAATTCCAAAGTTGCTCAGACCAAGAATTAAGGAGTTCCCCTCATGGCACGTGAGGTCCAGATCTTGCTCAAGGATGATATCGACGGCACCGAGGCAGAGCGCAACGTGGGCTTTTCGCTGGATGGTGTCGAGTACGAGATCGACCTGAGCAAGGCCAACATCGCAAAGCTGACCAAGGCCATGGAGCCCTGGATCGCCGGTGCCCGCCGGGTGCGCAGCAACAAGCCGCGCGGCAATCGTCGTCGGGCAGCCGCCGAGGGGCCCAGCACCAATGACGTCCGCATCTGGGCGCGTGAGAACGGCTACGTCGTGAGCGACCGGGGTCGCATCCCGGCCGCCGTGATGGCTGCCTACGAGGCGGCTCACTGAGCCCTGTCGACCCGCTGGGCCTCGCAGACGTGCAGGAGGGGCCGGGAGCGCATGCTCCCGGCCCCTCCTGCGTCCTGTCAGTCCCCGGTGCCGGGAAGTCCGGGGCGGCTCGGTGCGGGGTGCGCCGGGATGCCCCGTGTCGCGCCGGGGGACGGTGTGGGGGCAGCGGTCGGTGCACTGCTCGGTGCCGGTGCAGTGGTCGGGCCGGTGCTGGGGCCAGGTGATGGGTTGGGGGTCGGGGCGGGTGTCCGCCTCGGGGTGAGCAGGTAACCGACGGTGCCCTCCGCGGTCCTGGCGGTCCCGACGATCTGCCCTGCGCCGTTGATGTCCCGGGCGTCCTGCAGGGTCACTCCCTCCGGCAGGGTGACCAGGGTGTTGAGGTCGACCGGGGTGCCGTCACGCCAGGCGACGGCGGCCCCACCGAAGCCGGAGTTGCCCTCGAACCTCGACGCGGTGCCGACGATGAGCCCGGAGGTGTTGCCGGCGGTCGCGGTGACGTGCGGGAAGCCCTCGATGCCGGGGTCGGTCAGGGTGGTGAGGGTGCCGTCGCGCCAGGTGGCGGCCACGGCGTGCTTCCGGGGTTTCACGGTGCCGACCACCAGGCCGGAGTCCAGGATGCCGGCGGGGGAGATGCCGGGGCCGTGGTCCTCGGGCTCCCAGGTGATGGGGCGACCGTCCTGCCAGATCGTGAGGAGACTCTCGCGGTGGGAGTGGTCGCCGTGCGGGACGTCCACCCAGCTGACCCCGGCCACCCATCGTCCGTCGGGTGAGATGGCGGCTGCGCGGTAGCTGCTGAGGGTGCCCTCGTCCGGGCTGGGAGCGGCCAGCGCGGTGGGGGTGGTGCCGTCGATGACGTAGGCCACACCCATCGCGCCGTCATGGGCGACCCCGAGCACACGGCCGGTCTCGGCGATGTCGACGGCCACGCCACGCCCCAGTGGGGAGACCGAGGGCAGCTGGGCCACGGAGTCCTTGGTCCAGGCCACGGGCACGCTGACCCCGGCGGCGTCGAAGGCCTCACCGGCGACGGTGGTGGTGGCGGAGAGGTCGAAGCCTCGGCCGAAACGGGAGTCGTTGAGCTGGGGCAGGGCGGTGGCCCGGGTGGTCCCGGTGGTCCACAGCGCCGCCTGCTGCGGCTGTGCGGCGCTGCCGGGACGGGTGATGCCGGTGACGTCACCGGACTCGTTGATCCCGTACGCGGCCGCGACGGTGTGGCCGTCGGCGGGCTGGAGGAGGGTGAGGGTGTACTCACCGCTGTCCGGCTCGTCGGCGTGCGAGGTGTGTGCGCCGGTGAGGGTGCAGACGAGTGCCAGTGTGCTGCACAGCGCCAGCCGGGAGAGCCCCGGTCGGGCGGTGGGCGGGGTGGGGGACACGGAACCTCCTTGAATATTGAGAACGAGTCTCACTATAGGGGATGTCGTCGATTCGGACGACCCCGGCTGACTGGACTGAAGAAATGTTGGTGTGGGGAACTAAGCTGGTGCGAGTGGGGTCGACGCGGGCGCGTCGTACGCCACAGGAGGGAAGAGAATGTTCGAACGGTTCACCGACCGCGCACGGCGCGTCATCGTCCTGGCGCAGGACGAGGCGAAGCTGCTCAACCACAACTACATCGGTACCGAGCACCTGTTGCTGGGCCTGATCCATGAGGGTGAGGGCGTGGCCGCGAAGGCGCTCGAGTCGCTGGGCATCTCACTGGAGGCGGTCCGTCAGCAGGTCATCGAGATCATGGGCCAGGGGCAGCAGGTGCCCACCGGGCACATCCCGTTCTCGCCACGGGCGAAACGGGTGCTCGAGCTGTCACTGCGTGAGGCCCTGCAGATGAACCACAACTACATCGGGACGGAACACATCCTGCTGGGTCTGATCCGGGAGGGAGAGGGCGTGGCCGCGCAGTCACTCCTCAAGCTCGGTGCGGACCTCAACCGGGTGCGTTCCACCGTCATCCAGCTGCTGGCCGGGTACCAGGGCAAGGAGGCCTCCATGGCCGGTGCCCCGGAGGCCGGGCCGGAGAAGTCCAGCTCCCAGGTGCTGGACCAGTTCGGCCGCAACCTCACCCAGGCCGCCCGGGAGAACCGCCTGGACCCGGTGATCGGTCGGGTCAAGGAGATCGAGCGGGTCATGACCGTGCTCAGCCGACGCACCAAGAACAACCCGGTGCTGATCGGTGAGCCCGGTGTCGGCAAGACCGCCGTCGTCGAGGGCCTGTCCCAGGCCATCGTGCGCGGTGACGTGCCCGAGACCCTGCGCGACAAGCAGATCTACACGCTGGACCTCGGCGCGCTGGTGGCGGGTTCCCGCTACCGGGGTGACTTCGAGGAGCGCCTGAAGAAGGTGCTCAAGGAGATCAAGACCCGCGGCGACATCATGCTGTTCATCGACGAGATCCACACCCTCGTCGGGGCCGGGGCCGCCGAGGGGGCCATCGACGCGGCCAGCATCCTCAAGCCGATGCTGGCCCGTGGGGAGCTCCAGACCATCGGTGCCACCACCCTGGACGAGTACCGCAAGCACATCGAGAAGGACGCGGCCCTGGAGCGCCGGTTCCAGCCGATCCAGGTGGAGGAACCCTCCGTCGCGCTCACCGTCGACATCCTCAAGGGGCTGCGGGACCGGTACGAGGCACACCACCGGATCACCATCACCGATGAGGCCCTGGCTGCCGCCGCGATGATGGCTGACCGCTACATCCAGGACCGGTTCCTGCCCGACAAGGCCATCGACCTGATCGACGAGGCCGGGGCGCGGCTGCGCATCCAGCGGATGACCGCACCGCCGGACCTGCGTGAGTTCGACGAGCAGATCGCGAAGCTGAAGATGGAGAAGGACGCCGCGATCGATGCGCAGGACTTCGAGGCCGCGGCACGACTGCGTGACGACGTGACCCGCATCCAGGCCCAGCGTGCGGAGAAGGAGGAGGCCTGGAAGCAGGGCGACTCCGACATCCCGGCGGTGGTCGGTGAGGAGGAGATCGCGGTGGTGCTCTCCGGCTCCACCGGCATCCCGGTGTTCAAGCTCACCGAGGAGGAGTCCGCGCGGCTGCTGCGCATGGAGGAGGAGCTCGGCAAGCGTTACATCGGGCAGGAGGACGCGGTCAAGGCACTGGCCCGATCCATCCGCCGTACCCGCGCCGGGCTGAAGGACCCGAAGCGTCCCAGTGGGTCCTTCATCTTCGCCGGGCCGTCGGGTGTTGGCAAGACCGAGCTGACCAAGGCGCTCACCGAATTCCTGTTCGGTGACGAGGATGCACTCATCACACTCGACATGTCCGAGTACTCGGAGAAGCACACCGCGTCCCGGATGTTCGGTTCCCCGCCCGGTTACGTCGGATACGAGGAAGGCGGTCAGCTCACCGAGAAGGTGCGGCGCAAGCCGTTCTCCGTCGTGTTGTTCGACGAGATCGAGAAGGCTCATCCGGACATCTTCAACTCGCTGTTGCAGATCCTCGACGAAGGCCGACTCACCGATGCCCAGGGTCGCGTGGTGGACTTCAAGAACACCGTCATCGTGATGACCACGAACCTCGGTTCCCGTGACATCAGCAAGGGCGTCAATCTCGGCTTCTCGCGGGCCGGGGACGAGGCCACCAGTTACGAGAAGATGAAGGCAAAGGTCTCCGACGAACTGAAGCAGCACTTCCGCCCGGAATTCCTCAACCGGGTGGACGAGGTCGTGGTGTTCCATCAGCTCACCCAGGCCGACATCGAGCGGATCGTGGACCTCATGGTGGCGCAGATCGAGACCCGTCTGGCGGACAAGGACATGGGCATCGAGCTCACCCCGGCCGCCAAGACCCTCATCGCCCGTCGTGGCTTCGATCCGGTGCTGGGTGCTCGTCCCCTGCGTCGCGCCCTGCAGCGCGACATCGAGGACGTGCTGGCGGAGAAGATCCTCTTCGGGGAGCTGTCCGCCGGGCAGATCGTCCAGGTGGACGTGGCCGAGGAAGGGGCCGAACTGCCGTTCCGGTTCACCGGTGTGGCGAAGGAACCCACCCCGCCGCCTGCCCCAGAACACGCCGAGGGCTGACCCCCTCTGCTCCTGCTGGGCGTGCACCGCACGGTGCACGCCCAGTTGCGTCCCACCGGGTTCCCGGCTGCGACCCTCAGCGCTGTCCGCGGGCCGCGTCCAACAGCCACCGACGACCACCCCGGCACGAGTCGCAGGGGCAGGAGATCAGACCGTCCGGGGTTGCTGACCCACCGGGCCCGGTGCCCCGCGGGGAACCGGCCCCGGGCTCGCTCAGGAGTTGACCGGGGTGCTGTCGGTGACCTCGGTGCGGGAGGCCAGGTGTGCGGCGGGGGCGGCCGCGAGGGCCCCGAGGGGGAGCGCCAGCAGCAGGAACAGCAGGAAACCGCCCCAGGGGATGGACAGGATCGAGTAGCCGCGGTGCAGCAGCACGTGGCGCACACCCCAGCCGCTCAGGACCCCGAGGACGGTGCCCAGCCCCACGCCGAGCACCGACAGCACGGCACCCTCGGCCAGCAGCATGATGCCGATCTGCCTCCCGTCGGCCCCGATCACCCGGAGGGACCCGTACTCGCGTTCACGGTCCATGACACTCAACGTCAGCAGCAGGGCGATCGCCAGCAGACCACCGAGGAAGGCGAACCGGCCCACCTCCTGGAACGCGTTCACCCCGTTCTTGATCTTCTCGGCCCGCTCCGCACCGAGCTGCGCCGGGGTCACGACCTCCAGCAGCGGGTTGCTGCCGAACACGGGCTCGAGCTGTCGTGAGAGCTCCTCAGGGCTCCCCTGGGCGGTGAAGCCCACCCACGTGTCCCACGGATCGAGGCCGCGCTCGGCGATGGCCTCCCGGGTGGTGACGGCCTGGGCGGGCTGCACGTCACCGGCCACGTCGAAGATCCCGACCACCCGCAGGGCAGCAGGTTTCCAGTTCACCTTGTAGTTGAACAGGTCCGAGAGCTTCAGCCCGGTCGCCTGGGCGTACGTGGCCGAGACCATCACCTCGTTGGGGCGTTCCGGGAGCCGCCCGGAGAGCAACGTCGTGGTGAAGATGGCCTGGAAGTGCCCGGGCTCGGCAGCCGCCACCTGCACAGGACCATGGTTGGTCTCGACGTCGTAGATGCCGACGGCGGTGACGTCGCTGACGCCGTCGACCTTGGCCACCTCGGCGGCGATCGCGGGGGTGAAGTGGTGACCGCGCTCGTTCCGGATGAGTGTGGTGGCGGCGAAGCTCTGCGGTACCCGTTCGGAGGCGGTGCGCTCCCCGGAACTGGCCACCACCGTCGGGGCAGTCAGCAGCACCGTGCCCACCAGCATCGCCGAGACCCCGAGGGACAGCCGCCTGGGATGCCCGGTGGCCTGGCTGGTCGCCACCTTCGCCAGCCCACCGAAGGGACCGGTCAGGAGATCCCCCAACCAGTGCATCACGGGCTGACAGATCAGGGCGGAGCCGATCACCGCGCCACCCGTCAGCGCGATGGCGCCGAAGAGGGCCCAGGCCAGCGGCATCGGCAGGGCAGGATCCAACCGGAGCATGAGGAGCAGCAGGAAGCCCACGGCCATCAACCCGAGACCGGTCCAGGCCTCGTCCCCGAGCCACCTCGGCGGCTGCCCGGAGATCCGGGCCGTCACGGGGTACGCGCGTGAGGCCGCCATCGCGTGCGGATGTGCCCCGACGAGGGTGCACGCCACCGCGATCAGGATGGTCAGCAGGAAACCGACGAGGTCCAGACCCACCAGGGGACCGATGTCCAGCCCGGTGGCGAGGGCGCTGCCGTGGATCCACCCCTGGAGCAGCAGCGCCGCCACGGCACCGACGAAGGCCCCGACGGCGGAGACCGCAGCCGCCTCGGTCATCACGCTGGCCCACGTCTGACGACGGTTCGCGCCGAGCACCCGCACCTGGGCCAAGGCCTGCCGCTGCTGCCGTGCCAGGCGACCGAAGGTGGTGCTGGTCAGGATGATGGCCACCGCCGCCAGGAAGATCCCGGCCCCCGTGAACGTCGCCTGGGCGGTGGTCAGTGCCGGGTGGAGCCAGAACCGGGTGGCGCGGTCGATGGCCGACGGGGACTCGGCGGAGTAACCGAACGGCACGATCTTCTGGACCTGGGAGGCGATGTCGGCACGGTTCGCGTCCTCGGCGAGGTGCAGTGCCACCGCGTTCCACTCCTGCTTCCCCGACACGAACAGCTGCCGGGCCTGTTCCAGCCCGAACAGGACGAACGAGGCGGAACCGGAGTCGTGTCCCTTGACCTTGATCACCCCGACGACCTTCGCGGTGAGGATCGTGGATGCGGAGTCGTGGACGAGCTGGACCTCCTCGTCGAGGGAATGGCCGCTGTCCCTCAGGGTCCGTTCATCCAGCACCACCTCACCCGGTGCAGCCGGGGTCCGACCCGCGGTGAGCTCGACGGTGCTGTGCTCCGAGTCGTCGTGGAGACCGCTCACGGTGGGGGCGATCGCGGAGGAGATGACGGTGCCGTCGTCGGACATGACCTGGACGCCCCGACCGAGGATGCGGGGGGTGACGGAGGCCACCCCGTCGAGCTGGGAGATCTCCTGGATCATCTCCTGGGACAGCAGGACGTTGGGCAGGGCGGATTCGTCCTCGACCTTCAGCCAGGTCGTCGGCTGCACCATCAGGTCCGCCTTGCCCTGCTCGGCGAGGGCCTCGGCGGTGACCGAGACGGTCCGTGACAGGGACAACGACAACCCGATGAGGGTGGTCATCACGGCGACGACCGTGGCCAGCAGGGCTGCCCGACCCAGCCGTTCGGGGAACGAGTGCCAGCTGAGCTGCCTCATCAACGACTCCTGCGCAGCTCTGCCAGTCGTTGTGCCAGCCCCATCGCCGAGGGACGGTTGATGTCGCTGACCAGTTGTCCGTCGAACATCATGAGCACCCGGTCCGCCCGTGCCGCGATGGCCGGGTCGTGGGTGGCGAGCAGGATGGTGACGTGGAAGTCGTTGACACAGCGTCGGATGAAGTCGAGCAGGGCCTGGCTGGGCTCGTTGGCGAGGTTCCCGGTGGGTTCGTCGGCCACCACCAGTTCGGGACGTGGCAGGAGCGCCCGGCTGACCGAGACCCGCTGCTGGAGGGAGGCGGGAAGCTCCCCGGCGGGGGAGTCCAGCAGGTTCTCGAGCTCAGCGGCCCTGACCAGGGCGTTGAACCAGGCGTCGTCGGGGCGCCGCCCGGCGATGGACAGCGGAAGGTTGAGGTTCTCCCGGACCGACAGGGTGGGGATCAGGGTGGGGAAACGGAAGGCGACACCGACGGTGTTGCGACGCAGCCTCGTGAGCTGCTGCTCCTTCATCTCGGTCACCTTGTGCTCACCGATCCAGGCGGCTCCCGAGGTGGCGGACTCCAGCCCGGCCATGCAGTTGACCAGTGGGGTCTTCCCGGAGCCGGAGGGGCCGAAGATGGCTGTCAGCTGCCCCTTCCGGATCTGCATGGTGACGTCCTTGACCGCAATGACACGCCCGGGACCGACGGGATAGGACTTCGTCAGTTCCAGCGTGCGAGCCGCGACCGCCTGTTTGTCCATTGCTTCACCTCTCCTCCAGGTCAGCACCTGTGCGCATCCACCGTAGCGGCCTTCGGGGACACTGCGCCAAGGTTGCTCAGCTTCGTGCTCCGGGGCGGCTGAAGGCGGTCTCGGTGATGCGGGCCAGGGCGTCCCGGATCTGGCGGGCCCGGGCCGAGCCGATGCCGTCGATCTGCAGCAGCTCGGCGACGGAGGCGCCGAAGAGTTCCTGGAGGGAGAACTGGTTCACCAGTTTCGTCACGATCCCGGCGGGGAGGCGTCCGACGGAGCCGAGCAGGCGGGAGCCCCGGGTGGTGAGCTGGGTCTCGAGGTAGGCGTTGCTGCCGAATCCCAGGTGCTCGGCGACGAGCTGCGTGCTGAGGAGCTCCTCGGTGGAGAAGTTCGCGAGGGGCTCGAAGGTGAACTGCTCCGGTTCGTCGAGGTTGTGGGCGTAGTCCTCGGCCAGCTGGGCGGGCAGACCGGTGAACTCGGTGACCAGCTCCGCGTGCTGCAGCGAGACCAGGCGGCCCTCGATGCCGAGGATGTCGATGAGGAACTGGGTCTCGCCGGACAGGCGTTTGGTCATCTCCAGCCGTTGTGCCACCTGGGCCAGGTCGCGCAGCGTCACCTGGGCCCCCACTTCGAGCGCGTTGAACTGGTGCAGCACGTCGTCCAGCCGGGCGACGAATCGGGACAGGGTGGCCAGGGTCTGGTTGGCGCGGCTGATCATCTGGCTGGAGGACTCCAGCACGTGGCGGTGGCCGTCGAGGAACAACGAGATGGTGGACATCGACGCGGAGACGGTGACGACGGGGACCCCGGCGGCCTGGGCGGTGCGGTCGGCGGAGCGGTGGCGGGTCCCGGTCTCGGCGGTGGGGAGTTCACCGGCGGGCACGAGGTGGACCCCGGCGGCGACGATCTGGCTGAGGTCGTTCGAGAGGATGATGGCCCCGTCCATCTTGGCCAGCTCCCGCAGGGCTTGGGGCGTGAACTCCACACCCAGCTGGAAGCCACCGGTGGAGACCTGCTGCACCCTGGTGTTGTTGCCGAGCACGATGAGTGCCCCGGTGCGGCCGTGCAGGATCCGGTCCAGCCCGGCACGCAGGGGGGTACCCGGTGCCAGGTGGCGCTGGTACTGGCGCAGCCGCTCCCACTTCACGCTGTCCTCCTCACACGAACTGTCTCAAATCTTAGAGGCTGCACCAACAGGTCCTCTTCCCGGGCACGAACCGCCGTTCCGCTTCTGTGGCAGCGTTGACATCGCCGGCGCGTCGCGCAAGCAGGACGGCGGTTCGTGCCCGCGAGAAGGAGGAGGAGAAAGAGAACAGGGAGGGGGAGCTCAGCGCGATCCGCTCAGGCCCAGGGTGGCCAGGGCCTGGGCCAGGGAATCGACCTCCACCACCTTCAGGCCCGCCAGCCTCGGCACCTTCACCGTCACGTCCCGTGAACCCTGCGGCACCAGGGCCAGCTCGAAGCCGAGCCGGGCCGCCTCCGCCAGGCGACGCTCCGTGCCCGGCACCCGTCGCAGATCACCGGCCAGCCCCACCTCGCCCAGCGCCAGGATCCGTTTCGGGTGCTGCCGGTCCAGGGCCGCCGAGGCCACCGCCACCGCCACCGCCAGGTCCACCGACGGGTCCGTCACCTTCGCCCCACCCACGGTGGAGGTGTACACGTCGAACTGCGACAACGGCAGCCGGGCCTTGCGCTCCAGCACCGCCAGCACCATGGCGATCCGCGAGGAGTCCAGCCCATGGGTGGCGCGCTTCGGTGAATTCCCGGGAGACGGTGCCACCAGGGCCTGCACCTCCGCCAGCAACGGACGACGACCCTGCAGTGTCACCGTGACACAGGTGCCCGGCACCGGGTCGGTGTGTGCGGTGGTGAACAGCCCCGACGGGTCCGGCACCTCGACGATCCCCGTCTCCGACATCTCGAAGCATCCCACCTCATCGGCCGGGCCGTAGCGGTTCTTCGTGGCCCGCACCATCCGGAACCCGGAGTGCCGGTCCCCCTCGAAGGTCAGCACCACGTCCACCAGGTGCTCCATCGTGCGCGGCCCCGCGATGGTCCCGTCCTTCGTCACGTGGCCGACGACGAGCACCGCCATGTTCCGGTTCTTCGCCACCCTGGCCAGCGCCGCCGCGACCTCCCGCACCTGCGCCGGGCCACCGGGGGTGCCCTCGGTGCCCGTCGCGGAGATGGTCTGCACCGAGTCCACGATGAGCAGCGACGGCGAGACCTCCTCCACGTGCCCCAGCACCGTCGCCAGATCGTTCTCGCTGGCCAGGAACAGGTCATCGTGCAGGGCTCCGGTGCGGGCCGCCCGCAGCTTCACCTGCGAGGCCGACTCCTCACCGGAGACGTACAGGGTGGTCTCCCCGGTGCCCGCCCACTTCGCGGCGACATCGATGAGCAGCGTCGACTTGCCCACCCCCGGCTCCCCGGCCAGCAGCACGACGGCACCGGGCACCAGACCGTCGCCCAGCACCCGGTCCAGCTCGGCGATGCCGGTGGGTTTGCGGCGGGCGTCATCGGTGGCCACCTCCGAGATCCGCTGAGCGGAGCGTGTCGGTGCCGCGGCGGCGACCTTCGTGAGCTTCGCCGCCCCCCGCTCCACGACACTGCCCCACGTCTGACACTCACCGCACCGCCCCACCCAACGGGGAGTGGTCCAGCCGCATTCGGTGCAGTGGAAGGAGTCCTGTTTCGCCATGTCGAGAACTGTAGGGGAGCCGACCGACACATCCCGGGGTGATGCCCCGGGGCTCAGATGACGACGGTGCCCCTGGACGGTGAGGTGAAGGTCACCTCGATCATGCCCGGCTGACCGTTCGGGGCCACCATCTCGAGGCTGACCCCGTCGAGGTCCCGCTCCACCGGCACCCCGAGCCAGTCGGAGAGCCGCTCGGCGGAACCGGAGATGCACATGGCGGACACCCGCACATCGGAGGTCAGGGCGCTCGGGAGCAGCGGGGCCTCCGAGACCCACTGCACGAAGTACGGCAGCTGCGGGTCCGCGATGAGGCCCTGGATGCCGAGCTGGCGCCACTCCAGCCTCCGACCATCGGGGAACTGCCGGGCCCCCGGCACGGAGGGCCGCTCCAGCCGGTCCTCGTACCGGGTGATGTCATCGACGCTGACCACCCAGCCCAGCCAACCTCCCCCCATCTCGGAGCGGGTGCGCACGGCCCGCCCGAAGGGGGCCTTCTCAGCGGCCGGGTGGTCGAGCACCTCCACCACCTCGATGTAGCGGGCATCGGCCAACGGGATGATGTGATTCCTGGTCCCGAAGCTGGGATGGAAGCCGCCATCCTTGAAGTCGGCCCCCAGAAGGTCCGCTAGGCGCATCGCATCAGCTCTGATGCCATCGGGGCCGCTGGCGAAGATCATGTGGTCGACGTGCATGCCCTCATTCTGCCCACACCCGAATGGCCGAACCCAATCGGGGTGGCCCGTTCACGGAACCATGGCCGTAAGGTTGACCTGTGCCCAGCCCTGAGGTCCTGCTCTCCACCACCGCGGTGTTCCCCGAAGCCACCTCGGCCGCCTTCGCGTTGGCCGCCGAGCTCGGCTACGACGGTGTCGAGTTGATGGCAGGGGCTGACGCCGCCAGCCTCGACGAGGAGGTGATCGCCCAGTTCAGCGACGCCCACGCCGTCCCGGTCCGCTCCGTCCACGCCCCGACCCTGCTCATCACCCCGAGCGCCTGGGGTCGCGACCCGTGGGAGAAGCTGCGGCGTTCCGCCGAGGCGGCCAGGCGGCTCGGTGCGGACATCGTCGTGGTGCACCCACCCTTCAGGTGGCAGCGCGGCTACGCCGACGAGTTCATCGACGGCATCCGGGAGCTCAACCGCACCTCCGGGGTGACCTTCGCGGTGGAGAACATGTTCCCGTGGCGCACCTTCGCCGGCGAGTTCATGGCGTACAGTCCCGGCTGGGATCCCACCGAGCTGGACTACGACCACCTCACCCTCGACCTCAGCCACGCCTCCACCGCCAGGCAGCGTTCCCTCGACCTCGTCGCGGCCTGGGGTGACCGCCTGACCCACGTCCACCTCACCGACGGCAGCGGCTCCTTCAAGGACGAACACCTCCTGCCCGGGGAGGGCGACCAGGAGGCCTGGCGGGTGGTGCGGGACCTGGCGCACCGGGGCTATGAGGGCCACGTCGTCCATGAGGTCTCCACCAGGCGTGCGACCTCACGGGAGGAACGGGCGGAACTGCTGGCCGGGCTGCTGGCGCGGACCCGTCGAGAACTCGCATCGAGGGATGCGGAGGGGAGTGAGGAATGAAGGCCGTCTCGACCTGGGTGTGGTGGCTGATCCGTCGGTCCTGGCTGTCCCGGCGTGCCGCCGAGTCCCAGGCGCTGTTCGACCTGGCATGCAACTACGTGGCCGGGCAGGACGTGAGCGACGCCGTCGCCGTCGCCAGGACGTTGCGCAGGCAAGGGCTGCTGCTCGGTTTCACCCATCTGTCCCGGCACGACTCGGAGTCCGACACCCCCACGATCCTGGAGCGCCTCCTCGAGGCCCTCGGTGACGACGCGGTGGGCGCGGAACTGTCGGTCAAGCCGTCGTCGGTGGGGCTCCGGGACTCGGTGATGAACTCCCGGGCGGTGCTGCGTGACCTCTGCGGGGTGGCCGAGGCCCACGGCGCCCACGTCACGCTGGAGATGCAGCGCCCCCAGGAGTACGACGACACCCTGGCGCTCTACCGGCACGTGCGGGAGGAGCACCCGATGCTCGGCATCACGATCCCGACGAACTTCCACGTGGCGGAGCGGGAGTGCCTGCGGCTCGGGGCCGACGACGCGCGTGTGCGCCTGTGCACCAGCACCTACCCGGCAGGTCGTGACCTCGCGATCACCTCCGAGCGGGAGAAGTCGCTGGCCCTGGTGCGGTGCCTGCGGATCCTCATGGACTCGCCGGGGTACCCGATGCTCGCCACGCATGATCCACGGATCATCGAGATCGCCCATGCCCTGGCGCACCGCAACGCCCGCACCGCGGAGACCTTCGAGTTCCAGATGTTCCACGGGGTCAGGCCGCTGGAGCACCGACGCCTGGCCGACATCGGCTGGCGGTCCCGTACCTGCATCCCCTTCGGGAAGGGGTGGTACACCTACCTGGCCACCCGCATCGCCGCGCGTCCCCGCACTTTCTGGGGGTACGCCCGGGCGATCCTCGACAAGAGGTGAATCCGCTGCAAACGTGCGGAGCGTTGCACCTGGCAGCGATGCCATCGGAAACGCGCCGCACGTTTGCAGCGGAATCAGGGTGAACCGAGCGGATTCCCGGGGCGTGGCAGAATGGGTCGGTGCGTTTTCCGGGGCTTCGTGCCGCTCTCGAGTCCGACCCGGCGATCCGGGCCACCCTGCGTGACGCCCAGGTGGTGGGGGCTGAGGCCCGCGACATCACCTGTGCCTCCTCCTTCTTCGCCATCGCGACGGCGCTCATCGCCGACGGGTCCGGCCGGACCGTCCTGCTGGTGACCTCCACGTTCCGTGAGGCGGAGGCGCTCACCGCGGAGGTCGCGGGCCTGCTGGGCGAGGACCGGGTGGTCTACTACCCGGCGTGGGAGACCCTCCCGCACGAGCGGCTCTCCCCACGTGCCGACACCGTCGGAAAGCGGCTGGACGTGCTCAGGCGACTCACCTCACCGAACCCGCCGCAGGTGGTCGTCGCCCCGGTGCGGTCGCTGCTGCAGCCGCAGGTGAAGGGGCTGGCGGCGATGCAGCCGGTCACGGTCACCGTCGGGCAGGACCGTGATCTCACGGCCCTGCTGCAGGACCTGGTGGGGGCGGCGTACCACCGGGTGGACCTGGTGGAGCGGCGCGGTGAGTTCGCGGTGCGCGGCGGGATCGTCGACGTCTTCCCACCCACCGCCGACCACCCGGTGCGCATCGACTTCTTCGGTGACGAGGTCACCGAGATCCGCCCCTTCTCCGTGGCCGATCAGCGTTCCACGGGGGAGCAGCTGGGCAGCATCATCGCCGAGCCGTGCCGGGAGCTGCTGCTCACCGACGCGGTGCGGGCCCGCGCGAAGGACCTGCTGGGGCAGCACCCGCAGCTGGGTGACATGCTCACGCGGATCGCCGAGGGCCATGCCGTCGAGGGGATGGAGGCCCTCATCCCGGTGCTTGCGGACGGGCTGGAGCTCATCACCGACGTGCTGCCGCCGACGTCGCTGGTGCTGGTGGCCGCCCCCGAACTGGTCCGGACCCGGGCCGCCGAGCTGGTGGCGACCTCGCAGGAGTTCCTCACCGCGTCCTGGGCGGCGGCCGCCAGCGGCGGCACCTCACCCATCGATCTCGGGGCCTCCGCGTACCGCAACCTCGGTGATGTCCGGGAGCACACGATGGGGTGCGGCCACAAGTGGTGGAGCCTCAGCCCGTTCACCGTCGAGGTCGCGCCCGACGAGAACCTCGATGCCGACTCGGTGCACTCCCGGCTGCTCGCCGTCGCCCCCACCGAGGACTTCCGGGGTGACGTGGCGGCCGCCGTCGCACACATCCAGCAGCGGATCAGCGACGGCTGGCGGTTGCTGATCGGTGTGGAGGGCAAGGGGCTGGCGAGCCGGATGGTGGAGATCCTGGCCGAGCACGACATCCGAGCCCGGGTCACGGACCTGTCAGACGAGCCTGGGGCAGGGACGGCGCACGTCGTGCTGGGGACGTTCGGGCGTGGTTGGCGTGACGACGAGGCGAGGCTGGAACTCATCACCGCCGCGGAGTTGTCAGGGCAGCAGAGCACCGAACGGGGTGCACGGAAGCTGCCTTCCCGCCGTCGCAACACCATCCAGCCGCTGGAACTGAAGGCGGGGGACCCGATCGTGCACGAGGTGCACGGGGTGGGGCGGTTCGTGGAGCTGATCCAGCGGACGGTGCAGGGATCGGTGCGGGACTACCTCGTCATCGAGTACGCCCCGAGCAAGCGGGGGCAGCCCGGGGACCGGCTGTACGTCCCGATGGATCAGCTGGACCAGCTGACGCGCTACGTCGGCTCCGAGACCCCGGCGCTGGACAAGATGGGCGGCTCCGACTGGGCCAAGCGGAAGTCGAGGGCGCGGAAGGCCGTCGGCGAGATCTCCGCCGAACTCATCAAGCTGTACGCGGCCCGGCAGGCCACGAGGGGGCACGCGTTCGGCCCGGACACGGCGTGGCAGCGGGAACTGGAGGACGCCTTCAGCCACGTCGAGACCCCCGACCAGCTGGCCGCCATCCAGGAGGTCAAGGCCGACATGGAGAAGGTGGTCCCGATGGACCGTCTCATTTGCGGCGACGTCGGGTTCGGCAAGACGGAGATCGCGGTCCGGGCGGCGTTCAAGGCCATCCAGGACGGCAAGCAGGTCGCGGTGCTGGTGCCGACGACGCTGCTGGTCAGCCAGCACCACCAGACCTTCGCCTCCCGGTTCGCCGGGTTCCCCGTGCACATGGCGCAGCTGTCCCGGTTCCAGAGCGACGCGGAGGCGCGCAAGGTGCTGGAGGGGCTGGCCAGCGGGCGGGTCGACCTCGTCATCGGCACCCACCGGCTGCTGTCGAAGGAGGTCGAGTTCAAGGATCTCGGACTGGTCATCATCGACGAGGAGCAGCGGTTCGGCGTCGAGCACAAGGACCGGTTGAAGGAGTTGCGGGTCAACGTCGACGTGCTGTCGATGTCGGCCACCCCCATCCCGCGAACCCTGGAGATCGCGATCACGGGGATCCGGGAGATGAGTGTCATCGCCACCCCGCCGGAGGAGCGGCATCCGGTGCTGACCCTCGTCGGGCCGTACGACAACGGCCAGGTGCGGGCCGCGATCCGTCGGGAACTGGCACGGGAGGGGCAGGTGTTCTTCGTCCACAACCGGGTGGAGTCCATCGACAAGGTGGCGGCGGAGCTCAGGGAGCTGGTGCCGGAGGCGCGGGTCGCGACGGCGCACGGGCAGATGGGGGAGGCCCGGCTGGAGCAGGTGATGCTGGACTTCTGGGAGCGTCGTGCCGACGTGTTGGTGTGCACGACGATCGTCGAGGCGGGTCTCAACATCCAGACCGCCAACACCCTCATCATCGACCGGGCGGACACGCTCGGGTTGTCGCAGCTGCACCAGCTGCGGGGCCGGGTGGGGCGGTCGTCGGAACGCGGCTACGCCTATTTCCTGTACCCGAGGGACAAGACGCTCAGCCAGACGGCCCACGAGAGGTTGTCGACGATGGCCGCGCACACCGATCTGGGGGCGGGCATGTCGATCGCGATGCGGGACCTGGAGCTGCGCGGCGCGGGGAACCTGCTGGGCGGCGAGCAGTCGGGGCACATCGCCGACGTCGGCTTCGACATGTACCTCAGATTGGTGGGGGAGGCCGTCGCGAACTTCCGCGGCGAGGACACCGAGCCGGAGCCGACGATGCGGGTCGAGCTTCCGGTGACCGCGCACCTGCCGGACGAGTACGTCGCCTCGGAGCGGCTGCGGCTGGAGATGTACAAGCAGATCGCGGAGGTGCGGACCCAGGCGGATGTCGACCAGGTGCGCGAGGAGCTCGTCGACCGGTACGGTCCGCTGCCGGAGCCGGTGGAGCAGCTGCTGGCGGTGGCGGAGCTGCGCAACCGGGCCCGTGAGTTGGGGGTCCATGAGATCGTCGCCCAGGGCAAGGTGATCCGGTTCGAGCCGGTCACGTTGCCGGATTCGCGCCAGGTGCGGCTGGGAAGGCTCCACCCGGGGGCGGTCCACAAGAAGGCGACCTCCCAGCTGCTCATCCCGAAGCCGACCGACGACCCGGTCGCCTGGGCCAGGGCGGTGCTGGATCACATCATCGGCTGAGTGGACAGCCCGGCCCCTCTGCTCTTCCCCTACCCGACCCCTCTGCTCTCCTCCACCCACCGCCCGCCCACTGGGCACGAATCGCCGTTTTGCTTGCGCGAGACCCGCGGTGAAACGTTTCAGGACAAAGCAACCTGCCAGTTCGTGCACGGGGGTGAACGGAGGGGAGCGGGGCAGAATGTCGGGTGCCGTAGTTCTTTTGGACAGTTGTTGTTCGACGGTTGGGGTCGGCGAGGCGGTAGGCCCTAGTCTCTTGCCCGACGACACGCTTCACGACATCAGAGGTGATTCATGAAGGGCAGAACCATCCGGGCAGCCGCAGTGCTCGCGGCCTCGGTCCTCCTGCTGGCAGGCTGCAGCGCCAACCCCAAGCAGGGCGGCAACGAGATCACCAACGCCAAGGAGGCGCTGGAGCAGGCGGAGCATGAGTTCCGAAAGCTCTACAACGGGAACACGGACTACGACACCGTCGCCGAGGACGCCAAGTGCTTCTACGAGAAGGTGGACAAGGAGTCGGTGGGTGACATGCTCTTCTGCGGTCCGGTGAAGGAGCTGGGCCAGCCGGGAAACTGGCTGCGGGTCCGCACCTTCGGAAATCCCGTCAATGCAAAGCTCGAGCTCACGGAGTTCACCCCCGTCGACATCGCTGATCCAACAGGAGAGCTGTCCCGTCCCGACGGCGCCAAGCCCGGCAATCCCGCTGATCTCGCTGATCCGCCCGGCCCGGCGACCACGCACAAGGACTTCGCCGTGCTCGTGCCCCTCAGCAGCGTTCCGGTCCTGGAGCTGCAGCGGCTGGAGAACCCGGCCACGCTGAAGCAGCCTGCGGTGACGGCCACCGTCACTGCTTCGACCACCCTGGAACGGGTGCCGGGCGAGGTCCTGGCAGCTCTCGACGAGGAGCTGGGGGACTCGCCGGAGCTGCCCCACCGGCCTGCTGATGGCCAGCAGCTCGGGGCGTGGCAGGTCGACATCGCTGATCCCGTGGACCTGGCACCGAAGTTCGACGCAGAGTACAGCTGGGACAGCCCCAAGGAAGGCCGAGAGGCAGGGGCGAGTTTCCACGTCGAGGCCGGTGGCAAACGCATCACGGTGCGCAAGCCGAAGGAGCAGCAGAGCGGATGGGGCGCCAAGAAGGACGACGGTGAGCTGAGGTTCCCCTGCGAGCGGGCCGCCTGTGGTTCTCCCGAGAAGGGTACCTACCTGCTGGTCGTCTCAAGTGCCACGGTGGAGGGGGCCACCCTGGTCGCCACGACGGATGGCCAGACCGAGGCGCTGCCCTTGGCGGGCGGTGACGTGAGCACCGATCACTCCACGATCCTCTACGAGCTGGACCCTCCCAGCATCGACGGCGGACTGAGCTACACGGAGAAGAGCTTCGTCGCGGTGACGGCCGCGGAGCGGCAGAACGAGTACGACAAGAAGGACATCACCGTCACCTACGGTTTCAAGTCCTCCAAGGCATACCTGACGGCCTTCGACGCGGTGCATGGTTGGTCCCCGGCAGGTGAGGCGTGGCTCGTGCTCGCTCTGGGGGATGTGAAGGTCCGCGCCAATTCAGACAGCACCGCCTCAAAGGATATGGAGGTTGCGAAGTCGTGGAGTGTCACCGTGGATGGCGCCATCATCCAGGCCGAGCCAACCGAGTACATTGATCGGATCACCTTCAAGGTTCCTGCAACAGCACGGAAGTTCCAGGTGACGGTCACCCCACACCTGAATCTTCACTGGACTGCGTTACATGGCTCTGGCGTCTCGACTCAGACCAAGGATGTCGTCGCTCCGGAGCCGATCTCCTTCGACCTGACGTTCTCGTGACGGTGGCCCAGCGGATATGCTCGGAGGCGAGTAGCAAGGAGAGATGCACATGAAGCTCGCTGTCCGACTGGCCGTGCCCGCGTTGGCCGTCGCCGCCCTGGCCGGGTGTTCGCCCGCACCGTCGACGGCTGCGGTGGTGGACGGGGTGACCATCACCCAGGTCCAGGCGGCGGAGGGGGCCGCGGCCTGCAAGGAGACCTTCCCGCTGGTGACCGAATCCGTCGCGGTGCAGGCGCTGGTCTACCGGGAGCTGGTGTTCAAGGCCACTCAGAACCTGGGTACGCCCCTCGAGGAGGCGAAGCTGAACGACATCATCAAGCAGAACCCGGACATCGCGAAACTTGAGGACGGCAAGTGCTGGACGGTGGTTCAGGGGCTCTTCCTGCTGGACGAGCTTCCGGTGGAGCGGACCACCCCCGAGGCGCAGGAGGCCCTCCGGCAGATCCCGTTCGAGGTGAACCCGCGCTACGGCTCCTTTGATCCGACGCAGGGTTGGGACAAGGTCGGCGGCTCGCTGTCGGTGCTCTCGGAGAAGTAGTGGCCGACCGGGGGGAGCTCGCGCGGCTGCGTGAGGTGACCGACACCCTGCGGGTGCAGTGCCCGTGGGATGCGCGACAGACCCACCGTTCCCTGCTGCCGCACCTGGTGGAGGAGACCTGCGAGGTCATCGACGCCGTCCTGGCGGGCTCCGATGCGGAGCTGCGCGAGGAGCTCGGCGACCTGCTGCTGCAGGTCTACTTCCATGCCCGGATCGCGGAGGACGAGGGCCGCTTCGACCTCGACGACGTCGCCGCCGGGATCGCCGACAAACTGATCTCCCGTCACACCTGGGTGTTCGGTTCCGAGGAGGTGCCCGACGACCTGCGCGTCACCTGGGAGCAGCGCAAACGCGCCGAGAAGGGGCGCACGTCGTCGCTGGAGGGGATCGCGCAGTCGCTCAGCTCGTTGTCGCGCACCCAGAAGGTGATCTCCAGGGCCCGCGCCCACGCCGTCGCCGTCGAGCTGCCGGATGAGCCCATCACGGCAAAGGAGGTCGGGCAGCAGGTCCAGACTCTGGTGGCCCGGGCCCAGGCCAGTGGGATCGACGCCGATGTGGCCGTCCGTGAGGCGCTGCGGGACCTCGAGGCCCGCATCGTCGAGGCCGAGAGCTGAGCCCCACCCCAACTCCTGCCCCTCTCGCCCGGCTTCCCCACCTCTGCCGCCCCACCCCCGCTTCCCCCTGCCGTCCCGCCCCGCTTCCCAACCGAGCACGAATCGCCGTTTTGCTTTGTTGGCAGCGTTGACATCCGCATCTCGCGCAAGCAACCTGCCAGTTCATGCTCAGGGCGACGGCGGATGTGCGGCCTGCGCTGGAGTGCGCCGGAGGACGGCCCGGATGGTGTGGAGTGTTGACGGCCACTCCTCCATGAGTTGGCGGTGGGTCACCCTGAGTGTGACATACCCCCGGAGCAGGGCCTCCCGATCCCGACGGCGGTCGTTGTCGAAGCTGTTCGGGTCCTGATGCCACTGGCGGCCGTCTGCCTCCAGGATCATTCTTCCCTCCACGAGCAGGTCCACTCGACCGACGCCTGGGATCACGACCTGCGGGGCTGATCGGATACGGCTTCTGGCAAGCCGGAATCGGAGCACGCTCTCAAGCGGCGACTCCGCGGTCCCGGTTGCCAGCTGCAGGGCCTGGTTGACCCGTCGCCCTGCTCCCTGCAGGAGGGAGTGCAGCTCGGCTCGGGTTCTCAGGCGACACTGGAGGGCGCTGTCGAGGGCGACGACGAGCTGTTCCGTCGTGTGGTGCCGCGCCATCGAGACCAGGGCCTGGTCCAAGGACTGGGCCAGGTGCCGCGACGTTGCCTCCCCGCGTTCGCAGATGAGTGCCCCCTCCGGGATGGGGCGGGTGCGACGTCCATACCGGGGCAGCTGCAGGTGAAGGTCGGTGTCGTTCCAGGTGTCCAGGCCGTGCAGTCGAAGAACCGAGGCGCAGGCCAACGCAGCCCCTGCCGTGACGGCCGAGACCACATCCGCCTCCGCCTCGGGAAGCGCGTAGTGGCACCGGTCCAGTCGTTTCAGGTTTCCGACGGCCACCGCGTCGTCGAACTCGCGGCGCGACATGCCCGACCTCAGTGCATCCTGGCGCGTGATGATGCCGAAACTCGAGGTGCTCTGATAGATGCTCACACACACATCAGGGGCACGCCCATCCCGGATTGGTCACGGAGGTCGCACATTGCCCCGCTCTGTGGACAACTCCGCCGTCGCGCCGCCTTTGCTGCTGAGCATGAACTGGCAGGTTGCTTGCGCGAGATGCTGATGTCAACGCTGCCAACAAAGCAAAACGGCGATTCGTGCTCGTTGGGGAGGCGGTGGGGACGGGGGAGGACGGGGGAGGACGGAGTGAGGCTGGGGGCGACGGGGGTCGAGGCGGGAGCTCGTTCCCGCGGCCGAGGGTGAGCAGTTGGTGGGGACGACGGGGTGCGCGGCTGACGGCCTCGACGGGGAGGGGCGGTTGACATGCGTCTGACAGGTGTGTACTGTTCTACACAGCTGGTCCGAACGGGCCGGAGAAGATCGGTTATCACTGATAATGGACGGGTCGCGGGTTCGAGTCCCGCCCCCCTCGGGGGTAGCTCAGCTGGTTAGAGCAGTCGGCGAAAGCCAGCCGGTCTTCACGCCATGTCCGTTCGGCCCCACAACTTCATGTTCGTTTCGCTGGGTGGGCCGAGGAGGGTCGGTTATCTCAGGGACAGGGAGGTTGCGGGTTCGAGTCCCGCCACCATCGGTGTAGCTCAACCAGGCAGAGCGCCCTGCTCCGGTCCTCGCCACCACGTCCGCCCGGCCTCATCACAACTCAACACCTGCTGCCCGGGCCGACGGTGTTCGGTTATCGGCGAATCCATATGTGGAGATGGGGTTCAAGTCCCCAACGGATCGCCACCCGGTGATCCGACAGAACGCCCCCGGGTGTTCTGACACCGGATGCCACCCCACGCCCGGGCAGCCCCCGTGCTCGGCCCGGGCGGGCCGACGAGGGTCGGTTATCCCTCTCACGGAAGAGACGCGGGTTCGAATCCCGCCCCTTCGGGGTAGTTCAGCGGTCCAGAACACTCGGGCGCAAGCCCCATCCGGCCCTCACCCCACGCCCGCCCGGCCCCAGCACCCCATGACTGCCATGGCAACCAGAAAGGAGGCGACGTCATGGATCCCCTTCGCAGCATCAGCACCCGCACCACGCCGCAGAACGAACCGGCGGACTCGCGTCAGGTCCCCAACAGCGCGGGCGGCCACACCTTCCAGCTCGACGATCGAGCACGCCTGCGTCGCTTCCTGACCCTGGGCGTCGACGGCGGCACCTACTACGCCGCCCCGCGGGAACTCGCGCTGGACAACGCCCGGGTGCTCGCCCGGATGGCCGCAGCCGACCCGGCTGGCCTCGTCGAGACCATCGTCGAGGTCTCCGAGGGTGGCATCGCGCCCAAGCAGGGTCCCGCGCTGTTCGCCCTGGCCTACGCCACCTCCGTCGCCGACGCGGCCCCGCTCGCACTGGCGGCCCTGCCCCGGGTCGCCCGGACCGGCACCCACCTGTTCACCTTCGCCCGCTACGTCGAGCAGTTCCGCGGCTGGGGCCGAGGACTCAGGCGGGCCGTCGGGAACTGGTACCTGGACAAGGAGGCCGACGCCCTGGCCTACCAGGCGGTCAAGTACCGCCAGCGTGAGGGCTGGAGCCACCGCGACCTGTTGCGGCTGTCCCACCCGGCGACGGTGGTGCCGGAGCTGCGGTCCACCTTCGAGTGGATCGTGCGCTCCAGCATCGGCGACGACACCCCGGAGCTGATCCGCGGCTTCGTCGAGGCCCAGGCGGCCACCGACGTCGCCACGTGGACCGAGCTGATCCTTAAGTATCACCTGACCTGGGAGATGCTGCCCGACCAGGCGCTCAAGGAGACCGCCGTCTGGGACGCGCTCCTGGACGTCGGCATCCCGCAGACCGCGCTGCTCAGGCAGCTGCCGCGCCTCACCCGGCTCGGGATGCTGCCGGGGCTCGGCGGCCGCACCGACGAGGTGTGCGCGCAGCTCACCGACCCGCAGCGGCTCCGTCGTGCCCGGGTCCACCCCGTCGCGGTCCTCGCGGCCGCCCGCACCTACACCGCTGGACGGTCGTTCCGTGGGGATGCGACGTGGGAGCCCACCGCCAAGGTGAGCGACGCGCTCGACGCCGCCTTCTACGCCGCCTTCGGGCAGGTCATCCCGGCGGGGAGGCGGACCCTGATCGGGCTGGACGTCTCCGGGTCGATGACCTGGAGCGGGCTCGCTGGCACGCCGCTCTCCCCGCGGGAGGCGTCGGCGGCGCTCAGCCTCGTGCAGCTCGCCACCGAGCCCGCCGTGCAGGTCATGGCGTTCCAGGACCTGTTCGTCCCCCTGGACATCTCGCCGAGGCAGCGCCTCGACGACGTGCTGCGTCGGGTGGAGGGTCTGCCGTTCGGTTCCACGGACTGCGCGCAGCCGATGCTGTACGCGGCCAAGCGGAACCTGATGGTCGACACCTTCATCGTCTACACCGACAACGAGACCTGGAGTGGGAAGATCCACCCGCACCAGGCGCTGCGCCAGTACCGCGAACGGACGGGGATCGATGCGAAGCTCATCGTGGTGGGCATGACCGCGACGAAGTTCAGCATCGCCGACCCGGAGGATCCCGGCATGCTCGACGTGGCGGGCTTCGACCTGAGCGTCCCGAACCTCATCTCGGAGTTCTCGCGTGGGCTCTGACCCGCTGAGTGGCGTCGTCCCGGCACCGACAGGTGCCAGGGGCGGCGCCACTCGCCGTGTCGGCGGGGTGTCGGACGTGACCGCGGCCCGGGCCAGGGAACTGCACGAGCAGGCGGCGCAGGCGGAGCGCCGGGCGGCGGAGCTCCGGGCGCAGCGCGACGACCTGATCCGCAGGCTGCGTGCCGAGGACGAGCAGCGGTGGTCGTACGGGGCGTTGGCGAAGGCGGTGGGGTGCAGTCGGGAATTGGTGGCGCAGGTGGTGAAGAAGGTCCGTCGCTGACCGGGAGCCCGTCGTTGATAGGCTGGCACCAGCAGACATCTTCGTCTCACTCTCACAGAAGGGCTCCCCATGGCAGCTATTGAGTTCATCGACTCCCGCGAGGTCCTCGACTCCCGCGGCAACCCCACCGTCGAGGTCGAGGTCGCCCTCGACTCCGGTGCCTTCGGTCGCGCCATCGTCCCCTCCGGTGCCTCCACCGGTGCCTTCGAAGCCGTCGAGCTGCGCGACGGCGGTGAGCGCTTCGGCGGCAAGGGCGTCCAGACCGCCGTCAAGAACGTCCTCGACGTCATCGGCGAGGAGCTGCTCGGCTTCGAGGCCAACGAGCAGCGTGCCATCGACCTGGCCATGATCGAGCTGGACGGCACCCCCAACAAGGCCAAGCTCGGTGCGAACGCCATCCTCGGTGTCTCGCTCGCCGTCGCCCACGCCGCCGCTCAGGAGGCGGAGCTGCCGCTCTACCAGTACGTCGGCGGCCCCAACGCCCACGTCCTGCCGGTCCCGATGATGAACATCCTCAACGGTGGTTCGCACGCGGACTCCAACGTCGACATCCAGGAGTTCATGATCGCTCCCATCGGTGCGGAGACCTTCGCCGAGGCCGTCGAGATGGGGGCAGGTGTCTACCACGCCCTCAAGAAGGTCCTCAAGGATCGTGGGCTGAGCACCGGACTCGGCGACGAGGGCGGGTTCGCGCCCAACCTTGAGTCCAACCGCGCGGCCCTCGACCTCATCGTCGAGGCCATCCAGAAGGCCGGCTACGAGCCCGGCAAGCAGGTGGCCCTGGCCCTCGACGTCGCCGCCAGCGAGTTCTACGGCGACGGCGGGTACAAGTTCGAGGGTGCCGTGAAGTCGGCCGCCGAGATGATCGACTACTACGCCGAGCTGGTGGAGGCCTACCCGCTGGTGTCCATCGAGGACCCGCTGAACGAGGAGGACTGGGACGGCTGGAAGGCCATGACCGAGCGCCTCGGCGACAAGGTCCAGCTCGTCGGCGACGACCTGTTCGTCACCAACGTGGAGCGCCTGCAGCGTGGTATCGACACCGACACCGCGAATGCGCTGTTGGTGAAGGTGAACCAGATCGGTTCGCTGTCGGAGACCATCGACGCGGTGGAGCTGGCGCACCGCAACGGCTACCGCACCATGATGTCGCACCGTTCCGGTGAGACCGAGGACGTCACCATCGCGGACCTCGCCGTGGCGCTCGGCTGCGGCCAGATCAAGTCCGGTGCCCCGGCCCGCACCGACCGCGTCGCCAAGTACAACCAGCTGCTGCGCATCGAGCAGAACCTGGACGACGCGGCCGTCTACGCCGGTCGTTCCGCGTTCCCGCGTTTCAAGGGCTGATCCCGGGCACGGATCGGTCACACTGGTTGCATGCCTGGAGCACCTCGCAGCAAACCGGCGAGCAGCGGTCCGGGTCGTGGTTCGCCACGGTCCCGGACCGCTGCTCGTCCTGGTGAACGTGCCGGGACGGGGAGGAGCAGGCCCCGCCCCGTCGACGTGGAGGAGACCAAGGACCTGGTCGACTCGTCACCGCGACTCCCGAACTCGGAGCGTGCCCTGTCGATGACGTGGCGGCTGCTGCTGCTCGCCGTCGTCATCGCCGCGTTGGGGGTCACCCTGGCGCAGAGCCTGAGGGTGTACTTCGCCCAGGCCCACGAGATCGCGGCGACGCGTGCCGCGATCGAGGCCCGGAAGGACCGGATCAGTGATCTCGAGGATCAGCTGGAGCGGTGGCGGGACCCGGTGTTCATCAAGGCCGAGGCCCGGGAACGGCTCGGCTGGGTGGTTCCCGGTGAGACGGGGTACCGGGTGATCGGTGCCGACGGCAAACCCATCGGTGGTGATTCGACGGTGCTGGCCCCGACCCGGCCGGAGGGCCTCTGGTGGGAGGGCATGTGGGGGTCGGTCCGGTACGCCGACAACCCCGTCGAGGGTCAGGAGGGCACCGTGCCGTCGATCCCGATGCCCAGCGAGTCGGAGACACCATGACGACGGTTTCTCCCGCTGACCTGGCCGAGCTGGAGGCACAGCTCGGCCGTGCTCCCCGCGGCGTCGTCGAGATCGCGTGGCGGTGTGCCTGCGGCAGACCGGGGGTGGTCAAGACCGCCCCGCGCCTGGAGAACGGCACCCCGTTCCCGACGGTGTACTACCTGACCGCGCCCCGGCTGGTGGCGGCCTGCTCCACCCTGGAGGCCGACGGCGTGATGGCCGAGATGACGCAGCGCCTGTCGGAGGATCAGGACCTGGCGGACCGGTACCGGGCGGCCCACGAGGCGTACCTGGCGGACCGGGCGGCGCTCGGTGAGGTGCCGGAGATCGAGGGCATCTCGGCCGGTGGGATGCCGACCCGTGTGAAGTGCCTGCACGTGCTGGTGGGGCACGCCCTGGCGGCGGGGCCGGGGGTCAATCCACTCGGGGACGAGGCCCTGGCCCTGATCCGGGAGCGGTTCGGTGAGGTGTGCTGCGGGGTGGCGGGGTGACCACCGTCGCCGCCGTCGACTGCGGCACCAACTCGATCCGGCTGCTGGTGCTGCGGCGCGACGGTGACCAGCTCGTCGAGCTGGAGCGTCAGGTGCGGTTGGCGCGGCTGGGGCAGGGGGTGGACGCCATGGGGGAGTTCCACCCGGATGCCCTGGCCAGGACCTTCGCGGTGTGTGAGGAGTACGCGGGCATCGTCGCTGACCTCGGGGTGGAGCGGCTGCGGTTCGTCGCCACCTCGGCGGCCAGGGACGTGTCCAACCGGCAGGTGTTCTTCGACGGCGTGGAGCAGCGGCTGGGGGTGGTGCCGGATGTGATCTCCGGGGACGAGGAGGCCCGGCTCTCCAGCGCCGGGGTGCTCTCCGGGCTGACGGCACCTGCCCCGGTTCTGGTGTTCGACATCGGTGGTGGCTCGACGGAGCTGGTGCTGCTGGACGGGGGCGATGAGGTCACCCGGGCGGTGTCGCTGGACGTGGGGGCGGTGCGGCTGCGGGAGCGACTGCTGCCCTCGGACCCGCCGACGGCGGCGGAACTGGTGGCGGCGCGTCGGTTCGTCGGGGAGCTGCTGGACGGCTCGGGGGTGGATTTCGGGCAGGTGCGCACCGCCGTCGGGGTGGCGGGCACGGTCACGAGTGCGACGGCGCGGGTGCTGGGGTTGAGCGAGTACTCCCGTCATGCGGTGCACCGGAGTGTGCTGAGCAGGGCTCAGGTCCAGGAGGTGGCCCGGCACTGGACGAGTGTTCCGGTCGCGGAGATCGAGCAGGAGGCGTGCATGCATCCGCTGAGGGCGGGTGTGATCGGGGCGGGGGCCGTGATCCTCGACGAGATCAGCGCGCGGATCCCGGGTGGGGAGGTGATGGTCAGCGAGACCGACATCCTGGACGGCATCGCCTTGGAACTGTTGCATCAGCCCTCGTAGCCCAACTGGCAGAGGCAGGCGGCTTAAACCCGCCCAAGTACGGGTTCGAATCCCGTCGGGGGCACTGTGCAGTCGCTGCTCGCGGACTGTGGAGGTGGCGACCAGCGGTGTGACAAAATTGTTGCGGACTTGTGTCACACTTTGGGGCAAGCCGGAAACATGAAGGGTGAGCGGGCCTGCTCACCCGGTGGACACAGCGGCCACCGGGGACAACCTGAAACCCCAGACCACAGGGGAGGTGATGGCGCTGACCAGACACCTGTCGCTGTGGTCGACAGGACGGAGAGGAGTCTGTCATGAAGTGGAGCTTGGGGAAGCGAGTCGCGGCCATGGTGGTCGCCGTGGGGCTGCTCGCAGGAGCGCAGGTCGGTGCTGCAGGCGCGTGGGAGTCGGCGGGGATGCGAACGCAGTACCCGAGCGCAGGGGGTACCTGGGAGTACGGCTACTACAACCTCTACCTGCGTTCGTACTACACGGTCAACAAGTGCCACGGCAGCACCGTGTCCAAGAAGATCCACGGAGCCTACGAGAAGGTTGCACGGAGCATCGACACACGAGGAGGTAAGAAGTCGATCGCGGAGATCTGGACGCTGAACTCACCAGGGCTCGATGGCCAGTACCACTACAGGGTCTGCTGAGCGTTCTTCGTGGGCGTGGTGCACCGGAATCCGGTGCACCACGCCCGCCAGGAAGAAGGTGAGCTGAAGGACTTCGGGAGGTTTCGTGCAGAAGAAGGTCGTTGCCGCGACGATGATCGTGCTGTTCGGCCTGTTGGGCTTCATGGCAGCGATGGTTGCTGACTTCCATGACCGGAGCTGGCCGCAGAGCCTGGGGGTGGGGGCCCAGATCACGGTTGACTTCAGCCAGACCGGAATCGCAGCTGATGCAGGTCGGGAGCTGCTCCGAAGCACCGGGGAGGAGTACGACCTCGGGTTGTACAAGGTGGCCCCCGACCTCGAGGACACCGGACGTGAGGTGTTCGTGGCCGTCAACGGGCAACCGTTGCGCAGCGTGGAATGGTTCGGGGACCAGCGGGGCTCCGAGGTGGTGGCCCTGGAGCGGCTTGCGAACTCCAAGCCTGACGGGGCCTACCTCGTGGTGGACCCAACCCGGTTGGGTGAGGCAGCTGCCGCGCTGAGGGCCGAGGGAATTGGTGTCACCGTGACCGAGGCCTCCGTGCTTGAGACGGTGCGGTCGCTGGTCTCGGTCTCACAGAACGGTTTCATGGCCCCTGTCGCGGCAGCTGCCCTGCTCGTGGCGGCGCTCACGGTGTTCTGGCTTGCCACCAAGGCCAGGTCCCGTGCGTTGCGGGTGCTGGCCGGGGGTTCGCCGTGGCGCATCCAGGCCCAGGACATCGGAGGGTATCTGCTGTTTCTGGTGGGCAGCGCTGTGCTGGTGGGGTTGCTGTGCTGCGGGTTCGTCGGGCTCACACGTGGCTGGGTCCACGTTCCGCTCTTCGCCCAGGCGTTGGTCTCCTTCGAGATCATCGCCTTCGTGCTGTGCGGGGTCGTGATCCTTCTGCTGTCGGTGGTGGCCTGGCCCAGTGCCGCACTGTTCGCCACCCGGAAGCCCGCGGTGAGGATGTTGCAGGGACCAGCGCGCATCGTCCAGGCGCTGACTCTGTTCGCCCTGGTTGCTTCTGCAGGACCGGCATGGATGGCTGCCCAGGAGGCGGAGCAGAGTGCCCGACAGCTTTCGACGTGGTATGAGTTCTCGGATCAGGTCATGTTGGGCTTCGAGATGACTTCAGAACAGCTCGATGTTGTGGCGAATCGGGTCCAGCAGGCAGTGTCCAGTGCTGAATCCGAAGGACAGGCAGTCATGTCCTACACCATCAAGGAAACGGACTGGTCCGCTGATTTCGGACCTTACTCGGCGATCTCCATCGTCAACTCCGGTTGGATCAATCTTGTCTCGACATCGGTTGGGGATGATGTGCTCGTTCCGGTTTCCCGGGAGCAGGAGATGCCGATGCTTCAACAGGAACTGGGTGATTCTTGGGTTATCTGGAACAGAAACGCAAACTCTGAAGGAGAGGTTCTGGCGGACCTCAAATTTCATGTTCCAGCCTCAGGAGTGGCATACCCGGTGGCCGATGGCGGCAGGCCGGGGCAGCTGAGTTTCTTCAATGATGTCCTGGTGATCGAGGCCCCGTCGGTTGATGTCGTGTTCGATCCGCCAAATCTCGTCAGCCTCGCCTCCACCGGAAATGTCATGCTGACAGGGGTGGCTGAGACGAACGGGTTGCTGAAGGAGGCTGGGCTGGATGAGGCCGGGCTGGCCGAGTTGGGGGTCGAGGGAGCGATCCTTCCACTGTATGCGGCGGAGCAGGGCATTCTGCGCGCACAGTTCGCAGCCCACCTGGCGCGTATCCTGACCGTTGCGGTGGTGGCCATGACAGCTGCCTTCATCGTCGCGGCCGGGGTGAACGCAGTGATCGCGGCTCTGCTCAACACCCGCCGTGACTTCCCGATGAGACTGAGCGGTGCGACATGGGAGCAGACGACCCGGCCACGTGCCCGCCGCGAGCTGATTCTTGGCGGCGTGGTGGTGGCCGTGGCCCTGCTCCTCCAGCTGGGGACCCCCGCGGCACTGCTCGCGACAGCGGTCGCAGGGATTGCAGGGCTGGCCGTGCTGAACCTCGCCCATGCCGCCGCCGCCGCGACGATCTTCACCCGCATCACGCACCGAAAGCTCTAGGAAGGAGCGGAGACCCATGCTCATCGAAGCCCATGACGTCGGAGTCAAGATCGGCCAGAAGCAGATCATTGCGGGAGAGTCCGTGCGATGTGTGCCCGGGGAGATGACCGCCCTGATCGGGCCGTCGGGGTCCGGCAAGACCACCCTGCTGCACACCCTCGGGCTGCTGCTGCCGCCCAGCAAGGGCAAGGTCACCGCTGATGGGGCGGTGATCTCAGGGGGAAGTGCGCGGGCCTGCCGTGCTTTCTGGCGAGACCACGCAGCCTTCGTTCTGCAGGACTACGGGATCATCGATGATGAGCCGGTGGCCTTCAACGTCACCCTGCGTCGGGGAGGTGAATCCGCTGAGCTGAAGGCCGTGCTGGAACACGTCGGCCTGGCGGGGCGAGAGGATGAGCTGGCCAGCCACCTCTCCGGCGGGGAGAAACAACGCCTCGCCCTGGCCCGAGCCATCCACCGTGACGCCCAGGTGCTCTTCGTGGACGAGCCGACGGCCTCGCTGGATGCGGCGAACCGTCGCCTGGTGGTGGAGCTGTTCGCCGATTTCGCAGCCAAGGGGGCCACGGTCGTCATCGCCACCCACGACGACGAGATGATCGCGGCCTGCCACCAGCATCATCAGATGAATAGGTCGCTGACTGGAAGAGGGCGAAGGGTTTCCTGAAAAGTCCAGCTCCTCCCAAGGTCTCTGGTGGTGCCTGGCCAAGGGCGTGGATGGCTCCCACGTGGCGCTTCGGGGCAAGTGCGGTCAACCAATGGCCAGATTTCTGGGTGAAGGATTGCCTGGTTGATGCTGCTACGGCATTCTTGGGATGGGTGCCGCGGGGAGATGTTTGCCGCTGTTTGTCGGCACTGGAGGGGGGGACGATGTCGTTCGAGGAAATCTACACACAGCACTATGCTTCGCTGCTGGCAACTGTTGAGCGGAGGGTCAACTCACAAGAGGACGCTGAGGAGATCGTGGCCGAGGTTTTCAGGGTTGCGTGGGGGTACCATTGCTCTGGAGGAGCTCTCGAGGTGCCTTGGCTCTTTGAGACTGCAAGAAATCTGATAGGAAACGAGTACCGAGCTCGGCGCAGGAGGGCTGCATTGCAGGCTAGGATTGCCTTGGACTGTTTAGTCCAACGGCAAGGCTGCGATGTGGTGAGCGGAGTTCGAGAAGCAGTTGATTGCTTGTGTGAGTCGTATCGAGAGGTTCTTGTGCTTGCCTATTGGCAGGGGATGAAGGCCACGGAGATTGCCTCGCTGTTGAATGTCTCTGCAGAGGCTGTGCGCGCTCGACTGGCTCGGGCAAGGAAGAGCCTGCGCATGATCTTGGAGGAGCGGCAGCTGTGACCATGCTGGGGTCTCGTGGGGAAACCTGCTCGGGCATGCGGTTTCCCCAGAAGGCGCTCGTGGTGGTCCTCGTCGAGGAAGGGGCCGTTGCCCATCCGTTTCCGGTCGATGACGTGGCCCTTGAGGTCGAGGTCCCGCAGCACCCGGGTGGCCCACTTGTGGAACTGGGTGGGGTGCTCCGAGTTGGTCCGGGCGGTGCCGAACAGCTTGGCCATCAGCCGTCGGGTCAGCCACGCCGTCTCGTCCTCGTGGCGCACCTCGATGCTTGCTCCGCCGTCCTGGCCGGTGAAGATCAAGAACTCCGCTGTGGAGCTGCGGATCAGCTGGCCCGAGGGCCGGGAGGGACCGTCGTCGTGCATGGGTCCATGCTACGGAGCAGACGACAGGCGCGGGCAAAAATCGTTGTTTTCCTCGATTTATGGGTGCGCTCGTGTCCTCCGTTTGATGTACTTTCCGGGGGTCAGTTGCACGTTTCGTCGATGACATGCCCGACAACTCGCTGAAATGACATAACGTGCGGGCTGGGTGGGGTTGACGGTCAGGTGGCGGCCGGACGGGGGCTGCTCCAGGTTCGCACTGGGAACTGTCGGTGAGGCCGTCTAGACTGGAGGGCAACAGTTAACGAATGTGAAGGGCACCAACATGGCCAACCCCGTGTTCTCCCGTAGTGAGACGTTCAACCGACCGCCTCAGCCGACCGGCTACGGCTACCCGCAGCAGGGCTACGGGCAGCCCCAGCCGGGCTATGGCTACCCCCAGCCCGGACAGGCCCCCTACGCACCGTACGGGCAGAACCCGTACGGGCAGCCGGGTGCACCGCTCGGCCACCAGCAGCCGCAGCCGCAGCACATCAGTGGTGTCATGACCATGGACGACGTCCTGGCCAAGACCGCCATCTCGCTGCTCATCGTCTTCGCCGTGGCCGCGGGTGCCTACCTCCTGGTCCCGGTGGAACTGGTGATCCCCGTCACCATCGGCGGAGCCGTCGCCTCGCTGGTGGCCTCCCTCGTCGTCGGTATGCGTGCCAGGATCAGCCCGGTGGCCCTGGCCATCTACGCCGTCCTGGAGGGCGTGTTCATCGGTGGTCTGTCGAAGTTCTTCGACATGATGTGGCCCGGCATCGTCATGTCCGCCGTGCTCGCCACCTTCGTCACCGCCGGTGCCACGCTGGCTGCGTACAAGTTCTTCAACATCCGCGTCACCGGCAAGTTCCGCAAGATGGTGACCATCGCCACCATGGCCTTCGCCGGCGTGATGCTGGTCAACTTCGCGTTGGCCATGCTCGGGTTCGACACCGGGCTGCGTGACGTCGGTTCCAGCGCGGGCCTGCTCTCCATCGGCGTCTCGATCCTCGCCGTCTGCCTCGCGGTGTTCAACCTGGTGCTGGACTTCGACTTCGTCGAGCGCGGCATCGCCGCCCAGGCCCCGGCCTCGGAGTCGTGGCGGGCCGCCTTCGGCATCACCGTCACCATGGTGTGGCTCTACATCGAGATGCTGCGGATCCTGTCCTACTTCCAGCAGGACTGAGCCAGGATGCGTTCGAGGTGCTGACTGAGCGCCTCGAACGCAGGTGACGTCCAGCGGCGCTGCCGCCACATCTTCACCGGCACCCAGCCAGCCCGCTCCGTCGACCCTCCCAGGTCGTGGAGCACGGGGTGGCTGGGTGTCTCGCATGTTGCGGCATGGATGAGCCGCAGCGCGTGGAAGTCCTCCAGCACACCGTTGACCGCCCGCCCGATCCAGTGATCGGACTGCACTGCCACCAGCTGTCCCAGCCGGATGTGCTGCCCCGTCTCCTCGAACACCTCACGTCGCACCCCGTCGGCCGGGTCCTCGCCGGGATCGAGGCCGCCACCCGGGAGAGCCCATGTCCCCGGGGCCTTGGTCAGGGAGGAGTTCACCGTCCCCAGCACCCCCCAGGGGGAGACGACGATGGCATACGCACCCACCCGTTGATGCACCACGGGCGTCTCCGTGCTGCCCGGCTCCTCGTGGTGGATGAACCGGGCCGTCGGGGCGGGGTCCTGTGGGCGGCAGCGACGCACCTCGACATCCACCTCGACCTCGCCGTCGCGGAGCCGCGTGTGCAGGGGCCGCAGCAGCACCCAGCCCTGCCGGAACAGGGTGTGGTCCGGGTGCTTCCCGTGTTCCACGACAAAACTCGTCACCAGGGAACCACGGCTGAAACCACACAAGCGCACCTGATGATCCTATGCCTGCAGGATAGAGTGGGACGACGACTTCTTCAGGAGGGCAAACGTGGACTATCGCGACAGCGCTGACCTGTCCGGCACCCGTACCCGCCGCGCCCAGGGAGGTTCCCGGTCCGGTGGTGGTCTCGGGGGAGGCCTGGGCGGTGGGCTGGGTGGCCGTGGCCGCGGGATGGCCGTGGGCGGTGGCCTCGGTGGCATCGTGGTCCTGCTGCTGGCCCTCGTCCTCGGCCCCTCACTCGGGCTCAACGTCGGTGACCTCATGGGCGGCCAGAATCCCGGCTCCGACTCCCGCCCCGGTGCCTACGAGACCCAGTGCGACGGGGTGTCGGTGCAGCAGAACCGCGACTGCCGGTGGGTCAACTACGAGGTGGCGGTGCAGAACTACTGGGCCAAGGCCAAGCCCGGCTACAAGTCGGCCGACATGCTGCTGTTCACCGGTACCACCCATACCGCGTGCGGTGTCGGCCAGAGCCAGATGGGGCCGTTCTACTGCCCCGGCGACTCCACCGTCTACATCGACGACTCCTTCGTCGGTCAGCTGCTGAAACAGCTCGGGGCCAGCGGTGGCGATGCCGCGGAGCTCTACATCATCGCCCACGAGTACGGCCACCACGTCCAGAACCTCGACGGCACGTTGCGTTCGGTCAAGCGCGACGCCGGTGACGGCTCCCAGCAGGTGCGCCTCGAGCTGCAGGCGGACTGCTACGCAGGGGTGTTCTTCCACAACACCCTCAAGGACCCGAACTCCCCGATCGCCTCGGTCTCCCGCGACGACCTGCTGCGCATCAGCGACGCGGCACGCGCCGTCGGTGACGACCACATCCAGAGCCAGCAGGGTGGTTTCGTCAATCCCGAGTCCTGGACCCACGGCAGCTCCGAGCAGCGGCAGCGCTGGGTCGGGATCGGGTTCGACAGTGGCGACCCCGCTGCCTGCAACACCTTCGACACGGCTGAGATCTGAGGACCTGGATGCGCATCATCACCCCTGAGCAGCTGGAGACAGCGCTGCCCAGCCTGCCCTCGAATCCCCGCATCGTCACCCAGGGCAGCTTCGGGACCCCTCGTGCCCTGCTTGCTCTGCTGGATGCGGCCATCGCGGAGTACCGGCTGTTCATCGTCAACGGTCTCGGCGCGCTGCCCGATCGCGACGGGGTGCGGATCGAGACCACCTTCGTCGGGTCCGGGCTGCGTGGCAACCCGCGCGTCGACTACTACCCGGCCAGGCTCTCGGTGACCCCGAAACTGTTCACCTCCACCCTGCCGCCCGACGTCGTGGCCGTCCAGACCTCCCGCGTCATCGATGGAAAGGTCAGCCTCGGCATCGAGGTGCAGGTGCTGCCCGGGGCCATCGAGGCACTCAAGGCCAGAGGAGGGCTGCTCGTCGCCCAGATCAACGAGGAGATGCCGTTCATCCAGGGCGACGGTGTGCTGGACGTCTCCGACATCGACCTCGCGGTGGAGATCACCGAACCGGTCCCCGTGGCCGGTGACATCCCCATCGACGACGAGTCCGCGGCACTCGGGGAACGTCTGGCGGCGATGATTCCCGAGGGGGCCACCCTCCAGATGGGGATCGGCGCCCTGCCCGGTGCGGTGTTGAAGGCCCTCGGCGGGGCGAGACGGTTGCGGGTGTGGACCGAACTGATGGCCGACGGCTTCCACCACCTGGCCCTGGCCGGGGTGCTGGACCCGGACCATCCCATCACCGCCACCTTCGCCTACGGCTCGGCCGAGATGTACGCCTGGGCCGACAACAACCCGCAGTTGCGGCTGCTGCGCTGCGAGACCACCAACAGTCCCGGCATGATCGCCCAGCAGCCGGCGGTGACCAGCATCAACACCGCGCTGCAGGTGGACCTGTTCGGGGCGGTCAACGCCACCCGGGTGCAGGACCGGATCATCTCCGGCACCGGCGGGCAGGCGGACTTCGTCGTGGGTGCCCTGCACTCCCCGGGCGGGCAGTCCATCATCGCGTTGAAGTCGTGGCACCCGAAGGCCGACCGGTCCACCGTCGTGGCGAAACTGAGTGAGGCGACGACGTCGCTGCAGCCCTCGTGGGTGGTGACGGAGCAGGGGGCGGCACGGATCTTCGGTGCCAGTCAACGTGATCAGGCGCTCGGGCTGATCGGTGCCGCGCACCCGAGGGCCCGGGAGCAGCTCACGGCGGAGGCCGAGCGGATGGGGCTGCTCAGTTGAGTTCGGCCTCGGTGTACTCCTGGCCGGCCAGGTCGGTCCAGGTGACGCGGCCGTCGCAGTCGTAGCGCACCGTCGGGGCGACCTTGACGAAACGCGAGTCGATCTCGACCCGGCACGGCTTGGTCTCGTCGGGTGCGTACTTCTCGATGGCCCTGGCCAGCACCAGGGCATCGATCGCCACGGGGTCGAAGGCGGGTCGGTTCGTGGTCTCGTTGCGTCGGGTGACGTAGACGGGAAGTGCGCCCATCCGGGAGCGTCGTTCCGTGACGCCGGAGGTGGGTGGAAGATCCACCCAGTAGCCCGCCTCGGGGGAGAACCCGACCTGGGTGGCGGCCCTGGCACCTGCCACCACCTCCTTCAGGCCCTGGGTGATGTCCGCGACGGAGTGGAACCCGAGTGTCCGGACCGCCTCACCCTTGCGGGTGAAGAACACGGTCTTGGTCTCCGGGCTGGTGGTGACGGTCATGTAGACCTCGCCGGGGCGGTACTCCACGACCTGGAGCACCTTCTCGCCCTTCGCGCCCAGCTCCTCCGCGGCCGCGAAGGTCGTCGCGATGTTGCCGAGGGGGAAGTCGGTGGGTTGGAAGGTGGTCTGTTCCAGGTATTTCACGTCGGAGTCGACCTGGGAGATGGTGCCCTCCCGCCAGCGCAGGGTGACGGGGTGTTCGTCGCGATCCAGCAGGGTGATGGTGAGTTCGGTCTCGGAGACGTCCAGCTTGAGGGCGGGAAGGTTGCCGTAGAGCCCGGTGATGCGTTTCAGGACCACCTCGGCACCGCCGTGGGTGAGGTCCTTGGTCAGGGACAGTTTCACCGGCAGTGAGGGGCTGGGCGACGGGGAGGCCGCAGGTGTGGAGGGTGTGGATGACGTGGGGGGAGCGGGTGTGGGAGAGTTGGAGTGCGTTGGTTCCGGGGCCTGCTGGGTGCACCCTGCGAGCAGCGCGAGCACCACGACGGTGGCGGTGCGGGACATCTTCACCCCCACATTCTAGGAGACCGCAGGGTCCTGACCTCCGGACGGCGAGGCGGTGTCGTCGTCCTTCCGGGCAGAGTAAGCCGAAGTCAGAGTGAGTTTGGAGGGTGACAAAAGGGGCCTTCCCGGTTCGGGGGCGTCCCGTGGAACGGGCGGATCGGTGTCGTTGTCGGCCGAACCGAGGATGGGTTTCCGGGTCCTGAATGAGCATCAACAGTGACCCCGACCTGAGTTCTCAAAGCCGGGTTGATTAGGATGGACGCGTGCTCCGACCTGTTCTTCCCGATGTGCTCGCCGAGTTGGAATCCCTTGCGGATCCCAAGGCATTGGCCGTCAATCGCCGTCATGGTGATGCCCATTCCGTGAACCTGACAAAGGTGCGTGGAATTGCGAAACAGCTCGGGGCTCAGCCGGAGTTGGCGCGGGCCCTGTGGGCCACGCGGCAGCCGAACGCCAGGCTGGTGGCTCTGCTCGTCGCCCGGCCGAAGCAGTTCACCGTCGCGGAGCTGGACCGATGGCTCCGGGAGGCCGCCACGAACAAGGAGACCGACTGGTTCGTCAGCTACTTGGCGGCGAAGTCGCGGCACGCCGAGGAGTTGCGCACGCGCTGGCTGGCAGACCCGGAGCCCCGCATCGCGGCGGCGGGGTGGGCGTTGACGACGGACCGGGTGGTGAAGAACCCGGAGGGTCTGGACCTGGCTGCGCTGCTGGATGTGATCGAGGCCGAGATGAAGGATGCCCCTGAGCGGTTGCAGTGGGCGATGAACACCTGTCTGGGCAACATCGGTATCGAGCACGAGTCCTACCGCGAGCGGGTGCTGGAGATCGGGGAGCGCCTCGAGGTGCTGAAGAACCATCCGACGTCGGGTGGCTGCATCTCCCCCTACGTCCCGGTCTGGGTGCCGGAGGTCGTCCAACGGCGCACCGGGAGGGCATGAAAAGACCCGACCCACGAGGAGCCGGGTGAGTTTTCATGAAGTCTATCGGGCTGTGTGGGGGGAGTCAACCTCACCTCCACGGAAGACGGTTGGGGTGTCTCCTCACCAGCCACGCGGCTTCCGCTGGTTTCCGCACGGATCAGGAAGTTGGCACGCTTGGTAGATCTGCTTCTGGATTTTCCACCACCAGTGCCTTCCCGCTCCGTCGGTGGGAGACCCCTGTAGGGCGCCAGCGGTGACCTTGTTCCGGGGGCTCACTGTGGCAACGGGGACCCGTTTGCGTGCTTGGCTGACAGGCCAGGCCAGGTCAGAGTCGTTGGAGATCACCATCGCTGCGTCAATGTTCTGCTCAAGGACGTCCAGTAGCAGGTGGGAGGCGACGTTCACGTTGCTTCCCTTCTCCTCCACATGCAGGTATTTGACGATGAAGCGTGCGTCTTCAACGAGGTTGTCGTGCGCGTCACGGACCTTCACGGGCCAGTCAGCGAGGACTGGTTGGGGTGGTCCAGCATGGTCAGAGGTTGCCAGTAAGGCAGTTTTTGTCCGAGTGACGTAACGCCCGTACTCGATCCAGTCCACCAAGCGGTGGTGTTCCAGAGCTTTGAGGTGGACGTCTTGGTCCCTGTGGGCCATGGGGTCGAGCATCAACGTGGACGCCGACTCTCATCCCGCACGTCCATGTCATCCACGGTGGGAAACGAGGCGTGGTGGAGGTAGCTCCTGCCCGCCAGCGTCACGCTTTGAACTGGGGCCGCTGTAGGCCAGTGAGGCGAATGAGTGCAGGGAACCTGTGGGTTTTCAGCGCCACTCACGCGGTGCGCATCACCGCCACCGGGTCCCGGTTCGCTGCGAGCACCGCGGGTGGGATCGCCGCCAGCAGGGTGGTCAGGCAGGCCAGCACCGCGACGGCGAGGGCGAAGTCCAGGCCCGGGACCTGACCCCACAGCGCCCCCAACCCCACCCCGAGGGTCATCCCGCCGAGCGCCCCGATCCCTGCCGGGACGGCGGTGCGCAGCGCAACCAGGGCGACGAGATCAGCGCGGGTGATGCCGAGGGTGCGCCGTCGGCCGAGGTCACGGCGTCGGATCAGGACATCGGCCAGCACCACGACAGCGACGAAGAACCCCCCGGCCCCGAGGATCAACAACAGTAGCGAGCGCCCGAACCCGGTGATCTGCCGCTCCACGAGCTGCCCGGCCGCGGCCGCAGCCAGCGGGGAGTCCACACTGAGCTTGTTCGCCCCCGCGGCCACGATGCCAAGAGCCGCATTCTGGGTGGCGGCGGTGACCTCGATGCCTGCTGAGAGGGTCTTCACCTGACGCAGCGGCTGGTCGTCGGTCACCGTGGTCACGGCCATGCTCGCCAACTCCTGAAAAGGCGCCTGAGGAGTGAACGACCCGACGATGGCCCATTGGCGGCCGTTCGGGCCGTTCAGGAAGCCGACGGGCTCGGCCAGGCCGAGCCTGCGCTGCACCTCGATGGATACCACGGCCTCCCCGGGGGTGCGGGGCAGGCGGCCACGGGTGAGGGTGACGGCACGTTCGATGTCGCCGACGAGCCCGACCAGCGCCACCTTGGGTTCCCCCACCGCGCCGTTGACCACATCGACGGGGGTGTTGCTGCCGACCACCGCCTCGACGGTGGACAGGTTACGCAGCACGGCCACGGCGGCGGGGCTCAACGTCTTGGAGCCGTTGACATCGGTCACGGTCAGGGTGCGGGCGTTCGGGCCTGCCAGGTCGCGGGCCAGATCGGCCTCAAGTGCCGCCTGGCGTCCGACGGTGACGAGGGCGACGCACGCCGTCGCCGCAACGACGAGGGCCACGAGGGCGCTGGGGACGGGGGAGCAGCGGGCGGCGGTGAAGGCCTCGCGGAGCAGATCGACGGGTCTCACAGGCTCAGCACCTCGTCGGCTCGCGCCACGACGCTGGGGTCGTGGGTGGCGACCACCACGGTACGGCCCTCCCCGGCGGCCTCGGCGAGGGCGTCGAGGACCAGCGTGGAGTTGTCCGGGTCGAGGTTTCCGGTGGGTTCGTCGGCCAGCACGATGTCGGGGGAGTTGACCAGGGCGCGGCAGATCGCCACGCGCTGTGCCTGGCCACCGGAGATCTGGCCGGGGCGGTGGTCGGCGCGCTCTGCCAGGCCGAACCGGGTGAGCAGGTCACGGGCGCGGGTGCGCAACTCATCGCGGTCGGCCCCGGCGTAGAGGCCGGGCTCGGTCACCGAGTCGAGGATGATGCGTGATGGGTCCAGCTCGGAGTCCTGGAAGACGAAGCCGATGCGGGTGGCCCGCAGCCGTGCCCGCTGGTGGTCGGGCAGGGTGGAGGCCACGTCGTCGCCGATGGTGACGGTGCCCGCGGAAGGGGTGAGCATGAGCCCGAGCACGTACAGCAGTGTGGACTTGCCGCGCCCTGATGCCCCGGTCAGCGCGGTGACCGCACCCGGGGTGAACCGGTGGCTCAGGCCGTCGAAGAGTTCGGTCTGTCCCTTGGCGTAGGCGAAGCGCAGATCATCGACGTTGAGGGTGGTCATGAGGGCGAGGCCTCCGGGGTCGGGTTGGACGACCCGAGGACCCGCACCTGCTCGCCCGGGTTCACCCCGTCGACGACGGTGAGCCCCTCGGCGACGGTGCGGATGGTGACGGTGCGTTGTTCGTCGCCGCTGCTCGTCACGACGGTGACGGTGGTGGTGGCATCCGGCTGGGTGGTGAGAGCGGCGACGGGGACGACCGGCCCGGTCTCCGGCGGGATGATCTGGACGTCGGTGAGGAGGTTGGCCTTGCCGGGTAGCGCGGCGCACTGGTCACCGCACAGCAGGGTGCCGTCCTGGGCGGTGATGGGGACGCTCACGCCCTGGTCGTTCGGGATGTGCTCGCCGGTGATTCCTTCCCAGGCGTGGTCACCGTGGCGGACCTTCACGGTGGTCTGGGGTGGTACGAGTTCGGCCTGCTGTGGGGTGAGCACCATCGCGAAGGTGGGGTCGCCGCTCATGGCGCGCACGACGACCTCACCTCCTGCCACGGGGGCGCCGGGCCACAGGATGGAGGTGTCGAGGCTGACCTGGGTGGGCAGGGTCGGTACGGCCACCAGCTCCCCCAGGTTCATGGTGCCGGTCTCGGGTTGACCGGCGGCCTTCTGCCAGGCCCGCATCGCGGCCGTGGTGGAGGAGCGCCACTGCCCGTCGGGGGCCTCGGTGGTGTGCCCGGCTACGACGAGGGCCGCCTGCACCTGAGCCACGTCAGGGCCGCTGTCGCCCTCACCCAAGGGCCGGTGGAAGGGGGTGGTGCCTGCGATGACCCGCACCGCCACCCCGTTGACGGCGTAGAGGACGTCGCCGTTGGTCACCTCGCCTCCGGGGCCAACGGAGGTGACGGTGCCGTCGAGTCGGTTGACTGCGGCCGGGGCGCTGGCGCGTTCAACGGTGGTGCTGAGGGTCAGCACCCGGCCGAGTTCCTTCTCCACCACCTCGACGGTCACCGACGAGTCGTCGGCCTGGCCGGTGGCCTGGGGCGGGGCCAGAGTGACCCGCCCGGCCCAGAAACCGGCTGCCGCTGCCAGCGCGACAGCTCCGGCAAAGATGGCCTTCTTCATTCATCCTCCATACAGGGCTTTGTCCGGTGGGAGTTCAGGGCAGGCCTCGGCAACATCTTTGGGAGGCACCGTGGTCTCGGAATAGGGCCACCAAGGGGCACTGTCCGTGCCGCTGAAGGTTGCGATGTAGACGTCGCGGGTGGGTTTGTCCTTCTCGTTGACGGGCTGGTCGTGGGCTTTCATGCAGGGGATGTAGTACTGGGTGAAGTAGTCGTAGAGTAGACCCGCTTGTTCATCAGTGTATTCGCCGTGGAAACGGGGGTCCAAGGTGTACTGTGCTTCACACACGTACCAAGCGATGTCAAGAGATTGTTCTTGCTCCTTGGGAGGGCTCCCGCTCGAGAAGGCTACTCCGAGTGTGTCTGGTTCGGCTGGAAAGCCACGCTCAGTGAGGCATTGCGCCATCGTTTCGGAGTATTCCTTGGTGCCGTTCACCCAGCGGATCAGTTGCACATCGCCTGGCGGGCCGTCGCTGGGCTCCAAGCGTTTCAGGTACTCGGTTCGGGCGGCCCAGCGTTCTTCCTCGGTGTAGGTCTTGGGGGTGATCTTCACGGTTGGTTCCCACAGGTTGGGGTCCCAGGTCTGGGGTGCGGTGGCGCTGGGGGCGCTGGCTTCTGGTGGGGGTGTGCAGCTGGTCAGGGCGAGGGTGCATGCGCCTGCGAGGAGGGCGGCGAGGTGGATCCTGGTCATGTCAGCCGCCGTAGAGTGCTTTGTCCGGCGGGAGTTCAGGACAGGCCTTTTTCACGTGTTGGGGTACCACTGCGACTGGGTAGGGCCACCAGGGGTCTGCGTCCTCGTCATTGTATGTGGCGATGTAGACGTCGCGGGTGGGTTTGTTCTTCTCGTTGACGGGCTGGTCGTGGGCTTTCATGCAGGGGATGTAGTGCTGAGTGAAGTAGTCGTAGACCACTCCTAGTTGTTCTTCATTCCAGTCGTCGTGGTAGCGGGGGTCCAAGCTGTATTCTGCTTGACAGACGTACCAAGCGATTTCGAGGGCATCATCTTGTTCTTCAGGTGATCCGCCATTCGGGAAGATGACACCTCTGGAGTCCACCTCGGCCTCGGCGGGGAAGCCTCGCTCGGTGAGGCACTGGGCAACCGTGGTCCAGTGCTCGGCAGGGCCTTCGGTCCATCGGATCAGTTCCACCCCGGGCACGGGGCTGTTCTTCGGCTCATCGTGTTTCAGCAACTCTGCGCGGAGGGCCCAGCGTTCTTCCTCGGTGTAGGTCTTGAGGGTGACCTTGACTGGCGGTTCCCATGCGTTGGGGTCCCAGGCCTGGGGTGTGGTGGCGGTGCTGCTGGGGGCAGCGGCCTGTGGGGGTGCGCAGCTGATTAGGCCGAGGCTGCACACCCCCAGCGGGAGGGTCAAGAAGGTGGATGCTCTCATTCGTAGACGATGCAGGTGCCACGAGTCTTGTGCGCCTCAAGGGTCTGCGCGCTGACCGACCAGTTGGTACTGCGGTAGTTCGACTTGACTGTCTTGGAGCGGGCGTAACCTCGGTAGAACTGGTGCCCACCGAGTTTTATGATCATGAGATCGTAGCGGCCGTATTTTGCTCCATGGACGCCAGCGGTGGTGTTGTTGTAGCAGTTGATTCGGCCTGATGTGTATGCAGCTTCAGCCGGTGTCACCGTCAGTGAGCCGAACAGCATGGCGGCTGCCGCGAGGGCGATGAGTCGCTTCTTCGTCTTCATCACCAATCACTCCTTTGGTAGTTGGGTGGCAGCAGCGTAGCAGCCCGTGACTCCCCGGGGAAGAGGTTTCGGCGAAGAAGTGCCGAAGTCTACCCGAAAGTTACGTTTTCCCGCGTTGACAAGGGTTTTTGCCCTCTGGTCTCCGGTTGGGAAGATGCCTGTCTGGTGGTGATGAGGCGGGGCTGGGCCGGTGGATCGAGCAGCTCGGTGGCGTAGAAGGCCGGGTAGGCGGGGCGGTCCTGGCCGTAGCGGCTGAGCGGTACCCAGACCGGCTGCTCCCGTCGCCCGTCCGTCGTCACTCCGCCCGGCCGGATCGGCTGTGCGGGGTCGAAGGTCATGAGGAAGTGGAAGGAGACCTCATGGCAGGCCCGGCCCACCAGCAGCGGGGAATGCTCGTCGGTGAAGAAGTTCTGGTGGATGAACAACAGCCGGTCGATACCGTAGTCAACTCCCAGCTCCTCGCGCACCTCACGGATCACGGCCTCCTCGATGGTCTCCCCGTGCTGCACCCCGCCGCCGATCGTGTACAGGTACGGATCGGTCTGGTTGCTCATCATGAGCACCGAGCCCTCGTGGAGGATGACGGCGACGGCGCGCAGCCGGAACCAGCGCGCGCCGTCGTCGAAACCGCAGTCGACCTCAGCCACACCGCACGCCCGTGGCGTGGTTCGGGCAGTACCCGCCCGGGTTCTTGTGGAGGTACTGCTGATGCTCCTCCTCCGCCGGGTAGAAGACCGCGCCCGGGGTGATCTCGGTGGTGATCCGGCCGTAGCCCGACTCCGTCATCCGGGCCTGGAAGGCGTCACGCGACGAGGTGGCGGCGGCCAGCTGGGCTTCGTCGGTGGGGAAGATGGCGGAGCGGTACTGGGTGCCGACGTCGTTGCCCTGCCGGAATCCCTGGGTGGGGTCGTGGTTCTCCCAGAACAACCTCAGCAGGTCGTCGTAGCTGATCCGCGCCGGGTCGAAGACCACCTGCACGGTCTCGGTGTGACCGGTCTGGCCCGTGCAGGTCTCCCGGTACGTCGGGTTGGGGGTGATGCCACCCATGAACCCGACGGCGGTGTTGACCACACCGTCGGTCTCCCAGAACAGCCGCTCCTCGCCCCAGTAGCAGCCCATCGCGAAGTGGGCCACCTCGCAGCCCTCGGGCACCTCGTCGAGCGGCAGACCGAGCACGGCGTGCCGGGGGATCGGGTCCAGGATCGGCTGATCGCGCCCGGGCAGGGCCTGCTCCGGGGTCACCAGCTGCGGGTTGAGCCTGCGTCGAAGAAAACCAGCCACGTCAATGTCCATGGGGACAAGAGTATGGGGCCGTACCAACAGGTGCATCCGCTGCGGGTCCTCGTCGCGACCCCCTGATGCCCCGAGCCAGGCCGATTCACCCCATCTTCACCCCATCACTCCCGGGGATTTGCCTGCCTTGGGTCAGAAATGCCTGTCTTGTTCGGAATTGCCTGCCCAACAAGACAGGCATTTCCGAACAAGACAGGCGAGCTGAAGTCAGGACAGGCGAACCGGACTCAAGGCAGGCGAAACCGGCGGGCGGTCACAGCGTCCAGTCGATGGGAGTGGCGCCCTGCGCCTCGAGGGCCGCATTGGCCCGGCTGAACGGCTTGGAGCCGAAGAAACCGTTGCGGGCCGACAGCGGCGACGGGTGGGCGCTCGCGATGACCGGGACGTCGCCGAGCAGCGGGGTCGTCGACTGGGCGTCGCGCCCCCACAGGATCGCGACCAGCGGGCCGCCGCGGGAGGCCAGCGCCGAGATGGCCGCCGTCGTGACCTCCTCCCAGCCCTTGCCCCGGTGCGATCCGGGACTGCCCGGCGCCACCGTCAGCACCCGGTTCAGCAGCAGCACGCCCTGGTCGAACCAGGCGCTCAGGTCGCCGTGCTGGGCGGGCGGGATGCCGAGGTCGTCGTTCAACTCCTTGTAGATGTTGATGAGGCTCTTCGGCAGCGGCCGCACGTCCCGGGCGACGGAGAAGGACAGCCCGACGGCGTGGCCGGGCGTGGGGTAGGGGTCCTGGCCCACGATCAGCACCCGGACATCCGCGAGGGGGCGGGTGAAGGCGCGCAACACGTTTGCGCCGTCGGGAAGATAGCTGCGCCCGGCGGTGATCTCGTCGCGCAGGAAGTCGCCCATGGCGTGGATGCGGGGTTCGACGTCGGCCAGTGCCTCGGCCCAGTCGGGGGCGATGAGGTCCTTCAACGGTTGTGCCATGGCAGCCACTCTATGGCATCAGAACACGGCCAGTCCGATGGCGACGGCGTGACAGACGGCGGCCGCGATGGTGCAGGCGTGGAACAACTCGTGGAAGCCGAAGACACGCGGCGACAACCGGGGCCACCGGGTGCCGTAGGAGATGGCCCCGATGGAGTAGATGACTCCACCCGCGGCCATCAGGATCACGACGGCGGGGCCGCCGCTGGCCCAGAACTCGCCGATCCAACCGAGAGCCACCCACCCCATCGCCACGTACAACAGCGTGTAGAGCCAGCGCGGTGCGCCGATCCAGCAGGTGCGGAACACCACACCGAGGATCGCGATGCCCCAGATCAGGCAGAGCAGCACCCAGCGGGAGGAGCCCTCCAGCAGGGTGAGGGTGAGTGGGGTGTAGGTGCCCGCGATGAAGACGAAGATGTTGGAGTGGTCGATCCGGCGGAACAGCTCCAGGGTGGCGTCGCGCCAGGTGCCGCGGTGGTAGGCGGCGCTCACGCCGAACAACTGCACCCCGCTGAGGGTCCACACGGCGACGCCGATCCGCCCCGCCAGGGTCGGCGCGAAGACGGTGAGCACCAGGCCCGCGATGAGCAGGGCAGGGGTGAAACCGAGGTGGAGCCAGCCCCTCAGCAGGGGCTTGACGCCCCGGGAGTCGAGCCGGGGCGGGGAGGCGGGGGAGTGCTGCATCATCAACCTACGTTTCAGTAACCTACGCTTCCGTAGGTTACCCCCTTGGCGTGATCGATCCAACCGGAGCCGCGCCTTGCGCACCACAATAGTATGTGCGCATACTATCGGCATGACGATGCTCAGCTCCTTCCGGGTCACCAGCCCGCTACCGCCGCGGACCATCTTCGACTGCTGGGCACGCCCACAGTCCTGGCCCGTGTGGGATCCCGAGGTGAGCGAGGTCGACTTCCGGGGCCCAGCCGCCGTGGGGGCCGTCGGGAAGCTCAAGCCCCGCAGCGGACCAAGTGCGACGTTCACCATCACGGTCCTGGAGCAGGACCGGTGTCTCGTCAACGAAACCTCATTGCCCGGGGCGCGTCTGGTGTTCCTGCACCAGGTGGAGCCCGGCGACGACGGCAGCCGCGTCGTCGTCGAGGTGTCGGTGGTGGGGGCACTCGGTTGGCTCTGGGGCAGGCTCCTGCGCCGCAGCTTCGCGAACTCCGCACAGGCCAGCGGGGAAGGGCTGCTGCGCCACCTCGAGGGCGAGCCCGCATGACCTCCCGATTCGACGACCCAGGCCGAAGCCCGGGGTTCCTGCTGTGGCGGGTCACGCTCCAGTGGCAGCGAGCCGTTCGGGCGGCGCTGGAGCCCGTGGGCCTGACCCACACCCAGTTCGTCGTGCTCGCCGCCGTGTGGTGGCTGGAGCAGGAGACCGCCGAACCGCCGTCGCAACGTCGGGTGGCCGAACTGGTCGGCATCGACCCGATGACCACGTCCCAGGTGCTCCGGGCGCTGGAGGGCAAGGGGCATCTGAGCCGCGTCGACGGACGGGCCGACGCGCGCCAGAAGCTCATCGCGCTGAGCCGCGAAGGGGTGCGTGTCGCGGAGCAGGCCGTGGCCCTCGTGGAAGAGGCGGACGGCGTGTTCTTCGCAGCCGCCGACGAGCGAGTCCTGGTGGAGCAACTGCGCTCCGTGACGGCGTCCCGGTGAGTTGGTGGCTCCTCCCGAGGTCCGCGAATCAGCTCATCTCGAAGAAGTCGCCTCTGGGGCGAAACGGCAGGTGACAGCCCTTCGGGACCAGGAAGGCGTGGTCGCGGGGGACGGTGAAGGTGTCGCAGTCGCCGTCGGTGATGATGAGGATGGGGCCGTTCTTCGGGAAGTCCGGGTCCTCGACGAGCTTCCGCACCCCCGGGGCCAGCACCGTGCCGCCCCGGCCCTTGATCTGCACCCGGCCCGCGATGTCCCCGGGGGCCAGCCAGCCGAGGTCGTAGGCGGCCGCGTCGCAGCAGATCACCCGGACGTAGGGCACCTCCTTCGCCTCCGCGTAGCTCGCGATGGATCCCAGGGCCTTGGCCAGGGTGTTGCGTTCCATCGAGCCGGAGGTGTCCAGCACCACCCCGAAGGTCCGGCCGTCGACGAGGTCCGGCTCCCGGTGCGGGCGCGGGATGTCGGGGCTGCTCGACTGGCGGCGGCTCAGCCGTTTCCACGTCCGATGTGTCTCGACGGCAGGGAAGTGGCGGTCGAACCACTGCGCCAGCTGCACCTCCCACGGGATCGGCGGCTGCAGCAGCGCCTTGATCTCCTCCACGAGCCCCAGCGGCAGGAAGCCACGCTCCTGCTGCTGGTGCAGCATCAGACCCTTGCCCAGCTGGTCGCGGCAGAACGCGTCGAGGTCGGTGAACCACGGGGTCCCCTCCATCAGCGGCCGCTCCAGCATGTCCCCCTGCTTCCCGGCCAGCGTCATGAGTTTGCGCTTCAGCCGGATGTCGGTGACGATCCGGTCGTAGACCTCCTCCGCCGAGAGCCCCCGCAGCTCCTCGTCGAACAACAACCCGTGGTCGGGGGCCTCACCGACCTCCATCTGGATCAGCCAGTCGTTGATGACGTAGTCGCAGGCCGCGTTCCACAACAACGGGTCCCGGCCCGCCCGCCTGGAATGGTGCCGCAGCGCCACGTGCAGCACCTCGTGGGCGATGACGAACTTCGTCTCCTCCACCCCCAGCCCCGCCGCCGGGTTGAGGTAGATGGTGCCGAGTTCCTCGTCGACGGCGGCGATCATCACCTTCTCCCGCTGGCACACCTCCACGTTCTCGACGAAGGTGAAGGAGGCCACCATGCTCGCCAGCAGCGGGAACGACGAGGTGAACCAGTCGCGCGCCCGCAGTGTGGTCGCCGACAGCTTGTCCTTGCGCTGCCTGAGCCCACCCTCACCGAAGTTCTCACGGAGCCCGGCGGCCATCTCGACGGCCTGGGTCACCGATTCGCTGATGGCCCGGGCGAAGATCTCCGGCCACGACAGCCACGTCGGCTCCCGCCACCAGCTGCTCCACCCCTCAGGAGAATCCATGCTGGAGACATCCGGCCCGGCCAGGGACAGCGTTGCTGCCCACCCCGGAATGCCCTGCGTGGTGAACTCCCGGTACCAGCGCTCCTCGTCCCACTGCGGCAGGTCCGCTGGCAGCTGCATCCCCTCGGGGGCGCGGCCGAACTTCAGCCCCGCGACGAACCGGGTGGTCACGACGTCGCAGGCGGCCGACCACGCCACCCAGTCTCCGTGATCGGGTCGCCACAACTCCATCGCGTGGTAGAGGCCGGCGCGACCGAGCAGGAAGGCCCACTCCTCCGGGGACGCCAGTCGCTTCGGATGCACGTGGAGGCTGTGGTTACGTCCGACGAGGATGTAACCACGCTCCGGGTGATGTCCCTGCTCGCGACGGTGCAGCGAGAACTGCTCCACCAGGTGATCGAACACCGGGTGCTGACGGACCATTCGAACCCCGTCCTCCCAGGCCTGCTGGGCGGGGGTGATCCGCGACTTGGCGCGGCTCACTGCTTCGGGTCGGGACGTTTCTCGATGAGCCGCGGCAGGTCCCGCACCACCTCGACCATGTACCACGACGGCAGCACCTCGCCGCCCTCCTCGGCCACGACGATCTGCGCCAGCTCCAGGCTGATCTGCGCCAGTTGCTTCAACAGCCCCTTCGACGTGTGGACCAGGGCCTGCACGTCGCCGCTCGCCTCGTTCTTGGCGGCAGGCAGCGTCTTCAGCAGCCGGGCCCGGAACGCCTGCGCCAGGAAGTACAGGATGTCGCGGTCCTTCGGGTCCGACGGCCACGACGCGTCGCCCTTGAGGATGGCGTCCAGCAGGTGCCGGTCGTCGGCGAGCTTCGCGAAGGCCCGGAACTGGGCGGCGTGCTGCGGGGTGAGGCAGCCCGAGGAGATCGCCTCCACCATGTGCGCCGGTGCGTCGTCGCTGAAACCGTTGAGGGCGTCGCTCAGCATGTGCCACGACCGCGGGGTGGAGAACGGCTCCTCATGGCGTGGCGGCTGGCTCCACAGGTGATCAGGACGCTGGGTGAGGTACTCGATCACCATCGGGTGGATGCCCGCCCCGACCGCCCACTCCAGCCACTGGCTGGCCGAGACCCGCATGTGGACGTGCACCATGCGGTTCATCAGCGCCGACGACATCGGTTTGACGATCGCCGAGTCCTGGGCGCGATTGCCCGCCCCGATGACGACGGACCCCTCCGGCAGCTCGTACTCGCCGATCCGGCGGTCGTGGATGAGGCTGTAGAACGCCTTCTGCACGTCCTGCGAGCACGCGTTGAGCTCGTCGAGGAACAGGCAGTACGGCTCGTCGCGGGCGATGAGCGCCGGCGGGCGGAACCGGGTGACGCCGTCGGTGATCTGGGGCACCCCGATGAGGTCCTCCGGCGCCAGCTGACTGCCGAGCAGGGAGACGCACGCCAACCCCACCGACTCGGCGAACCTCTCCACCAGCGCCGACTTCCCGATCCCGGGCGGCCCCCAGATGAACACGGGACGCACGGTGGCGACGTTGAGCAGGAACTCGCTCAGCTCGTTCGGGGTCAGGGTCGCTGCGGCCTGCACGCTCAGCGTCCCAGCTTCTCGGCCACGTAGTCAATGTCCTTGTCGCCGCGCCCTGACAGGTTGACCACGATGATCTCGTCGGCGCCCATCGTCGGCGCGATCCGGGCGGCGTGGGCCAGCGCGTGCGACGACTCCAGCGCCGGGATGATCCCCTCGGTGCGGCAGAGCAGCTGGAACGCCTCCAGGGTCTCGGCATCACTGACCGAGACGTACTCGGCCCGCCCGACCTCCTTGAGGAAGGCGTGCTGCGGGCCGACCGCCGGGTAGTCCAGGCCCGAGGCGATGGAGTGCACCGGCCAGGTCTCCCCGTCGTCGTCCTGCAGCACCAGGGTCCGCATGCCGTGGAGGGTGCCCGGGGTGCCCATCGTCATGGTGGCCGCGTGCTCGCCGACGACGTCGAGGTCTTTGCCGGCGGGCTCCACCCCGAAGATCCGGACCGAGTCGTCCTCCAGGAACGCGGTGAACAACCCGAGCGCATTCGACCCACCACCGACCGAGGCGACCAGCACATCCGGCAGACGCCCCTCCTTCGCCAGGAGCTGCGCCCGGGCCTCCCGCCCGATGATGGCCTGGAAGTCACGGATCATCGACGGGTACGGATCAGGCCCGACCACCGAGCCGATGGCGAAGAAGGTGTCGTGGTGGTCGGAGGCGAACACGGAGAAGGCCGAGTCGACGGCGTCCTTGAGACAGCGCCCTCCGGACTCCACCGGGATCACCTTTGCGCCCAGCAACTCCATCCTGACCACGTTCGGCCGCTGCTTCGCGATGTCGATCGATCCCATGTGGATCTCGCACTCCAGACCGAGCAGCGCGGCCGCCGTCGCGAGTGCCACCCCGTGCTGTCCCGCCCCGGTCTCGGCGATGAGCCTCCTCTTGCCCATCCGCCTGGCCAGCAGCCCCTCGCCCAGACAGTGGTTGATCTTGTGTGCACCCGTGTGGTTGAGGTCCTCGCGCTTGAGGTAGATCCTCGCCCCACCGAGATGCCGGGTCAGGTTCTCGGCCAGGAACAGCGGCGACGGTCGACCCACGTAGTCGGCGAGCAGGGCCTCGTACTCGGCCTGGAAGTCCGGGTCCCGGCGGGCCTCGGCCCAGGCCGCCGCGACCTCCGCGATGGGTGCCTCCAGCTGCGGGGGGAGGAAACGACCACCGTGGTTCCCGAAGAACCCGGCCTCGTCGGCATTGGTCAGCGAAGTCATGGGCCGAATGCTAGCGCTTGTCGTCCTCGGTCCCCGCGTCGTATATACCAGGGGCGTCATAGATCAGCGATGCGCCGTCGGCGGCCCTGCGCAGTTCCTTCGGGGCGATCACCCGGGCGATGTGGTAGACCGCGATGACGACGATGGTGCCGAGCGCGATCCCGCCGAGGGAGAAGTTCCCGATGGGCAGCTGCACGTCCCCGATGCCGATGATGATGCCGGCAGCGGCGGGGATGAGGTTGATGGGGTTGCCGAAGTCGATCCGGTTCTCCTTCCAGATCTTCGCGCCCAGCAGACCGATCATGCCGTAGAGCACCACGCAGATGCCGCCCAGCACAGCACCGGGGGTGGCGGAGATGACGGCCCCGAACTTCGGGGAGAACCCGAAACCGATGGCGACCAGCGCGGCGACGACGTAGGCGGCGGTGGAGTAGACCCGGGTGGCGGCCATCACACCGATGTTCTCGGCGTAGGTGGTGGTGGGCCCGGCACCCACGAGGGTGGCGAGCATGGAGCCGCCGCCGTCGGCTGCGATGGCGCGTCCCATCATCGGGTCCAGGTTCTCGCCGGTCATCTCGGCGACGGCCTTGACGTGGCCGGCGTTCTCCGCGATGAGGGCGATCACCACGGGCAGTGCGATGACGATGGCGGACAGGCTGAACTGCGGCAGGTGGAAGCCGACGACGTTGCTGGTGCTGCCCTGCACCCACGTGCTGAGGTCGGTCACCGGGGGAAGGCCGAACCAGTCGGCGGCCTGCACCGCGCTCCAGTCCACACGGGATGCGGTCACACTCTGACCCTGGTCGTCGAGGGTGGTCACGGGGCCGAGGAGGGCGTCGAAGAGGCCGGCCAGCGCGTAGCCGATCACCAGGGACAGGAAGATCGCGATGCGTCCGAGGAAGCCGCGCAGCCCGACACTGAGCGCGATCACGATGAGCATCACGATGAACGCCAGCCACGGGTCCTTCGGCCAGTACACCTTCGCCACGACGGGGGCCAGGTTGAAACCGATGAGCATCACCACGGCACCGGTGACCACCGGGGGCAGGGCGCGGTGGATCACCTGGGACCCGGCGACGTGGATGATGAGCCCCACCATGAACAGGGTGAGCCCGACGACGAACAGCGCCCCCGACAGGGTCGCGGGGTTGCCGCCCGCGTTGTACACCGCCGTCGCGACCCCCACGAACGAGGCCGACGAGCCGAGGTAGCTCGGTACCTTGTGCTTCACGACGAACAGGAAGATCAGGGTCGCGATCCCGGACATCATCACAGCGAGCTGCGGGTTGAGCCCCATGAGCAGGGGGAACACGAACGTGGCCCCGAACATCGCGACGACGTGCTGGGCGCCCAACCCGATGGTGCGGCCCCAACCGAGCCGTTCCGTCGGAGCGACGACCGCTCCGGGCTCAAGTACTCCGTCGTTGTGCAGTTTCCACCCGAGCATTGCCGTCCTTTCCTCTGGCGGGTCCGCCGGAATGTTACGCCTTCCGGGCGCTGGAGTGAGCACGAACTGGCGGGTTGCTTGACTGTGAAACGTTTCATATGGGGGTTCGTGGAAGCAGAACGGCGATTCGTGCCTGTGTGAGCGCGCGGGGTGCCGACCCGGCAGAGCGATCATCTAGGGTTGACCCATGGTGCGAGACGTCGTGGTGCTGGGGGCGACCATCGCGGGGCTGACCGCGGCCCGGAGACTCGCCGCCGAAGGGTTCGCCGTGATGGTGCTGGACCCGAACCCGGAAGCGACCTCCGCCGCCATCGGGCACGGGGTGGGGGCGGTCGCCCATGCCAGCACCTGCGCCAACATGGCGGGGGCCTACGGGGAGGAAGCGGCCGCGGAACACGTGCGACGCAACCTGGCGGGGCTGGAGGAGATCCGCAAGGTCCTGGCGACGGCGGGGATCACACCGGGTGAGACGAGACTGAACGATCATTCGCTGGGTGTGGCCCTGGTGCGTGAGCTGGACCGGGTGCGACGGATCATGGCCGGTGCCGGGGCCGAGGTGGAGATCATCGACGGGCCGAGCGGGCCGGGGCTGGGCTCCAGCGTGCTGTTGCTCGATCCCCACGAGTACGCGACGGCACTCCACGCGCAGGCCCACCAGGCAGGGGCCCGCATCACCCACGACGTGACGGTCACCCACATCCGTCGCCTCGACGGGGTCACCGAGATCACGATCCGTCGCAACCTGGCCTGGGTGCGCGACGTGGAGGTGGTCTCGGCCCACGCCGTCGTCGACACCCTCGGCGTCAGTCCCTGGGGGGCCTTGGCCGGGGCAGGTCGCGCCCAGTACGTGCCGACACTGCGCCTCGAGGCACCCTCTGAGGAGGTCCGGCTGCACGCCGGTCCGCCGGTGTGGATGCGACGTCCCGTGGCGGAGGGCACCCTGCTGCTCGGCCCGAAGTGTGCTCCTGCCCAGCTCGTCCCGGCCGCTGCGGCGCTCGCCACCTGGGCCGCCACAGAGTTCGGGGTCGAGGGGGACCGTGAGGGACAACTGGTCATCGACCCGAGTGACCACGGCCGCCCGATCGTGGGCGCCTCGGCCATCCCGGGCGGCTTCTACACGCGGGGCAACGGGCGTGGCGAGTTGATGAACGGCACCGCGTCGGGCTGCTATCTCGCGGCGTTGCTGCTCGGGGTCGACGTGGCGCGCAACGTCGGCCTGCCCTGGGCCTCGAAACTCAGGGCCGTCGCCACGAGAACTCTGTTCCGCAGGACCTAGTCCGCCTCCGACGGGATCCGGGGCCACCCGCCGGTGGGTCAGATCCAGGTGCCGAACCACATCCGCATCAGCCACTGGCCCCGGGTGAGCAGGGTGTCGGTGAGGATCGGGTGGATGAAGGCGAAGTTGAGGACCACCAGGGCGATCGCCACACCGATGAACATGGCGTTGCGTTGCCGGTTGGGGCCGTTGGCCGGGCCGAGCAGTCTGCCCATCGCCATCGCCAGTCCCGTGACGTAGAACGGCAGCAGCACGATGGCGTAGAAGAAGAACAGGGGGCGTCCCGCGTACTGGAACCACGGCAGCCACACCGCCAGCACCCCCAGGACGGGGACGGCGAAGCGCCAGTCGCGGCGCCCCAGCCACCACCACAGGCTGGCGACCAACGCGGCGCAGGCCATCCACCACAGCAGCGGTGTCCCGATACCGGAGATCACCCTGAGACAGGTGTCGCCCACGGCCTCGCAGCCCTGTTCGCCGCGTTTGATGTCGTTGACCGCATCGATGCCGATGGGACGCACCGTCAGCAACCAGCCGAGCGGATGGGCCTCGTAGGTGTGGGTGGCGTTGACCATCATCCCCTCACCGACGTGGAACTCGTAGGCCGAGACGTGGTACTTCCACAGCGACCCCAGCGGGGCGCCGAGGAGTTTCACGACCGGGTCGTCGGGATTCTGCTCCCCCCAGTTGCGGAAGTACCCTCCCGAGGTGAACAGCCAGCCACTCCAGCTGGCGATGTAGACGGGGATCGCCAGCACCACCGTCGAGACGAAGGCCATCGGGGCGTCGATCACCAGTGACCGCAGCATCCCCACGACGTGGGCGTAGAGCACCAGAGCGGTGACGGCGGCCACCAGCAGACCCGCCAACACGTACCCCAACCTGCCGCCCAGCACCGCCGTCGCCGCACCACTGAGGATGACGGCCACCGTCCAGCTGCGCCAGGTCAGCACGTGTAGCGTCCCGCCCCCGGCCAGGGACCGGGCCCCCAGGTCCCAGGCGACGGTGACGATGCCGAAGACCGCCATCAGGTACACCGAGTTCCACTTCACCGCACACGCGGCCCCGAACATCACCCCGGCGACGATCCGCCACGGCCGAAACAGCAGCAACGGCCCGAAGGAACCGCCGAGATCGGTCAGGTCGTGGGCGCGCAGGTGTGCGGCGAGTCTGGCCCGGAACCAGTCACGGTCCACCACCAGGGCCAGCACGGCTGCGAGACAGAACACGGCCTGGAAGATGTCGAGCAACGCGATCCGGCTCATGGTGAAGGCCAGGCCGTCGAAGGTCAGCAGCACGCCCGCGATGCCACCCACCAGGGTGGAGCGGGAGACCCGGCGGGCGAGCAGCACGGTGAGGAACACCAGCAACGCCCCGAAGACGCACGCCATGAAACGCCACCCGAAGGAGTTCATGCCGAACCAGTGCTCACCCAGCGCGATGAGCCACTTGCCCAGAGGCGGATGGACCACGTAGTCGGGATCCGACAGCAAACCGCTCAGATCACCCTGGGCGATCTTGTCATTGGTCTGGAACTGCTCGTTGTTGGCCCATTTGCGCTCGTACCCGGACTGGAGCATCCCCCAGGCGTCCTTGGCGTAGTAGGTCTCGTCGAAGACGATCTTGGACGGGAACCCGAGCCCTGCGATCCGTAACCCGAAGGCCACCAGGGCGATCACCGAGGCGACGAGCCAACCCTGCCGAGAATCACGCAGCCTGCCGTCCTCAAGGGCGTCGATGGTGGTCAGCACCCGGACAGTCTATGTGCACTCGGCCCACCCATCCCGTCCACCGGACACGATCGGCTGGCTGTCGGTCGCACCGAGGGTGCCCGACTCGGTGACTCGAGCCGGGGGCCTGCGGGCTCTCGCCCCGGACCCGTCGCGGAAGGCGACCGTCTAGGCTGGTGGCATGGAGGACTCAGCCGACGGGACGCTGGTGCTGGCGGGGACGCCGATCGGCTCGCACACCCACGCCAGTCAGGCGCTGCGGGATGCCCTCGCCCTGGCCGATGTCGTCGCCGCGGAGGACACCAGGCGGTTCGCGACGCTGCTGCACCGGATCGGGGTCACCACACGGGCCAAGGTGGTGTCCTACTTCGAGGGCAACGAGGCGACCCGTACCCCGGAACTCGTCGGGGCCATCGCCTCCGGGCAGCGCGTGGTGCTGGTCACCGACGCGGGAATGCCATCGGTCAGCGATCCCGGACATCGACTGGTGGCGGCCTGCATCGAACGAGACCTGCGGGTGACGGCCGTGCCGGGGCCGTCGGCGGTGCTGACCGCCGTCGCCGTCTCCGGACTGCCCTCCGAACGGTTCTGCTTCGAGGGGTTCCTGCCCCGGAAGCAGGGCGAGCGGTTGACCCGGATGCAGGACCTGGCCGCTGAGTCCCGCACGATGGTGTTCTTCGAGGCCCCGCACCGACTCCACGACTGGTTGCAGGACGCCGCCCGGACCTGGGGGCCACGACGACGCGCCGTGGTGTGTCGGGAACTGACCAAACCCCACGAGGAGATCCGTCGCGCGGGCCTGGCGGAGTTGGCCGCATGGGCCGCTGACGGGGTCCGCGGTGAGGTGACGCTCGTCGTCGCGGGAGCCGCCCCCCGGGAGGTCGGGGTGGATGACGCACTCACGATGGTCGCCGAGAGGGTGACCGCGGGTGAGAAACTGTCCGGGGCGGTTCGGACCGTCGCCGACCTGCTCGGGGTACCACGCAAGAAGCTGTACGAGGCCGCCCTGGCCGCCAGAGACACGATGGGGGAGACATGACCCTGCCAGACACCCTGCCGAATGCGCCTGAGATGCTTCCTGCGCATGTCATCGACAACCACACCCACCTGCTCAGCACCTACGAGCACTCCGGTCTCGAGGCCGGTCCCGGCCTCGCTGCGGCGGCCGCCGTCGGTGTCGCCGGAGTGGTGGACGTCGGTTACGACCTCACCTCCTCGACGGCAGCCGCAGAACTCGCCGCCACCCACCCGATGGTGCGGGCCGCCGTCGCCATCCACCCCAACGACGCCGCCCGGATCGTGCAGCGCGGCGACTTCGAGCAGCTCGACCGGGAGATCGGACGGATCGCTGCCCTGCTGGGGCGCCCCGGAGTGGTCGCCGTGGGGGAGACCGGGCTCGACCACTACCGGACCAAGGACCCGGAGGGACTGGCGGGGCAGGTGCACTCCTTCCGCGAGCACATCGCCCTGGCCCGGGAGCACGACCTGACCCTGGTGATCCACGACCGTGACGCCCACGACGACATCCTGAAGGTCCTCGACGCCGAGGAACGGCCCGAGCGGGTGGTGATGCACTGCTTCTCCGGGGACCGGATCTTCGCCGCGGAATGCCTGGAGCGTGGGTTCTGGCTGTCCTTCCCGGGGGTGGTCACCTTCGGCTCGGCGGAGTCGTTGCGGGAGGCGGCCCGGACGGTGCCGCTGGAGCGGATCCTGGTGGAGACCGACGCCCCTTACCTGACCCCGAAGCCCGAGCGCGGCCGTCCCAACGCCCCCTACCTGCTGCCGCACACCGTCCGGTTCCTGGCGGAGCTGCTCGAGGTGGAGCTGGCCGAGTTCTGCCGGCAGGTGAGCGCCAACACGGAGGCCGCCTATGCCACCAGGTGGAGCACTGATGCCTGAGACCGGGCTGCTCGATCCCCACTCCATCCGGGACATCGCTGCGGAACTGGACCTTCGTCCCACGAAACAGCGGGGGCAGAACTTCGTCATCGACGCCAACACGGTGCGGCGGATCGTCGGACTGTCCGGGGTGGGAGCCGATGACGTGGTGCTGGAGATCGGTCCCGGGCTCGGGTCGCTGACCCTGGGGCTGCTGGAGGTGGCGCGGGCGGTCACCGTCGTGGAGATCGACGAGCGCCTGGCGTCACGGCTGACCCGCACGGTTGCGCAGCGGCTCGGTGAGGAGGCGGCGTCGCGGCTGGAGATCGTCACCGCTGACGCCCTGGAGGTGAGCGAGCTTCCCGGGCCGGCGCCGACCGCCGTGGTCGCCAACCTGCCGTACAACGTGTCGGTCCCGGTGCTGCTGCACCTGCTGGAGACCTTCCCCACCTGGCAGCGAGGACTGGTGATGGTGCAGCTGGAGGTCGCGGATCGGCTGGTCGCGGCACCGGGCTCGAGGACCTACGGGGTCCCGAGCGTGAAGCTCGCCTGGTGGGCCGGTGCGGAGCGGGTGGGAACCGTGCCGCCGAAGGTGTTCTGGCCGGTGCCGAACGTCGACTCCGGGTTGGTGCGGCTGCAACGCCGTGACCCGCCGTCCACGCAGGCGTCGAGGGAACAGGTCTTCGACGTGATCGATCGGGCCTTCGCCTCCCGCCGCAAGATGCTCCGGGCCTGCCTCGCGGGCAGCTTCGGTTCCGGTGCCGCGGCCTCGGCGGCCATCGCTGCGGCAGGCATCTCGCCCGAGGTGCGGGGCGAGGTGCTGGACATCGCGCAGTTCGCAGCGATCGCGGCTGAGCTCCCGGGCTGAGCACCTGCCCAGCGGGTCGACGGGATGAGGTGGGTGCTAGGTTGAGGACGTGGCTGAAGTCGTGGTCAAGGTCCCGTCCAAGGTGAACCTGGCGCTCCTGGTCGGGGAGACCGATCCCGAGGGGTATCACCGGCTCGGGACCGTCTTCCAGGCGGTGTCGCTCCACGACGAGGTGCGGGCACGTTCCGCCGAGCCGGGGTGTTTCCGGCTCACGTTCCGCGGTGAAGGGGCGAGCTTCCTGCCCGTCGACGGGACCAATCTGGTCACCCGGGCCGCCAGGCTGCTCGCTGAGACGCACCGGGTGCGTGACGCCGGGGTGGACTTCCTCGTGCACAAGCACATCCCGGTCGCAGGCGGCATGGCCGGTGGGTCGGCCGATGCCGCAGCGGCGCTGGTCGCCTGCAATGAGCTGTGGGGGCTGGGGCTGCGCACCGACGACCTCCATCCGCTCGCCGCGCAACTCGGGTCGGACGTGCCCTTCCTGCTCCACGGTGGAACCGCGATCGGCGCCGGTCGCGGCGAACAGCTCCGTCCGCTCCGGACCACGGGGACCCATCACTGGGTGCTGGCACTCAGCCACAGCGGTCTGTCGACCCCCGCGGTGTTCAAGGAGTTCGACCGGACCACCTCACCCCGGCCCACACAGGTGGCCCCCGAACTGCTCACGGCCCTGGAGCAGGGCGACGTGGCAGGTGTCGCGCAGCTGCTCACCAACGATCTCGCGGCGGCGGCCCTCAGTCTGCAACCCGACCTGGCCGAGGTGATCCGGATCGGGATGGGGGCCGGTGCCCTCGGCTCGGTGGTCTCCGGCTCTGGCCCCACCATCGCCTTCCTGTGTGACAGTGAGGCGTTGTCCCTTCAGGTGGGGGAGGCCCTGCGGGTATCCTCAAGGGTCCGTGCCGTCCGACGCGCGGTCGGCCCCGTCCCGGGGGCCCGAATCGAGTAGTGCCCACGACCAGGAGGTGCCCATGGACGAGGTGGACGAGGTCCTCGCCGCCTGGGGACGTGAACTGCCGGAGGTCGTCACCTCCCCGCTCGGCATCTGGTCACGCATCACCCGCCTGGCCGGGATCCTCGACACCGAGCGCAAGCGATGCTTCGCCGAACACGATCTGGAGATCTGGGAGTTCGACGTGCTGTCGGCGCTGCGCCGGGCCGGGCACCCCTACCGGCTCTCGCCCGGTCAGCTGCTCCAGCTCACCCATGTCACCTCCGGCACCATGACCAACCGCGTCGACCGGCTCCGTGCCCGAGATCTCGTGCTCCGGGAGTCGGATCCCAATGACGGCCGGGGTGTCGTGGTGGAGCTGACCTCCAAGGGACGCAAGGCCGTGGACCGAGCGCTGCAGGCCCTCGTGGTCATGGAGGAACGGCTCCTGGCCGCGTGGTCCCCTGAGGACCGCGACGTCCTGGCCGAGATGTTGCGCAGACTCCTGGCGGACTCCAGCGCCTGAGGGCCCCGCCGGACCGTCACTCCTTCGGGAACCCCCGGGAGGTGCTCCCCGTGGCGGCTGCGCGACCACGGGATGAACGCTCAGGACCTGCCCCCGAGCCGCTCCACCAACAGGTGCGGGTCCGCCTTGAGGTTGGCCATGCCGTTCCAGGCCAGGTTGATCAGGTGCCGGGCCACCACCAGACGATCCGGTTCCCGGGTCTCCAACCACTGCTGGCCGGTCATGGTGACCAGACCCACCAGGGCCTGCGCGTAGAGCGGTGCGAAGGCCGGGTCCAGGCCCAACCGGGCGAACTCGGAGGCGAGGATGTCCTCCACCTGCATCGCGATCTCACTCAGGATGGAGGCGAACGAGCCGTTCGGGTTGGCCAGCGACGAGTCCCGGGACAGGATGCGGAACCCATCCGGGAAGGCGTCGATGTAGTCGAGCAGCGCGAGCGCCCCGCGCTCCAGGGTCTCGCGGGCCCTGGCCCCCGGTGTGGTCAACGCGTCACGGATGGTGGCATGGAGCCGGGTGGTCTCCTGCTCCACCACCTCCTGGTACGCGCCGTCCTTGCCGCCGAAGTGCTCGTAGACCACCGGCTTGGAGACCCCGGCCCGGGCCGCGATCTCCTCCACCGAGGCACCCTCGAAGCCACGCTCGGCGAACACCGAACGGGCGATCAGGAGCAGCTGTTCGTGACGTTCCGCAGCGGACAACCTCACGCGGGTGCGTTTGGTGCGAGCGCGGGCGGACGTGGGCATGCCCTCAGTCTGGCCGATCCGGGGGCGAATCCCAAGCCGGGGCCCGTACCACTCACCCCGGTGGCGGGCCATGCCGCCACGGACACCCGGCGAGGTGGTCGTTGACCAGGCCGACGGCCTGGAGCGTGGCGTACATCGTCACCGGGCCCACGAGACGAAAGCCCAGCTCCTTGAGCCGCACGCTCAGGGCTTCCGACTCCGGTGTGCTCCCCGGGATGTCCACCGGTGACCGTGGCGGCGAGGCCCTCGGCTCGGGGGCGTGTTCACGCAGCAGGTCCCCCAGCCGCATGCCGCGCCCGTGCAGGACGACCACGGCACGCGCGTTGTTGATCGCGGCACGGATCTTGCGTTCGTTGCGGATCAGTGTGGGATCACCCATCAGCCGGGTCACGTCGTCCTCACCGTAGGCTGCGACGACACCCGGGTGGAAGTCCGCGAAGGCCCTCCGGAACGCCTCCCGTTTCCGCAGCACCGTGACCCAGCTCAGTCCCGCCTGAAAACCCTCCAGGGCGATCCGCTCGAACAACGGGGCCTCATCCGGCTCATCTGGCACGAGGCGGCCCCACTCCTCGTCGTGGTACCTCTCGTACAGCGGATCCCCCGTCCCGAAACACCGCTCCATGATGACCTCCTCGTGACTCGTCCCACTCCGGGCTGATCTCCTGTTGTCACCATCATGGGCACGCGCACCGGCGAGAAGTCATCCCGGACCAGAAATCGTCAGAACTGTGGACAACCCCCGGGAGCGCTAGAATGACCCATGGCCTGCAACACAGGTCGATCCCCGGTTGGTCTTTCGGCAGGGCCCGCCTGACTTTGAATCAGGACAAGCGAAGTAGGTTCGACTCCTACCCGGGGAGCCACCACGTGACACACCCCCTGTCTTCCGGCCACCCCCGGTATTGTTGGCCGCGTGAGGCCCGAACGGGCCAGCCTGCCAGGGAGGAGACCCAGTTGAGCGACCACCTCGTGACCACCCCAGATCCAGTCCAGGCAGTGGTGGTTCTCGCCGCAGGCGGGGGCACCCGGATGAAATCCAGACGATCGAAGTTGCTCCACGAGGTGTGTGGGCGCTCCATGCTCAGCTACGCGGTCTCCGCAGCCGCGGCACTCAACCCGATCCACCTCGTCGTGGTCGTCGGACACCAGCGCATCCAGGTGGCGGAGCACCTCGAGTCCCTCAACGAGACCGTCACCACCGCCGTCCAGGATCAACAGCTCGGTACGGGACATGCCGTCGGTTGTGGTCTGGCCGGGCTTCCCGAGTTCGACGGCGAGGTGGTCGTCACCTACGGCGACGTGCCCCTGCTGACGGGTGAGACCCTGCAACGTCTCCTCCACGCCCACCGCACCGAGGGCAACTCCGTCACGGTGCTGACCGCCGAGGTCGACGATCCCTCCGGATACGGCCGCATCATCCGGGTCGAGGGAAGGGTCGTCGGCATCGTCGAGGACCGTGACGCCGACGAGCGGCAACGCGCCATCCGTGAGATCAACTCGGGCATCTACGTCTTCGACGCCGCGACGCTGCGCACCGCTCTCGGTCAGCTCGGCACCGACAACGCCCAGGGGGAGCAGTACCTCACCGATGTCCTCCGCTTCGCCCACGACCAGGGGCGAGGGGTCGGGGCCATGGTCATCGACGACGTGTGGCAGACCGAGGGGGTCAACGACCGGGTCCAGCTGGCCCGCATGAACGAGGAGCTGAACCGTCGCATCGTCGAACGGTGGATGCGTGACGGCGTGACCGTCGTGGACCCCCGCACCACGTGGATCGACATCGACGTGGACCTGGCCCAGGACGTGACCCTGCTGCCCGGGACCATCCTCCAGGGCGCCACCACCATCGGGGTCGGCGCCACGATCGGCCCGGACACCACGCTGGCCGACGTCGAGGTCGGCGTGGATGCCGAGGTGATCCGCAGCCACGCCTCGCTGTCCATCATCGGCGACGGTGCCACCGTCGGGCCGTTCTCCTACCTGCGACCCGGCACCCAGCTCGCCGGCAACTCCAAGGTGGGTGCCTTCGTCGAGACGAAGAACACCATCCTGGGAGAGGGATCGAAGGTGCCTCACCTGTCCTACGTGGGGGATGCCGTCATCGACGAGGGCAGCAACATCGGAGCCGGCACGATCTTCGCCAACTACGACGGGGTCAACAAGTCCACCACCCACATCGGCAAGGCCTCGTTCATCGGGTCCAACTCGGTGCTGGTGGCCCCCGTCGACATCGCCGACGGATCCTTCGTCGCGGCCGGGTCCACCGTCACCGATGACGTGCCCGCCGGTGACCTGGCCGTGGCACGCGGTCGCCAGCACAACGTCGCGGGGTGGGTGGCGAAACGGCGGCCGGGTTCGAAGGCCGCCCGGGCGGCCGAGGAGAACGACGGCACCGTCCATCCGGCGGTCACCGAATCGCGCGCCAAGCAGAAGGGCTGAACCACCGAGATGACCAACCTCACGGCGAACAACAAGCACCTGATGCTGTTCAGCGGGCGCGCCTACCCGGAACTGGCCGAGGAGGTGGCGGAGACCCTCGGGGCCTCCCTGGTGCCCACCCGGGCCCTGGCCTACGCCAACTCCGAGATCTACGTCCGGTTCGAGGAGTCGGTGCGGGGCTGCGACGCCTTCGTGATCCAGAGCCACACCGCTCCGGTCAACGAGTGGATCATGGAGCAGCTCATCATGGTGGACGCGTTGAAGCGGGCCTCGGCCAAGCGCATCACCGTCGTCGCCCCGTTCTACCCGTACGCCCGGCAGGACAAGAAGCACCTCGGCCGGGAGCCCATCTCCGCCCGGCTGGTCGCGGACCTGTTCAAGGCGGCGGGGGCGGACCGGATCATGAGCGTGGACCTCCACGCCTCCCAGATCCAGGGCTTCTTCGACGGCCCGGTGGACCACCTGTGGGGGCTGCCGGTGCTGGCCGACCACGTGAAGGCCAACTACGACACCTCGGACATGACGGTGGTCTCCCCGGATGCCGGCCGGGTCCGGCTGGCCGACATGTGGACCGACAAGCTGGGCTGCCCGCTGGCCATCATCCACAAGCGCCGGGACCACGAGAAGGCCAACACCGTCGCGGTGCACGAGGTGGTGGGGGAGGTCAAGGACAAGGTCTGCATCCTCGTCGACGACATGATCGACACGGCGGGGACCATCACGCAGGCCGCGCTGGCCCTCAAGGAACGTGGTGCCCGCCAGGTGATCTGCGCGGCCACCCACGCGGTGTTCTCGGGACCGGCCGCCGAGCGGCTGAACAGCTCGGGGATGTCCGAGATCATCGTCACCAACTCCCTTCCCATCCGCACGGCGGTGCCCGTGGCGAATCTCACGGTGCTGTCGATCGCCCCGCTGCTGGCGAAGGCCATCAACGCCGTGTTCATGGATGGTTCTGTGACGTCCCTGTTCGGCGGAAAGGCATGAGATGACAGTTCGTGGGGTCAACAAGCTGTGTGTCGTGGGGGCCGGTGCGGTCGGCTCGTCGCTGGCCTATGCCAGCCTGATCAAGGGTGTCGCCCGTGAGGTGGTGCTCTACGACGTCAACGGCCCGAAGGTTCGGGCCGAGGCCCTGGACATGGCGCACGGCAGCCAGTTCATGCCCCAGGTGCGGATCACCGGTGCCGACGACCCGGAGATCACGCGTGGCTCGGACGTCGTGGTCATCACGGCCGGTGCGAAGCAGCGGCCGGGGGAGACCCGGATGGATCTGGCGGCCTCGACGGTGGGGCTGATGAAGAAGGTGGTGCCACCACTGGTGGAGCGCTCCCCGGAGGCGATCTTCCTCATGGTGACCAACCCCGTCGACGTCACCACCTATGCGGCGTTGAAGATCAGTGGGCTGCCGCGCAACCAGCTGTTCGGGTCGGGGACGGTGCTCGACTCCTCCCGGCTGCGCTACCTCGTCGCGGAGGCCTGTCAGGTGGCGGTGGGCAATGTGCACGCCTACATCGCGGGTGAGCACGGGGACTCTGAGATCCCGTTGTGGAGTTCCGCGACGATCGGTGGGGTGCCGTTGCTGGACTGGGCGCGTCAGTACGGGGTGCTCGATGAGGAGATGCGTGACACGATCGCCGATCAGGTGGTCAATGCCGCCTACGAGGTGATCGCGGGCAAGGGGGCGACGAACTACGCCATCGGCCTGGCCGGCACCCGGATCATCGAGTCGGTGCTGCGCAACGAGCACCGGGTGCTGCCGGTGTCCAGCCTCGTCGACGACTGGTACGGCATCAAGGACGTCTGCCTGTCGGTGCCGACACTGGTGGACCGCTCCGGTGCCGGGAGACAGCTGCGTCTCCCGCTGACCGACGGGGAGCTGGGCTGCATGCACGAGTCCGCCCAGGCCATCCGGTACACCCTGTCCACGCTCGGGTTCTGATGCCGTCCCGACGGCGATGTGAGCAGTCGACCTGATCGAAAGTTAAACAACTTTTCGTGGTTCGCGATGCTGTCCTGACAGGGCTGCGTCGCGTGACTGCGCGGTTTCAAGCACCCTGTCAGCCGAAAGGCCAGAAGTGATGACATGCTGTCCGCCTTTCGGTTCACCTTAACTTTCGATACTCTCCTTCCGTTGTGCAGGGAGGGCTCCTGAGGCCACCCTGACCGTTCCAGGTGAAGCTGAAGGAGTGAAGATGCAGCCGTCACTGCAGGCCAACGCGTGTCAACGCGTGGTGGCCGTGGTCACGGGACTTCTGACGGTTCTGGCGATGTTCCTCATCGCCGGACCCGCGCAGGAGGCCCGGGCCGATGACAACAAGGGAATCACCTTCTCGGAGCTGACGCTCCACGAGACCAACACCGATGGGGCCGTCATCAATGACGGCACGCTCAGCGTCGGGAGCCGCGTCAAGTTCTCACTGAGCTACGACGCCTCCCAGGCCTCGGTCAAACCGGGTGACTCGTTCACCGTCACGCCCCCGGCCTACATGCAGATCCGTGAGACGGGAACCTTCCCGATGAAGGCGGCCGACGGTTCCGAGGCCGGCTCCTGCGTGCTACGGAACATCCCCGCGCCGTCCGGGCAGCCCTGGTACAAGAACGTCCCCGAGGTCACCTGCACCTTCGGTGAGGCGATCCGTGGCATGCACGACGTGGCGGGCACCGTCGACATCGGGATGAGCATCGACGACGTCAGCGACTCCGCCACCGCCGAGATCACCATCAACGGCAGGATCGAGACCGTCCCCCTGCCCTACGGCAAACCGATCGGTCCCTCCCCCTTCACCTCCAGCAACTGGGCCGGGAAGTGGGCCTCCTCCCCCTACCGCGAGTCGACCGCCATCCAGTGGACGATCTACGCCGGTGGACCCTGGCTCGCGAAGCACTACAAGCCGGGTGAGACCGTCGTCATCACCGACCGGCTGGGTTCCGGTCACCTGCTCGCGACGAACGCCGGTGACCAGCGCGTCGGCACCCTGAGCGAGATCTGTCCCGACCCGAGTGTTCCTCACGGCTACGGTTCCAAGGAGGTCGCCCGGGTGGGCAAGGACCTGGGCAAGGGATTCACCCTGAGCATGGTCGAGAACGACGCCAGGACCGAGATGCAGGTCGAGTACTCCGGCCCCTTCAAGCAGGAGTGCAACTACAACCTGACCTACCACACCGCCTTCCCCGAGGGGGCGAAGATCACCCGTGGTCAGCGCTACGAGAACAGCGGTGAGTTCGTCGGCAGGAACCACACCGTCACCGCCGCCACCCACTACGTCCAGACCTTCGACGCCACCATCCGCTACCGCAAGGGCTTCGGCTCCTTCAAGGTGGTCAAGCTGGTCGACGGCGCCGGCTTCCCGGCGGATCAGAAGTTCGACGTGACCATCAACTACGAGCTGCCCCAGGGCAGGACCGCCGCGGACTACCCCGACTGGAAGGCACCGTCGAACCCGACGAAGTACACCGTCGCCGTCGGCATCGGGACCACCTACGAGGAGACCTTCCCCGAGGGCACGAAGGTCACCGTCACGGAGGAGGTCATCTCCGCGAACCCGGCCCCCGAGACCGGCCTGTGGGGTGACTTCCGCTTCTCCTCCTCGGAGCAGGGCGTGACCATCGCCCCGGACGGCCGTTCCGCCACCTTCGCCGTCGTCGACCAGAAGGCACTGGCCCTGGAGCTGACCAACACCTGGCTGCCGAAGGAGTTCGCCCCCTTCAAGGTCACCAAGAACGTCGTCCCGGCGGGTCTGGGGGCCGACCAGGAGTTCCCCGTCGCCTACGAGTGTGACTCGATGGGCAACCGCAACACCCCGGCCACCGGCAAGCTGACCATTCGTCCCGGCAAGGAGAGCACCGTCGGTGAGTTCCCCGTCGGCACCAGCTGCCGCATCACGAGCGAGGACGACGTGCTGATCGCCGAGCACAGCATCGTCTCGAAGGACCTGGGCGAGACCGTCACCATCGCCAAGGGTGGGGCCAACACCGTGACCGTCACCAACACCTACCGCGCCAACGAGATCCCCGTGTCCATCGGTGACCACGTGTGGCACGACGTCAACCGCGACGGCCTGCAGTCCGAGGGCGAGGCCCCGATCGCCGATGTCAAGGTGACCCTCAAGGACGCCGACGGCAAGGAGCTGCGCAGCACCACCACCAACGCCGAGGGCTACTACTACTTCGTCGACCTGGTGGCGGGGCAGAAGTACGGGCTCACCTTCACCGCACCGGAGAACGGTGTCTTCACCACCCAGGACGTGACCGGTGGGGATGACGCGAAGGACTCCGATGTCGACGCCGAGGGCAACCTCGCCTTCACCGCCCCCGCGAAGGGACGCAACGAGGCCGGGCCCGGCAAGGCGGACGACCCCACGCTGGATGCCGGGATCGTGTGGCCGAAGGTCTCCGTCGGGGATCGCGTGTGGTGGGACGACGACCGCGACGGCCAGCAGGATGAGGGCGAGAAGCCCGCTGCCGGGGTGAGCGTGGTCCTCAAGGACGGGCAGGGCGGTACCGTTGCCGAGACCACCACCGATGACAACGGCTGGTACGCCTTCCGGGACCTGCAGCCCAGCACGGAGTACCAGATGCTGTTCACCCTGCCGACCGGGGCCGCTTGGACCACGGCGAACCAGGGTGATGACGCCACCGACTCGGATGTCGATCCGAACGGGACGGTGCGGTTCACCAGCCCGGCCAGTGGCATGAACGAGGTCGCGCCCGGCAGGGCCGACGATCCGACGATCGATGCCGGCCTGGTCAGGCCGGAGCCGACCAAGGAGGTTCCGCCCACGCCGCAGCCGTCAACGCCGCAGCCGCCCAGGGAGACCCCGAACAAGCCGCAGCCCCCTGCCACCCGGCCGGGACTGCCCAAGACCGGGCACTGAGCGCCAGGACCCCCGTCGACACCGGTCGACGGGGGTCCTGCCCGCTGCTCAGGGGTGACGGCCCTCGCGTCGGAGTCGGGAGACCACCCGGTTGAGTCCGACCGCGGTCAGACCCAGGTAGTTGGCCGCCTGCCGTTGGGAGACGAGGGAGGCGGCCCGTGGGAACTCCTCCAGGAAGGCCAGGTAGCGCTGCTCGGCGTTCATGGTCAGGAACTGGTACTCGCGGTTCATGTGGAAGGTCATCAGACGCAGCACGCTGATGTTGAGCAGGGCCTGCCAGTTGGCGTGTCTGCGGGCGAAGTCGGTGATGAGTCCGAGCCCGACGCCGACCAGTCTGGCCCGCTCCAGAGCCACCCCTCGCTTCCTGGCCTGGACCAGTGGGGAGTCGTAGACCGGATGGGCCGTCGACAGTCCCAACAGTTCCCCCAGTTCCCGGGGGAAGGTGCTGATGAAGATGTCACCGGTCTCCAGGAAACCGGCGATGTGGGTGCGCTCCGCCAGGTCGAACTGTGAGCTGAGGGTGCCCTCCCACACCCACCACATCATCGGTTGGTTGCCGCCGGGCAGGGGATCCCCCCGATTCAGCGTCGCGACGACCGCCATGGCGGTGATGGCGGGAAGGTTGGGGAGCGCTCCGCCCACCGTGGTCTCCAACTGTTTGACCACCTTGTGCTCCAGTTGGCTTCCGACGAGGGGTTTCACGGCACGCATGGCCGTAGTGTAGGCCGATGGGCCGAGGCTTCGTCCCGAGATCGAACCAGAGGCCCATCGAGGTCGCACGGAAGTCGTGCCCCGGTCCATGTCGGCGGACGACTTTTCAGGCCCTGGGGGCGATGGTTTCCGGGCGCGTTGTCAATAGCGTGGTGGGTGCAGGAACACTCCGTGTTGAAAGGCGAACCATGACTTCCCAGCCAACGACCACCGTGGCCCCCGCCTGTGGGGCCCAGCACCTCACGAAGACCTTCGGTGCGGATGGTCCCCGCCCCGTCATCGCCGTCAACGACGTCTCGTTGACCATCGCCCAGGGGTCGTTCACCGCGATCATGGGACCATCCGGATCGGGAAAATCGACGCTCATGCACTGCATGGCGGGCCTGGACCGTGCCACCAGTGGGGGCGCCTTCATCGGTGAGTCCAATCTCACCGTGCTGCCGGAGAAGGAGGTGACGAGGATTCGTCGGGACCGGATCGGCTTCGTCTTCCAGGCCTTCAACCTGCTGCCCACCCTGACCGCGGAGCAGAACATCCTGCTGCCGTTGGAGCTGGCGGGGACCAGGCCGGACCGGGCCCTGTTCGACGAGATCGTCTCCTCCCTGGGGATCGCGGATCGGCTCACGCATCGTCCGAGTCAGCTCTCGGGAGGTCAGCAGCAACGCGTCGCGATCGCCCGTGCCATGGTCACCAAACCCGACGTGATCTTCGCCGATGAGCCGACCGGTGCTCTGGACTCCCGTGCCGGGACCGCCCTGCTGGCCTACCTGCAGAGCTGCTCCCGGGACCGGGGACAGACCATCATCATGGTCACCCACGACCCGAAGGCGGCGGCCTATGCGGACCGCGCCCTGGTGCTCTCCGACGGTCGCATCGTCGACGACGTGGAGCACCCGACCGCTGACCTGATGCTGTCCAGCCTCGGCCGTCTGGGGGCATGATGATCCGCGATGCCGTCAACGAGATCCGGCTGCACCCGGGTCGTTTCGTCGCCACGCTGCTGGCGGTGGCCATCAGCGTCGGTTTCATGGCCGCCATCGTGGTGGGGGTCCGTACTGAGGAGAACGCCGTCGGGCAGAAGGGCACGCTCTGGTTGTCCAAGGCCGATGTGGTGGTCAGTGGGGTGGAGGGTGAGGCCGCCGAGATCACCGAGCGCATCGCGACGGTGGACGGGGTCGACGATGTCCTGGCACTCAAGACCACCCAGGCCCCGCTCAGCAAGGGAGACCGGTCGGAGTTCTACGCCCTGTACGCGGTTCCCGCGGAGAACTTCCGCTGGTCCGGGCTCCTCGAGGGCTCCTGGCCGAGCGCACCCGATGAGATCGCCCTGTCCAAGCAGAGCGCCGAGAAGCTCGGCGCGCGGGTGGGAGATGTCGTCACGGCGGGGCTCGGCGGTGGAGAGGCCGATGAGGAGGGGACCGGTGAGGCCGAGATCAAGGTCGTCGGGTTGACCGATGACCCGGCCCCCCTGTTCGGTGGGGTCGGCTACTTCGCCCCGCAGATGGAGGCTGGTCAGACAGCGGCGATGCTGGTGCGCACCGGCACCCCCGACGCCACGATTCCCCGGATCACGGCTGAGCTGGGCCAGGACTTCGGTGCTGATCTCGAGGTGACCACCGCGGAGGCCTTCCGTGCCAGTTACCTGAAGGAGCTCACCGGTGGGTTCGAGATCTTCCGCAACATGCTGCTCGGTTTCGCCGGCATCTCGCTGATCGTCGGCATGATCATCATCGCCAACACCTTCACCATCCTGCTGACCCAGCGGCGTCGGCAGATCGGGCTGCTGCGTGCCGTCGGGGCCTCCTCGGGGCAGGTCGCGGGACGGTTGGTGATCGAGGCCTTCCTGCTGGGGCTCGTGGGCTCCCTGCTCGGGGTGGGGATCGGATACCTCGTGGCCCTGGGGGTCTCCCTCTACACAGGCTCTCTCGCCTGGGGGCTGGCCTTCCCGGCCGGTGAGCTGCTGCTCGCCGTCCTGGCCGGAGTGCTGGCCACGGTGGTCTCCGTGATCGGACCGTCGCTGAGGGCCACCCGGATCAGCCCGCTGGAGGCCCTGCAGGTGGTGCCGACGGCGGCGCAGAGCAAGCGCCTCGGCATCGTGCGCGGCGTGTTCTGCGTGCTGTTCGCACTCGGTGGGGGAGCGCTGCTGCTGCCTGCCTTCCAGGACCAGAAGGCGGGTCTGCTGTGGGCGATCGCGGGCTGTGGCCTGCTGTCCCTCGCCGTGCTGCTGGCGGCCCCGTTCTACGTCAGCTTCCTCATCCGTGTGGTGGGCGGGCTCTTCTCCGCCACCGGGCCGACGGTCCGCCTGGCGGTCGCGAACTCCGTGCGCAACCCCCGTCGGGCCTCCGCCACCGCGGTGGCACTGATGCTCGCTGTGGGGCTCGTGGTGACCCTGCAGGTCGGGGTGTCGACGATGCGCAGCTCCGCGGTGCAGGCCATCAACGAACGCTATCCGGTGGACATCCTGGTGCGCGCCGAGAAACCCCTGGAGCCTGCGCTGATCAATGAGCTCAGGGCGGCCGGGGCCGTGAGCGCGGTGGCCGAGGTGTCGTCGAGGACGATCGCGGTCACCGACAGGCAGGGCGAGCCGTTCGAGTTCATCGTCCGCAACGTCAACCCGGCCCGGGAACAGCTGGGGCTCTCCGACAAACTCGCGGCCTCGGACGGCACCATCGTGGTGGGCAGGTGGGCCACTGACTTCTTGCCGGAGACCGTCGAGGTCCCGGGTGCGGGCTCCCTCAAGGTGGTGGGCTCCGACAGTGTGGAGTCCAGCGAGGCCGCGGTGTCCTCGGCCACCTTCGAGCAGATCACCGGCACCGCCGAGATGCGCGAGGTGTGGCTGAAACTCGTGGACCGGACCTCGATGTCAGGACTGAACGAGGTGATGAAGATCCTGGAGGGGCGCGAGGGTCTGCAGACCGGGGGCAGCGCGGTGCTGGCCGGGGTCATGGAGCAGGTCATCAACGTGGTGCTCATCGTGCTGACCGGGCTGCTGGGTGTGGCCGTGGTGATCGCACTGGTGGGCGTCGGCAACACGCTCGGTCTCTCGGTGCTGGAGCGGCAACGCGAGTCGGCCCTGCTCCGGGCGCTCGGGATGCAGCGGTCCTCGCTCAGGAAGATGCTGCTGGTGGAGGCGCTCCTGCTGGGTGCGGTCGGTGTCGGGGTGGGCATCCTGGCCGGGGTGTTCTTCAGCTGGGTCGGTGTGACCACATCGCTGAACATGTTCCCGGAGGACCAGAAGATCGATGCGGTGTTCTCGGTCGACCTGCTCTACACCGGAGGTCTGATCCTGGTGTGCATCCTGGCGGCGGCGCTCGCCTCGGTGCTGCCCGGCCGTCGTGCCGCGAACGCCACCCCGACGGAGGCGCTGGCCGCCGACTGACCCCGGGCGCGAACCACAACGGAGCAACGCCCCGCCGTCACCGAGTGACGGCGGGGCGTCGCCGTGTCTCCCGCCGGGTCCCAAGACGGGCGAGGAGGTGTGCAGGAACCGCGGAGGAAAATCCGTCCGGTGTCGATGTGCGACGGGGCAGTGTCTTTCGCCAGCGGTTCGTGCTCGTCAGGGGAGCCGAGTCAGGGGCGGAAGAGAGAGGGCCGGGAGCGCCGCGGGACGGCGGACGGAGACTTGCCTCTGCTGTCTCTACTGTATATGCTGTATATATACAGAAAGGAGGTGGCGTGGACATCATCCTGTCCAACACGAGTGGGATCCCGATCTACGCGCAGATCCAGGACCAGATCAAGGCCGCCATCCTGCGTGGCGACGTGGCGGAGGGGGAGGCCCTGCCGTCGATCCGGGCCCTGGCTCGCGACCTCAGGGTCAGCGTCATCACCACCACCAGGGCCTACGCCGACCTCGTCGCCGAGGGATTCCTCGCCAACGTCCCCGGCAAGGGGTACTACGTGCAACCCCGCAACAGTGAACTCGTCCGCGAACAGGTGCTGCGGCAGATCGAGGGCCTGATCGGCGACGCGGTCGCCCAGGCCCGGCTCGCCGACATCCCCGACGCGGACCTCCGCCAGATCCTCGACCTCGCCCTCGACGCCCAGGAGAACTCATGACCCCCTCACCCTTCGTCCTCTCGGCCGTGACCAAGCACTACGACGGCTTCACCCTCGGCCCGCTCGACCTCGAGGTGCCGCGCGGCTACGTCACCGCTCTCGTCGGGCCGAACGGGGCCGGGAAGACCACCGCCATCAAACTCGGCCTCGGGGCCTGCCTGCCGACGAGCGGCCGGGTCCATCTCCTCGACAAGACCCGTGTCGGTGTGGTCCTCGACACCCCGCCGTGGCCGTCGCACTGGAAGGTGAGGGAGCTGGGCACCCTGCTCGGCCCCTTCTACCCGAACTGGGACCAGGCCCGCTTCGAGCGGCTCGCCCAGTGGGCCGGGGCGGAGATGAACAAGAAGATCGGCGAGCTGTCCCGCGGCGCGGGCATGAAGCTGCAGCTGGCCTTCGCCCTCGCCCTCGGCGCCGAACTCCTCATCCTCGACGAGCCCACCAGCGGTCTCGACCCGCTGGCCCGCACTGAGCTCCTCGACCAGGTCGCGGAGTTCATGACCGACGAGCGGCACGCCGTGCTGTTCTCCAGCCACATCACGAGCGACCTCGAACGCATCGCGGACCGTCTCGTCGTCCTGGACTCCGGACAGGTCACCCTCGCCGGGCAGCTCGACGACCTGCGGGAGCAGTGGGCGCTGGTGCGCGGCGGGGCCCGGGGCCTCACCCCTGATCTCGAGGCGCGGCTGCACGGCCTTCGGCGGCACCCGATGGGCTGGGAGGGCCTCATCGCAGCCCAGGACCTGGCGCTGTGCGGTGCCGATGTCGTCGCCGAGTCCCCCACCATCGAGCAGCTGCTGCTGCATCTCGTGAAGGAGCCGGTCCATGCGTGAGTTCACCAACGTCGTTCGCGTCGACCTCCGGGGCATCAGCGGATATCTGGTGGCCCTGGTCGCGGTACTGCTCGTCCTTGGGTTCCTGGGACACTTCGGGGTCGGGGAGGTCGTCGTGACGCCGACCGGGTCAGTGGTCTTTGCCTTCCTCTTCATCCATACGATCTTCACCTCCCGTCGTCCGGGCTACCCCCTCGGTGTCTTCGAGCTGCTCCCGGTGCGGCCCAGGACGGTCCTGCTCGCCCACTACACCGCCGCCGTCGCCCTCTTCCTCGTCGCCGTGGTCATGCATGTCGGCCTCCTGGTGGTCTTCGAGAGGCTCGGCCATGCCCTGCCGGAGCACTGGGTGGAGAGGGTGACGTGGATGTCGGGAATCGGCCTGCTTTTTCTGGGGGTGGCACTGGCGTTCCACTGCTCCGTCTCCTCGGGCCGTGCCACCTGGGTTCCCGTGGGTGCCATCTCGCTGGTTCTGCTCGTCGGGGGCGTCTTCCTGCTGATGAGGTGGGGTGTACGGGGCACGTGGGGCATGCCGGTCGCCGGGGTGCTGGGGATCATCGTCTCGTTCCTCTTCGCCCTGCCCTTCGTCGAGAAGGAGGCCCGATGATTGGGGTCCATCCCGTCGCTGGTCCGGCTGGAACCGTGGTGGGCGCTGCCGCTCGCCGGTGTCCTGTTCTCCTTCTTCAGCGCCGTGCCCGCCATCGCGAAGGAGATCCGCTGATGAGGAGCACTCCGGGACGGCTCCGGGACCGGTTCGTGGGTCCTGCCCTCCGGAGCTCGTCACCGTTCAACCCCACCGAGGTCACGGAGGACGTCCATGCGTGAACTGACGGCCATGGTGCGGTTGGACCTGCGTGGCCTGCGTGAGATGGTCCTGATGGTTCCCATCGTCATCGGGGTGTTCTGGCTCCTCAACTGGAACGCACACCCCACGTGGGTGATCAGCGCCATGATGATCCTCATCTTCATGATGACCCAGAGCCTGTTCCGGTTCGGCCTGTTCGCCGCGAAGGTGCCCCTGCTCGACGTGCTGCCGGTCCGTCGGCGCACCGTCGTGGTCTCGCACTACCTCATGATCCTCGCCAGCTCACTGATGGTCTGCCTCGTCGGGGCGGTGATCTTCCTGGTGCTCCAGGGGGTCGGGGTCGTGGTGCCGCAGGACTGGGGGATGCAGCTGCTCGCCTCCCTGGGGGCCATGCTGCTTGTCATCGGGCTCATCGTGCCTCACTGGTGGCGGCCCTGGCGGAGCTGGCGGACCGCCGTCGCACACCTGCCGTTGTTCGGGGTGGTCTGCCTGGTGGTCATCCTCATCGCGGCGCACACGACGGGAAACCTGCCCCCGGCCTGGAGCTCCTTCCTGGGGGCGCACGGCCCGTGGTTGCTCCTGGTCATCGGGGTGTCGGTCCTCGCAGGTTCCCTGCCCGTCACGCTCAGCACCGCCGAGCGTCTGGACCACTGAGAGGAAGAGATGTCCGCACTGTTGGCCGTGATGCGGGTGGAGCTGCGAGGTCTGCGACGCCATGCCGCCCTGTTCCCTCTCCTCGTCGGGGTCACCGTGGTGATCGCCGTGCTGCTGGATCGTGACCCGGCTCCCTGGCTGATCCCCGTGGTGGCGTTCCCGGTGGTTCGTCGCGTGATGGACGCGACGGATGAGAAGGCACTGATGTTCGACCTGCTGCCGGTGACACGGCGCACCGTCGAGACGGCGCTGGCCCTGTCGGCCCTGGTGGCCACGTTGTTGCTGTGTGCTGCCTTCACCGTGCTGGTGTCCCTCCTCGGGGCCGTCGGGCTGGGCCGGGTGCTCGCGATCGATCCGTCCGGCGGTTGGGGGGTCAAGGCGTCCATCTTCACCGGGACCATGCTGCTGGTGCTGGGGATCATGGAACAGCTGGTGCTGCGCTTCGGTGCCACCCGGCGACTCGTGCTCCCGGTGGTGATGTTCCTGGTGGCGTTCCTCGGGTTCTGCTGGGTGCTCCAGCAGGTCTCTGAACGCCTGCCCGTGACGGTGAACGCCTGGTTCGCCGGCTCTGCCCCGTGGCTGCCGTTCCTCCTCGGAGTCATCGGGTACCTGGCGCTCATCCCGCTGAACGTCCGGGTCCGCGAGCGCCAGGACCACTAGGCTGGGCTGTCATGACCTCTGAGAGCCGCGTCCTGCTGTGCCGCCACGGCGTCACCGACCACACCATCACCGGGATCTGGGACGGCCGAGGTGGTGGTGACCCCGCGCTCAACGAGCAGGGACGCGCCCAGGCCGACGACCTGGCGCGACGGGTCAGGGCCTTCCTCGGTGAGGTGCCGGTCAGGGTGATCTCCTCGTCGCTGGCCCGGGCCCGACAGACCGCCGCCCCGATCGCAGAGCTCTACGGGGTCCAGGTGGAGCCCGATCCGGCCTGGGATGAGCTGGGCTTCGGGGAGTGGGACGGTCTGAGAGGCGACGACCTGCGCAACCGGTTCCCCGACGAGATGCTGCGGTTCTGGGCCGACGAGACCTTCCGTCCGCCGGGTGGCGAGTCCCACATCGAGCTCCACGCCCGGGTCCGCATGGCCTTCGACCGGCTGCTCGACGATGGTGGGACCACCGTCGTCGTCGCCCACTGGGGGCCCATCATGAGCTGCCTCCAGACCGTGCTGGGGATCGACCTGTTGCCCGCGCGTCGCATCAACCTCGCGGCCACCTCCATGACCTCCTTCGTCACCAGCTGGCAGGGCCCCCTGGTCGAGTTCGTCAACGACCTCGGGGTGAGACCGAGCGCGCACTGACGTGTGGCCGGGAGGTGCAGTCCGCCACCCCGAGCGCCCCGTTCGTGGTGCCCCCGATGCGGTTCACCCCGCGCGGCGGTAGGCGGAGACCGACGGCTCGTCCGGCAGCCAGAAGCGCCACGGGAAACGTTCCCCGTCGCCGCCGGGTCCCGAGACCCCGACCCGAGGACCCGTGAGCCAGGTCGTCGGTGCGACCTCGGGCCGCCACCACGACCACTGTTCGCCCATGAGATCCGCGCCGTCGGCCTGTCTCGACGAGCCGAGGGCCTGGCCCAGGTTCCCGGGACCACGTGCCAGCTGATGATCCAGCAGACGTGTTCGACGTGGCCGGGCGCTGCGACGACCCCTGGCCAGTGCCAGCCCGTCGACCACCTCGCCCGCCCGAAGCAGACACCCGGTGCCGACACCCTCGCCGTCGCACACCACGTTGAGGTTGAAGTGCACCCCGTAGCTGAGATAGCAGTACAGGTGCCCGGGCGGACCGAACATCGTGGCGTTGCGCGGGGTCATCCCCCTGAAGGCGTGCGAGCCGGGATCATCGGCACCGGCGTAGGCCTCCACCTCCGTGATGCGCACCGCGACGGTGCCCTCGGTGGTCGTCCTCACCAGCAGCCCGCCCAGCAGCTGCGGCGCGAGGGCCACCACCGGCTGGTCGAACCACTCACGCGACGCCCGACTGAACCCCTCCATGACCGGCGAGCGTACCGGGATTTGGGGCTCCCGACGCCCCGGGGTAGGCTGAATCAGCTGCCTGGCGAGGGACGAGACGTCCGTGATCGACTAGCAACCCCTTCAGGCGTGCACCCGTTCAACCCCTGAAGGAGGAGACATGGCCAACCTGAAACTGGCTGCCACCACCCGCACCGTCTTCGGCAAGGGCGCCGCCCGCAAGCTGCGTCGCGCCGACCTGATCCCCGCCGTCATCTACGGCCACGGCACCGACCCGGTCCACGTGTCGCTGCCCAACAAGGACACCTTCCTGGCGCTGCGCAATGCCAACGTGCTGCTGGAGATCACCATCGACGATGCCAGGAAGCCCGTGCTGACCCTGCCGAAGCAGGTGCAGCGCGACCCCATCACCGGGTTCCTGGAGCACGTGGACCTGCTGCTGGTCAAGGCCTCCGAGAAGGTCTCCGTCGACGTGCCGATCAACTTCATCGGTGAGCCCGCCGGCAAGGACTCGCTGGTCAACCACGAGCTGATGGCCCTGCCCGTGCTGGCCCCCGCCACCTCGATCCCGAGCGAGATCGAGGTCTCCGTCGACGGCCTGGAGGTCGGCGCGCAGATCGTCGTCGGTGACCTGGAGCTGCCCGAGGGCGTCGAGGCCACCGCCCCGGCCGACCACCTCGTCGTCACCATCAACATCGCCGACGCCGAGCCGGTCGAGTCGGCCGAGGGCGATGTCGACGGTGCTGCGGAGGGCGACGCGGCCGAGTGAGCACCCACCTCGTGGTCGGGCTCGGGAACCCGGGCCCGACGTACGCCCCCACCCGGCACAACGTCGGGTTCTGGGCGGTCGACGATCTCGCCGACCGCCTGGGGGTGAGGTTCTCGCTGGCGAAGGGGCAACGCGCCGAGGTGGCAGCCGCCCATCTCGACGGCGAGCACAGGGTGTTGCTGGTGAAACCCACCACCTTCATGAACGAGTCCGGTGCCGCCGTCGCCGCCGTCGCCAGGTTCCACAAGGTGCCGCCCGACCGGGTGATCGTCATCCACGACGAACTCGACCTGGAGCCGACACGGCTGCGACTGAAGCTCGGCGGAGGGGACAACGGGCACAACGGGTTGAAGTCCATCCGGGCCCATCTCGGCACCGGGGACTTCCTGCGCATCCGGGTCGGCATCGGCCGCCCCCCGGGTCGCCAACCGGCCGCCGACCACGTGCTGGCCAGGATGCGCCCCGCCGAACTCGACGCGATGCGCGTCGACGCGGCGATCGCGGCCGATGCCGCCGTGAGACTCGTCACCGACGGGCTGGTCGTCGCCCAGAACGACTTCAACAACTGAGAGGGCACGCGTGACCAACAGCACGACATCCCGTCAACTGCGCATCGAGATGCTCATCGTGCTGGGGATCTCACTCGGACAGTCCGCCGTGTACTCGTTGCTGTCGCTGATCAACAAGCTGACGCTCGAGGTGCCGCTGAACAAGCAGACCACCAGCATGAACAGCTCCGCCACCCCGGACCGGCCGTGGCTGGACCTGGCCTACCAGGTGGCAGGCCTGGTCTTCCCGCTCATGCCGGTGGTGCTGGTGCTGTACCTGCTGTGGGTGCACGTGCGGCCGAGCGGCGGGCCGTTCACCGTGATGGGGTTCGACCTCCGCCGCCCGGGGTTCGACCTCGCCGTCGGATTCGGGGTCTTCGCCGGGATCGGAACCGCAGGGTTGGCCTTCTACCTGGTGGCCAAGGAACTCGGCATCAACACCACCATCGCGGCGGCGAACCTCCAGGCCGCCTGGTGGACCATTCCCGTGCTCATCCTCCGGGCGGTCATGAACGGCCTCCTCGAGGAGATCGTCATGGTGGGCTACCTGTTCACCCGGTGGCGGCAGGCCGGCGGGAGCATGCTGGTCATCCTCGTCATCTCCGCCGTCGTGCGGGGTGGTTACCACCTCTACCAGGGATTCGGTGGGTTCATCGGCAACCTCGTGATGGGGGTGCTGTTCGGCTGGCTGTACCTGCGCACCAGACGGGTGATGCCCCTGGTGATCGTCCACAGCCTGCTCGACATCGTCGCCTTCGTCGGTTATGCGCTGCTCAAGCCCTATGTCGGCTGGTTGTGACCCGGGAACTGGAGACGCTGGCGGGCCTGCTCGACGGCGGCCATCACCTTCTCGCGGCTCCAGCACAGGAAGTCGATGTCGACTCCTCGTGCCGTCGAGACGGTCAGCACCGCTGAGGCCATCCTCTGGTGCGTGCGCATCCCGGTGATCTCGACCAACGGGATACGCAGTCTGCTCTGCTCGACGGCGTCGTTGAGACTGTGCGGTTCGAAGACCAGGTGGGTGGTGGTGACGTAGAGGTGACCGCCCCGGGAGATGCGGCCGAACTGGCCGGACAGCAGCATCAGGGGATTCCGGGACATCAGTTTCTCGAATCCGGTGGCGGGGGTGGTGATGTGGTTGGCCCCCGCTTTGAGGAGATGAGGTTCGTTGAAGGCCATGTCAGTCCTCACTGCTTGGTCCACGACGTGATGCCCGCCAGTCTACGGGTGATGAGGATCGTAGAATCTGTCCATGCGTGTTGGAGTGTTCGGGGCCACCGGCCAGGTGGGTGGCGTGATGCGGAAGCTGCTGGCGGAGCGGAACCACCCTGTGACGACGATCCGGTTCTTCGCCTCGGAGCGATCCGCCGGGAAGGTCCTGGACTGGAAGGGCGAGGAGGTCGTCGTCGAGGACATCGCCACGGCGGACCTCTCCGGTCTGGACGTCGCCCTGTTCTCCGCCGGGGGCGGCACCTCGAGGCAGTGGGCGCCGAGGGTGGCCGAGGCCGGAGCCACCGTCATCGACAACTCCTCGGCCTGGCGGCTGGACGACCGGGTGCCGCTCATCGTCGCCGAGGTCAACCCGGAGGACGTGGCGAGGGCGGAGATCGGGATCATCGCCAACCCGAACTGCACCACCATGGCCGCGATGCCCGTGCTGAAGCCGCTGAGCGACGCGGCCGGTCTCGAGGCCCTGCAGGTCACCACCTTCCAGGCGGTCTCCGGCTCCGGCCTGGCCGGGGTGGAGGCCCTGGCCACGCAGATCGGCGAGGCCGGTGATCCGCGCGGCCTCACCCACGACGGCAGCACCCTCACACCTGCCGACCTCGGTCCGTACGTCGCCCCCATCGCCTTCAACGCGCTGCCGTACGCGGGAGCCCTGGTCGACGACGGTGAGGGGGAGACGGACGAGGAGAAGAAGCTCCGCAACGAGTCCCGCAAGATCCTCCACCTGCCCGAGCTGCTGGTCGCCGGCACCTGCGTGCGCGTGCCGGTCTTCACCGGCCACAGCCTGAGCATCCATGCCCGCTTCAGCCGTCCCATCACCCCCGAGCAGGCACGTGACGTGCTGACGGACGCCCCCGGGGTCGTGCTCACCGACATCCCGACCCCGTTGCAGGCGGCGGGCACGGACCCGAGTCTCGTCGGGCGGATCCGGCAGGACCAGTCGGTGCCGGATGGCCGCGGTCTGGTGCTCTTCGTCAGCAGTGACAACCTCCGCAAGGGGGCCGCCCTCAACGCCATCCAGATCGCGGAGCTGCTGGTCCGATGATCGGTGTCGTGGGGGCCGGGGCGATGGGGGAGGCGCTCGTCGCAGGGTGGATCTCGGCGGGGACCGCGCCGGATGGGATCGCCGTCGTTGACCGGGACGAGGCGCGGCTGACCCATTTCCGTGACGTCCACGGGGTTTCCGCGACCAGCCTGGCGGAGGCCGCCCGCAGCGACGTGCTCGTGGTGGCCGTGAAACCGCATCACGTCGAAGGGGTGCTGACGGAGCTCGCCCCCGACCTCCTGCCGACGACGGTGGTGGTCTCCATCGCTGCGGGCGTGACGTTGGAGCGCCTCGAAGCCCCGCTCCCGGAGGGGCAGCCGATCATCCGGGTGATGCCGAACACCCCCGCGCTGGTCGGCCGGGGCGTCGCCGGGATCACCGCAGGCCCGACGGTGGACGAATCCGACGTGATGCGGGTCAAGGGGCTCATGGACGCCGTCGGGATCAGTGTCGTGGTGCCCGAGTCCCAGTTCGACGCCCTCACCGCGCTGTCAGGCTCCGGTCCGGCCTACCTGTTCGCCGTCGCCGAGGCGATGATCGAGGCGGGGGTCCACCAGGGGCTCAGCCGTGCCGATGCCACCACCCTGGTGGGCGGCACCTTCGCCGGGGCCGCCGCGATGCTGGAGCACTCCGGGGAGTCCGCGACGGTGCTGCGGGAGCGGGTCACCTCCCCGGCCGGCACCACCGCCGCGGCCCTGAGGGTGCTCGACGAGCGAGGAGTGCGCGCGGCCTTCCTCGCCGCCGTCGAGGCCTGCGCCCGGCGCAGCACCGAGCTCTGATCGGGCACACTGGTGACCATGCCCGACAACGACCTGCAGCTTCGTGTCACCAGTGCCGAGCGAGAGGTTGCTGCCGCCCACCTGCGAGACGCCACCGCGGACGGTCGACTCACCTTCGAGGAGTTGGAGAGCAGGTTGCCCAGGGCGTTGGGTGCCGTCACCCGTGCCGACATCCATCAGGTGCTGCAGGACCTGCTGCCGAGTGCCCGGCTCGGCCAGGTCTTCGGTGTGCTCCACGGGGAGTCCGATGCCCCCGGGATGTCCTGGGAGAACCCTGAGCTCCACCGGTTCGGGTGGCAGGGGCTCACCCGGTTGGGGGCCTGGCGGGTGCCCCCGTTCATGGAGTTCATCGGCAAGGACTGGGGAACCCTCTACCTCAACTTCGTCGATGCCATCCCACTGGCACCGGTGCTCGACATCGTGCTCACGGGAGGCCTCTCGGCGAAGTTCATCGTTCCTCCCGGCTGGGGTGTGGACCTGCACCAGTTGGGGTCGGTGAAGAGCGACCTGGGGGAGAGCATCGACTCCGGGGTGCCCACCAGGCCGGAGAAGGGCAGACCCCGCATCCTGGTCCGGGGCATCGCGAAGTACGGGTTGACCGTGCGTGAACCCAACTGGTTCGACCGTCGCAGGATGCTGAGGCACCGCACCGACCAGGCGGCCCTGCCCGCTGGCTGAGGGCGGGGCCGGACCTCGCCTCCGGGACCCGGGTGACCTGGGAGAACCCCTCGTCCACCGGGTGCCCTGGAAGGGGCTCGACTCATCGGGGAGTGGGACGTGACACCCTTCATGGAATTCGTCCCCGGTGGCGGCGGACTCCACCTCAACTTCGTCGAGGCCCGTGCCCTGGCCCCGGTGATCGACATCGTCGTCACCGGGAGCATCCGTCCCCACCTCATCGCCCGTGGAACCGAACCGGTGGGATCGGCGGAAACTCGCCAAGCACCACCGACGCCGGGCCGCGCTCCCCGCTTCCTGAGCAATTGGCACCCTGACGGGGAAGCGAGTTAGCATATGGACTCTGCCGGGGCCGTCCCGGCGCTCCACCGTCTCCGAGACGCGGAGATGGATAGTGAAAGGCAAACAGTGGGCTCCGTCATCAAGAAGCGCCGCAAGCGCATGGCCAAGAAGAAGCACCGCAAGCTGCTGAAGCGCACCCGCATTCAGCGTCGCCGCGCCGGCAAGTGAGCTGACCCCCGCCTGTGACCGGCGGGGCAAACCCGCAGGAGCCTGTCCGTGACCCAGTCCGATCCGGAATCGACCACCGCTGTCGGATCCGTGACCTTCGTGGCCTACGGGCCCGGTGACCCGGGACTCATCAGTCATGCCGGTGTCCGGGAACTGCTGAGCGCCGACGTGCTGGTGGTCGACTCCGACGCCATGATCGATGACCTCGCCCTGGTCGGTGTCGAGCCGACGGCCCGTGTCGTCGAGGTCAACGGCGACGAGGTGGAGCAGCTGCGCGGGGTGGCCGAGGACGGTCTCCGAGTGGTCCGCCTGGCCGGTGGGGACTTCTTCAGCGACACCCGGCACCGCGACACGCTCACCCGGATCCTGGCCGAGAAACGGCTGCGAACCCACCTCATCCCCGGCGTCAGCCCATGGACCGCCGCGCTCAGCTACGGCGGCATCAGCCCCGTCGAGGTGGTGACCACCTGCGACGCGACCGCTGGGCTGCCCGCGGACTGGCCGGAGTCGAAGGTGCTCATCATCCGCGCCTCCGACGCCAGCATCGCCGAGGTGGCAGCCGCCGGTGGAAAGCGACACGGCGGCGACGGTGAGGTGCTGGAGATGCGCGGACTCGGCACCACCTCCCAACTGAGCAGGCTCACCACCTGGAAGGGACTCGACGTCGCACCGTGCGGCACGGATCGTTTCCTGCTGGTCGGTGACGCGGTGGCGGACACGGTCCAGGATCGACTGGACTGGTTCGAGTCGAAACCGTTGTTCGACTGGAAGGTGCTGGTGCCCCGCACCAAGGACGAGGTCCGTGAGTTGGCCGAGCACCTGTCCCGCTACGGTGCGACCACGGAGGTGGTGGCCACCATGTCCATCGAGCCACCACGCACCGAGGCCGGGATGGAGAAGGCCGTGCGGGGCATCGTGGACGGTCGTTTCCTGTGGCTGGTGTTCACCTCCCCGCACTCGGTGGCGGCCATCATCGAACGTCTCGCCGAGTACGGTCTCGACTCTCGGGCCCTGGCCGGCATCCAGCTCGCCGCCGTGGGGAGGGGAACCGTCGAGGCACTGGCGAAGGTCGGCATCAAACCCGACCTGGTTCCTCTCGAGGGGGACACGGCACGCGACCTGGCACTGGAGTTCCCGGCCTTCGACGAGCTCATCGACCCGATGAACCGGGTCCTCGTCCCCACCGCGGACGTCTCCGTCACGGAACTCGTCGAAGGGCTCGGCAACCTCGGCTGGGAGGTCGAGGAGGTCACGGCGTACCGCACCGTGCGGGCCGCGCCCCCGCCGTCGGAGATGCGGGAACGCATCAAGACCGGGCTGTTCGACGCGGTGGTGTTCACCTCCTCGACGGCGGTGCGCAACATGATCGGGATCGCCGGGAAACCCCATGCCGCCTCGATCATCGCGGCGATCGGCCCGGCCACCGCCGAGGCCTGCCGACTGCACGGGTTGCGGGTCGACGTCATGGCGGAGGCTCCCAGCTTCGAGGCGTTGGCAGCGGGGCTGGCGCGTTTCGCCGATCAGCGGCGGTTCGAGCGCCTGGCCCAGGGACTGCCGGACACCAAACCGTCCCAGCGTCGTCGCCGTCGTCGGGACCCTCGCGCCAAGGGGAAGTGATGGGGGAGCCGAGGATCGTCCATGTGATGCGGCACGGTCAGGTCCACAACCCCGACGGTGTCCTCTACGGCAGGTTGCCCGGCTTCGGGCTCTCCGAGTTGGGACATCGGATGGCGGAGCGGCTCGCCGAGCACTGGGACGAGGTACCGCTGACGCACCTGGTCTGCTCGCCGCTGCAGCGAGCCCAGGAGACCCTGGCCCCCACCGCGGCTCTGTTCCCACAGCTGCCGATCACCACCGACGAGCGGGTCATCGAGGCCGCCAACGTGTTCGAGGGCAAGGTGTTCGGTGTCGACAACAAGGCCCTGCGTGACGTGCGGATGATCCGTCACGTCCTCAACCCGTTCCGCCCGAGCTGGGGTGAGGCCTATGTCGACATCGCGGCACGGATGCGCGACGCCATCGCGGACGCGGCGGAGGCGGCCGGACCGGGTGGTCAGGCACTCGTGGTGAGCCACCAGTTGCCCATCGAGATCGCCCGCCGGAGTGCGCTGGGGCAGCGGCTGTTCCACGACCCGCGTCGCCGCCACTGCACCCTGACCTCCGTCACCTCCTTCCAGTTCCGTGACCGGACACTCACCGCTGTCGACTACTGTGAACCTGCTGCTGACCTGCTGCCGCCCAAGAAGGGCATCAAGTTCCGCGTCGGTACCTGAGAACGGGCGCGCCCCCATCCGTGGAGTGAAGTTTGACCTGTCTGATCGGAGGGCAGGGATCACCTTGGGGTGTTCACTTTCGTCAACGGGTGATCGCGGGGCACAATATGTTGCGTGAGACCCCGAACCTCCCCATGCCCGGCCGACACGACGGTGAGTGATCGGCGTGCTTGAGGACGAGGGCTGGCTTTCCGAGCTGTTCGAGGAACAAGGTGCCACCCTGCACCGGTTGACCGTGCTGCTCGGGGCCGAGAGCGCAGCGGGGCACATCATCCGCAGCGCCCTGCTCGGACTGTCCCGGCGGGAGCGGCGCATCATCGACCCGGCGGATCGGGTGGAGTACCTCATCGAGCACGTCGTCCACCACGCCCGTTCCGTTCGGGGCTCCTCGGGCTCCCTGCACCTGCCGGACGTCGCGGACCCCAGGCAGGGTGAGATCTGCCGTGCGGTGGCCGACATGCCGGTCAGGCTGGGCGAACACCTGCTCGTGGCCCACTACCTCTCCCTCTTCGGGACCTCGCTCGCCGGGGTCATGCGAATGACCCTCAAGGGCAGCAACCAGCGACTCCGTGACGGTCTGGAACATCTCCGCCGTGCTGTCGGGGACCCCGCCCCGACCAGCCAACCGGGAGCGGTGGAGACCCTCTCGGATGAGTTGACCGCAGCGCTCAGGGCAGCGGCCAGACTGGTGCAGGCGCCGGGCACGGAGACGCTGGAGCTGGAGCTGAGGGTCCTGCGTGCCACCCGTGGCGGACTGCCGCTGTGGGCCTCCAGCATCATCGTGGCCGGCGCGCTCGTCATCGGTGGTTCCCTGGCATGGGCGACCACAGGGCATCCCGGGGCGGTGCCGTCCCCGTCCCCGTCGCCGACGACGATGCCGTCCGCGGTACCTTCTCGGTCCATCCCCTCGCAGGTGATGTCGGTGCCGGTCTACTACGTGGGGCGCAACGACGCCCTGTTGTACCGGGAGCTTCGTGACCTCCCGGTCTCCGGCAGCATGGTCCAGACCGCGCTCAACGCGATCCTCTCACTGGCCCCCCTGGATCCCGACTACGACTCCGCGTGGACCCCCGGGCGGATCCTGGCCGTGGAGGTCAACGAGGACCTGCTGACCATCGACCTGAGCGCCGAGTCGTACGTGGAGCTGGTCAGTGACGGCGACGCCGTCCAGGCAGTGGACCAGATGGTCTACACCGCGTCCGAGATCCTCGGGAACCCGGATCTGAAGGTCCAGTTCCGCTCGAACGGTGGGCTGCCACCGGAGCCCTTCCGGGGCGAGCACCGGCGAGCCGGACTCAGCCCGCTCGGCAAGCTGTGGATCAACACACCGAGCAACATGGCCAAGCTCCAGAGCGGACCGGTCATCGTCTCCGGGCTCGTCCAGGGAACCCCGGATGCTCCCCGGATCCTCGTCACGGACTCCCAGGGAGTGCTGCTGACCAGTCTTTTCGCGCAGATCGACGTCGAATCGGATCCCGATGGCTGGCGGGCCTGGACCGTCACCGTCGACCTGCCGGCCGGCGAGTACCAGGTGGTGGCCGAGAGCACCCTCGGGGAGGCGGCGGCCCCGCAGCTGGTGCAGCAGAGCCGCACCATCACCGTCGAGTGAACCTCAGTGCCGGGCCACCCAGGCAGCCATACGGGTCGCGAGACCAACGGGCGCGAATCTGGTGGCCTCGGCCAACAGCGAGTTGCGCACCCCGTCCACCACGTAGGGTCTGCGGCGGCCGAGCGCCTCGAAGGAGGTCGCCACCACCTGCTCGACGCTGCGCCGTCGGCTCATCACCCGGTCGTCACCCGCACGGTCGAAGAACGAGGTGTCGGTGGGACCGGGGCACACCGCCAGCACCCGGATGCCGGTGTCGCGCAGCTCCGCCCACAACGCCACGGACAGCCGCAGGACGTAGGCCTTGCCCGCGGCGTAGGTGGCGAACCCGGGGATCGGTTGGAAGGCGGCGGTGCTGGCGATGTTGATGATCGCGCCACGATCGCGGCCGCGCATGCCGGGCAGCACCGTGCGGGTCAACTCGGTCAGGGCGACGACGTTGAGCTCCAGCTCCGCACTGATCCGTTCCTCCGGGAGGTCCGCGAACGGGCCGAGGGAGCCGAAGCCGGCGTTGTTGACCAAGGTGTGGACCTCCAGGCCGCGCAGTTCGTCGATCAACCCGGCCCTGGCCGTGCGGTCGGTCAGGTCGCAGGCCATGACCCGGACCTCCACCCGGTGCCTGCTGCGCAACCGTTCGGCGAGGTCCTGGAGCCGGTCCGCGCTGCGTGCGACCAGGATCAGGTTCGCGCCCTGCTCGGCCAACCTGACCGCGTATCCTTCGCCGAGTCCACTGGAGGCCCCGGTCACCACTGCCCAACCTGTCATGGGGCTGAGTCTATGGTCTGGCGTGCCATCATGGGGACATGCAGCATTTCGACGTCGCCGTGATCGGCTCGGGATCGGGGAACACCATCATCAACGAGCGGTTGGCCCACCTCGAGGTAGCCCTCATCGAGGAGAACCCCGTCTTCGGGGGGACCTGTCTCAACCGGGGATGCATCCCCACCAAGATGTTCGTGACGACCTCGGAGGCCGCGACCTTCCCGGCCCGTGCCCGTCGGCTCGGTGTCGACCTGGAGCTCAAGGGGGTGTCGTGGCCTGAGGTCAGGGACCGGATCTTCGGGCGGATCGATCCGGTCTCCGAGAGCGGGAAGGAGTGGCGCCGTCGAGGGTCCGGGGTGACCCTGTTCGAGGGTCGGGCCGAGTTCGTCGACCCCCACACCCTGCGGATCGGTGACGTCTCGATCAGCGCGGATCAGATCGTGATCGCGACCGGTTCCCGGCCCAGGCCACTGGACGTGGCGGTGCCGCCCGGGCTGGAGGGCCTCATCCACACCTCCGACGACGTCATGCGCCTGGAGGAGCTGCCCCGACGTCTGGTCGTGGTCGGTGGTGGGTACGTCGCCTGTGAGCTGGCGCAGGTGTTCGCCGGGCTCGGGTCGCAGGTGACGCAGTTGAACCGTTCCGAGGTGCTGCTCAGGGGACAGGACCGGGAGGTCGCCGAGGCCTTCACCGTGGAGCATGCCAAGCGGGTCAACCTGATCCTCAACCAGCGGGTCTCCGAGATCGTGGAGGGACCCGACCAGGCGGCGATCGTGGTGACCGTGGACCGCAACGGGGTGGAGTACGAGTACCCGGCGGATGCGGTGCTGGTGGCCACCGGCCGGATCCGCAACTCGGAGCTGAACCTCGAGGCGGCAGGGGTCGATGTGGACGAGCACGGCCAGGTCCGCGTCGACAGGCATCAACGGACCTCACAGCCCCACATCTGGGCGTTGGGGGATGTCTCCACCGGTCAGATGCTCAAGCACGTCGCGAATGCCGAGGCACGCACCGTCGCCCAGAACCTCCTGGTCGGCGACGGTGAGTTGGCGGCCACGGATCACCGGTACGTGCCGAGCGCGGTGTTCACGGATCCCCAGATCGCCTCGGTGGGGGCGACGGAGGAGCAGCTGCGGGACTGGGGGGCACCGTACGTGGTGGCGCGCCACGACTTCGCGGATGTCGCCTACGGGTGGGCCTTGGAGGACGAGGGGCAGCACTTCGTGAAGCTGCTGGCCGATCCCAGGACGTGGCATCTGCTGGGGGCGCACATCATCGGTCCTGATGCGGCGCTGCTGATCCAGCCGCTCATCCAGGCGATGAGTTTCGGACTGACCGTGCCGGAGATGGCGCGGGGTCAGTACTGGATCCATCCGGCGCTCACCGAGGTCGTGGAGAATGCTCTGCTCGACCTGCTCAAGAACCATCGTGCGAAGGAGATCGGCGAGCCCTTGACTCGCTCTTGACAAGGCCTTGATCCAAACTTGATGAACAACCGTTAACTTTCTATCAAAAGCCGAAAGGCCTACTTGTGGCGCTGTGAGAGCGCTCTTACAGTCGGTTCTGCGATCGCATCCAACAACCACCGATCCAAGGAGTTGAGATGGGTAAATTCCGACTGAGGGCCGCCGTGGCGGCCATGGCTGCCGCCTCACTGGTGATGACGGCCGGTCCAGCGCAGGCCGAGGTTCCGACGGGGGTTGCCGAGGCGCCGTCGTACAACCCGGTGAGCCCCTGGCACGTGCAGAACATGATCGACGACATGACCCTGCCCAATGACGGCACCGTCGCTGGCCAGTACCCCTACTTCGGAAGCCATGCAGGCTGGGCCGAGAAGGCCCGGGTCGTCATGGGCAACATCCCGAAGGGCTCGAACGCCCCGGACTACTGGCGCGATGCCGTCATCAGCGGCAAGTACAAGTACGACACCGACTGGAAGGCGCTCCAGCCATGGATCGCCATCTTCACCCTGTCGGACAACCAGGCCACCAACACCCGGGTGGAGGTCAGCTCGATCCGCGCGTACATCCTCAGCAAGAAGACCAACCAGTGGGAGCTGTTCGAGGACCACCCGACCAGTGGTGGCATCTTCGACGAGGGGTATGCCCATCTGCCGCACGTCCAGGCCGATGAGCGTCAGGACGGGGGCTTCACGCTCGTCAAGCCCCCCGCTGCCGACGCCAGGCAGATCTACCACAGCTGGGGTGAGCCCAAGGCCCTGAAGGACCCCTCGGACATCAAGGCCGTCCACGTCCGGGTGTTCACCCGGCTGGTCCTGGATGACCCGAACGGGCCCGACGACCGTCACCTGGCCAAGTACGCACTTCAGGTCGGTGCCGACTACTACCCGGAGGTGGGCAGCACGGTCAACGATGCTGATCTGCTGATGAAGGGACAAGGCAAGTGGTTCCCCGGCGTCGGTATCAGCCGGGCCGTCCAGGTCACGAATGAGCAGCGCCTGACGAGCTTCACGACACTCGACGCGGCCGTGCAGGAGCCGGGTGGTTCGAAGAACCCGAACGGCAGCCTGAACGTCGAGGAGTTCCGCAAGAACCCGCCGCCGTTCTGATCGGGGTGCGTTCTCCCCGGCGAGGCTGACGGGAGAGCGCGATGAGTGATCCCCGGTGGGGCCGTGCCATGACATCGGCGCGGCCCCACCGGGCTTTTTCATCTCCGCAGGGGGTCGGTCGGAGCGGTGTAGTCCCTGAGGGCCGATCTCAGGTGGACCCAGAGCGGGTGCTCGGGGTCCTGACGGATGGTGGTGAGCCGCAACGGGTTCCGAAGTGACGGATCGACATGGGTGACGGCGTTGCCCCGGGTGGGGGTCTGCAGCCAGGTGAGCTGTGGTTGCGCCCACCTGTCCGTCAGGGACCATGCGGTCCAGGGCTGCCCGATGAACTCGGCCTTGTCGTCAAAACGGCGGCTGGTCGAGGTGCGGTGCCGTCTGATCCTCGACCGGAGCTGCCAGCGGTTCATCCTGAGTTCGACGTCGAGGGGCCAGGACGGGGTGGTCTCCACCCAGCAGAGCAGGAGACGCAGCAGGTCGTCGGAGGAGCAGAACCCCAGCTGGCTGGCATCCTGCTGGTCGGGGTGGGGGAGCATCAGCAGGGTGGTCCGCTCGGTGAGCCAGAACCGGAGCTCTGCCGAACCGGGGGTGGCGCTGAGCCGCCAGGCCGTCCCGTTCAGCACGTGCTCGGCACACAGGCGACCTGTGGCGGCGGGGTGTCCGTCGTCATCGACGAGTCCGGCCGCCACCAGCTCCTCGAGGACCTCGCCAGAGGGTACGTGGTCCCCCTGGGACTGGAGGTTGTTGAGGAAGACCCGGGCGCTGAGGGAGCTGAGGGTCAGTGCACCGTTCGGGAAGATGAGCTGGGCGGGGGTGACGACGGAGAGGTCCTCGCGCGGTGCCCCGTCGCGTTTCGTGACCCACTGGTCCAGGATGGGGGTGGTGGGGGTGACGGTGGCTGTGGGGGTCGCTCGGTCCCCAGGGGGCAGGAGCTGGAGGCTGTCCAGGACCTTGTGGTGGCTGTCACCCGGTTTCCAGTGGTCCAGGGCCATGGTGAGGGCCGCTTCGGCCAGGATGCCGTCAGCGATCACGAGATCCCGGATCGTGAGTGCGGTGACGATGTGCTCCGGCTGCTCTTCGGATGTGACGGGGCTGAGGCTCCAGAGGCGACGGCGCTCAACTCCGTGACGAACCACGGCCTCCACCTGGACCACCACGGTCTCAGGAGAGGAGGCGAGGCTGCGAAGACGTTCCTGGCTGATGACGGCCAGGGCCTCGGGATGCTCCGAGACGGTTGATTCCTGAACCGTCAGCCGAGGTGACACCCCCTTCACCGGGAAGGGGCTCCCGGCATCGAGGAGATCGTTCGTGGTGTTCTCCCGCCAGTGTTCGGGAACCTTGCAACAAAAGGCGGTGCCGGTCAGTTTCATCTCATCTCCTCTTCGCGGGGTCTTGTGGTGCCAGGCCACTCGTGATGCCGACACCCACACCGGTGTGGGGTGCGCCACCGCTCCGGGCGGCAGGGGCCGGGGTCGGGAACCGCTCTGCGCTTGGGGGCGTGGCCGAGGTCGGTGCGGCTGTGGTGGCAACGGCTGGTGTTGCGGCGGATGTGGTGGTGTGGTGGAGGAGTTCGAGCTGTTCGGTGCGGGGGAGGGCCTTGAATGCTCCCATGAGGAGCGGGTCGTGGCGGGGCACGCCTGCCTTGACGGCGCGGGGGTACCAGCGGGGCAGCAGGAACCTCGGGAACCAGATGAAGACACTCAGCATGCCAATGAGCAGGCAGAGTAGGAAAGCAGCGCTTTCCAAGAGCAAGATCGGCTTGGGTAGTGGGGGCTGAAAGCTGATGCTTGCAGCAAGGAGCAAGAAGGTTCCTGCGTATGGCAGAGACAGGAGGATGCTGCTCCAGCCTCGGTATGTCATGACGAAACGTGGGGCGGGCTCTTTGAGGATCATCCTTCCTGTTCGAATGCAGAGGATTCCCAGGGTGGCAATCAGGGTCATTGCGATCGCTGACCCGGTGGTTCTGGGAATGGTTGATATGGTCTCCAGGGGGATCATCCGAAGAGTCCTCTCGCGAAATTGAAGACCCCCTCGGCGGCATCTGCCAGTAGTTCTGAAGCGCTTTTTCCGTTGGTCACGGGGATACTCATTGCCACCCCGACTCCAATGCCTGCGATGAAACCGATCGGTCCACCGATAGCGGCTCCTGCTGCTGCCCCAGCGGCGACGGAAGAAAGGACTTGGGTTCCAGCTCTCAAGGTTCCGACTTGGGCTACTTCGGACCTTCGCTCGCTTTCAGTGAGTTCAGGCTTTTGTTCGCGGAGTTTTCGGTCGGTCTTGGTGTGCTCGTCGACGAAGGTGAAGGTGGTTTCGATGGCGAACATGCTGTGGCCCAGGAGGTG
>NZ_RQZG01000051.1 GCF_003859805.1 Arachnia propionica
ACCAGCCCCACCCTCGTCCACATGTCCACCCGCCAACCCGACCCCTGGGACATCACCATCCTCGACGGCTGGGAGGTCGTCCACCGCAACGAATTCGGTCTCTCCGTGACCCACCTCCTCGAGGGCAAGTCTGAAGCCGCCAGGGCCGCAGGTTTCTTCATCAAAAGGCGCCGCGGGGACAGCGTCTACGAAAGAATGAACAAGGGAAGCACACCCGGCTACCCCATCGAACCCCAGGACCTGTTCCACCACGAACACCAACGACTCCTCTTCCGCGAGACCGTGGACATCACCGTCCTCCCCGAACGACTCATCGGAGGCGAGAAGGCCTTCGGCTTCTCCTCTGTCGACATCACCGAGGCTCGCCATGCCCTCCAAGAGACGTGGTTCGTCGTCCGCCATGACGGGATGTGGCAATTCACCCTGCAACCCGCCCACTGGGAGGAGACGATCCCACCCGAGATCTACCAGATGCTCGACTCCTTCCACTGGATCACACCCGAGCCCGCCCCCACCGCATCCCAGAGCTGAACCACCATGACCCCACCCAGAACCGCCGCCGCGCTCATCGCCCTGACCCTCACCCTCACCGCCTGCACCCCCACCGCGCCCGAACCACCCCCAGCCACACCCACCAGCCCCACCCTCGTCCACATGTCCACCCGCCAACCCGACCCCTGGGACATCACCATCCTCGACGGCTGGGAGGTCGTCCACCGCA
>NZ_RQZG01000052.1 GCF_003859805.1 Arachnia propionica
ACAAAGGCCAGAACTCACCGAGAGCGAACGAAAAGCCCAAGTGGCCGAGATCGGGACGGTGAGGGCCGGAAGCCAAGTCGCAGCACCCATTCTTGCTGGAGCAGCAGCCGGAGCAGCCATCGGAGGACCAGCCGGTGTTGTGGCTGGTATCGGAGTCGGACTCGTGCTGAGCATCCCAGCTGGCGAGGGAAAGAACCTCGGAGATCGTCTGGCTGATGCCGTTGAGGGCGGCTGGAACTGGATCAAGGGGGTCTTCAGTTGACACTCCTCTCACCGCCCTCGAACGCGATGTCAGACCCCATCATGTTGACCATCCACATCGTCTTTCTCCTCTTCGGCATCTTCAGCCTTGCCCTTGGCCGACTCCTCCACACGGAGCCCATCCCTCGATTCGTCCCCGGATACAGAGGATGGTCTTCCTGGATTCTGGCCGCCCCCTATGGTGGCTTCGGGGTGATGGGCATGGGCATCATCGGGTTCATGCCACACCTACCACCGCTCCCCCTCCCACTTCTTCAGGTCTTTGCGCTGGCGGTCATCGCCTCTTTCCTCACCTTCTTCCTCGGTTTCTTCATCTGGTTTCCCCGCGTCCTGCTGCCCCGCTGGTACCCCCGCGCCGTGAAGGCAGGCGTGCCTCGCCATGATCCGCTCCTCATGGGA
>NZ_RQZG01000053.1 GCF_003859805.1 Arachnia propionica
CCGCACAAGTTGATGCAGGCGAAGGCGGAGGCAATCTTGTTGTTGTCCCGGCGGGTCGACATTGAGGTCGTGGCCGAGATGGCAGAACGTCAGGTCTCGACGATCCGGTCCTGGGTCAGGGACTGGCATGCGGCCAGGTTGGCATCGATCCATACCGACCATGCGGGGAACCTGAATGCGTCGAAGTTGACTGCCCAGCAGCGGGCCGAGGTGGTCGCTGTGTTGCAGCAGCCTCCCGGTGATGAGGGTCTCCCCGTGGAGTTCTGGAGTGTCCCGGACCTTGCCGGATGGATCTCCTCCCGGTTCCAGGTCACCTACGCCAGCGAGACCTCGTACCACTTCCTGCTCCACCTGGCCGGACTGTCGTTCCACAAACCCGAGGCCGTGGACCAACGCAGAGCAGATGAGACCGAGATCACTGCCCGGATGACCCAGATCCGTCACGACCTCGCCACCTGCTGGGCAGGAGACGATGTGATGATCGTGGCCGCGGACGAGGTCAGGATCGAACACGAGGCGATCCTGCGACGGGCCTGGTACACCCGGGGCACCAAGGCCCGGTTGAGGGTCAACCGGATCACCCAGTCCCAGTCCTACATCGGGTTCCTCCACGAGACAGACGGAACTGTTGACCTGATCGC
>NZ_RQZG01000054.1 GCF_003859805.1 Arachnia propionica
GGGGCTGTGATGCGTGTTCTGCATCTGATCAACGGGTTGGGCACCGGTGGTGCGGAGATGTTGGTGGTGGATCTTGCGGTTGCGATGCGGGAGCATGGGCATCGGGTGCGGATCGCGTGTCTGGGTGGGGTTGATGGGGTGCCCGGGGAGAAGGCGGCCCGGTTGGGGTTGGATGTGGAGGTGCTCGCGGGTCATCGGTTTGATCCGAGGTTGCCGTTGCGGATCGGGCGGATCGGTCGGGGTGCTGATGTGGTGCATGCGCATCTGTTCCCGGCGTTCTACTGGGCGGCGTTGGCGCCGATGCGCACCCCGATCCTGTTCACCGAGCACAACACGTGGAACCGTCGGATGGATCATCGGGTGTTCGCGGTGGTGGATCGGTTGGTGTATCGGCGGATGGCTCGGGTCTGTGCGATCAGTGTCGGGACCCGGGACCAGTTGGTGGCGCATCTGGGGCGGGACCATGCGGAGGTGCCGGTGATCTCGAATGGGATCAGTGATGGTCTGGTGACGGGGCCGGTTGCGGAGCGGTCCGGGGGGAGGCGGGTCATCATCGTGGCGAG
>NZ_RQZG01000055.1 GCF_003859805.1 Arachnia propionica
AGGTGTTTCCGAAGGAGGAGGCTCTGCCGAACAGTTGGGCGACGCAGCGGTTGACTGACAGTGAGGTGGGTGATCGGTTGGTGATGACTCCGCCTTTGGGCTATCGATTCTACTTCTCGACGCGTACTCCGAGGTCTTGGGACTGGAACCTCGCTGTGGGTGGCGAGTCGGACGGTCGGCATCTTCATGTGAATGGCCGTGTGGCGTATCGGCGTGCTGGGAAGGACACTCTGCAGGGGCTCTGCTTTCGTGAGGAGACGATTATGTTTGCTTACCCGGAAGATTTCAGTGAATGGTTGGAGCCGAGGTTCATTGATGGGGAGAAGGCCTGCGGTGTGAGAGGGGTAATGATTGGACAGAAGACTCAGAATGAGTATGTCAACGAGTCCTGGGTTTTGTGTCGTCGGGACAACTGCTGGGCCTTCCGGATGACCGGGAAGATCAACTCCGGGAGGATTCCGGGTGAGTTGACTGCTGCGTTGGACACGGTGCGGTTTGTTCCCCCGGTGGATCCCAGGGCTGATTTCAGATTGGGGGAGTCGGATGTTTCACCGTCG
>NZ_RQZG01000056.1 GCF_003859805.1 Arachnia propionica
CGACGGTGAAACATCCGACTCCCCCAATCTGAAATCAGCCCTGGGATCCACCGGGGGAACAAACCGCACCGTGTCCAACGCAGCAGTCAACACACCCGGAATCCTCCCGGAGTTGATCTTCCCGGTCATCCGGAAGGCCCAGCAACTGTCCCGACGACACAAAACCCAGGACTCCTTGACAATCTCATCCTGAGGTCGCGGCCTCGCCCTCACCCCTCTCACACCGCAGGCCTTCTCCCCATCAATGAACCTCGGCTCCAACCATTCACGGAAATTGTCTTGGTCAGCAACCCAAATCATCTCCTCACGAAAGCAGAGCCCCTGCAAAGTGTCCTTCCCAGCACACCGATACGCCACACGGCCATCCACATGAAGATGCCGACCGTCCGACTCGCCACCCACAGCGAGGTTCCAGTCCCAAGACCTCGGAGTACGCGTCGAGAAGTAGAATCGATAACCCAAAGGAGGAGTCATCACCAACCGATCACCCACCTCACTGTCAGTCAACCGCTGCGTCGCCCAACTGTTCGGCAGAGCCTCCTCCTTCGGAAACACCT
>NZ_RQZG01000057.1 GCF_003859805.1 Arachnia propionica
GGGGTCTGGCGGATCGGTTGGCGGCGGGGGGTCGTGTTGAGGCGGCGCGGTTCACCGCGGATGCCTGCGCCCTGGCCTACGAGGAGCAGTATCGGGACCTGATCAACCGAGCGAGGCCCTGAGGGTCGTCCTCGGAGGGGCGTTTTGTGGTCTGCCTGCTCCGCTGCTCCCACCGGGGGGCGGGCGTCAGCGAGCAGCCCGTGTCGGGACCGCGGGGGCGAGTTCCGAGGAACCAACGCGAGGTCTCGACCGTCGGGTGCTGAGGCACTGACGCTCGACGACCAGCGGTTCCCGGGTCCTGGACAGGTCTCGTGGTGAGGCCTCGCCGGGTCTCACCTGGGTGCACTGACTGACCCGGGGAGCGGATAGCGTGGCATCGTCCGGTCGTGAACTTCGGGGAGGGGGCTGTGATGCGTGTTCTGCATCTGATCAACGGGTTGGGCACCGGTGGTGCGGAGATGTTGGTGGTGGATCTTGCGGTTGCGATGCGGG
>NZ_RQZG01000058.1 GCF_003859805.1 Arachnia propionica
CGGTGGCGGTGTCGGTTGATCCGGCGGCGGTCACCCCGAAGGCCGATTTCGACGGTGTGGCGAACACCACCCTGGTGACCGACCAGGCGATTCCGGCCGGTGCCCGTCACGTGTTCACGGTGAGGGCTCGGGCGAGTGTGGCCACGACCGTCACGGCTGAGGCGAAGGACTGTGAGCTGCAGGATGCCGAGACCGGGACGGGCCTGCTCAACCAGGCCACCATGACCAGTGGCGGCAAGGCCGTCGAGGCCCGCGCCTGTGAACCGGTCAAGGCCCCGGGCGACATCACGATGACCAAGCGTGCCGTTGCTGTCGAGCAGGACAGCCAGGATGCCGCCATCACCTATGAGGTGACGGTGACCAACCCGAGCGAGTTCGATGCGACCTACAGCCTGGTCGACGAGCTGAGGTTCGGTGAGGGCGTGAGCGTGGTGCCGGGTTCGGTGGCGGTGTCGGTTGATCCGGCGGCGGTCACCCCGAAGGCCGAT
>NZ_RQZG01000059.1 GCF_003859805.1 Arachnia propionica
AATACTCGCCACCGGCCACCGAGGACGCCTCAACGAACTCCCCGCCATCATCCGGATCGTCACCCAACTCGAACTCCTGAGAACCCAATGAAAAGAACCCCCATGAATAACGCCCTTACGCTCCCGACCACAACCCCATCGAACACGTCTGGAACGAAGCCAAGAACCATATCAGCAACCAACAACGCGCCAGCTTCACAGAAACCCGACACGCCTTCGAAACCTACATCACCAACAACAAATTCCCCTACCGCATCAACAAAGATTTTGTTTAAAGGAAGCTAGATCAGCAGGCAGGCCACCACTTGGCCCCGTAAGGGGATACGGCATCTGGACAGATCCATCCCGCGACTCGCGATCACGTCAGCGACACAGCAGGTGAGCTCATCAATTGTTTCCTCGCAAAGGCCTGTTGTAGACTGGTAAAGCATCGGCTGCTTTCATGATTGGGTTTTGTTGCAAGTC
>NZ_RQZG01000060.1 GCF_003859805.1 Arachnia propionica
GGAGACGGTGCGGACTGCGGCGGAGAATCTACGGTCGATGGGGAAGACCGTGGATGAGCATATGGACAACATCGTGTCGCACTGGAACGGGTTGCCTGCGGTGTATGAGGGGCCGGGGGCGGAGCAGGCCTACGGGATCATGGCTCCGGCGGCGACGTCGTCGGAGTCGTTGAAGACGACGTTGGACAAGGCCGCGTCGGCGATTGAGGATTACGCGGATGCGATCGAGCCAGTCAAGGGCACCCTCGAGACGCTGGAGAAGGAAGCCACGGTGTTTCGGGCCGAGGCGTTGGCGGGGTATGACGGGAAACCGTGGCGGGAGCATCAGCCTGCGGTGGATCGGAACGCGGAGTTGTTGGGCCGCTATGCGGCGGTGGTGGAGGCGTTGACGTCGGCGTCGTCGGCGTGTGCGAACACGATCAATGGGTTGTACACGCAGTCGTGTCCGGTGCCGTTCGAGGTCA
>NZ_RQZG01000007.1 GCF_003859805.1 Arachnia propionica
AGCACCATCTACCGCCGCCCATACACGACATTCGAAACCACGATCAAAGCCGTACTCGGGATAATTTTTGGCATCCTCTGAATAACCCTCCCCGGTTTCAGCGCCGTCTTCCCCACCGCTGGTCGAGCCGGGTCCGGAGCCTGCGGAGGTCCCGTGTCGAGACCTCCGTGGAGTGGCCACTCAACTCGAGTTCCTGCACCGTGTGGCCAGAGGTCTCGACACGGACGGCGCGCTGGTGCGCGCGGTCCGGCTCGACCAGCGGAGAAGAAGGCCGTGAATAACACCTTCATCTTCTTTTCTCACCGGCTGAACCGGATCCAGCAACGCAGCCGTGAAGAGGACCATCGTGCCGAGACCTGGCGACGGTTCGCAGGGACTCTTACGGACGTCTCGACCACCGGGAAAAGGGCGATGAATGCCATCCTCACACGGTGGTCTCAAGAAAACCTCCTCTTTGTGCAGCCTCGACAAGAGGCCGCACGACTGAATCACCAAACTCGTCTCGCGCCTCCTGTACCAGCTGCTGCACACGCCGACGCAACATCAACCCGGGGGCACTCGTGTTCTGAATGCGTTCCGTGAAGAACGCGACGAGCTCATGGCCATGTTCGGCGAAGGCTCTTTCCGGCAGCTCCCACTGAGGTGGCCACTTGCCGAATCCGATACCGCTCCCGTTGAAAAGGGACGCTGCAGTCGGGACGAACTCGCCCACCAGAGGAACCACGTCTGCCCAGACCGCAAGCTCCCCGGCGGATGCGATCCGCGGCACCCCGTCGAGACGGCGCTCCAGATGGTCCTTGAGCCATCGGCGCCACACCTCGGCCCCGTTGACATCGTCCTCGTTGAGGAGTCGCACAACCGCTGCAGCAAATCCCTCGGCATGGGAGCCTTGGGCTGCGATGACTGTCTGATCGAGCAGACGCTTCCGGTCAGCCTCCGTGATGCCCGCGTAGGACACCACGGAGGCTACGAGCCCCAGGAACCAATGCTGCAGGGATTGGTCCGGAAATTCGTCGAGCCGGTCGAGTTCGGCGACTATGCTGTCAAACAGGCCTGCGGAGAGAAGCCGGTCGTTGCACCGGGGATGGTGCAGGAACGGGTACCAGGCGAAGGCGTGCCGCAGCGGGTCGTTGAAGAGCGGCAACACGTGCTTCACGGTGAAGTCGGCATCCGCGCCGAAATAGAAGAACAGATCCCCGGCAATCCCGGGTTGAGTGGCATCCAGTGCGTCCTCGTTGCCGTTCAGCAACGCGATGAGCGCCTCTGACTCCTCGTCGCTGAGTCCGTTCCAATCCTCACGTGAGTGCCGCCATCGACGATCCACCTCACTGCCCCAGTACTGGGCAAGGAACCCCGGCCATGAGTTGAGGTAGAGCGGTGTGGAGGAAAGGGGTGGCAAGTCTTCTTGACGGGTGAACCCTGGGCCCTGTTCGCGCCAGAGTGATCGCGCGAGCTCACGCATTGGTACCAGCACCGGCGACTCATCCGCGTTGATCTGCTGTCGAATCTGTTCAAGCAGGAAATCCCCGATGACGTAAGCCGAATCCTTGTCCACAACCAATGTGGAGACACGCTGGACCGCATCAGCTCCCGAGTCTCCCAGCCTCCCCTTGCCCCAGCCTCGGGTGATTGCGCGCCACAAGTCGATCTGCTTCTCGTTGAGATCGTCGCGCCCGTCAACCCTGTCCCAGAGCTTCACACCAAGATCTGGGTGTTGCTCGACGGCCTGCCGAACAAGCTCGAGCGCATCTCGCCAGCCGGGCTGCTCAAAGCCCAGATCAGAATAGTCGCGGGACAGCAGATCATCGAGTGCAGAACTCGCGCTCTGGGCAAGCATCTGGACGAAGTCCTCAACCTCCATGGGGAGCTTCACCCCACCGGATCCGCTTGTGACCCACATGTCAAGGTCAGGGTGCTCTCGCACTCCGAAATCGGGGTTCTCCGCTTGGATCGCATCGAACACAGTCTGCGCCTCCGCCCAGTCAGGGTCGGCCTGTGTCAGCCATGCCAGCAGGTTGTACCTCGCGTACGCAGAATCGCGGTCGAGTGTCCCTTCGAGATAGTGGGGCCCGTCGGCGACGGCGTCCAACACCCGTTGTCTGAGCGGCGGCGTCGCGCCACCGACCGCAGCGGCGAGCACCTGATAGGTCTCATGTTTCCAGTCATGTGCGTAGAGACCCGTACGCTCGAGGAGCCACAGGAGCTTGTCATCCGCGCTCCGTCCCGGATCGTTGGCCACCAGGTGGAGGGCCAGCCGTCGCATGAGCGCCCGCCCAGCGGTCCACCATCGATCGGGCAGGTTCGGCCAGTCAGGCAGCGCCTTGACCCCGTAGTCGCGGAGGCCGTCGATGACCGCATCAAGTGACTCCCGCCGCCGTTCGTCCTGAGCGTGAGGCTCGATCGCGGATCGGTGCCGAGAAAGAGGGTCCCATCCTCGCTCGCCGTGGTAAGCCTCGAGCAGGTCGTACGCCGCCGCGATGGCTTCCTCCAGGACGCCACCAAGGGGGCGGTCCGCAGGAGCAGATGTCTCAACAACGGACTGGATGTGCTGAGTCAATATGTCTGCATGCGAGTTCCACACGACCTCCGCATCGGGATGGTCCGTGCCCTCTGTGGGCTCATCGACGAACAGGCGTCTCTTCAGCTTGAGGAACGGTCGAAGCGTGACGCGCAGCGCGGCCATACTGTACGACGTCTGTTCCGGCAGCAGGCGCATTCTGGGCGGAGCCGATTGTCCGTGTATCGAGGTGGTGAGGAGTGTTGTCCAGCGTTCTCCAGCAGCCGCGTCCTGTCGGCTGAGTTGACTCGCGCCCCAACTCGCGTTCCAGTAGAGCGAAGTCGCCATCCCCTGCCCGAGACGTTGCAGGGTCTGGAGTGCTGCGCCGTTCAGCGTTGGCGACTCAATGAACGTCTTGGCGAACCACTCCCCCAGGACCTCCGTGGGCTCCAGCACGTCCTTCTGCGAGAACAGTGACCGGAACTCGGGGAGTTCCTCCAGCCAGGTCAACCACCTGAGTTTGTCCTCGTCGGGCAACGACTCCACCGCTCGGGCGAAATCGCTCACCCCTTCGACCGTCCGGAGACGGTCAAGAAGGTAGTCGTGGTCTGGAAGCGGCATCACGGTGCCGCCGCCAGTGATCTCCTGCACCCGCGACTGCTGGTCGGTCTGGCCCATCTTGGCTCGGTCCGCCCATGCCGTCAGCGCCGCCACGAGCGCTTCATGATCGCCCTCAACCACTGGGTATGCGATCGGCTGGATCCCCAGGTATCCCCACTTCTCGTGTTTCGGGTCATCTGTGAAGGCGAACCGCTGGAAGGTCTTCTCCTTGCCCCTGGAGGGCAGTCCAAGCGCAAGGTATCGCATGATCACGTCATCGTGGCTGTAGCCGACGAACACCACGGTGAACCGGTCGAACATGGGCAGGAGGAAACGTGTCGCCCAGGCATCGGTGATGTATGCATGGCCGAAGTCACGATCGGTGAGGATCAGCTCCTCCTTCGGCCGAAGTACTGAGCCGTGCAGGTGCACAAGCCCGGCGAAGTCATGGCCGAGGGGCAACGCTGGGGCATACCACGTGTCCGGTACCGCGATCGCTCCGCTCGCTGCAGCAGAAGCGAGGTGGTTGTCGTAATTGGTCGTCACCACACGGAACGCTCCTCCGATGCCCGCCAGTTCAACCACCACGCTGTGCAGCGGATTGAACCTCGACTTCGGATCAGAAATCAGCCTGAGTGTGTGTTGATGGGCGTCGAACCCCTGAGGAAGCGACTCCAGCTGCCCGATGAAGAAGTCCAATCCGCCACCCGGCGAGAACTCGTGCGACGCCAGTTCCGCCAGCTGCCTGGCGAGGCCGTCAAAGAGAGGAAGATTCGATGGTTCCCCCACCGAGGCCCCTGCGCCGACGAAGAACACCAGCTCACCCCGCTCGTGGGCGTCGAGGATTTCGTCAGGCAACTCGACATCACCGGTGATCCACATCAGGCCGCCGCCTCCCCGTAACCGTTCGGTGCGTTCACCGAACCACTTCCCAGATGGAGCCGCACGCACTCAAGCGACAGTCTTGACAGGGACAGAACGCGTCTGCAGATGATCTGCTCCGAAGCCATCTCGTCTCCCTTGAGCTCTTCTCGCAGAAGATGCTGCGGCTCACCGGTCATGGGCTGCTGAGAGCGCAGGACTGGTGACGGCCTGCGCTGATCTGGTGGAGCTAAGGGGATTCGAACCCCTGACCTTCTCATTGCGAACGAGACGCGCTACCAACTGCGCCATAGCCCCGAGTACCGGATGATGCTAGCACCGTCCGGGCGGCGAGTGCCAACTGACCGTTCGCGACCACCCGGACACCGTGGTCGCGGAACGACGGAAAAGCGACAGTTCCCGACCACCGGCCGTCACTGCCCGGCTGCCTTCCTGAACGAGACGACCCGGCCCTCACCTTGCGACGTCCCGGCCTGGTCAGCGACGAGGGCGTCCGGGTTCTCCGCCGTCGGCACCACCTGGTCGCCGACCACCGGCGCCGACAGATCGATGGTGCGGACCGTGCGCGGCACCAGCGGCTTCGACACGTAGGTGGGGGCCACCACCGGGACCGGCTCCCACAGCCCCCCGGTCTCCTCGGGGGCGCTGAGATCGATCGACATCTCCGTCGACGGCTCCGCCTCGTCCAGCTTCAACACCGTCGTGGCCTCGGCCTCGTCGAAACCGTCCTTCAGCTTCGCAGCCCGGGCATCGAAGCGACGGTACATCATCGCCACCCCGACGCGCGCCAGGATCATGAACGTCACCAGCCCCGACGCAGGGATCACCGGCACCCACCACGGCACCACGGAGAACAGGGACAACCCGAGCCCCAGCAGCGTCGCAACGACCAGGCTCGTCATCACCCGACGCCGACGCCGCGCAGCCGAGATCGCCAGCAGCCTGAGCTCCTTCATCTCGGCCCGACGCGTCAACGGCGTCGACACCTCGGTGTCGACCTCCCTCGCGTAGTCCACAACGTCACGCCTGAGGATCCGCATGGTGTCCGAGAACCGCTCCGACGGGTCCGAGTCGAGGACGTCGTCGTCATCGCGATGGTTCACGAGCCACGGCAGGCCCAGACCCAACGTGGCCAGAACCATGACCGTGATGACAATCCCCGCAAGCACAGGTCAACGGTAGACAAGATCCGGTGATTCCTCACCCAGACGCGCCGCGACCCTGTGATCTGTTCAGTTTCCTCTCAGAATTCACCCATCACCCAGCACTGGACGACCTCCCCCGGCCTGACCACCTCGGTGCGCTCATCCAGCAGGATCAAGGCATTGCTGCGGTTCAGCTCCGCCATCGCGAACGGATCGGCCACCCGCGCGACGGAACGCACCCGGCCGTCATCGATCAGCTCACCCCGCAGCAGGTGCAGCTGCCCCTTCACCGAACGCAGCATGCCCTTCGCGATCGCGCGGACCGTGCGACGGTGCACATCGGCCCCCATGAGACGACGCAGCAGCGGCACCACGAACACCTGGAACGACACGTACGCCGAGACCGGGTTGCCGGGCAGCATCACCATCGGCACCCGCTCCTCACCGATCAACCCGCAGGTCTGCGTCCGCCCCGGGGACATCGCCACCTCGACGGCATCCACCAGCCCCAGCTCGGACATCGCGGCAGCGACCGCCTCGTAGTCCTCCCGGCTGCCACCGGTGGTGGAGATCACCAGGTCAGCCCGGATCAGCTGGTCCGTGATCGCCTGCTTCAGCTCCTGGGTGTCATTGCCGTGCACCGCGACGCGGAACACCGTCGCCCCGACGGCCTTCGCGGCGGCCGCGATGAGATAGGAGTTGGCGTCCGTGGACTCCCCGTGCCCCAGCTCCGCGCCCGGCTCCACCAGCTCGGCCCCGGAGGCGACGATCACCACGCGGGGCTTCGGCCGCACCAGCACCCGATCGATACCGGCCGCGGCCAGCATCCCGATGTTGCGTTCGTTGAGGGTGTCTCCCTTCGACAGCAGCCGTTCCCCGATGGCCAGGTGCTCCCCCGCGGCTCGCAGGTACTCGCCCTCGGCGACCGCCTGGACCACCTCGATGCGATCCGCCTTCTCCTCGACGAACTCCTCCGGCAGCACCGCCGTGGCCCCTCGCGGCACCGCCTCTCCGACGCCGACCCGGACCGCCTGCCCGGTGCCGAGATGTTCGACGTCCTTGGCCAGCACCAGCGACTCGACGGGTTTGCCGTCCTCGTCCTGCAGGTCGGAGACCCTGACCGCGAATCCCACCACCCGGCTCGTGGAGTTGGCGGGCACGTTGATCAGTGAGTTGATGTCCTCACACACCACCTGGTCGAACGCGTCGATCACCGCCATCCCGAAGGGTTTCAGCGGGTGCACCAGGTTCAACAGGTAGTCCACATGGTCAGCCACGCGACGCAGACCGTTGAGATCGGCCCGGGGAGCCGGAGGCAGGATCGGCTTGGTCTCCTCGTCGACCTCGGGTTCGGCCTTCTTCTTGCGTCCAAACAGCGCCATGTTCCCTACCATAGGCCAATGAACTCTCCGGCCGACAAGGGCGCGCTGCGACGGGCCAAGGATGCCGCCCGCCACCAGCTGCCCCCGCACGAGCACCGTCGCCGCGACGCCGCCCGCACCGACATCGTGCTGGACCACCTGCCCCGCCCCGGGGTGGTCGCGCTGTACGCCGCCCGCCCTGCCGAGCCCGGCACCGGTCCCCTCGTCACCGCCATGGAGCAGCTGGGATGGCGGGTGCTGCTGCCGAAGCTCGGCCGCAGCCCGGACTGGGCCTGGGCCACCCGGCCGCTGCGCCTCGGCTGGGCGGGCATCCCCGAACCCACCGGCCCCGCCCTCGGGGCCGACGCCCTGGCCCTGGCCGACCTGCTGATCCTGCCGGCGCTGGCCGTCGCCCCTGGTGGCGCGCGGCTCGGCACCGGCGGTGGCTGGTACGACCGGGCCCTGCCCCACGCCCGCCCCGGTGTGCCGCGCTGGGTGCTGGTCAACGACGACGAGGTGCTCGCCCGGCTGCCCACCGAACCCCACGACCTCCCGGTCGACGTCGCCGTCACGGAGACCGGATTCACGCAACTCGCCCATCGCGACGTATCCTGATCGACGTTTGTCCGCCCACCGGGAGAGTCCATGCCCACCTATCAGTACCGCTGCACGGCCTGCGGCGACGAGCTCGAGGTCGTCCAGAAGTTCACCGACGCCGCGCTCACCACCTGCCCCACCTGTCAGGGTGCGCTGCGCAAGGTCTACAACGCCGTCGGCGTGGTGTTCAAGGGCTCCGGGTTCTACGCCACCGATTCCCGTAGGTCGAAGGGCTCCACCGCGTCCTCGGAGTCGAAACCCGCCGAGAAGAAGCCTGCCGCGAAGACCGAGGCCAAGCCAGCCGCGTCCGCCAGCTGATCCTCACGGGGGTACGAGAACCTGCCCAGATTTCTGTGGAAAAGCGTTCCTGCGCCCGTTTCGTGCCCATAACGGGAGCATGGACACATTTCTCCAACGCGCGAAGCGCTTCGTCTCCTGGCACCGTCGGGTCATCGCCGCACTCCTGGTGGGGCTGGCAGCCGCTGCCGTCTTCACGCAGTTGCACCCCGACAGCGTGGACCTGACCGATGTCGCGGTGCTCGCGACCTCCCGCGAACAGGGCGACCGGCTCACCGCGACGGACGTCCACGTCATCAGGGTGCCCCGTCACGCCCTACCCGAGGAGTACCTCGACACGCCGGAGGAGGCCATCGGCAGGACCACCAGTGTCGGCCTTTCACCCGGCACCATCCTCCAGAGCGGCCTGCTCTCCTCCACCCCGACGGTGGCGGAAGGACGATCCCTGACCCCCGTGCAGTTGTCGGATCCCTCGCTGGCCGAGATCCTCTCGCCCGGGATGTCCGTCACCCTGGTGCTGACCGAGACCGGGGAGATCGTCGCCTCACACGCCCGGATCACTGCACTTTCGAGCCAGGACGAGGGGGGCTCCTTCCAGCTCGGGTCACCCCATCGACCACTGCTCCTGCTCGACGTCGCCGCCGATTCCGCCCCTGTCGTCTCCGCCCTCGGGCAGACCGGTCAGCTGTCGGTGATCATTGAAACCTGAACGGATCCGGGGACTGGCACAACGGGTGCCGGACGCGTAGAGTCTCGGGCAGACCCCGCCACGGGGTTTCCGACCCGGAGACTGAATCCGCAGTACCGGGAAGCTCCGGCCCCGGCCGGCCCACCTCAAAGGATTTTAATGAAGGGCTTCAAGGAATTCCTGATGCGCGGCAACCTGGTTGAGCTTGCCGTTGCCGTCATCATCGGCTCCGTCTTCGCGAAGGTCGTCGAGACCTTCACCAAGATCCTCACCGACTTCATCGGTTTCTTCGGCGGTGCGCCTGACTTCTCCTCGGTCAACATCGGAGGCGTGAACATCGGCAACTTCATCAATGCCGTCATCACCTTCGTGATCACCGCCGCCGTGGTGTACTTCTTCGTCGTCAAGCCGTACAACGCCATGCGCGCGCGCTTCAAGAAGGCCGAGGAGGAGGCTCCCGCCGAGCCCACCTCGGAGGAGCTGCTCACCGAGATCCGCGACCTGCTCAGAGCCCGCAACATCTGAGCCACACACCATCAGGATCGGCCGTCCCGCAGCACGCGGGGCGGCCGATCTCTCATCCCCAGTGCGGGGGGCGCTCAGCGACGAGCCGACGTTCATCGGCGTTCAACGGTCGGTCACTGACATGCGTGAGCCGCACCTCGGCATCGACGCCGAGCCTCTGCCTGAGCTCGGCCAGCCGGGCATCGAAGCGCGCGAAACCGACCTCACGCACCTCGTGGTGATCGACGGGGAACGGCCAGGGAAGACGCTCCCGGCGCCGGGCGGCACGCACCTCACCGATCCGGGCCGGATCCCAGCCGAGGGCCACCAGCTCCGCGACGAGCCCCGTCGGCTCCGTGCTCGTCACCGGCAGTTCCTCCCCGGTCAGGGCTCGGGCGAGCAGGACGGCCTCAACCACCGATCGTCGCCCCGTCGGGAACCGTTGCTGGCCCCCCCTGGTCCGTCAGGACCGCCTCGCCGACCACACGGACCCCACGCCCGAAGGTCCAGTCACCCTCGACCCGCAGCGCCGTCGCGTCCTTCAGCGACGGGGCTTGGGGAATGCGCTCCTCGAACTTCTGGATGGTCTTGTAGTGAGCCCCGTCCAGGCTCACCTCCGGGGTGGCCGCCTGGGCGACGAGATGTCCGTCGTCATCCAGCCGGTAGACGTCGGAGCGCAGCAACAGCAGTTCGTTGGTGGTCTTGACCGGCTGGAACCGGTCCCGGCCCACGCAGATCGCCGTCGCCCCGGGGAACACCTCGATGGCGGCCCCCATCGCGGATTCCACCTGGATCACCGGGGTGGAGGTGCTGTCGGCGGGGTCCACCGTCTTCTCGTTGCGGATCATCGGCAACCCCAGCACCGCGTTGCGCTCCTCCAGGACCTCCATGAGCCGCCGCAGGTCGAACCACAGGTTGTTGGTGTGGAAGAACGGGTGGCGGTGCTCATCGGTGAAGAAGTCCATCTCCTCCGGTGCCGTCTGGGCGGTGTCCCTGAGGATGAGCTGCCCGTCACTGCGACGGATCGCCAGGTGCCCCCCCTTGCGGTCATTGACGGTGCGACGGCACAGCTCAGCCGCGTAGGGCGCACCCGAGGCGGCGAACCACCCGGCCAGCCGTGCATCCGGAGCAGCGCCGAGGTTGTCACCGTTCGAGATGCAGGCGTACCGGAACCCGGCATCCAGCAGTTGCTGCAGCACCCCGGACCCGTAGAGGGCGGTGTAGAGGTCCCCGTGCCCGGGTGGGCACCACTCCAGGCCTGGATCATCCGGCCACTCGACGGGAGTGAGGTCATCGGCCCTGAGTTTCGGCTCCTGGTTCTGCATGAACGACAGCGGCAGCCCGTCGACGACGAGGTCGTCGTGGCGTGCCAGGTGGGCCAGGGTGTCCGCCTCGGTGCGGAACGAGTTCATGAACAGCAGTGGCAGCCGCGCCCCGTACCTGCGACGGGCGGCCCGGACCTGGGCGACGATGAGGTCCAGGAAGTTCAGGCCGTCACGCACCTCCAGCAGGTTCTTGGCCTTGTCCAACCCCATCGAGGTGCCCAGACCACCGTTCAGTTTGATGATGACCGTGGCACCGATGGCCTCCCGGGCCTGCGCCTCGCTGACCTCGACGGCATCCAGCATGGGCGGGTCCAGCAGTGGGGTGATGGTCTCCTCGCGGATCAGGCCCGTCTCACCGGACTCCAGGAGCCTGTAGTAGTGCGAGAACACCTCGATGGCGGGGGTGGGGACCCCGGCGGCGCTCATCTTCTGTCGGGCGGCCTCAAGACCTTGCTGGGACATCGATTTCTTCCTCCGTTGGTTCGAGGCACAGTCTATCTTCCGTGTCCCCGCCCTGAGGTAGGCTCATCCAAGGCCCCTCGGAAGGACAGTCATGAGAGTTCTCGGACGTCACCTGGTGTTGCCCACCGTGCTCCTCACCCTGGCCGCGGGGTGCACCCCTGCCGGGCTGTCCACGTCGAACGACGACACCGCCACCCCGGCCCCCGGGAGCAGTCGTCCCGGCGAACCCCAGCCCATCGAGGTGGTCGAGATCACACCACGACCCACTGCGACCTCCCCGTCCGCCTCATCCAGTCCCTCGACGTCGGAGAGCCCGCATCCGGCAGCGGGTGGGCCGGCCCCACCGGAGGCCATCGCCGCCACCGTCCTCGACGGTGACGTGGCACTGATCGTCACCCCGTCGGGGAACATCACCTGCGCCCTGTCCGCCCACACCGCCGGCTGCACGATCACCTCCTACGCCGAGGACATGCCCTACGGGGCCGACACGTTCGGCCCACGGTGGTGGGTGGCGCTCGACGAGCACCCCGTCGCCGTGGTCTCCACTCCTGAGGCCCCGTTCACCGAGATCACCGAGGTGGTCCCCCAGGAGATCACCTACGGCCAGGTGGTCCAGTACGGGGATCACGTGTGTGCGTCCGAGTCCAACGGGCTGACCTGTTGGAACACCAGCACCGGCCACGGTGCCTTCATGAACCGCCGGGCCACGCAGGTCTTCTGAGGGGACAAGAGCGGGCGGTCGGGTCCATCCTGCAGCCCCCCCGCAGGATGTCAGGACCCGACCGCCCGGCCATGTGTCAGCTCGCCGTCGTTCAGTTCGATCCCGGGGAGCCAATCCGACGCCCGACGCGAGATGAACCGTGTGACTTCTGCCGTTGGTCTCCGCTCCGGCAGGGCCAGGAACATCGACCATCTAGATGTTTACATTTTCAACGGCCTCGACACAAGGTCGAGCGACCCCTGAATGCATCCCAGCCCCAAGATTTGGCCATTGGTCATCCATCTGGATGACAAGGAGCTGACGTTCGGTCAGGTCTTTCGTGCACGTCGGACCACGTGGCGACACCGGGACGATGATGGTGCCATCGCACCGTGAGGGGCCCGGGCGTCACCCGATGTGGAAGTAGCGCTCCACCATCTCCTGGACGTCCGCGTCCCCCGCGGCCAGCCGGTCCCGCAGATCCGCATCGCCGTGGGACTCCAGCATCGTGGCCCACGCGTCGATCAGCCCGACCGGGAACACCCCGTGGGCCTCGTAGTCGGCGCGCTGGTCCCGCAGCCGAGCCGCCGCCTCGGCGCAGGATGCGGGCAGCTGGTCCAGGCCCTCGACCTTGGAGGCGTCCCCCACCACGTAGCGGCGCTCCGCGTACTCCAGCATCGACTGCTCGGTCAGCCCCAGCCGGGCCGCAACGGTGATGCCCGCCAGCAACAGGTGCACACTGGCCGAGCCGTCAGGAGACCTGAGCTCGACGGTCTGGGCGTCGTTGGGCAGGTCACCCACCGGCTCGTCGTGCGGGTTGGCGTCGCGGTACATCCGGTCGTCGAGGTTCTGCCACCCCAAGGGCACCCGCACCAGCACGGAGCGGTTGCGATCCCCCCAGCAGATGGAGGTGGGGGCCTCCTGGTGGGGCACGAGCCGCAGGAACGAGGTGGGGACGGTGTTGCCGAAGGCGGTGAGCGAGGCCGCGTGGGAGAGGTACCCCCCGATGACCCGCTTCGCGGTCTCCGTGAGCCCCTTCCCCTCGGAGAACTGGTTGACCCCGTCCTTCATCAACCGGGTGTGGAAGTGCATCCCGGAACCGGCCTGCCCCTCCTCGATCTTCGGGGAGAACGAGACCTCGACCCCGTGCCGGTGCGCCACCTCACGCAGCACCCACTTGGCCAGCACCATCTGGTCCGCGGCCCGGCAGACATCGGTGGGGCTGAACTCGATCTCCTGCTGCACCATCTGCCTGCCACCGGCGATGAAGTTGCCCACCTCAGCGTGCGCGTACTTCACCGAGCACCCCATCCGGACCAGGTGGGCGAGGGTCTCGGTGCGGATCTGCGACCACTTCGAGAACGGCCCGGCCTCGTGGTAGCCGCGCTGCGGCTCGACGGGGAAGAGCTCCGCCACGTCGGAGAACAGGTAGTACTCCAGCTCCCCCAGCGCCTCCAACCGACATCCGGTCTCGGCCTCGAGTGCCTCCTGGGCCTTGCGCAGCACCTGCTGCGGTGCGCTGGCCAACGGATGCCCCTCCACGTCGTAGAACCCGCACAGGAACTCCAGCGTCGGCTCCTCGGTGAACGGGTTGAGGAAGGCCGTGCGCAGCTGCGGGATCACGTAGAGGTCGGAGCTCGCGGCATCCACGAAGTCGAACAACGACGACCCGTCCACCCGCTCCCCCATCGTCAGGACCCGCTCCAGGTGCTTGCGTGACTGGATGGCGAAGTTGAGGGTCTTCAGCCGACCGTCACCTCCGATGTAGCGGAGGTTGAGCATGAGGATGTCGTGGTCGGCGACGTAGGCGATGATGTCGGCCCGGGTGAACTCCTCAGCAGGCTTGCCGATGGCACGGACCAGGGGATTGGGGTTGAGATCGAACGACACTGAATCACTCCTCGTCGAGTTCGGTTTGCCTGCCATCCTAGAGGATCGCCCCGGCTCAGCCGGTCAACCACGGCTCCCCGTCAGGGTGAGCTGGTCCAGGTCCTCCAGCGTCACCACGTCCGGGTGGATGGCACCGGCCTCGGCCAGGTGCTGACCGGTGTCGGTGTAGCGGGTGGAGAAGTGGGTCAGGGCCAGCCTCCTCGCCCCGGCGGCGACGGCGACCTCAGCGGCCTGCGCCGCCGTCGAGTGACCGTGCTCGACGGCGAGGTGGGCGCAGTCGTCGGCATAGGTGGCCTCCATCACCATCAGGTCGACGCCCTTCGCCAGCAGTTCCGCACCCCGACAGGGTCGGGTGTCCATGATGAAGGCCAGCGAGGCGCGCTCACGCGGCCGCGAGACCTCCTCCAGGGTGGTGACCCGCCCGTCGACCTCGATCCGCCCCTCGCGTCTGAGCTGCCCCACCCGTGGCCCCTGGATGCCCCGTTCGGCGAGGGCCACCTTGTCGAAGGCGATCCCGGGTGGCTCCTCCACCCGGTAACCGACGGTGGGGACCCGGTGGTCCAGCGACGCGGCGGACAGCACGAACCGCGGGGTGCTGAGGATCTCACGCGGCTCGTCGGCGGCCTCGACCGGCAGGAACACGATCTCGGCCTGGTCGTGGTAGATGCTGGCCCGGTGCAACCGCTCCACGTACTCCCGGCTCTCGGCGGGGAAGGTGACCACCACGGGATGGGATGGTCGCTCCAGGGAGATCCGCTGCAGCACCCCGGGCAGCCCCAGGCAGTGGTCGCCGTGGAGGTGGGTGAGGGCGATGACCTGCAGGGAGCGCACCCCGATCCCGGCATGGGTGAGCTGACGCTGGGTGCCCTCGCCGCAGTCGAACAGCAGCGACGTGCCCCGCCACGCGAGGTGGTAGCCGTTGTGGTTGCGGGTCCTGGTGGGGACGAGACTGGAGGTCCCGAGCGCGGTGAACCTCAGGTCGCTCATCGCATCCCCTCGGGGCGCTCGTCCTGCAGCTCGGCCAGGTCGATCCGGCGCATCCGCAGGATCGTGTCCCGGGTCACCTCATCGGCCATCAGCACGGCGATGTCGTGCGGCACCACCTGCCAGGAGACCCCCCACCGGTCGACGCACCACCCGCAGGCCTCCGCCTCGGGCACCGTCGAGAGCACCTCCCAGTAGCGGTCGATCTCCGCCTGGTCGCGGCAGAGCACCATCATCGAGACCCCGGGGGTGAAGGTGAAGTCGTGGAAGTCCCCGGCATCCATCGCCGCGAACCACTGGTCCTTCAACCGGAAATCGGTGAACATGACCGACCCCTCCGCCACGGGTGCCCCGGCCTCGTACCGCACGAGGTTGCCCCGTTCCGAACCGTCGAACAGCCGGAGCCACTCGTTCGTGGCGGGTTCGGCCCAGCCGTCGGCGATCCCGCCGAACATGAACGACGGCGTGAGGAAGGGCCGCGGATCGCCGTCGGGATCGGTCAGCATCAGCTGCCAGGTGAACCCGAGGTCGTCGCGCACCCAGGCGTAGCGCCTGCTGAACGGGTACTCCTGCAGCGGCATCAGCACCCCGCCGCCACTCAGCCTCTCGTACAGCTCGTCGAGGTACCTGACCGCCTCCTGCTCGCCCCCGAAGGCCGCCGGGTCGAAGTTCAGCAGACCACTGATCGACGGGTTCACGGAGTGCTCGTCACCCCCATCGATGAGCAGGATCCGATACCCGTGGATCTCCACGACCCCGGGCAGTTCCTCGACCACCGTCGCGTCCCGGAAGGCCTCCACGTAGTACCGGGCCACCTCGGCGGCGTTCCGGTCGCACCGGACGGCTGGCATGATCGACTGCGTCATGCCCACAGCCTAGAGCCTTGTCACACCGCACATGTCCCGGAGCCGTCCGTCTGCCGTTCGTGCCCGTGAGGGTCGGACGGGGACGGCGTCGAGGCGGTATCCGCGCCCCCTGCTCGCACCGTCTCGACCGCTGGGGCATGATGTGACAGTGACGAAGGTGACAGATCCAGCCCTGATCAGTTCCGCAGTGGCCACCGCCAGACGCTGGGCGGAGGAATCCCTGCAGCACCCGGAGCCGCGTGCCGCGAAACTGCTGGCCGGGGTGCTGGCCCACCCGGACGGCCTCAAGTTCACCCTGGAGTTCGTGGACGGGGTGCTGCGCCCGGAGGACCCGGCCGTCGCCGCCCAGAACCTCGCCCGGCTCTCCCGCCAGCCCGCCCCGTTCCTGCCCGCCCCGTTGCGCGCCGGACTCGGGATCGGGGTGAAGGCCGCCCCCCGCACCCTGCTGCCCGTGGTGCGCCGCACCTTCGCGCTGCTGCTGGGCGATCTCGTCATCGACATCGGCAAGGATCCCGGCCCGGCGCTGGCCCGGCTGCGCGCCAGCGGGGCCAGCCTGAACGTGAACCTGCTGGGTGAGGCAGTCCTCGGCGACGACCACGCGCGCGAGAGGCTGGACCGCACCATCGACCTGCTGGCCCGCGACGACGTGGACTACGTCTCCATCAAGGTCTCCTCCGTCACCGGCCCGCACTCCCCCTGGGCCCACGAGGCCACCGTCGAGGAGTCCATGACCCGGCTGCGACCCCTGATGACGCTGGCGGAACGCACCGGCAAGCTCGTCAACCTCGACATGGAGGAGTACCGCGATCTCCACCTCACCCTCGAGGTGTTCGAGCGGTTCGCCCTCGAACTGCCGAAACTGCGGCTGGGCCTGGCCGTGCAGGCCTACCTGCGCGAGGTCTCCCTGCTGCTCGACCGGGTCCAGGAGGTCGCCCGACGACGCGATGCCGACGGTGGGGCACCGTTGCGGGTCCGGCTGGTCAAGGGCGCGAACCTGGCGATGGAGCGCACCCAGAGCGAGATGCGGGGCTGGCCGAACCCCATCCACCCGACCAAGCGCCACAGCGACGCCAGCTACCTGGCCTGCCTGGACCGCCTGGTCCGACCCGAGTCACTGAGGTCCCTGGAACTCGGGGTGGCGAGCCACAACATCTACAGCCTCGCCACCGCCGTCGAACTGGCCAAGGCCCGCGGCGTGCAGGAGGGGGTGCAGATCGAGATGCTGGCCGGCATGGCCGTGCCGCTGCAGAAGGTGCTGCTGGCCGAGACGGGATCGCTGCGCCTCTACGTGCCGGTGGTGCCACGCACCGAGTTCGACGCCGCGATCTCGTACCTGGTGCGTCGCCTGGAGGAGAACGCCGCTCCGGAGAACTTCATGTCCGGGGCCATCGGCCTGGGACGCGACGCCGCCTTCCTCGACCGCGAGGAGCAGCGGTTCCGTGAGGCCGTGGAGCTGGTGGACGCCCCGGTACCGACGGCATGGCGGGTCCAGGAACGCACCGAGACCCCGTTCTTCCGCAACGCCGTCGACACCGACCCCGCGTTGCTGGCCAACCAGGAGTGGGCCGAGCAGATCCGGGCCTCGTTGCCCCGCCCGGACCTGGGGGCGGCGACGGTGGAGCAGGCCACCGTCACCACCGGTGAGGACCTCGACGACGTGCTGGAGCGTGCGACGAAGGCCGGGCGGTCGTGGGCGGCGACACCTGCCGCGGAACGTGCCGCTGCGCTCAGCCGCCTGGGCGAGGTGCTGGAGCAGATGCGCACCGACCTGGTCACCGTCGCGGCCGACGAGGTGGGCAAGCTGTTCGACCAGGCCGACGTCGAGGTCTCGGAGGCCTGCGACTTCGCCCACTACTACGCCGAATCCACGCTGGAGGTGGTCGCGGGCGCGACCCACGTCCCCCCGACGGTGACGCTGGTGACCCCACCGTGGAACTTCCCGTTGGCGATCCCGCTGGGGGGTGTGGCCGCCGCCCTGGCCGCCGGGTCCGCCGTGATCCTCAAACCCGCCTCCCCCGCCCGCCGTTGCTCGGCGCTGCTGGCCGAGGCGTGCTGGCAGGCCGGCCTGCCACGTGACCTGGTGCAGTTCGTCGTACCGGGCAACCGTGATCTCGGTCGGCAGCTGGTCAGCGACGAGCGGGTCGAGCTGGTGGTCCTCACCGGTTCCGCGGAGACCGCTCAGCTGTTCCGTTCCTGGCGTCCCGCCCTGCCGTTGCTGGCGGAGACCTCCGGCAAGAACGCGTTGGTGGTGACCCCCACCGCGGATCTCGACCTGGCCGCGGCCGATCTGGTGCAGTCCGCCTTCGGGCACGCCGGGCAGAAGTGTTCCGCCGCCTCTCTCGGCATCCTCGTCGGCTCCGTCGCCCGTTCGAAGCGGTTCCTGGACCAGGTGCTGGATGCGACGGCCTCGCTGGTGGTGGAGTGGCCGACCACTCCGCTGGCGCAGATGGGCCCGCTGACCGAGGCCCCGGGCGAGAAGCTGCTGCGTGGCCTGACCCGGCTCGGCCCCGGCGAGCGGTGGCTGCTGCAGCCGGAACGCATCGACGAGAGGCTGTGGCGCCCGGGCATCCGCATCGGGGTGCAGCCGGGCAGCGAGTTCCATCTCACCGAGTACTTCGGGCCGGTGCTCGGCCTCATGGCGGCCCGGGACCTGCCGGAGGCCATCGAGTGGCAGAACGGCACCGACTACGGTCTCACCGCCGGTCTGCACTCCCTGGACGCCGACGAGATCCAGCTCTGGCTGGACCATGTCGAGGCCGGGAACCTGTACGTCAACCGTGGCATCACGGGGGCCATCGTCCGCAGGCAGCCGTTCGGTGGCTGGAAACGTTCCGCTGTCGGCACCGGGAGCAAGGCAGGCGGCCCGAACTACGTGATCGGTTTCGGCCACTGGGAGCCCGGGACGCTCCCGACCCGGCATGTCACCGAACCGCGGCTGGCGCGTCTGATCTCCGGGGCGGCCCGCATCCTCGACGCGGCAACCCTGGAGCGGTTGCGCGCGGCCGTCGCCTCCGACCAGCAGGCCTGGCGTGAGGAGTACGGTGCCATCCACGACCCGTCGGCCCTCGATGCGGAGATCAACGCGTTCCGTTACCGTCCGGCGCGGGTGACGGTCCGGGTGGAGAGCGACGACGTGGCCGCTGTCCTCCGGGAGGCCTCGGCAGCCCTCGTGACGGGGTCGAGGACCGTGTTCTCGTTCCGCACCACACCGGACGAGTCCGTCGCCGCGCTGCTGGAGGACCTCGGTCTCACCGTCGAGGTGACCCCGGACGAGGCCTTCGACCAGGCGGTCCGTGGTCGGGTCCGGCACCTGGGGGAGCGCGACCTGTTGACCGCGGTGGAGGGCTCCATCGACGTCTCGGTGCACGCGGGTCCCAGCCTGCCGCCGGGTCGACTGGCCCAGCTGCCCTACGTCCGGGAGCAGGCCGTCTCCATCACCAACCACCGGTTCGGCCATCCCACCGCGCTGACCCGGGACCTCAGGCTGTGACCGGTGGTCGAGCAGGAGGACCTGGACCACGCACTGGTCGCCTTCTACTCGGGTGACGACGAGGACGACCGCATCCAGGGCAGTCACGCCAGTGGTGTCGTCGAGTTCATCCGGGTGCAGCGGCTGCTGCGTGCCCGGCTGCACCCTGCCTCGCGCATCCTGGACGTCGGGGGTGCGACGGGGGTGCACAGCCGGTGGCTGGCCGCCGACGGACACCACGTCACCCTGCTCGACCCGGTGCCGTCGCAGGTGGCGAGGGCCGCTGAGGTCGGCACCTTCGAGGCGCTGGTGGGTGATGCGCGTCGGCTGCCCCTCGGCCCTGCCAGTGTCGATGCCGTGCTGCTGTTCGGCCCGCTCTACCACCTGATCCGTCGTGAGGATCGGGTGCAGGCCCTGGCCGAGGCGGCCCGGGTGCTGCGTCCGGGTGGGCTGCTGTTCGCCCAGGGGATCACGCGGTTGGCGGCCATTGCGACGGATGCCGCCGCCGTCGGGTACGACCAGCTGTCCGATCCGGTGTGGGACCTGGCCCGCACCGGGGAGTGGGCGAGCACCGACGGTGGTTTCCCGGGCGGTCACTTCCACACCGTCGCCGAGCTGCGCGACGAGGTGGCGCAGGCCGGGTGCGTGGTGGAGAGCGTGCACGGCCTGGAGGGACCGCAGGCCGGGGCGCTGGAGCTCCTCGACGCGGACGACGAGCTGGTCGGCACCGCCGTGGCACTGGCGGAACGGGTGGAGGAGCTGCTCGAGGGCTCCCCGCGAGCCGACACGGTGGCCGAGTACAGCCCGCACGTCATGGCCGTGGCGCGTCGTGTGCTTGACTGAGGCATGGAGACCTTCGAGGCGACGACGACGCTGCCCCACCCGGCCCGGGAGGTGTTCGACTGGCATGCCCGGCCCGGTGCCCTGACCCGGGTCAGCCCACCGTGGGCGATGCGGGTGCTCGCTGAGGCCACCCCGCCGTTGGCCGCCGGGGCGCTCGTGCGGCTGCGCACCGCACTTCCCTGGACCGGTGGCATGGGGTGGGTGCGCGTCGACACCCGGCTCGGGACCGGACCCGAACCGTCGTCCTTCGTCGACCGCATGGTGCGCGGGCCCTTCCGCTCCTGGGAGCACACCCACCTGTTTCGTGGGGCCGCTGACTGCCGGGTCGTCGACCATGTCAGGTGGGAGGCCCCCCTCGGGGTGCCACCCCGCCTGGTCGCCTGTCGGTTGCCTGCCATCTTCGAGGCCCGGGCCCGGCGGTTGCGTCGTGAGCTGGACCATGCCGCTGACCTCACCCGTCGGTTCCCGCGACGGCTCCGCGTGCTGCTCGCCAGTGCATCAGGGCTGGTCGGGACGCAGGTCGTCGCGCTGTTCGGCACCCTCGGGCACGAGGTCCGTCGCCTGGTGCGTCGCGACCCCGCTCACGGTGAGGTGCGCTGGGACCCGGACCGGGGCGAGCTGTCCCCCACCGAGGTGGCCTGGGCGGATGTCGTGGTGCACCTGGGTGGGGCCACCATCGGGCGACGCCATGACGAGAGGGGCAGGCAGCTGATCCGGCGGTCGCGGGTGGAGTCGACGCGTCTGCTGGCCGATGTCATCCGTGCGCTGCCGGAGCAGGACCGGCCCCACGCATTCGTGTGTGCCTCGGCGATGGGGATCTACGGGGCGCAACGCCCGGGCGAGGAACTGACCGAGGACTCCCCCACCGGAACCGGTTTCCTCGCGGAGGTGTGCCGGGCCTGGGAGCGGGAGGCGGCACGCGTCGAGGAGGCCGGGGTGCGACGGGTCTGTGTGCGTTCCGGTGTGGTGCTGACCACCCTGGGCGGCACCCTGCCGTTGCAGCTGCCGCTGTTCCTGGCAGGGATGGGGGGTGTGTTGGGTGACCCCCGGGCGCACCTGCCGTGGATCTCACTCGACGACGTGGCCCGTGTTTACGTGCGTGCAGCCCTGGACCCGGCCCTCAGTGGTCCCGTCAACGCAGCCGCCCCGGAGCCCGTCACGCAGTGGGAGTACGCCGCGACGCTGGCCCGGCTGTGCCGACGCCCCGCCTGGCTGCCGGTGCCCCGGTTCGGCCCGCGGATGCTGCTGGGACGTTCAGGGGCCGAGGAGCTGGCCTTCGCGGATCAGCAGGTGGTGCCGGCCCGCCTGGCAGGGATCGGTTTCGACTTCGACCAGCCGAGCCTGGCGCAGGCCCTCGCCGAGACCACCGGGTTCACTCAGCGGGCCTGATCCCACCGGAACCACCGGGTACCGATCGCGCCGAACAGCGCGGTGCACCCGAGCAGGACCCCGACGGAGACCCACGGCCAGGCCACGCCCTGCCAACTGGCCGCCACCAGCTGGGCGATGTGGTGGACCGGGGAGAACCGCATCACGGCCTGCACGCCGTCGGGCATCACGGCGGTGGGGATGAACGCCCCGGAGGTCATCATGAGCAGGATCATCACTCCGTTGCCGATCCCGGTGGCCGCCGCGACCGACGGGTAGAGCGCGGCCAGGGTGTACCCGATGGCCAGCATCGCGACGGCACCCAGCACCAGGGCCGCGATGACGAGGAGAGGGTTGGTCGGCCACGGGACCCGGAAGACGAGGATGCCGGTCAGCAGGGTGAGCAGGGCCCCGATCAGACCGAGGCAGAACTGGACGGTGAGGTCCGCGGCCACGTAGGTGCGGGACCTGAGCGGGGTGATCCGGAACCGGTTGAGCGCTCCGCTGGTGCGCAGGATCAGTTGATTCGTCGGGACCAGCATGATGCCGACCACGACGACGCCGATGACGGTCAGCCCGGGCAGCATCTGGTCCACGAAGCCACTCATCCCGAACTGGGGCTGCGGGTCGTTGCCGAAGATCGCGCCCAGCCCCAGCAGCAGCATGGGTGAGAGGACGAGGGTGAAGAACAGTGCGACGGGTTCGCGCAGCTGCGACTTCGCCAGTGCGCCAACCAGCACCCGATAGGTCCGCATGTCATTCTCCTTCCCGCATGGCGCGGCCGGTGAGTGTCAGGAACACATCCTCCAGGGTTGGCTCCGTGAGGCCCATGGCGGTCACCTCGATGCCTGCTGCGGCGAGTCGCGCCATCACCACGGGGGTGAACTGGCCACTCCCCGTGACGACGAGCACCCCACCGTCGAGGGTGACGGAGGTCACCTGGTCGATGTCCTGGAGCAGCTCGGGGGTGGGCGGGGTCTCGGTCTCCAGCCGCAGCACCGTGCCGTTCGTGTGACGCCCGATGAGTTCGGCCAGGGTGCCCTCAGCGATGATGCGCCCGGCGTCGATGATGGCGATGCGGTCGCACAGGGCGGCCGCCTCGGCCATCGAGTGGGTGGTGATGACGATGGTGCGGCCCTGGTCGCGCAGGCCCCGCAGCACGTCCCAGATGGCGAGCCGGGCCTGCGGGTCGACGGCGGAGGTGAGCTCGTCGAGGAACAGCAGCTCGGGGTCGTGCAGCAGGGCGAGTGCGATGAAGACCCGCTGCCGCTGCCCACCGGAGAGCCTCTCGATGCGGGAGCCCGCCTTCGAGGTGAGCCCCAGTTCGGCCAGGAGGTCGTCGATGTCCCGGGTGTGGTCGTAGAAGGAGGCGAAGGTGGTCAGGACCTCGGCGACGGTGAGCCGCGGAATGGTCGTCGATTCCTGGAGCTGGCTTCCCATCCGGGTGGCGAGCTGGTCACGCTGCCGGACGGGATCGAGGCCGAGCACCTCCACGGTTCCTGAGGTCGGGTGGTCGAGGCCCTGCAGCTGGTTGAGCAGTGTGGTCTTGCCCGAGCCGTTGGGGCCGAGCAGGCCGAAGATCTGGCGGGGTTCGATCTCCAGGCTCACGCCGTCGAGGGCGGTGACGTCCTTGAAACGACGGTGGACGTCGCGGCAGGTGACGGCACTCATGGCTGCACCTGCGGTGGTTGCTCGACGGCCGCCATCATGTCGGCCAGGGCTGCGGCCGGGAGGATCGCGATGCCACGGGTGCGGTCGGCCAGCAGCAGCACCTGGTCGCCGGGCGCGAAACCGAGGAGGTCGCGGGCTCCTTTCGGGATGACGATCTGCCCCTTGGGGCCGATGGTGAGTGTTGCGGCGAAGCGTCCCTCGACGGGTGGCAGGCCGGCGTGGTCCTCCATGACAACTCCTACTCGTTGCGCTTTGTAAGTAGAGTAATACTTTTCCTACCTCTTTGCAACAGGATCCACCTCCTCCGATCGGAGTTGGTCGATGGCGACCCGGTACGTGTTGCAGCGATTGCATCTGATGCAGTTGTCCCAGATGACGAGGAGCGGCTCCATGACGACGGTCATGCACGCTGCGACGGTGACCCGTGAGCCTGTCAAGGCGGCGATACCCGTGATGACGGAGTTGACGATGCCTCGGCGTGACGGTCCGGGCTCCGATCAGGGAGGAAGGACCGCGCATCCTCCAGAAGGGGTGGTCGAGGTCGTACAGCCGGACGTGACCGCCACGCCCCCGTCCCGTTGTCCGCGGATTCCCGGACCCATGCGCGACGGCTTCGGCAGGGCGGCACAAACGCAGCGGGCCGAGGCGGACCTCGACCGCATCTGCGACCGGGGACGCGGCAGGCTCAGGTCCGTGCTCCTGGACGGTGAGCGTCCAGCCACGGGTCGACCAGGCCGTGGAACAGCTCCGGGTCATCACGTCGGATGCAGTGGCCCACCTGGTCGAGGTACTCGAAACGGACCAGGTCGTTGTCCAGGATCCCGGGGTCGCAGCGGAGGTCCCCGTCGGCATCCCAGAGCACCAGGGTCGGCACCCGCAACGCGTTGAACACCTCGGCCACGTCCAGACTGTCGATGGTGCCGCGACGCAGCATCCAGCGGTCCACCCGGGGCTTGGAGGCGGCCCAGGCCGTGAGCTCCGTCTCCGACCACGGCGTCTCCTCACGCATCCGGGCCAGCTCCGTCTCAGGGTGCTCGGAGACCGCCGTGACCCCCTCCAACCATTCAGTGTTCGGGCCGGGCGTGAGGATCACCCGGTCCACGACGGCGGGGTCCTCCAGCACCAGGCAGCTGAACAGCTCCGGGCGTCGCACCGCAGCCAGCGCCGCGACCCGCCCGCCGAGCGAGTGGCCGACGGCGGCCACCGGCCCGGGCAGGCCTTCCAGCAGCCCGATGAGATCGGCGACGAGCACGTCGGACATGCGGCTCATCTGGTCCGGCGAGAACCGGGGCGAGAACCCGTGGCCGCGCTGATCGACCCCGAACACGTGCCAGGCACCGGACCACCGCTCGACGGCGTCGGGCCAGTTGGACCCGTCGTCGGTGATGCCGTGCAGGAGGACCAGCGGCGGCGCCTCGGGAGAACCGTGCTCATGGACATGGAGTGCGTCGTTGCTCATGCCTCTACAGTACTTCCATGGCTGACGACCGCCCCGAACCGCCCACGAATGCGAGCGAGGAGACCACTCTGCTCGGCTTCCTTGACTTCCTGCGCGCCACCATCGCGATGAAGACGTCCGGGCTCAGCGACGAGGAGCTGCACACCCGATCGACCTGCTCGGCCATGACCCTGGGTGGTCTGCTGAAACACCTGGCCTTCGTCGAGTCGTACTGGTTCATCGCGGTGCTCTCACGTCAGGAGACGTCCAGGCCCTGGGGAACGCTGGACTGGCGGGACGACCCTGACTGGGACTGGACGAGTGCCGCCGATCAGTCCGGGGAGCAGCTTCGCACCCTGTGGCAGGACAGCGTCGTGCGCTCCAGGGTCGCCTGGGCGGGGTTCAGGGCGACCAACGACCTGGGCACGACGGTGCCGCGTGGCGACGACCGCGTCTCGGCCCGGTGGGTGCTGACCCACATGATCGAGGAGTACGCCCGCCACTGCGGTCACGCCGATCTGCTGCGTGAGGCCATCGACGGGGTCACCGGGGAGTGAACTCGTCTGGAACGTGTCGATCCGATCGACACGTTCTCCTGGCGTGGTCACGACTCACTGGGCGCCTCACCACAGGCCAAGGAAGCACTGCGACGCCGAGAGGCTCTCCACGATGGTCTCCGGTCGCTTGGCTCCCACCCCGTGACCACCGGCACCGCCATCGATGTCCGCTCCCTCATCCAGGGCCGCCCACCACCGGTTCGAGGCGATCCACCCGTTCCACGACGCCAGTGGCCGGACGGGTCGCACTCTCAACCTGCTGCTCCTGCTGGGACACGGGCTGCTCGAGTTTCCCGTGCTCCACCTCTTTGGCCACATCCTGTTTCACAAGGATGAGCAACCACCGACCCTGCTGGAGGCGCTGTTCGCCCCCCTTGCCCGCCTGGGACCACGGCCTCAGCGGGCCACTGCCTCGAGGGCAAGCTCGAGGGCCAGCTCATGGGAGCTGCGGCCCCAGCCGCGGGGGTCGTGTTCGTCGCCTGCCAGGGAGTCGGCGCTGAACAGGATCTGCCCGAACCTCACCTTGTGCATCCTGGCGCTGGCGGCGAGCGCTGCGCACTCCATGTCCACCACGCTGCAGCCCTCGGCCCGGCGGGCCTGGACCATGGCCCGGGTCTCACGGAGGATGGCGTCGGTGGTCCACACGTCCACCGTCGCCACCGCCAGGTCACGCTCCCGGATGACCGCCACGCAGCGGGCGGTCAGTTCGGGGTCGAGTTCCACCCAGCGCGACGGCGGCAGGTAGCGATGACTGGTGCCCTCGTCCCGCAGCGCCCGGGCCGGGACCAGCCACTCCCCCTCCTCGAAGTGATGCAACGCACCGCAGGAACCGACCGCGACGGCCTCCTTCACCCCGCACCGGAACAGCGGATCGGCCAGGAGCACCGCCATCGGGGCCCCGAGGTGCGCGCGGACCAGGACGACGGGACCGCTCCCGGTGTCGATCCGCCAGTAGGGATGGGTGCCGTTGATGGTGACCTCGGTGTGGATGACGGGGGCACCCCGGCGGGAGGCGAACTCGTCGACGGTCTCACCGAGGAAGGCGATCACCGCACGCTCGGGAAACAGGCCCGGGACCGGATCACGCGGCGGGTTGCCGAGGACGAGGTCATCCGGGTCGTCATCGAAGTCAAGGACGGGGAAGTCACCTCGCTGCAGCATGGTGCCATGCTCTCACAGGGTCCTGACGAAATCCTGGATCAGGTGCGCCACCTGATCCGGGTGGGTCAGGGGGGCCAGGTGGGTGGCTCTCGGCACCGTCACAACGCGCGCCTCGGGCGCCAGTTCCCGGTAACGCCTCTCGCTGATGCGCATCTGGTCGAACTGCCCGTTGACGATGAGCACCGGGCAGTCGACCCGGCTCATCAGTCTGGGTGGGCAGTCGTCGATGACGGCCTGCCAGGCGGCGGGCAGGACGGCATAGGACGCGGCGTCGGGGACGTGTTCCGCGGGCACGCCGAGGCGGCGGGCGACGGCGTCGCGGACCCGGGCCAACCTCTCGTGGTTGACGTGGTCCACCAGCCAGGCATAGCCCCGGTAGACCGCGGCCAGCGGGCTGTGGGGGTCCCCGGTGGCCCCGATGAGCACCAGCCCGGCCAGCATCCCGGGGTTCCGGGCCGCGTGGAGCGAGGCCATGTAACCGCCGAGGCTGTGCCCGACCAGCACCACCGGCTGCCCACCGCCCCGCTGCGCCACCGCCCGTTCGATCGCCCGGATCGCGCCTCGGGTGGTGAACACCTCGTCCACCCGTCCCCCGTGCCCGGGCAGGTCGACGGCGACGACGTCACACCCGGGCAACAACTCGGTGTATCCGCTCCACTCCGCTGCGTTGGAGAGGGAACCGTGCACCAGCACGACGAGGGGTCGCATGCCCCCACGATACCGGCCCCTCCTCGCCGGTTCGCCTGCCTTGGGACCGGTTCGCCTGCCTTGGCTGGGAAATGCCTGTCTTGTTTCGAATTGCCTGTCTTATTAGACAGGCAATTCGAAACAAGACAGGCAAACCGACATCAGGACAGGCGAACCGACGGGGTCAGATCAGGTCGAAACCGCCGTCGCTGCTGAGAACCTGTCCCACCACCCAGGCCCCGCTCGGTGAGGACAGCCAACCGATCAGTTCGGCCGGGTCAGCGGGGGTACCGAGGCGCCCGAAGGGCAGCGTCGCGAGCCACTCGTCGAGGCCCTCGAGGGAGCGGTCCGTGGTGTCCGCGTCGAGATAGCCGGTGTTGACCGGTCCGGGGTTGATGGTGTTGAGGATGATGCCGAGTCGCATGAGTTCAGCCGCGACGGTCCTGGTGACACCGGCGAGTGCCGCCTTGCTCGTGGCATAGGCGACCTCGCCGCGCATCGGCCCATTGATCTGTCCGGAGGTCATCCAGAACACCCGTCCCCGCGGCTCGTCGAATGGCCCTTGGAACGGCACGGCATCACCCGGTCGTGAGGATTCGCCTCCGCCGAGACCGGACCGACGACGCGCGAACTCAGCGGTGAGCAGGATCGTCGAGCGCGTGTTGGTGTCCCAGAAGGCATCGAGGCGCTCCGGCGTCATGTCGACGATGCTGCCGTCACCACCGCTGCGCGCGTGATTGCACACGACGACGTCAAGGGTTCCGGTGAGGGCGAAGGCGGCATCCATCAGGGCCGGTACGGCCGTCGCATCGCTCAGGTCCGCCCCCACATCACCCATCACCGCACCGTCGACGAGCGCCGCCTCGACCCCGGAGCGCACCTCATCCAGGTCGTCAGCGCCCCACGGCAGCCGCTCGTCATGGGGTCGGTGGTGGTGGATGAACATGCTCGCCCCGAGCGAGGCCAGTTTCGTCGCCACCGCGAATCCGATCCCGCGACGCCGCGAGACCCCGGTGACCAGAGCAGTCCTGCCCGTCAGTGGAAGTTGGTCGGACATGGCGATCATCCTACCGGTCAAGGGTTTCGAGGAATCCTGACCTGGCCTGGACGACCACGGCTCCCTGCGGGCTCAGGACATGACGGTTCGGGGCCGGTCGAACTGACCGGCCCCGAACCGTCATGGTGGGTCAGGCCGCGTAGGTGGTGCCTGCCAGGGGGTTGTCGTCGAGGCTGGCCAGACCGTCGAAGTAGGCCTTGTTCTGCTTCGACAGCTCGATCGCCTTGGCCACGTCGACGGGATCGGTCCCGTTGCCCTCCCAGTAGTACTTCACCGGCTTGTCCTCAGCGTCGGGACGGAGCGCGGCGTAGACCGCGGACTCGTAGTCGCCACCGAGGAAGAAGGGGACGTACGGGGCGTGGTCGGTGTGCGGGGTTCCGGCACGGCTGGCCTGAAGCCACTCCGCGACGTACCGGTCCGCGTCGGTGAACAGCGTGAGGCGCACCTGGCGCGCCCGCTGTTCACGCTCGTCGGAGTACGTTCCCGCCTTGGCCCTGGCATCGGCCAGCCCGGCCTGGATGAGGGGCTGGGCACGCCGGGTCACCGCCGCGTCGACACCGACCTGCACCAGGTCCAGCGAGCGGGCCTCCGCGTTCCCCTCGGCCGCCAGCACCGCGAGCAGGTAACGGAGCAACGCGATGTTGCGCGGCGCGTGGTGCCGGTCGATCGCCGCCTGGAAGGGCTCAGCGCTCTCGTAGTACTGCCGGTACTTCAAGGCGTTCACCTGCGCCTGGTACTGCTGCTCCCGCAGCTTGAAGACCCGCAGCCAGGTGTTCAGCTCGCGGTGGTACGACGCCGCATCGGCAGCCGGCACGAAGTGAAGCCTGAGACCCCCGTCCACCGGGTAGGAAGCGGCCGACGGTGTGGGCGTCGGGGTCGGCTGCGGCTTCGGCGTCGGCTTCGGGCGGCGACGACGCCTCGCCTCGGCGACCGAGGCCGGGAGCATCGGGGCCAGTGCAAGGCCAACCGCTGCGGTGAGGACAAACCTGCGAGACTTCATGGTGTGACTCCTTCAAGGTCGGTACAGCACGTCGCTGTTCCCGCCTCTGAACCTACGCCAATCTAATTGACGCTTCAATGGTTTTTTCGGGTCCTTTTGACCGACCCGGGCCTTGATCCCACGTTGACCTCGCCCCATGACCGAGACCGCCTAGAGCACGTCACCCCGCGAACGGGTAGTCGGTGTAGCCGCGTTCACCACCCTCGTAGAACGTGCTCGCATCCGCCTCGTTCTCGGGAAGACCCTCCCGCCACCGACGCAACAGATCCGGGTTCGCGATGAGCGGCCGACCCACGGCCACCGCATCCGCCGACTCCCGCTCCAGGAACCCCTCCAGGACCTCCCGGGTGCTGGGCGCGTCGAATCCCGTGTTGACCATCAACGGCGCCCCACTGATCCGTCGGATCTCCTGCACCAGGAAACTCGCCGGGTCGTGGTGCAGCACGTCCACGAAGGCCAACCCCAACGGGGCGACGGCGGCCGCCCACGTGGCGTAGGTCTCACGCACGGCCTCCGCATCCGTCTCGTCGATCCCCTGGATGCTGTTCTCCGGGGACAACCGGATCCCGGTGCGATCCGCACCGATCGCCCGGGCAACGGCGCGTGTCACCTCGATGGCGAAACGGGCACGTCGGGCCGGGCTGCCACCCCACCCGTCATCCCGGAGGTTCGTGGACGGGGCCAGGAACTGGTGGATCAGGTATCCGTTGGCCCCGTGGAGCTCGACGGCGTCCATCCCTGCCTCGATCGCCCGTCGTGCACCATCGACGAAACCCTGGATCACCTGCTGGATCTCGTCCTCGGTCAGCGCATGCGCCGTCGGGGCCACGACCTTCCCGTCAGGGGTCCGGGCAGGATCCGGCCCCGTCGTCGCACTGGCCGAGACCACCCGCCCGCTCCCGGTGATCTCAGGGTGCGACAGTCGCCCACCGTGCATGACCTGCATCGCGATCCGGCCACCGGCCGCATGGACGGCCTCGGCGACCCGCGCCCATCCCGCGGCCTGTTCCTCGGTGGCGATCCCGGGTTGCCCGATCCAACTGCGTCCCTCAGGCACCGGCCAGGTCCCCTCGGTGACGATCATGCCGGTCGAGGCCCGTTGGCGGTAGTACTCCACCACCACGTCATCGGGAATTCCCTGTTCACCACAGCGAAGCCGGGTCAACGGGGCCATCACGAGCCGGTTGGACAGTTCAACAGCCCCCAGTCGGGTTGGGGTGAGCACAGTACAGGTCATTGACGCCTCCTCGAGTCCGCACAGATGCTACCCCCTCCCGACAAGCAACCCCACCGGGGGTGAGGTCACCCTGGGACACTGCGACGGACCAGCTTCGCGATCTCCTCGGCCCACAGCACCACCGAACCGAGCGCGACGCAGAGCATCCACTGCCCGACATCCAGTGCCGTCGTCCCGAAGGCGACCTGGAGGAACGGCACGTTCACCACCGCGATCTGCGACAACACGCCGAAGACGATGGAGCACCACAGCCACCGGTTGCTGAACATCCGATGGAAGGCCGAGCCATCCTCGGAACGGGCGTTGAAGGCGTTGAACAGCTGCGCGAACACCAGCGTGGTGAAGGCCACCGTGCGTGCCGTGTCCAAGGACTCGGTTCCTCCGGGGATGAGCCCGCCGGGCAGGCAGAGATCCAGGGCGAGCAGGGTCACGATCCCCATCACGGCCCCGATGAAGAGGATCCGACGCCACATCGCCTTGTCGACAAGACGATCCTCAGGGCGACGCGGTGGGCGCGCCATGACATCACCGTCCTCGGGATCCACCCCCATCGCCAGGGCCGGTCCGGAATCGGTGACCAGGTTGATCCACAGGATCTGCGCGGCCAGCAACGGCACGGCCAGCGCCCCGGCCTCACCAGCCTCCGACAGCCCGATCACACCGGCCAGCACGATCCCGAAGAAGACCGTGATGACCTCCCCCATGTTGGAGCTGAGCAGGTACCGCATGAACTTCTTGATGTTGTCGAAGATCCCACGTCCCTGACGCACCGCGGAGACGATGGTGGCGAAGTTGTCATCGCCCAGGATCATCGTCCCGGCCTCCTTCGTCACCTCCGTTCCGGTGATGCCCATCGCCACCCCGATGTCGGCGGACTTGAGCGCCGGGGCGTCGTTGACACCGTCGCCGGTCATCGCCACCACGGCCCCTCGAGCCTGCAGCGCGTCGACGATGCGGATCTTGTGCTCGGGCGCGACCCGGGCGAACACGGAGGTCTCGGCGACGGCGCGGGCGAAGCCCTCGTCGTCGAGCTGGTCCAGCTGGGCCCCGGTCAGTGCCCGGTCCCCTGCCGCCACGATCCCGAGGTCGGCAGCGATCCGAGCCGCCGTGACGGGATGGTCACCGGTGATCATCACCACGCGGATCCCGGCCCGCCTCGCGGCTGCGACGGCGTCACGCGCCTCGTCCCGGGGCGGATCGATGATGCCGACGAAACCGGCGAAGACCAGGTCGGTCTCGGCGTGCTCCCCGATCTGGTCGGCACTCTCCTCCGCCCTCCGGTACGCCACCCCGAGGGTGCGGTACCCCTCAGCGCTCAGCCTCTCGACGCCGTGGAGCACCTCGGCGCGGGCAGCGTCGTCGAGGGGGACAACCGTCTCGCCGACCCGCCGCGACACGCAACGCTCCAGCAGCACGTCGGGGGCGCCCTTGGTGACGAGTCTCGCCCCCTCCAGTTCCGGATGGGTGGCGAGCACCGACATCAGCTTGCGTTCGGAGCTGAACGGCACCTCGGCCTGACGCTCGGCCGCCCCCACTCTCTCGGCGAGCCCGTCGAGCTTGTGCTGGGCGACGAGGAAGGCGGCCTCGGTGGGATCGCCCGTGATGACCCACTGGTCGCCGTCGCGGGCCAGGCCGGCGTTGTTCGCCACGGCCCCACCGGCCAGGGTCAGCAGTGCCTCGTGCAGGGTCTTTGGATCGGGATCACCCACGACAGTGCCGTCGGGGTCGTAGCCGGTGCCCGTGAGCTCCACCTCGCCGGAGGCGGTGACGACGCTGCGGATCGTCATCTCGTTGCGGGTGAGGGTGCCGGTCTTGTCCGAACAGATCACCGAGGCCGCCCCGAGGGTCTCGACCGAGTGGAGGTCCTTCATCACGGCTCGACGTGCCGCGAGCTTCTGCACCCCGATGGCCAGCACCATCGACAGGATGGCGGGCAGCCCCTCGGGCACCGCGGCGACGGCCAGCGACACCCCGACCAGCAGGATCTCGACGGCCTCGGACACCGAGCCGGGCCGGTTGATGGCGAACAGCACCAGCATCACCACGGCGGCGATGCCCAGCACGATCAACCCGAGCATCCGGGTGAGGGAGGCCACCTCCTTCTCCAACGGGGAGGGATCATCCTCCGTGTTGTCCAGCAGGTCCGCGATGGTGCCCATCTGGGTGTCCATGCCGGTGGCGGTGACCACGGCCCGCCCGACACCGTGGACGACGGCGGTGCCCTTGAAGACCATGTTGCTGCGGTCCCCGACCCCGACCTGCTGCTCCAGCGTCGTGGCGTCCTTGACCACCGGCTCGGACTCCCCGGTCAGGGAGGACTCCTGGATCTTCAACGCCGTCGCCGAGACCAGCCGCGCATCGGCCCCGACGGCGTCGCCCTCGGCGAGCAGCAGCACATCCCCCACCACCAGTTCGCTGGACGGGATGACCTTCTGCCCACCGTCACGCAGCACCGTGGAGGTCGCGGCGGTCATGCGTGCCAGGGCCGCGACGGCGTTCTCGGCCCGCCCCTCCTGGACGAGTCCGATGACGGCGTTGAGCACGACGATGGCCCCGATCACCAGGACGTCGACGGGGGCGCCGTGGGCTCCTTCCAGGAACCACGCGACCAGGGAGATCGCCATCGCCACCAGCAACAGGTAGACCAGCGGTTCCTGGAACTGGGCCAGCACCTTGCGCCACAGGGGAACGGGTGGCCTGGAGCGCAGTTCGTTGGGACCGTCGGCGGCCAGCCTGGCGGCGGCCTCGGTGGCGCTGAGCCCTCGGCCCGGGTCGACGTCGAGCGCGGCGGCCACCGTCGTCGCATCGGTGAGGAACGGGGGGCCGGACAAGAACGCTTCACGAGTCATGGGAATCACCTCTCCCATGGTGTCACGGGGAGCCGGGGCAGCAGGAGAACGAGGTGAGGGGAACCACACCGCCGACTCCCCACCACCTCGAGGGGAATGGGTCACTTCTCGGCGAAGCGCTTCGTCAGGGCCTCGCCCCGATCCACCGGATCCTGCGTGCTCTCGGCACTACGATTCCCGCATGGCTGACGAAGAGTTCGACGACCCGCGTCTGGCGGCGCTCTACGACGTGCTCGATCCCGACCGCTCCGACCTGGAGTGCTACCTCCTGTTGGCAGCAAAGCTGCAGGTCGAGCATGTGCTCGATGTGGGATGCGGCACCGGGGTGCTGGCCCTGCTGCTGGCGGAGCGGGGCGTGCAGGTGGTCGGGGTCGATCCGGCCGGGGCCAGCCTGGACGTGGCCCGCGCCAAGTCGGGGGCCGATCGGGTGACCTGGCTGCTGGGGGACGCCGCCTCGCTGCCCGGGCTTCAGGTGGATCTGGCGACGATGACCGCCAACGTCGCACAGGTGTTCCTCACCGACGAGGCCTGGCAGGCCAACCTCAACGCCATCCATCGGGCGCTTCGCCCCGGCGGGACGCTGGCCTTCGAGACCCGGATCCCCGGGGCGCGCAGTTGGGAGTCCTGGGTGCCGTCGGCCTCCCGCCGCACCACCGAGGTACCGGGCATCGGCCCTGTCACCACCTGGGTCGAGGTGCTGGAGGTGACCGAGCAGCCGCTGCTGGTGACCTTCCGCTGGCACTACGGCTTCCCGGACGGACAGGAGTTGCTGTCCACCTCCACCCTGCGGTTCCGAGAACGCGACGAGATCATCGCCTCGCTGGAACAGGCCGACTTCACCGGCATCCAGATCGAGGACCTGCCCCACGCCCCCGGCAGAGGCTGGCTGATCCGAGCCGAGTCAGCCTGAATCTGCCTACACGACCACGATCTGGAGGAGGTGCTCAAGCCCCCGGAAGTCCGACGGGTTCCGGGTATGCAGAGGAACTTCCTCAGCCACTGCTGTGGCTGCTGTGAGACAGTCAGCGACACGGGGCCCGGGGTTACGTCCCGCTGCAAGAACAGCGGCGTAGATGTGTCCGTAGGCGCGGGCAGCACGCACTCCGAAGGGAAAGGGCTCAAAAAGCATCTCCACGCGCTGCAGCCGCTCCTGGCGTCGCGCACGCTCCACGAGGTCTTCCGTCGCCAGCGGCCCCGCCGCAAGTTCGGCCAAGGCAATCGCGGCGATCCCTGCAGTCGAAGGTGATCGCGGCGATTCCTGCAGTCGCAGGAAGAAGAGCTGGGTCAATCCCTCCCAGGTCGATCACCACCGAGGTATCCAGAATCCCCGAGGCGAGAGGGTTGGACATGAGGCTCCATCTCTTGGTCCACGACTGCATCCACGTCTTTGCTCAGCCGTTCCAGGTCCACCTGCGGGCATCCGCGAAAGACCTCAGCGATGACGTGGACATTCACCATGCGTTGCCGACGAAGCGGCCTGAGCTCTCCCACAGGAAGGAAGTTGCGGGTCAGCAAAAAACTCCGTCCCTCCTCAAGGGCACGCACGATACGGCCACTGCCATTGCGTAGCTCGCGTTGGCTGATGACCTCACTCATGAAACCACTGCAGCGCCGGGTGCTACGGCTGGGCTCAGCGTGCTTCCTCCTCGTCGCCCTCCTCCGGCTCAGGGGTCGGCACGAGAGCACCCACACCCTGGCCCGGGGCGGTACGACCCACCGCCAGGGCGAAGTCGTCGCCGTGGGCGCTGACGCCCTGGACGACCGCCTGGTCGATGGCCATCTCCGCGTAGCGACCCCGGACGATGCGTGGGTCGTGACGCAGGTCCCGCATCAGGGCCGCCGCCATCGCGATGAGCACCACGAGGAAGGGCAGGCCCGCGATGATGGTCACCGACTGCAGACCCGACAGGGCGTCCTTGCCGCCGACGACCAGCATGATCGCCGCCACCGCCCCGGTCACCACGCCCCAGAACACCACCGTGAGGCGACGCGGCTCCATGGTGCCGTTCTCGCTCAGGGTGCCCATGACGATGGATGCGGAATCCGCGCCGGAGACGAAGAAGATGCCCACGAGGATCATCACCAGCACCGAGGTGAGCCCCTCCCACGGCATGGTGTGCAGCAGCGCGAACAGCGTCGACTCGGCATCTCCGACCTCGGACAGGGCCGCCCCCTGCTGCTCGGCGTTGATCGCGGCCCCGCCGAAGATGCAGAACCACACCAGCGAGACCATGCTGGGCAGCAGCAGCACCCCGGAGACGAACTGCCGGATGGTGCGGCCCTTGGAGATGCGGGCGATGAACATGCCGACGAAGGGCGTCCAGGACACCCACCAGGCCCAGTAGAAGATGGTCCACGACGCCAGCCACTCCTCGGCGTCCGGGCCGAGTGCGGCCGTTGTCGAGGACATCAGCATGATCTGCTGGAAGTAGGTGCCGAGCGTGGTGGGCAGCAGGTTGAGGATGAACAGCGTCGGCCCGCCGACGAAGACGAACAGTGCCAGCGCCACCGCCAGCCCCATGTTGATGTTCGACAACCACTGGATGCCCTTGGCGATGCCGGAGACGGCCGAGACGATGAAGCAGATGGTCAGTCCGCAGATGAGCAGGATCAGGAAGGCGTTGCCGACCTCACCGATCCAGCCGACGATCTGGGCTCCGTGTGCGATCTGCAGGACCCCCAGGCCCAGCGAGGTGGCGGACCCGAACAGGGTCGCGAAGATCGCGAAGATGTCGATGACCTTCCCGCCCGGCCCGTAGGTCTGGCGTTTGCCGAGCAGCGGTTCGAAGACCGCCGAGATGGTCAGTGGTCGTCCCTTGCGGAAGACGCTGTAGGCGATGGCCACCCCGGCGATGGCGTAGATCGCCCACGGGTGCAGGCCCCAGTGGAACAAGGTGGTCGCCATGGCGTCGCGGACCGCGTCGGCCTCGCTCGTCGAGGGCTGCCCCGGCGGTGTGGTGACGAAGTGGGACAGCGGTTCGGCCGCGCCGTAGAACATCAGCCCGATCCCCATGCCGGCGCTGAACATCATCGCCACCCAGGAGATGGTGGAGAACTCCGGGCTCTCCCCGTCACGGGCCAGCGGGATCGCCCCGTAGCGGCTGGCCGCCAGCCAGAGCACGAAGAAGACGAATCCCGTGGCGGCCAGCCCGAACAGCCAGCCGGTGTTGGCCACCACCCAGGTCAGTCCGGTCTTCGAGGCCCCGCCGAGCGTCGTGGGGGACAGCACGCCCCACAGCACGAAGGCCACGGAGACCACGGCCGTGAAACCGAAGACCACCTTGTCCAACCTGCCGGGCTGTTCATCGCGCAGCTCCTCGACGGTGGGCTCCAACGCGGGATGGCTGATGGTCTCTCCTCGTAGCCTCTGAAGCCCTGCCATCCCGGCCCAGGACAGCCGTGGTCCGCGGATGCGTTCTCCTCGTTTGCTGCGGGCTCGCACGTCGTCTCTCCTTCTCTTGAGGGTCGTCCCCCTCGTAGGAGGCTACCCTCAGGAGAAGTCACAACAAACGGCCCGTTGTCGATCTTTCGGCCAGATCATGACTGGAGACGCCGCTTGGCCAGGGCCCACTCGATCACATCCCCCATCGACAACTCCCTGGCGGCGGCCGCCGCGCCGAGTGAGATGACGTCCTCCCCGAGGGGTGAGGCGAGCACCTTCGGCCTCAGCCTGCCCGTCGTGTCGGTCTGCCCTTCCCGCACCGCATCGAGCACGGGACCGATGTCAGCGGCGACCGGCCCGGCGATGACGACCGCAGCCGGATCGTAGACCTGCGCCATCAGGTCGACGATGCGGCCGGTCAGGCGGACCAGCTCATGGAACAGCGGGGCCATGACCGGGTCCTCGGGATCGAGCAGCGCCAGGAGCGACTCCCGTGCCCGCACCCCGGCCAGGTACTCCCGCCACGGGTGCTCGGCGGGGAGCTCGTCCTTCCGCCAGTGACCACGGACCCACTCCTCCACGATCTCGTGGAATCCCGCCGATGTGCCGATCCCCTCGACCATCTCGAAGAAGCCGAGTTCCCCGACGGCCCCGTTGGCCCCCCTCAGCAGTTGCCCGTCCATCACGACCCCCGCACCGATCCCCCAGGCCAGGAGCAGGGTCACGAAGTCCTGTTCCTGGCGGGCGGCCCCGAAGTGCAGTTCGGCCAGGGCCGCCAGGGCCGCGTCGTTCTCGATCCGCACGTGGGCGAAGTCCTCCCGGAACATCTCCAGCAGCCCGGCGTGCATGATCCTCCAGAAGCCCAACTCTCCCTCCGGGGAACAGCCATGGCCGTCGACAGGGGCCGGCACCCCGATTCCCATCACGAGGACGTCGACGTCCTGGGCCCCTGCCTCATGCAACGCCGTGGCGACGGCGGAGCGTGCGAGTTCCCGCCTGAGCGCCGGGTCCTGATGGTGCGCCGGGTCGGCATCCGGGATGTCGATGCCCCATCTGGCCAGGACGTTCCCGGCGAGATCGGTGACGGTGGCGGCCATCTTCTGCTGGCCGGCCTCCAACCCGACGACGACACCGGCCTCGACCCCGACGCGCAGCCGGAACCGCCGTGCGGGTCGCCCCATCACCGGCCCCTCCCCGGTGCAGCTCAGTTCCTCGACCAGTCCGAGCTCTCCCAGGGCGTCGAGGGCCTGCAGCGCGGTGGAACGGGTCACCCCGGCATGTTCCATGACGTCGTCGGCCCGCAGGACCTCCCCCTCCCAGGCGACCTCCAGCACCGCCCGGGTGCTGGCGCGTCGGCACACCTGTTCCAGCACTGGATTCACCACAGCTGCTGACACCTCCCCGTCCTTGCGGTAAACTACCACCAGAAACTTGATTCAGTGAGCAAATCAAGTTTCCACACAGTCGATGGAGACGAGGAGATGGGCATGACACCCATGAGACACGGCCGCCTGCCAGGCGGTTCGACACGCCCCCACCCCATGATCAGCAGACGCGGACTGCTGACCGCGGCAGCAGGCATCGCCGCAGGCAGCGCCCTCGCCGGGTGCTCCGGCAGCGGGAGGACGGTGCTGTTCCACCAGTCGAAACCCGAGGCGGTGCCCTACTTCGGTGATCTGGCCGACCAGTTCACCGGTTCCCAGAGCACCTACCGGATCCTCCATGACATCTCGACGAACCTGTCCGCCAGCTTCGTGCGCAACAATCCGCCGGACCTCGGGATGCTCAACTACAACCTGGAGATGGCGCGGTTCATGGAACGCGGTGCCCTGAGCGACCTGTCCGACCTCCCGGAGGCCGGGCGCATCCTCGACAACATCGTCGAGTTGTCGAAGTCCTACCCGCAGTACAAGGACCGCACCAGCGTGATCCCCTACTCCGCCATGGCGGCCTCGGTGATCTACAACAAACGGATCTTCGCCGACAACAACCTGGAGGTGCCTCAGACCTGGGACGCGTTCATCGATGTCTGTGAACGCCTCAAGGCCGCTGGCATCACGCCGATCTACGCCACCTTCCTCGACACCTGGACCATCATGCAGGGCTGGTTCGACTACCCCGCCGGCGGGATGGTCGACATCGCCGGGTTCTACCGCACCATGAACGAGCTCGGCCCCGAGGTCAGCCCCGACTCCGAGGTCTCCTTCTCCAGCGTCATGCTGGAACCGGTGCAGAAGATGGTGGAACTCACCAAGTACATCAACGACGACGCCCGAAGCCGCACCTACGGCGACGGCAACACCGCCTTCGCGAACGACCAGGCCGCGATGATCCTCCAGGGGCCATGGGCCTTCAGCGAGTTCGAGAAGGCGAACAAGGACCAGGACCTCGGCACCTTCCCCTTCCCCGCCACCAATGCCACCGACGACCTCAAGGTCCGGGTCAACATCGACCTGGCGCTGTGGGTACCGGAGGCCGCCGATGCACAGGAAGGGGCCCGCCAGTTCCTGCAGTACCTGATGAGCCCTGAGATCCAGCACCCCTACAACGCGCAGTTCCTGGGCTTCGGGACCACCAAGGACGCCCCACCCGTGACCGATGAACGCATCGTCGGAATGAGTGACTACTACGCGCAGGGCCGGTTCTACATGGGGGCCTCCCAGTTCATCCCCAAGAACATCCCCGCCTACAACTACTTCCAGGCCATCGTCCTGGGAGCCGAACCGGAACCCGTCCTCGCCCAGCTCGACCGCGACTGGGCCCGTCTCGCCTTCCGCGACTGAAGGAGACCAGCCATGTCATCCAAGGACAAGACCGCCCTGCGTCGTCGCCCGGTCGAGCCCATCTACTGGGTCTTCCTGCTGCCTGCCCTGCTGGCCTTCACCCTGCTCGTGGCCTACCCGGCCCTCGAGGGGCTGGTGATGAGTTTCACCAACTCCATCGGCTTCGGTGACTTCAAGGTGGTGGGCCTGCGCAACTACATCGCCCTGTTCCAGGACGAGAACATCGTCTCCTCCTACGCCTTCACCTTCCTGTTCGCCCTCGTCACGGTGCTGCTGGTCAACGTCATCGCGTTCTTCCTGGCGCTGGCCCTGACCGCGAACCTCAAGCTGAAGACCCCACTGCGGGCCATCTACGTGATCCCCATGGTGATCTCGGCCATCATCTACTCCTTCGTCTTCAAGTTCCTGTTCAACAACTCCCTGCCCCAGCTCGGACAGGCGCTGGGCATCGAGGACCTGTCGGTCAGCCTGCTCGCCAACGAGGGCCTCGCCTGGTTCGCCGTCGTGATCGTCACCACCTGGGGTTCGGTACCGAGCGCCCTGCTGATCTACATCGCAGGACTCACCACCATCCCCGGCGAGGTCTACGAGGCCGGCTCCATCGACGGTGCCACCGGCTGGCAGAAGCTGCGTCACATCACGTTGCCGCTGGTCGTCGGCTACATCGGCATCAACATGGTGGTGGGGCTGAAGAACTACATGCAGGTCTACGACCAGATCGTCGCCCTCACCGCGGGCGGTCCCGGCACCGCGACCCGCAGCGTCGCCTTCACCATCTTCGACGGCTTCAACGGCGGTGACTACGCCTACCAGATGGCCAACGCGGCGGTGTTCTTCGTCATCGCGCTGATCATCGCCGGAATCCAGCTTCGTTTCACCCAGAGGAGCACTGACCGATGAGCACCACGACCGCCCCCGTCCCCACGACCACGACCGTGCGGCGTCGCGGCCACGTCGGCCAGGAACGCACCAACTGGCCCGTGACCATCCTGCTGATCCTGGGCAGTGTCACCGTGCTGGTACCGCTGTACGTCACCGTCTCGATGGCGTTCAAGACCACCGAGCAGTCCACCGACCTCAACGCCTTCTCCCTGCCCGCCCCCTTCTCCTTCGAGGGCATCCAGAAGGCCTGGGAGCTCACGAACTTCCCGCGCGCCTTCCTCGTCTCCCTCATCGTGACCCTGGTGGCCGTGGCCGGCTCGATCCTCATCTCCTCGATGGCCTCCTACGCCATCGTGCGGAACTGGGATCGGAAGTTCTTCCGCTGGTCGTTCTTCTACCTGCTGGCGGCGATGTTCATCCCCTTCCCCGTCGTCGCCCTGCCCCAGGTGAGGCTGACGGGTCTGCTGGGGTTGGACAACTACGTCGGTGTGGCATTGCTGCACATCGTGTTCAGCCTCGCGTTCAACACCCTGTTGTTCACCGCCTATCTGCGCTCCATCCCGCTGGAACTGGAGGAGTCGATGCGGGTCGACGGCGCCACCACCGCCCAGACGTTCTGGAAGCTGATCTTCCCGCTGCTGGCCCCGATGGCCGCCACGGTGGGCATCTTCTCGTTCCTCCACTCCTGGAACGACTTCATGATGCCCTCGCTCATCATCTCGCAGCCGGAGTGGCAGACCATCCCCGTGGTCAACAACATCTTCCAGACCCAGTTCAGCAACAACTACAACGTCGCCTTCTCCTCCTACCTGATGGCGATGGCCCCCGCAATCCTGGTCTACATCCTGGCGCAGCGCTGGGTGATGTCCGGTCTCACCCAAGGAGCGATCAAGTGACCCACCCTGAGCACCGCCCCGACGGCTGGTGGCAGCAGGCCACCGTCTACCAGATCTACCCGCGGTCCTTCCAGGACTCGAACGGCGACGGGGTGGGCGACCTCCGAGGGATCATCCAGCGCCTGGACCATCTGGCCCGGCTCGGGGTCGACGTGCTGTGGCTCTCACCCATCTACCGCTCCCCCATGGTCGACAACGGCTACGACATCTCGGACTACCGTGACATCGATCCGGTCTTCGGGACGATCAGTGACTTCGACGAGTTGCTGACCCAGGCGCACGGACTCGGCATCAAGGTGGTGATGGACCTGGTGGTCAACCACACCTCGGACCAGCATCCCTGGTTCCAGGCCTCACGTGAGAAGGACTCGCCGTACCGCGACTGGTACTTCTGGCGTCCCGCCCGACCGGGCCGGACCCCGGGGGAGCCGGGAGCCGAGCCCGACGACGGCGCCGGGGCCTTCGCACCCCGGAACTGGCACTTCGATCCGGTCAGCGGCGAGTACTACTACGGGCTGTTCAGCCCCGGCCAGCCGGACCTGAACTGGGAGAACCCGTCGGTGCGTCAGGCCGTGCACGAACTGATGCGGTTCTGGGTGGAGCGCGGGGTCGATGGTTTCCGGATGGATGTCATCAACCTCATCTCGAAACCCGCGGCCATGACCCACGGCGAGGTCGTCGCCCCGGGCTCCAGCCACAGTGCCGCGGTGATGAACGGGCCGAGGCTGGACGAGTTCCTGGCCGAGATGAACCAGGAGGTGGGGCTCACCCGGTTGAACCTCCTCACCGTCGGGGAGATGCCCGGTTCGACGGTGGAGGTGGCGCGCCGGGTGACGGACCCGGCCCGGGACGAGTTGAACATGGTGTTCACCTTCGAGCACATGGACCTGGACCAGGCGCCGGGAGGCGGCAAGTGGGACCTGGCCCCGCACCGGCTGGTGCCGTTCAAGCAGAACCTGGCGCACTGGCAGGAGGGGCTGGCCGACGCGGGCTGGAACTCCCTCTACCTCGACAACCACGACCAGCCCCGGGCAGCCTCCCGCTTCGGGGACGACTCACCGCACCACCGGGTGAACTCGGCGAAGACGCTCGCGACGGCGCTGCACCTGCACAAGGGCACCCCGTACGTCTACCAGGGTGAGGAGCTGGGGATGACCAACTTCCCGTTCCGCACCATCGACGACTACCAGGACGTGGAGAGCCTCAACCACCACCGACTGGCCCTGGCCGCAGGACAGGACGAGGCAGAGGTGCTGCACGCCCTGGCGACGAAGGGTCGGGACAACGCCCGCACCCCGGTGCAGTGGGACGACTCCCCGCACGCCGGGTTCACCACCGGAACGCCGTGGCTGGCGGTCAACCCGAACCACGTGGAGATCAATGCGGCCACCCAGGTGGATGACCCGGAATCGGTGTTCCACCACTACCGGCAGCTCATCGCCCTGCGGAAGAACGATCCGACGGTGGTGCACGGCCGTTTCGAGTTGCTGGTGCCGGATCACGAGCAGCTGTGGGCCTTCACCCGCACCCTGGGAGAGGACCGACTGCTCGTGCTGGCGAACTGCTCGTCCGAGTCCCTCGACCTGGGATCGGTCGGGTTGCCGTGTGCCGAGGGCGCGGAACTGCTGATCGGGGTGAACGTCTCCGAGGATCCGCACCGGATGAACCCGTGGGAGTCGCGGGTGCTGCGGCTGGCGGAGGGGAAGCGGTGAGCACGGAGTCCCCGACGTGGTGGCGGGACGCGGTGGTCTACCAGATCTACCCCCGCAGTTTCGCCGACGGCAATGCCGACGGGATCGGGGATCTGGCTGGCATCCTCGCCCACGTCGACCATCTGGTGTGGCTGGGGGTCGATGCGGTGTGGCTGAGCCCGTTCTACGCCTCCGAGCTGGCCGACGGCGGCTACGACGTCATCGACCACCGGGCCATCGACCCCAGGATCGGCACGCTGGAGGAGTTCGATGCTCTGGTGGCGGCGCTGGCTGAGCACGACATCCGCGTCATCATCGACATCGTGCCGAACCACTCGTCGAACCTCCATCCCTGGTTCCAGGAGGCGCTCGCCTCGGGTCGCGGCTCACTGGCCAGGGGCCGGTACCACTTCCGGGACGGCACCGGGGACGGTGGCGAGCTGCCACCGTCGGACTGGGAGTCACTGTTCGGCGGCCCGGCCTGGACGAGGGTCGACGACGGGCAGTGGTATCTCCACACCTTCGCGCATGAGCAGCCGGACCTGAACTGGGATCATCCGGAGGTGCGTCGGCACTTCCTGGAGGTGCTGGAGTTCTGGGCGGACCGGGGTGTGGCGGGGTTCCGGATCGATGCCGCGCACATGCTCATCAAGCACCTGCCGGAGGCCCTGCCCAGCCAGGCCGAACTCAACTCGTGGAGTGGGGTGGGCGATCATCCGGTGCTGGACCGCGACGAGCTGCGGGACCTGTACCGGACGTGGCGCGAGCTGTTCAACCGCTACGACCCGCCGCGCACGGCGGTGGCGGAGGCGGCCGTCCCGGCGGAGCGGGTGCCGATGTACGCCAGCCCGGAGACCCTCGGTCAGTCGTTCTTCTTCGACCTGCTGCTCGGCGACTACGACGCACGGGGCTTCCACGACACGATCGACCGTTGCCTCGCGACGGCGGCCGCGACGGGATCGTCGGTGACGTGGGTGCTGAACAACCACGACACGGTGCGCTCGGCCAGCCGGTACGGCACCCGGTTCGCCGGGATGGGGCCGAACGGGTTCCCGCTGGTCAAGCACGGGATGGACTGGTTGCTGGCCCACGGCGACCCGGTGCTGTGCGACGCGGCGCGTGGGTTGCGGCGGGCCCGGGCGGCGGCGCTGGTGATGCTGGCCCTGCCCGGGAGCGCCTACCTCTACCAGGGCGAGGAGCTGGGGCTGCCGGAGGTGGCGGAGATCCCGGATGACCGGCGCGCCGATCCGGCGTTCTTCCGCAACCCCGGGGTCGACATGGGGCGCGACGGCTGCCGGGTCCCGTTGCCGTGGACCCGTACCGGGGCCTCGTTCGGTTTCGGTGACGGCGGCTCGCACCTGCCGCAACCCGCCTGGTTCGGCCGGTACAGCGTCGAGGCGGAGCGGGAGGACCCGAACTCGACCCTCCACATGTACCGGGAGGCGCTCCGGCTGCGTCGGGAGTTGGGGGTCGGTGAGGGCTTCGAGTGGCTGCCCACCGACAGCGACGAGGTGCTCCACTTCCGTCGGGGTCCCTGGCAGGTGGTGGCGAACTTCGGCCCCACCCCGGTTCCGCTGCCGGAGGGTCGGCTGCTGCTGTCCTCGGGGGAGGTCGGGAAGGACCTGCCGGGCGAGACGACGGCATGGCTGCTCGGCGGCTGAGTCACCTGACACCTCCACCTCCCTGGCTCTTGGCCGGGGAACGAACGGGGAGGTCAGGCCAACAGCTTGACCAGGCTGTGGGCAGAACTCGGCAGCGACCGCGCCAGGGCACGATCGAGGGTGACCACCACCATCTGGTGCTTGGCTGCCAAGTTGACCAGGTGAAGATCAGTCACCTGCCGGTGTCCTCTCAGCCCGTCCAGGCCAGTGGTGGCCTCGGCGAGGCTGGCATCGTCGGGGACGAAGATGGCCCGAGGGTCGCTGCGGAGACTGCGAAGTGAACGCAGTGCGTCCGACAGCGCCAGCTGAGAACCCATCACCTTGGGATTCAGGGCAAGACGCAGGAGCCCGGTCTCAGTGATCGGCGTGGTCGCGAAGCTCGTTGCCGAGCTGAACCACTCCCATACGACGGCGTGGGCAACATGGCTGGGATTGAGCAGGGCCACGAGTACATTGACATCGGGCAGTTCGGTCTCAGTCATCGTCAAGAGCCTCGGCCACCATGTCGTTGGTGATCACATGTCCTTCGACAGCGGGCAGGAGGATGATCCCTTCCCGACGGGACTCAGGTGAGGACTCGGCATCCAGCCCGGCCAGCGCCAGCTCGGACAGAGCCTCACCCATGGTGAGGCCACGCTGCCTGGCTCGCGCCCGGGCCGCAACCACGACCCGCTCATCCAGGTTCACCGTCGTCCTCATGCCCCAATGCTACATCACGCATCACGCATCACTGTGCCGGTGGGCCTCGGTCGGGGGGAGGAAAGGGCAGCCAGAGCGGGAAATCACCAGATCTCAACGATCCACTTCACGCAGTCGTGACGTGACGCCACCAGGACTCTTGCTCGCGGATGTGTTGGGCGGTGCTCAGCCACCACGGGCCGTGGAAGTCGGTGAACATGCTGGCCCACGGCTCGACACCGTCACGGTGGCTGCGCTCCAGATGCTCGTACATGGCCTTCAGGTCGGCTCATCGGTTCGCTGGCTGGGAGTGATGGCTTTGTGCAGGACCGCGGCAAGGAGGTCGTTGTGGCCGGTGTCCTGGCTGTGGAAGCGGGCTCGCACGAACTCGTCACGCAGTGGCGCACCGACCATGAACTGAGCTGTGTCGATCCGGTACCCGGCCTGCTCTGCGAGCTGGGAGAAGAACACGAACTGGCTACGGGTGTTGCCTTCCCGAAAACTGTGGATCACGTTCAACTCTCCCCAACTCTCCGCCAGCTCCTCGACGAATGCCGCTCGATCCAACCCGCGCAGCAAATTCCTCTGGGCAAGTTTCGCGTATTCTGCATGGGCTGCTGCTGTCAATGCGGGCCCCGCACCGTAGTACGCGTGCCCATCCTTGGTCATGAAGCGCCCCACCGGTCCGATGCGTTCCTGCCCCGCCCACTCGTAGACATCCTGGAAGATGTGCCAGTGAATCCGTTTCATGTGCTCGTAGTCGAAGCTTCCTTCGACGGGGCGAACGCGCAACTCGACCAGCCGGAACGCGGTCGCGGTCTCTTCCAACACACGCAGCACGGTGGGATCGGTCTCACCGTAGGGTTGCCCCGGCGTGGTGAACTTGTTCCGCAACACGCGCGTGCCGGGGATGAAGTAGTCATCCCAGGTACGAAAGCCAGCACCGCTGCGGGGAGGCATCAGCCCTGGACGTGTCGCCGCATCTCAGCAATCGCCTCGACAACGGTGAGTTCCTCTCGGGCGACACGCTTCAGGAGTGCACGCAGTACCGGGTCAGTGACCTCGTGTCCAGCCGCACCGAGAGCAGCATCCGCGAACGCCACACGCTCGACGGCATCGTGACCCTGGCAAAGGCTGACGGTTGCAGCAGCACGGGACATGAACCCGCTCCTCTCTGACTGCACTCGATCCTACCAGCGTGGCCCGGAATCGACCGATGACGAAGCACCTCATCACAACAACCGGGTCGAGATCAATCCACAATCTGGGAACAGAGGTCACTCGCTCACCGGACGCCACCACCAGGACTGGTGCTCGCGGATGTGTCGAGCGGTGCTCAGCCACCACGGGCCGTGCAAGCCGGTGAACATGCTGGCCCACGGCTCGACACCCTCACGGTGGCTGCGCTCCAGATGCTCGTACATGGCATGCGCCCTGTCGGCCAGGACCTCGGGGAGGCGTCGGCGCAGCTCCTCCCCGGCTCCGTAACCGTCGAGGAAAGCTGCCAGACGGCTGGCCGACTCCTCGGCAGGCGCATCCGGGAACAGGTGGGCGAAGGAGATGGCGGCGTAGGCAAGGTCCCACAGACGGCTGCTCGGCCCGGCTCCGTCCCAGTCGATGAACACCAGCCGATCGCCGTCGATGACGAGATTCCACGTGGCCAGATCGTTGTGGCAGATCAGGTCGGGGTCCACGGCTTGCGCACCGTGTCGCCGATCCTGACCACGGCCCCGGAGGCATTGCCGCCGTCGAGTCGTTCCTCTCCTGTCACGTGATCGGACGCACCATGATCAGACACGGAGTGTGCTCTCCCCACAGGTCGGTCTCCTCCAAGGGCAGGAAACCCATCTTCTCGTAGAAGTGGCGGGTCCGGGCGTATCCCTCATCGGGGTGGGACTCCCCCAGGGTCTTGACCTGCAGGAGTTTCACACCGGAGCGACGGCACTCCTCGACGACCGCGTCGATCATCGCGGTGCCCACCCCGGTGCCGTGGTGGGTCCGGTCCACGACGGTGAGGTACACATCCGCCGCCCACGGGTAGTGTCGGTCCAGCAGGGTCACCCCGACGACCTGCCCGTCATCGTCGCGCACGGTCCAGGTCTCCTTCACCCTGGCGGCGTCGATGTACTCCTGGTTCGCCTCGGGGATTCCGAACCACTCCGGCACTGTCGCCAACAGCCGGGCGACGTCGTCGGGCACCCGGTCGTCGCGATGACAGGTCCAGTGTGCTGTCTGAACGTCAGGTTTCTCCTCACCCTGCATCCTGCTCACATCCTCCACTGCCACATCATGCACCCCCACACACGCGCAACCACTTCATCCACGAGGTGACGACACCGAACCGACAGCTGGCCGTCAGGGCGTTGTCCACGACGGTTCTCCGCTGCTCGCAACATGCCCCTCACTGAAGTGGCGTGACGCTTTTCAGGGCCTCGGTCATGGCATCGGGGCTCAGCACCCCGACGTGGCTCTGCCGGACCACGCCCTCGGCGTCGATGAAGTGGTGCGACGGCACACCCATGATCCCGTAGGCCGCCGAGATCTGCTGGGACTGGTCCGCGATCTCAGGGAAGTCGTTGCCCACCCGTTTCGAGTAGTCGCTCACGCCCGCCTGGTTCTCGCCGACGTAGACCACCACCAGTTTCACGCCCGGCATCGCCGTCGCAGCGGCCTGCACGTCCGGCATCTCCGTGCGGCACCCGGTGCACCAGGTGGCCATGAACAGCAACCACACCGGCTCTCCCCGCAGCTCCTCCAGCGACACCGGTCGACCGTCGATGTCGGTGGCGGTGAAGGCAGGGGCCTGCTCCCCGATCCTCGGGGGCTGCTGCACCCCGTCGACCTCCACCGCGGACATCGCCTCCCCTCTGGCCTGGGAGCGTTCCTGGTCCGCCGGTTTCACCACCCACCACGCGGCGATCGCGATGGCGAAGGCCGCCACCAGCACCACCGCCGTCTGCCCGAAGGTGGAGGACCGGATCCTCGCCCGCCACGCCGGTTCCGCCGGGTCCTGCGTCCTGGACGGGGGTGGGGTGGACTCCTCGGTCTCCAGGAACTCCGTCACCTCGTCGTCGTCATGCATAGGAGTGCAGCCCTCCGAAGAACAGGTTCCCCAGGTAGGTGAACACGACGGCGGCGAAGGCCAGCACCAGCAGCCACGCCGACTTCGTGCCCCGCCAGCCACGGGTCACCCGGGCATGCAGGTAGGCACCGTAGATGAGCCACGTCACCAGCGCCGAGGTCTCCTTCGGATCCCACCCCCAGTACCGTCCCCACGCCACGTTCGCCCAGATGGATCCGAGGATCAGCATGAGGGTGAGCATCGGGAAGGTGACCACCGTGGCCTTGTAGCCCAACTCGTCGAGGGACTCCCGGCTGGGCCACCCCTGCCACTTCACGTACGGCGCGACGAGGTACATCACCGCCGCCGCGAAACCCACCACCGCGGCCCCGTACCCCAGCGACGCGGTGATCACGTGCAGCGTCAGCAGCGGCGAGTTCTGCAGCGCGGGCATCAACGGATTCGGCTGGTACGACATCGTCGAGGCGTAGATGAGCATCGCCAGGATCACCGGCAGCGTGATGATCGACATCGTCCTGATCCGGTAGCGCCACTCGAACCAGACCTGCGCGAGCAGCATCCCCCAGGCGAAGGAGATGGCGAACTCGTAGTGGTTGGACAGCGGCGCGTGTCCGGTGCCGATCATCCGTGCGATCAGGGAGCCGGTCAACAGCAGCAGGGCGAGCTGCGTGGACTTCGTGGCCCACCACGTCATGGAGAAACGCCGCACCGGTGCCCGTCGACTTCCTCCGGTGACACTGACCTCACCGTCGCCGACGACCACGGCCTCCCCGCCCGGTGTCACCGGGGTCCTCACCGTCGTCGCCATCCGTGCGGCGAAGACGGCACCGAGATAGGCGACGGTGGAGATCACGACCAGTCCGGTGGTGATGAGCAGCAGGGCCTGTGAGTACTCAATCATCGGTGACCTTCCTCTCGTCAGTGCTGGCCAGCCGGGTGCTGACCCGTTCCACCAGGTCCGTGACGAACCGGGTGAAGCCTGAATCACGTCGATCCGGGGAGGCCATCCGCACCAGCGTCCCCTGCTCGTCCTCCGTCACCCTCACCCACAGGCGCTGGTGGCGGAAGAACATGGTCATGCAGGTGCCGACCACCAGCAGCGTGAAGCCCACCCACACGATCGGCGCCCCGGGGTCCCGCCGCACGATCATCCCCGTGAACTGCTGCTCCCGGACGAAGGTGAAGGTGTGCTGCCCCACCTTCGTGGCCACACCCATGTCCAGCAACGACGAGGCGATCGGGGTGGTCTGCTCCCCCTGGTACAGCTCGATCTTCACCTGGCCGGGCGCGATCCCCGTCCCGGTCCTGCCCGACGCGGCCCCGATGACGTAGAGCACGGTGCCGTCGGACAGGGGGACGTGTCCGTAGGTGAACATCTTGTCCTGGGTGCTCCACTCCAGCGGCACCCCACCGTCGAGGACGACCGTCCCCGAGGCATCACTGACCTGCATCACCGCCGCGACCCCGAAGTAGGCCTGGTGGAACATCACCCCGTCGTGACCGAGCGGTGAGTTGATCCGGACCTCCTGCTCGGCGACGACGCGGTCGCCGTCACGCAGCACCAGGTCCGCCACGTAGTCCTTCGGGGCCCCGTTGTCGTAGTAGGTGTCGCGGAACTCCCGCGCCTCGGCCACCAGCGTGGTGCCGTGGCCGACCTCGCGGGGATGCCCGACGGTGAGGGTGAACTGGTCGTCGCGGAACCCGGTGAGGGTGGAGACCACGAACCCGGCCATGATGACCACGAAGGCCACGTGGGCGACCGCGGTGCCGAACGGCATCCATGCGTTGCGGTCCAGGTAGACCGATCTCCCCGGGCCACGGTCATCGACGACGGCCCGCATCCCGTGCCGCCTCGCGTCGGCGATGACCACCTGGATCGTCTCGTCGACCCCTTCCCGGCTGGGGAATCTGGTGCGCAGCCCAGCGACGTCGAAGAACCGGTCCTTGACCCGGGTGTGGGGGTGCCGGGCCGCCTTCCAGAGGATCGGGACCCGGTGGGCGGTGCAGGCGATGATCGAGGCGGCGAGCAGTCCCATCACGATGAGGAACGGCACGCTGGAGAACATCGTGAAGAACCCGAGGGCGTCGAGGACGGGGGTCCAGCCGCCGACGGTCTCGCGCACCGTGTCCAGCCAGGCGGCCTGCCGTTCCGGGTCGTCCGCGACGCCGGGGGGTTTCTGCGGCAGCAGCACGCCGATGAAGGACAGCAGCCCGGTCAACAGGATCAGGACCAGCCCGAACGCCTTGTTGTACAGCAGGGCGTTGATTCCGTGCAGGATGCGGGCCGGTGAGACGTCGAGCGGCCCGTCCAGACCGTCGACGGCACCGGTGCGGCGATTCTGGTCAGTCATGGATCACCTCAGATTCCGAACGCCGGGATCAGTCCGGCCAGGGGAGCGAACAGATTGGCGATCATGAGGAGGCCGACCAGCACCAGCAACGCCCCGGTCACCAACGAGACGGCCACGTGGTGCCGACGGAACCAGTCGAAACGTTGCGTGACCCGGGCAGATCCCAGGGCGACGGCGATGATCGGGACGCCCAGCCCGATGCAGTAGGTCACCATGAGGACGATGCCTGACCACACGGTGGCCCTCGTGGTGGCCAGCGCCAGGATGCCACCCAGCACCGGGCCGATGCAGGGGGTCCACCCGGCCCCGAAGACGATGCCCATGAGTCCGGCCCGCCAGGCCGAGGTGGCCCCGTCGGCCTTCGGCATCGGGCCACGCAGCACGGTGTCGAGGACGGGGATCCGCAGCAGCCCGGCGACGTGGAGTCCCATGAACACCAGCACCGCTCCCCCGAGGATCCGGGCGTGGACCGCGTAGGGGCCCAGTGAGTGCCCGAGCAGACCCAGTGAGGCCCACAGCGCGATGAAGACCAGGGAGAACCCACCCACGAAGGCCGCGGAGTTGCCGAGCGCGGTGCGACGGCTCACGTGCACCTGGCCGGAGCCCACGAGCTGACCGACGAAGACCGGCACGATCGGCAGGAAGCAGGGCGAGGCGAAGGACACCAGCCCTGCCAGGAGCGCCACGGGTACGGTCACCTCCACCGCTCAGCCCTCGGAGCTCTGGGCGGCCTCAGGGGTGGCCAGCGACTTCAGCAGCACGGAGACCTCCTCGGCCATGCGGGAGGAGGGATCGATCTCGATCACCCTGGTCCAGGCGGCCCTGGCCTTCTCGACGTCGGCCGGGGTGCGCGCCATGTGGAGGAACCCGAGGCTGTACCACGGTTCCTGACGCCCGGGGTCCAGTTCGGTGACCCGAACCCAGTGCTGCTCCGCGGCGTCGTACTGGTTCGTCCGGTACTCGGCGGCCCCGAGACCGATGAGGGCGTCGATGTGGTCGGGGTCCTGCTCGAGCACCTGCTGCAGGAGTGGGATCACCTCCTGGTGGAGGGAGGCCTCGTAGTACATGGTGCTGAGCTCCAGCCGGGCCTCGAGGTCGGACGGATCCGCTGCGACCCGTTCCTTCAGCTCGGCCTCACGGGTCCGGTCGACCTCCTTGGTGGGTTGCATCTCAGCCATGGCCGAGGCGTCGATGGGTGGATGGTTGCTGGGCATGCCCGTCGTCGGTTCCGGCTGGGGGCGTCCCGCCATCTGGACGATGACGACGACGGCGGCGGCGAGGAGGGTGACCAGCACCAGGTTGAGCCGGGACACCCCGGTGCGTCGCTCGAGCGCCGAGACCTTCACGGCTCCCTCGGCCGGTTCCCGGGTGACCTCCTCGTCCTCGTGGTCGGGGAGCAGGTCGGCCAGGTCGGCACCGTCGTCCGCGGCCACCTCGGCGTCGAAGCGGGCAAGTTGTCGCTCGGCCCAGTCCTTCAGCTCATCGGGGGCGGTGGAGAGGAAGGAGACGAGGTCCTCCCTCGTGAAGTCTCCACGTTCCGTCTCCATCGCCCCACCTGATTCCTTTCCGTTCCCGTTCAGTTCTCCTGGCTCGGCATGTGTTCCTCGACGACGGCGGGACCGATGTTGTTCTCCACCTCGACGCCACGCAGCACGAGTTGCCCGGAGCGTGCCCAGTCGGTGGCCTGGTTGAGCATCGACAGGGCGTACTGGGGGGCGTGGAAGCCGCGTCCGTTCTCGGAGAACGTGTAGTCGATGAGGAACTGCGCCTTGCGCTGGTAGTCGCGGGCCGCTGTCAGCTGCTCCTCGGTCGCGGTGCCGTCGGCCTCGGCCTTCGTGATGTCGGTGATCAGCGCCTCCAAGGAGGTGAAGCCGACGTTGAGGGAGTTCTGCCACGTGTCCTGGATGCCCTTGACGCGTTGCCGCATCTCGTCCTCGGTGGACTTGTGGCAGGTCAGGCACGACGCGTTGATGGTCTCGTCGTTGGCCATGGGGCTCATGATCTGATGGTTGGAGACCTTCGCCGCGCCCTCACGCTGGTAGGCCATGTGGCAGTCCGCACAGGTGACCCCGTTGGCGGCGTGGATGCCCTGGGACCAGGTCTCGAACTCGGGATGCTGGGCCTTGAGGATCGGGGCGCCGCTCTCCTCGTGGGTGAAGTCGGTCCAGCCGACCTCGTCGTAGTGGTTCATCGCGTCGTAGGCGGTCAGGCCCTTGCCCCACGGGAAGGTCAGGGTCTTGCCCTCCCCGGCGAAGTAGTACTCGACGTGGCACTGTGCACAGACGTAGGTCCGCATCTCCAGGTTGGTGGCGTCCCGGTTGACGTCGTAGTCGGTGATGCCCTCCAGCGCCTTGACCTTCTTGATGCCCTCGACGAAGGCGGGACGCGTGATGGTCAGCTCCATCGTCTGCGGGTCGTGGCAGTCGATGCAGGCGATGGTGGAACCGACGTGCTCGACTGCCTCGGAGAAGCTCAGCGCGTTCATCGCGTGGAACCCTGCGGTGCGGTCACCGCCCCCCAGCTTGTCGTAGACCTCGGGCATGGAGCCGTGGCAGTTGAGGCAGGTGCCGGGCTGCTTGAACGGTTCCTTGGTGCGCTTGGTGTTGACCTGGTCGACGAATGCCCACTCGTGGCCGCGAGGGGCGGTGTAGTCGACGGCGAAGGGGTAGCCCCGCCACATCAGCTGGGCGCGGGGCTCCATGTCGATACGGGACAGGGTGTGGGTCTCCCGCGGGTCCTCATCCGTCGGTGTCACGGCCACGAAGTCACCGTCGGTGTCCTCGGCGGTCTTCTTGTACTGGTCGTAGTGGATGGGGAAGTTCTGTCCCCACACCGCCGGGTCGTAGGTGGTGTCGGTCAACTCCACCACCTGGGTGAAGGGGTGCTTTGCCTCCTCGCGGTGCTGGAAGATGTTGGTGAGCAGCCACGTCAGCCCGGCCGCGGCCACCGCCACGAAGAGCAGGACCATGATGGGGACCCACCTCTTGCGGGGGCCGGTCCACCTCGTGGGGGTCTTGGCGTTGTTGTCAGTCGTGGAACTCATCTCTCCTCACCTCTTGTGACCGACGCCGTCGTGGCAGCGGATGCAGGACATCCGCTCACCCTTGTGCTCGGAGCTGCTCATGGCCTGATCGACCTGGTCGCCGTGGCAGTCGATGCAGGCGGCCTCGATGATCTCGCGGTTGTGTGCGCGGACCTTGATGTTCTCGGGATAGTTCTGGAGCGTGAACTTCAGGGCGTGCCAGAACCCGTTGTCCGCCTTGTTCACGTACTTCCCGACGATGTCGTGGTGCGGGGCGTGGCAGGAGTTGCAGGTCGCCACGTCGTGATGGGATCCCCTGAGCCAGCCCTCGTACTGCTCGTTCATGGCATGGCAGTTGGCACAGCTGGCGGGATCGTCGCCGAGGTAGTCGGTGGCACCGGAGTAGTGGATCGTGAACGACCCGACTCCCAGGATCGCGCCGAGCAGCGCAGCGAGGACCACACCCGTCCACCCGGTGAAGGCACGGGTGAAGTCCTGCCACCTTGCCACGATGAACCGCTTCATGGTGTCTCTTCTTCGAGTGCTAGGACGCCTCCGCCACGGGGTGTGACGGAACCCGACACCCTGACGCTAGCACCGGCGGCCGACGTTTTTCAGGAAAATGCCTGCAATACCACAGCAACCAAGGCAAGGGCAACCTAACAAGGTGGCCCCGCGTCAGGCGTCCAGCAACCGACGTGCAGCCTTCGCAGCCGCCGAGCCCCCTGAGAACTGCTCCAGCCACCCTCGCAGCACGGGGTCCACGGTGGCCCGCCCCCTGCGGACCTGCTCATCACACAGGAGGGTGAGCAGCTTGGCCATCCCGGTGGCACCGCGGTCGAGCTGACGTGGCGCCACCTCGGCCAGACCCCGGTGGATGGCCATCGAGGCGGTGGGGACCAGCGGTGAGGTGTCATCGGGGAAGGCCAGGGCCACGGCCTGCAGGTGCTGCGGGTGAAGGGTGTGGAGGTCCTGCCAGAACTCCTCGTCGTAGGAGGTCCGTTCCGGCACGGGCACCCCCACCAGTGCGGCACCACGTTCCCGTTCATCGGGACGCAGCCGCCAGATTCCCTGGAACAGGTCGGCAGGCGGGGCAGGCGTCGGGTCGGCGGCCCGCTCGGCGAACTCGTCCCAGGTGATCCAGCCGTCACCGTCACTCGGGGTGGCGAGCAACGCCCGGCGAGGGCGTTGACCCCGCACCATCTCCACCACCTCGCGCATCCGGATGGCCCACACCCGAAGCGCAGAGCCGATCTCGCCGTCGACCTCCTGCGCCACGGTCTCCGCCACGTCGAGCCCGAACTGGGCCGCCACGGCCGGGGACAGCAGCTGCGCTCCCTCGCGCAGCACCTCCTCGACCCCGAGCCCTCGCAACGCCTCGGCCGCTGCGATCTGCACATCCGCGTGCGGGTGGGACAACGCGATGGCGAGGGCCTCGGCCTTCCGCTCGGCAGGGGCGTCGAGACGCTGGATGATCCGCACCCCTGTCAGGGCGATGCTCCTGGCCCCGGTGAGGGGAGGGTGGCAGTGGTCCAGGAACTCGGCGGAGTCGAGCCTGCCCGCCCGCTGCACGGCCGCCAGCTGTCTGGTGGCCATCGACACCGTCGCGTTGATCCCGGTGTCGAGGGCACGCAGCAGGAGGTCCTGGTCGGTGGCGGCCTCCTGAGGGGTGGGTCGCAGCTCCGTGTAGAGACCGGAGAACCAGTTGGCGTGATACGCGGGAAGGTCACGCAGCAGACCGGCCAGACAGGCCCGGAGCACCCGGGGACGGTCCAGGAGACCCTCGGCGACGAGGCTCGCGATGTCCGACGCCCAGTGGGCCCTCGGGCCGTAGGCCGAGCGGTCGAGGCTCGCCAGCGAGTCGTCGGTGCCGCCGTCCCAGGCCAGGACCTGCCAGATCAGTTCACGCATCCGCTCGTCGCGGCGCAGCAGATGCAGCCGGTGCCCCTCGGACGCGGTGACGAGGGTGCGCACGTAGGCCTCGTCGTGCTCGACCTCCAGACCCTCGAACAGCTCCCGGAGCCTCGTCTGGTAGGCGGTTCCGACGAGCCTGGAGGGCAGTTCACCGTGCTGGGCCTGCAACCCGAGCAGGAAGGCGTGCACCTCGACCAGGGAGGGCTCCAACGCGAAGAAGTGATCCAGCACCTTCTCCAGCTCCACCACGGTGTGCCACCTCAGGCCCCTGGAGGCGTCGAACCAGGTCATGTTCACACCCATGGCGGAAGCGTAGGGGGTGCGTCGGCCCGGCCGCACCTTCCGGAGGGTCTGGGATACTGACGCGCATGGAGACGACACGCCAGGTGACGATGGCCTCACATCTGCACGCGACCCCGAACACCTCCCTGGTGCAGCGGGTGATGCGCCCCTTCTGGGTGGTGCCGGGTCTGGTCATGCTGGGGTCCCTGCTGTCCGGGCTGCTGCTGCCCCTCGTCGACCGGGCCCTGGGGCAGTCCATGCCCTACGCCTTCCTCGGAGGTCCCGAGGCGGCGCGTTCCCTGCTGTCGACCATCGCGGGCGCGATGATGTCGGTGGCAGGTCTGGTGTTCTCCATCACCATCGTCGTGCTGCAGCTCGCCTCCAGCCAGTTCACCCCCAGGGCCCTGGGCGAGTTCCTGTCCAACCGCGTCACCCAACTGACGATGGGCACCTTCCTCGGGGCCTTCACCTACACCCTGACCGTCATGCGGATGGTGGTGGACGGCACCGACTCCTCCCCCGGTTTCGTGCCCAGGCTCTCGGTGACGGTCTCCTACCTGTTCGTGCTGGCATCGTTGGTGATGTTCCTCATCTACATCCGCCAGATCACCCGATCGGTGCAGGTGCAGGTGTTGATCCGTGAACTCAGCGACCGCACCTGCGCACTCATCGTCTCCATGTACCCCGACAGCCTGGCCGACCAGGAGAAGGGCGTGTGGCGGGCCGGTGGCCACGAAACCCTGGTCGCGGTGGAGGAGCACCACGGCCACGTCGTCGAGATCGACGAGGCCTCGCTGGTCTCCTTCGCCAGCGAGCACGACCTCAGCATCGAACTCCTGGTCCGGCCGGGCCAGTTCGTCACGGCGGGCATGGACCTGGCGACGGTGTACGGGAAGACCGACGAGGAGACCTCCTCCCGGATCAACTCCAGGATCACCCTCGCCTCCGAGCGGACCATGGCCCAGGACCCCTCCTTCGGGCTCCGTCAGCTGGTCGACATCGCGGATCGGGCCCTGTCACCGGGAGTCAACGACCCGACGACCACCCGGGACGTGCTCAACGAGCTGCACCGGGTGCTTCGGGTCCTGGTGGCCCGCCACGAACCGGCGGAGTACCTGGGCGACGACGAGGGCATCGCCCGGCTCCGCAGGCGTCAGACCTCCATCCCGGAGACCGTCGCCTGGCCGCTGCAGGAGATCGCGCACTACGCCGAGACCTCCCCGAACGTCCTCGAGCACGTCGCCCTCATCATCGACGACCTGGCGCGGGCGTCACTGCCGGAGCACCGCGACGAGATCGCCGCGATCGCGGACCGTTCCGGGTGATCTTCACCAAAGGGTTCCCAAGGACACCGCGGATCGCGTAGGGTGTCAGCAGAGGGTGTCCAATCGGTGGGCCAATTTCCTTGTAAACCCATAGGGAACTGGATTCGAGATATCTGCCGGCTGGGCACCCTCCCCTGTTTCCGGTGTTTCCGGACAAAACCACGCGTGCGAACCCTCGGCGCTCTAATGTGGGGGCATGCCTGATCCCGCCCCCGAGTTCAACACCGACGCCCTGCGGCAGCGGGCCGCCCAGGGAAAGTCGGTGCACGAGTTCATCGTCACCGATGCGCAACTGTCCGGGATCACTCCCACCGAGAGCGCCGCCCGCTGGGCGGCCGAGGTGGAGCTGCCCCGCGAGGTCTGGGGCGAGGCCGCCGTCGGGCTGTTGTCGGCGGAACTGTCCCCTGAGGAACAACGGGACCATTCCGACGACTTCTTCGCGGCCGCCGTCGACACGATGCGCGATGACACCGCCCCCACCTGGGTGCGGGTGGGGCTCGCGCTGCAGCAGCTCCCGGCGGCCCGGACCTACTACCCCGCCATCGCCTCCGATCCCCTGCACCCGGACGCCTGCCTGGCCACGGACCTGCTGGACCGGTGGGATGAGGCCGAGCACGCCGTCTGGTCCGCTGAGCAGTGGCCGGGGATCGACCTCGACGACCCGCAGGCCCGCCACTGGTTCGAGGTCCAGACCCGGCTGGCCCCCGGACAGCTGGAGTGGTGTCGTCGCCAGTTCCACGACCCGGGGATCAAGGGCGTTGCGCTGGGGCTGTGCCTCAGACGGGTCATGGACGCGGATGCGCTGACCACCGAGGACCTGGACGTGCTGGTCGACGGCTGGCAGGACCGGTTCCTCACCCAACTGGCCGGTGAGACCTACTCCTGCGTGCCCGCCGTCGTGGCCCTGGGGATCGCGTTGGCCGAGCTGGGACATCCGGCGCGGAGCTCCTTCGACGCCCACATCCGCACGCACTTCCCCGCCTGGGACGACCTGGTGCAGGTCCCCCTGCTCGGCTGGTACGGCACCACTGAGGACCTGGAGCCGTTGTGGGAGGAGATGACCATCACCGGAGCCGACCACCGGACCTGCCTGGGGGTCACGGTGGGCCGCGCACGGCTGGTGAACGCCCCCGTCGCGACCCTCTGCGACCAGGCGGCCGGGGTGAACCCCAAACTGCTGCGGACCCTGGTGCAGATCGCCATCGCCTTCGGGGGACGTCCGCGCCTGTGGTGTGGCCTGGCCAATCCGCACTCGCTGGCGTGGCGTCGCCGGGCCGCGGTGGTGGCCAACGACGCCGGCCTCAGCGAGGAGTTCCGGGCCGAGGCCCGGCGGTTCACCTGACGGCCGCCAGCCCCAGGATCCTGCGGACGGAGCCCGGATCCGCGCTGGCCCCGTACTCGGAGATCTCGTAGGCCTCCGCGGTCTCCGGCAGCCGACCGTGGCGCCGTTCCAGCTCATCGGCGAAACGGCGAGCCACACCATGTGCCTTCGCCCGCTCCCGGGCACGGAGGTGGGCCGTCCTGGCCGGTTCCGTCACCGGGATCTCGGATGCGAACCCGTTGACGTGGGGCAGCCACTCCCGCACCTGGCTCTCGTGGGCCATGATGGCGTCCACCTTCTGCTCCACCACCGCGTCGATGTCGACCAGCAGGTCCGCGCGGAACGGGCGAGGATCGGTGAACGTGTCGCAGGTGTGCAGGATGACCGGTCGCCGCGCGGGCACCGGGACCTCCGCGACGATCCCGGGCACCATGAGGAGGTATCCCGCATCCAGCACCGCCGTCGCGACGGCACGGTGGTCCGGGTGGTAGTCGCAGGGTCTGGGGCACACCACGACATCGGGCCCGAAGCCCCGGATCGCGGTGATCACGGCCTCGCGCAGCACACGGTCGGGGAACAACCAGCCGTCGGGGAAGCCCAGGTTGGTCACCGTCGCCCCCACGGCAGCGGCACCGGCCTCGGCCTCCCGGAGCCGACGCGCCACCAACTCCTCACCGAAGATCTGGTGGTGCCCGCTGGAGCCGTCCGTGGCGGAGACGAATTCCACCGTCCCGCCGGCCCGGGTGACCAGTGCCGCCAGTCCGGCGCACTCGAACTCGCAGTCATCCGGATGCGCCCCGAACATGAGGACCCGGACACCGGTCATGGTCATCCCTCCTTCACGACGCAGGGTTCCTGTCGTCCCCCTGCCAACTCGGCCCGACACAACGTCGCCGCCCCGACCAGGGAACCGTCGGTGAGGTGTCGGGACACCCTCAGCTCCGGGACGCAGGGGAAGCCGGCCACCAGGTGCGCCCTGACGATCGGGGCCCAGTGCTGGAAGGAACCGGCCAGCCCACCTCCGAACACGATCAGCTCCGGGTCCACCAGGGTGCAGAGATTCCCCAGCATCGTGGCCAGCAGCAGCGCACTCTGCCCGACGACGGCCCGGGCCAGCGGGTCCGTGGCCTCGAAGAGTTCCCGGGCCCCCAGCTGACGACCCAGCAGACGTGAGGCACGCCGTCCCAGGGCCTGGCCCCCGAGCAGTTCCTCCAGTGGTGCCGGGAACCCCTCGGGTGCCGTGCTCCCCGACAACGGGTCCGGCCTCATGTAGCCGATCTCCCCGGCGGCCCGGTGTGCCCCGACGAGGATCCGCCCGTGGACCACCAGCGCGGCGGCCACCCCGGTGCCGAGGTTGACGTACAGGCCGGGGTCGACCCCCCGCAGCTGACCGGTGGTCACCTCCGCGTGGGCGGCGGCCCTGACATCGTTCTCGAAGCGGATGCTGAGGTCACCGAGTTCCTGACGCAACAGCCCGGCCAGGGCGGTGTCCTGCCAGGCCGGGGTGTTGGGGGACAGTTCGACGACGTCCTCGCCCGCGAGCAGTCCCGGGCGCACGACCACGCACAGCTCGAATCGGCTGCTCCACCGCAGTGTCCGACGCACGTGCTCCCGCAGCCGCTCGAGGGCGAGGTCACGCGGTGTCGTCGCGGTGGGTGTGGCCACCCGGAAGGAGTCGAGGATGTCCCCGGTGGCGCTGACCCGGGCGAAGGCGGTCTTCGTGCCACCGATGTCGATGGCCAACGCCGAGACCGCAGGGTCAGCGCCACGGTCCGGGGTCACTTCTTGGTCCCGGCCAGCACGAACGGGTTGAGCCCCTGCTCGGCCATGATGAACCAGGCCGTGGTGCCGGTGTGCAGGCTGGCGTGGTTGCGCTCCTCCCCACCGGCGTATCCCTCCTTCGAGTTGGCCTGGATCCCCTTGCCGTCGGCATTGATGCCGTTGACCTGGATCTCACGCAGGGTCTGGAGGTAGACCTCGGCCTGGGCCCGGTGCGAGGGGTTGCCGCTGAGCTTGAGCGCGAGGGCCATGTGGGCGGTGCCCTCCAACCAGACCGTGTCGTCGTTGTGATCTGCATTGTCGGGATTGGTCTGCCAGGCGTAGAGGACCCCGGTGATCATCTTCTCGGCATAGGTGGGATCGGTCACCTCGAGGTTGCCCATGACCCAGTCGAGGGCCATCAGGTAGCGGTGCCTGCCCCGGACCATGTATCCCCACGACTGCACGTCCTCGGGGTTGAACTCGTCGACATTGGTGGCGATGCCGTTCTCGGTGCTGCCGATGTGGAAGCGCCCCTCGAGCACGTCCCACATGCTGCGCACGAAGGTCTCGGCACGCATCCGCGCCATGCTCCACCGGGGTTCCCCGGTCAGCTCTCCGAGCATCCCGAACAGACCCACCATGTCGATGTTGTGCTCGGTCGACTTCCACTCGAGCTTGTCTCCACCGGAGCGGTACCCACCGGTGAAGCCCCCGACACCGCGGATGTCACCGGTCTCGTCGAGCAACCACTCACCGATGCGCACCGCCCCGTCGAGGTACTTGCGTTCCCCGGTGACGTGGGCGAGATGGGCCAGGGCCATGCCGGCCCAGGCCTGGTTGCCCGCGGCCGATCCCCAGGTCTGGATGTTGGGAACGCCCTCGGCGTCGAAGAGGTGCTCGGGGCCGTAGGCGTTGCGCAGTCGACCATCACCGATCGGGTCGTTGGCCTGCATCTGCAGCAGTGCATCCCCCATGATCCGAGCCCGGGCCAAGGAGTCGGGGCTGTCCTTGCGGTTGGCGTAGACGATGATCATCAAGGCGTTGTCGTAGGTGAGCGAGTTGTCCCAGAAGTCCAGGAAACCCCGGTGATAGCTCGACGGGACACGCAGCTGGTCGCCGCTGCCCCACTCGTCCATCGCCTCGTCGAGGTGAAGGTAGGCGTTGCGGACCGCCGTGCTCTCGGTGCTGGCGTGCGCCGGGGCGGGCAGACACAGGGCCACCGCCATGACGGCGGCGAGGGTTCTGAGGATCGTCTTCATCGGTGAACTCCTTTCACAAGATCGTGGGTTTCGTCGGTTTCGTCCTCCGGCACCGGGACCCGGCGTCTCGCACCGGAGGCAGCCGCGTCGTAGAAGGCTCGCGCCGCGGCTAGGTTGCGCCAGGCGTCGCGGACGGTGCCGAGCGCGTTGTGCTTCCCGCGGATCCGGTCCACCAGGGGCTGGATCAGGTCGGAGTCGTCGGGCAGGGGGTCGAGCTCCACCCACCCCGAGGGGGCACCCCCCGAGGCGCGCAGGACAGTGGTGCGGGAGTTGATGGTGTCGATGGCCAGCGACCCGGATGTCCCGTTGAGGGTGGTGGTGATCCGCCATGCCCCCTCGGCACCGGTCCAGGTGTCCTCCATCGTCGCGACCACCCCGCCGTCGAAGGTGAAGATGGCGTGGCCGTAGTCCTCCACCGCGAGCTCCGGGTACCGCAGGTTCGCCGTGACACCCACCACGTCCACCGGTTCCTGCCCGAGCAGCCAGCGCAACCGGTCGATCTGGTAGATCGAGTGGTCGATCCAGGCCCCGCCGGGAGCCCGCGCCTCCTCCACCCACCAGCCCGGGGAGTCGGAGTCGTGCCAGGCCTTCGGCAACACCCCGCACAGGGCGAAGTCGGCGGAGACGATCTCCCCCAGGGCGCCGGAACGGACCAGCTCGAGGAGCCGTTGGTTCTGCGCGGTCATCCGGGAGCGCGACTCGGCGGGGATGAACTGCACCCCGGCCTCCTCGACGGCCCTGACCACGGCGCTGGCCTCCTGCAGCGTTCGCGCCACCGGTTTGACCGAGACGACGTGCTTGCCGGCCTCCGCCGCGTCGATGCAGACCTGCGGGTTCTCGTCCACGCTGGGGAAGGAGCCGATCGCCTCGATCCCGGGGTCGGCCAGGGCTTCCGCCACCGAGGTCGTGAATCGCACCCCCAGTTCGTCCGCGAGGACCCTGCCGCGTCGCGGATCACGGTCGACGATGAGCTGCAGGGTGGTCTCGGGGTGGGCGCTCAACCCGTGGGCCAGCGGCACGGCCGAGTACCAGTGGTCGAGACCGATGAGTGCGAAGTTGATCGATGTCATGGGTTCACCTCCGATCATGGCCCGCGTCCTCGCGGAACATTTTCTAAGGAGTATTCATTAATACATCGATCCTGTCAATCGGAAGCCCGCCGCACCCCCGAGCGGAACATGGCCTCACGTGCGGCCTCGAGCCCCAGGTCGAGCGCCCCTCGCAGCGTGGCATCGGCATTCAGCGCCGCCACGTCGAGGCGGACCCGGAACGGACTGCGCCTGGCCACCGCCTCCCCGATCTGCTCGAGATGACCGCCGAGCCTGGCCCCGATGCCCCCACCCAGGACGATGCACTCGGGATCCAGGACCGCATTGATGGCGATCACCGCCGCCGCGACCCCCGCCACGAAACGCTCCATCACCCGCCCCGCCGCGGGATCCCCCTCGTCCAGCAGCCGCAGGACGTCCTCCGGACCGACACCACCCAACCCCAGCTCCCTGGCCGAGGCGGTGAGCGCACGCGCCGAGACGACGTCCTCCAGCACCCGCTCACCACCGCCCCCGTCGGCGGCGGTGAGCAGGTAGGCCAGCTCACCCGCGGCCCCGTGGAAGCCGCGATGGAGCCGGCCGTTGAGGATGGTGGCCAGTCCGGCACCGGTGCCGATGTGGAAGTAGGCGAAGGACTCGTAGCGTCCCGCACGTCCGTGGATGGACTCGGCGAGGGCCGCGAGGTTGACGTCGTTCTCGATCCGCACCTGCCCGCCGAGCTCCTCGACGAGCATGTTGATCAGCTTCGGCCGATGCCAGCCCGGCAGCTGATCGGCGTAGTCCACCACCCCACGCTTCGGGGCGAACACCCCCGGGGAGCCGATGACCGCATGGGTGCGCTCGGGGTCGAGGCCGAGCCTCTTCCTGGCCTGGGCCACCTCCGCGGAGATCAGCTCCACCAACGCACCGGCACTCCTGGCGACGTTGCGCACGTCGTGGCGGTACAACTCACCACCAGCGATGTCGACCACCGCCACCCGCACCCAGACCCGACCGATGTCGATGGCGACGACGAACCCCGCATCCGCCCTGACCTGGTAGAGCCGGGCCGGTCGCCCCAGCTCCCGGGCGTCGTTGCCCAACGCGACGACGAGCTGCGCCTCCTCCATCTCGTTGAGGGCCGCGATGACCGTGGGCTGGGACAGCCCCGAGGCCCGGGCCAGTGCGGGGCGGGTCGACGCCCCCTGGGACAGCAGGGTGTCGAACAACACCCGCTGGTTCATCTCACGGATGAGCTTGGGGCCTTTGCCCAGAAGCCGATCGCCACCCGCCGACATGTCAGTCCTCTCCACAGTGTTGCCAACTCAACCCTGTTAGTTAATACTATTAACAATCTTGTGCAACGGAGCAAGGAGCACCATGACTCAGCAGTCCCCGCTACGGTTCGGGATCCTCGGGGCAGGCATGATCGCTGGCGACGAGGACGGATACCTGCCCAACCTATCCGGCCTCACGGACAAAGTTGAAGTGGTCGCGGTCGCCGATGTGGTGCCTGACCACGCGGAACACACGGCCCGGAGGTTCGGCATCGACACCGTCCACGCGTCCCTGGCGGAGATGCTCCGAGACGACCGCGTCGAGGCCGTGGCCAACCTCACCCCCATCTCAGTGCACGCGGAGACCTCCATGTCCATCCTCCGCAGCGGCCGCCACCTGCTCTCCGAGAAACCGCTGGCCACCACCGTGGCCGAGGCCGACGCGCTCATCGAGGAGGCCACGCGGCAGTCGGTGGTCGTCGTGTGCGCTCCCCCCGACACCCTCTACGCCCAGTACCAGGAAGCCCGCCGCATCATCGACCAGGGCCGGATCGGGAAGGTCTGCTTCGCCCGCGTGCGCAGCTCCCACGCCGGACCCGGTGGCGGCCCCGACGGCTGGCCCTTCGACCCCACCTGGTTCTACCAGCCGGGTGGTGGCCCCCTGTTCGACATGGGGGTCTACGGCATCCACGAGATCACCAGCCTGCTGGGACCGGCCAGGCGCGTCTCCGCCTTCGGCGGCATCACCGAGGACATCCGCACCGTCCGCGGCACCGGGCCGTTCGGTGGCCTGGAGATCCCCGTGACCACCCCCGACAACTTCCTGTTCATGCTCGACTTCGGGGACTCCACCTACGCCGTGATCGACGCCACCTTCAACGTCCTGGCCACCCGGGCGCCCAAGGTGGAGGTCTTCGGCAGACGAGGGGCACTCGCCATCCACCACCGCGACACCAACCCCCTCGAGGTCTTCGTCCAGGACCTCGAACCCGGGGTGGATGCCTGGCTGGACCCACGGGAGCTCACCCGGGCCGAGAACCTCCGTGAACAGGAGCTGCACCGCGCCATGCTGATGGAGCACCTGGTCGACTGCGTCAGGACCGGGCAGCCCCCCATCGCCGATGCCCACCGGGCCCGACACGCCCTCGAGGTCATGACCGCCGCGGTGGAATCCGCCGCCACCGGCCGTGTCGTCGACCTCACCACCACGTTCCGGACTCCCCATGCGCGATGACATCCCTGCCGACGAGGTGACCCTGCTCTCACCCGAACTGTCCCGGGAGCGCGAGGAGGCCGAGCACCGCGGCGCATGGCACCGGATCCGGCACAACTACGTGCTGGGTCGGGTCCTCAAGAGCATCATCACGATCTGGGCGGTGGCCTCCCTGTCCTTCGTGCTGGTCCGTTGGATGCCGGGCAACCCCTTGCAGGCCTACGTGCAACGGCTCATGAGCCAGCAGGGCCTGAGTCGCGAGGAAGCCCTGGCCCGCGCCTCCTCCCTGCTGTCCTACGACCCCTCGGCGCCCCTGCTGCAGCAGTACCTCGACTACCTCAACGGACTGCTGCGGGGCAATCTGGGACAGTCCATCGTCGCCCCCGGGACCCCGGTGACCGACCACATCCTGGCCTACCTGCCGTGGACCCTCTTCAGCGTCGGGACCGGGCTGCTGCTGTCCTTCCTCATCGGGGTCGGCCTCGGGGTGCTCATCGCCCATCGACGCGGCAGCTGGCTGGACCACGTCGTGACCAACATCTCCTCCGCACTGAACGCGGTGCCCAACTACGTGTGGGCGATGCTGGTGATCGTGGTCCTCGGCGTGCAGCTGCGCTGGTTCAACGTCAGTGCGTTGCGCGGCACGGTGACCCCCGGGATCCAACCCGGCCTCACCGCCGAGTTCATCCTCGACGTGCTGGCCCACGCGGCCCTGCCGATCACCGTCTACACCCTGACCTCCGTCGGTGGCTGGATCCTGCAGATGAAGTCCTCCACCACCCAGGTGCTCGAGGACGACTACGTGCTCAACGCCCGGGCCCGTGGCCTGCCCGCCTCCCGCATCCACGTCCACTACGTCGGGCGCAACGCCATCCTGCCCCTGTTCACGCAGTTCGCGGTCCAGCTGGGTTTCGTCGTCGGTGGCTCGACCCTGGTGGAGCAGATCTTCAAGTACGACGGTGTCGGGTACTACTTCTACGACGCGATCGAGGCCCGTGACTACCCCGTCGTCCAGGGATTCATCCTGGTCATCACGGTCTCCGTGGTCCTGGCCAACCTGGCGGCGGACCTGCTGCTGTCCCGCATCGACCCCAGGATCCGAGTCGAGGGAGCCCGACGATGAGTGGCCGTCGACGCCCCGGGAGGAGCCGCTGGGCCGGTGCGCTGCGCATCAGCGTGACCGGCACCATCGGCGGGGTGGTGTTCCTCGTCATGTGCGTGGCCGCGCTGATCCTGCCCTGGTTCATCGAGATGCCGCCGGCGGACACCACGGCGATCTACTCCCCGCCGTCGGCGGCCCACCCCCTCGGCACCGACTCCGACGGGCGCGACGTGCTGCGGATGATCCTGCTGGGTGGACGTGACGTCATCATCGTCAGCACCATCTCGGCGACGGTGTCCACCGGCATCGCCGTCACCCTGGGAGCCCTGGCGGCCTACCTGCGTGGCTGGGTGGACTCACTGGTGATCCAGCTGACCGACTTCATGTTGACGATCCCCCAGTTCGCGCTCCTGGTGGTGCTGGCCGCATACATCCGTCTCGACAACCCTGTGATGCTGGCGCTGCTGCTCGGGGTGCTCGGCTGGCCGGGGCTGCTCCGCGCGGTTCGCGCCCAGGTGCTCTCCCTCAAGGAGCGGGAGTACGTGGAGGCGGCTCGGATCGTCGGCCTGTCCACACCGGTCGTCATCGGCCGCGAGATCCTGCCGAACATGGCGAGCTACCTGATGATCCACTTCATCTTCGCGATGACGGGGGCGACCTATTCGATGGTGGGGCTGTACCTGCTCGGCCTGGCCCCGATGACCGGTGTCAACTGGGGCATCATGATCAACAACGCCTGGGCGAAGGGGGCGCTCTTCTTCGCCGACGCCGCATGGTCGATCCTGGCCCCCCTGCTGGTGGTCAGCGTGCTCCAGCTCTCGGCCATCTGGTTCGCCCGCACCCTTGAACACCTCCTCGATCCTCGGTTGGCAGGCAGGTACTGATGAGCACTCGTTCCCCCGGGGCACAGCCCCTGCTGGAGATCTCGGATCTGGCGATCACCTACGCCACGGATCGGCGTCCGGTCACGGCCGTGTCCGAGGTCACCCTCCACCTCGACCCACAGGAGACCTTGGTCCTGGCCGGGGAGAGCGGATGTGGCAAGACCACCCTGGCCCTGGCGGTCCTGGGGCTGCTGCCCCGAGGAGGTCGCATCTCCTCGGGAACCATCATGCTGCGCACCAAGGCGGGAGAGCGGGTGGAGCTGACGACGCTGTCCCGGCAGGCCGAACGTGAGCTGCGGTGGAGTGAGCTGTCCGTCGTCTTCCAAGGGGCGATGAACTCACTCAACCCACTGCTCACGGTTCGGCAGCACTTCCTCGAGACGGCCCGCGCCCACGCGGGCAGTCCGCGAGGAGCCGAGCTCGACAGCTGGATCGAGGAGCTCATGGGAATGGTGATGCTGGAACCGGAGCGGGTCCTCGCCTCCTATCCCCATCAGCTCTCGGGCGGGATGAGACAGCGCGTGCTCATCGCGCTCGGCCTGCTGCTGCGACCCCGCCTGGTGGTGCTCGACGAACCGACGACGGCGCTGGACGTCCTCACCCAGAAGGCGATCATCACCATCCTGCGCTCCCTGCAGGAGCGCATCGGGTTCGCGATGATCTTCATCACCCATGACCTGGCCCTCGCGGCTGAGATCGCGGACCGGGTGGCCGTGATGTACGGCGGGCGCATCGTCGAGCTCGGCACCACCCGGGAGGTGTTCACCCGACCGGGGCACCCCTACACCCAGGCCCTGCTGGGGACGATCCCACGGTGGGACGGGGAACCCACCCGGTTGCGCACCATCAAGGAGTCCCTCGCGGACTACCTCATCGCCACCGAGGAGGGAACCACCCAGAGCCTCACCTCCGACGAGGACGAACCGACGTGGCTCAGTCCCACCCATGTCGTCGCCCACCTGCCGAGGCGCATCCCGAGGAGGGGCCATGGCTGAGAGATTGTTGGAGATCCGGGGCGTCACCCAACGGTTCCGCACCTCGTCCCGGGAGGTGGTGGCGGTGTCCGAGGTCAGCGTCGAGGTGGATGCGGGTTCGGTGACCTGCCTGGTCGGCGAGTCGGGCTCCGGCAAGACGACCCTCGCCCGCATCGCTGCCGGGCTGGACCGCCCCACCGCCGGAAGCATCCACCACCGTGGACGGGACATCTCGACCCTGCGGGGAGCGGACCTCCTCGGGTTCCGACGCCGCGTGCAGTACGTGCACCAGGACCCCTACGCCTCGCTGAATCCCACCCGCACCGTGTTCAGCACACTGCGTTCCGCCCTGAGGGCACGTTCCCGTCGCACCCGGAAGCATGCCGCCGGGCTGCTGGAGCGGGTGGAGCTGACCCCCGTCGACCTGTTCCTGGACCGCCATCCCCATCAGCTCTCGGGCGGGCAACGCCAACGGGTGGCCCTGGCACGGGCCCTGGCCACCGAGCCCGAGTTGATCATCGCGGACGAGACCACCTCGATGCTGGACGCCTCGATCCGTGGCAGCATGATCAACCTGTTGGCGGAACTGCGTGACGACCTCGGTGTCGGTTTCCTGTTCATCACCCACGACTTCACCCTGGCACGGCATTTCGCCTGGCACGGTCGAACCGCCGTGCTCCGGCTCGGGCGTCTGGTGGAGTACGGCCCCACCCCTGAGGTCATGGACTCCCCCAGCCACGCCTACACCAGAGCGCTCATCGATGCGCTCCCCATGATCCGGTTCGAGGACGAACCGAACGGGGGTGGATCATGACCGGCGGCATGGCGCGTCACGCGATCGCCGCAGGACTCACGATCGCCCTCCTGGCGGGCATCGGCCTGGTGGCCCTGCCCAGCGGTTCCGCCGCTCAGGTGATGTCCGCCCTGTCCCTCATGATCGGCGCGCTCCTGACTGGCCTGGGCGTGCTGCTGCTCCTTCTCACCTCCCGATCCTCGGATCACGCCAGACCCACCCCCGGACAAGGAGAGGAATGATGATCCACACACCATCACGACGAGGACTGAGACGTCGTGTCATCGCAGCGATGGGCACGGCTGTCGCGGCCGCCCTGCTGCTGGCCGGGTGCGCCACCGGTGGCGGTCCGGCCGGAAAGGACTCAGCTGCGACCCGCAACTTCGGCGCCGACCAGTCCTTCGACCTGCCTCCCAAGGGCAACTTCCACACCTTGGCGGGCGTGACCGGTTCCATCCCGACGAACCTCGGCTACCTCAACGACATGATCATGCTGCCCGGTGGCATCTACAACTGGGAGAAGCAGGAGTACTACCATCTGCTGGCCGACGAGTCCTCCACCGTGTCCGACGACGGGCTCACCTTCACGTACAAGGTGCGTCAGGGCCTAAAGTGGAGCGATGGCTCACCGCTGACGGCGAAGGACGTGCACCACTCCTTCGCGATGCGTTACGTGATGCAGCAGCCGGTGTTCAACTACCTCGAGGACATCACCGTGGTCGACGACTCGACCCTGGAGTTCAGGCTGCTGGAGCCCACGCCCATCGCGGTCTACTGGATCATGCGGGAAAGACCCGCCTCGAGCGCACAGTACGGTGAGGTGGTCGAGGATGCCGTGACGCTGTTCGAGGCCCGGACCCCTGCGGACTCCCCGGAGGCGAAGGCACTGGCCGCACGCATCGCCGAGGTCAGGATCGATGCCCCCATCGTGTCGGGACCCTTCACGATCGACACCTCGACGATGACCAACTCCCAGCTGACCTTGACGTTGAACGAGCACGGCTACCGCGCCGACTCCGTGGGCTACGACACCATCACCGTCCACAGCGGCTCCACGGAGACCATCACCCCGTTGGTGCTCTCCGGGGATGTCCACTACGCCACCGACGGGTTCCCCGTCGCGACGGCGAAGCAGTTCGAGCAGCAGGGCTACCGCATCCTGCGTCCCCCGACGTACACGGGCCCGGCCCTGTTCTTCAACTACTCCAGGCTGCCGGAGTTCCAGGACAAGCGGGTTCGGCAGGCCTTCGGGTTCTTCCTCAACCGGGACGAGATGGGCACGCTCTCCCTCGGTGATTCCGGGAAGGGGGTCCGGTACATGACCGGGTTGTCCGACAACGCCATCGAGACCTGGGTCACCCCTGAGGCCGCCGCCGGGCTGACCGCCTACGACCTGGACCTGGAGCGGGCCACGCAGCTGCTCGAGGAGGCAGGGTGGAGCAAGAGCGGGGACCAGTGGATCACCAGTGCAGGGACCCCCGCGCAGTACGACCTCATCTTCCCCGCCGACTACGTCGACTGGGCGGCGACGGGGCAGAGCCTGGCGGAGCAGGCCAACGCCTTCGGGATCCGGATCACCCCGGTCGGGGTGGACTCGAGCCAACAGGAGGTGGATGTCCAGGAGGGCAACTTCCAGCTGGCGATCCAGGCCTGGGGGGCGTCGAATCCGTTCCCGACGGATTCCTACAACGCGACGCTGATCAACTTCAACCACCCGAAGCTCGGGGAGGGCAAGGGCATGGGCTTCGACCTCCAGGTGGAGACCGACGTGTTGGGGCCGATGGATCTGGAGCAGGAGGTCACAGACAGTGCGTTCGGCAGGCCTGAGGAGCAGGTGGCCAAGACCACCCGGCTGGCCCAGGCCTTCAATGAGCTGCTGCCGGTGCTGCCGCTGGTGGAGCGTTTCGGGAACAATCCGGTGGTCACCTCCGAGGTCTCCGGGTTCCCTGAGGAGAGTGACCTCTACATGAACTCGTTCTACTCGGACAATTTCGTGCCGGTCTTCTTCTACGAGGGGATGCTGTCCCCGACGAGGTGAGCCGGGACGAGACTGGGGGGTGGGCCGAGGCCCACCCCCCAGTTCTCACCGTGACGCGTCAGCCGGCCTTCTTGAGGTGGGCGACGATGCCGTCGATGTCCTCCTGCAGTCGGTGCTGGCGCACGAAGTGCCCACCGGGCTCCTCGTAGCGGGTGTGCGGGATGCCTGCCTGGTCGAGCAGGGCGCCGAACTGCCGCTGGCCGTCGGCCACCTGCTGCTCCTGCAGCTCGTTCCATTCCGCCTTGCCGTTGAACAGCGCGCTGCGTGCCGTACCGGCCACGAGGAAGATCCGCTTGTTGCGGTAGCTCTCGATCCGCTCCACCGGGTTGTCCGCGCTCACCAGGTCCTCACGCCATGGCACGCCGTACATCGAGCGCCCGCACTCGGCGAAACCGGTCAAATTGATGTAGTCGGCCACCCGGATCGCATCGAAGGGCTCGCGCAGACTGGCCGGGCCGGAGTGGGAGCTCACCGAGCAGAAGTGGCCGTAGTACTTGGCGGTGTACTTCAGCGCCCCGAAGCCACCCATGGAGAACCCGGAGACCGCACGACCGGCGTACTCCGCGTGGGTGCGGAAGGTGGCGTCCACCCACGGGAGCAGCTCGTTGATGTGGAAGGTCTCCCAGTTGCGGGGACCAACCGTGATACTGGTCGATGCCGGGTTGCTGTACCACCCGGCGTACCCACCCTCGGGCATGACGACGATGAGTTCCTTGCCCGCGGTGAGCCCCTCGATGCCCAGGTCCCTGAACTGCATGTAGCTGCCAAGTCCCCCGTGGAGGAGGTAGAGCACCGGGTAGCGCTTGCCGCTCGTGTGGTAGCCGTCGGGCAGCAACACCGTGGCCCTCGGCGGATGGAGATGAGGCCATCGGGTCTCCACCGAGGTCGTGTTGAACTCGTAACTCAGGATGCGGCCCTGGTTCTCGATCTCTCTGGGTGCTCCGCGAAGATCGGCGTGGGCCGGGGAGGCCCCCAGGCCGATGGCTCCGGCTCCCAGGGCCGAGGCCGCGACGACCCCACTGGCCCCGAGGAAGCCACGACGGTTGATGTTCTTCTTGCTGGACATGGACACTCCTTGCGGGAGTTCGACTGCATTTCCATCTGGTCGGGCTCGAGCCATCGTCCGGGGCTGAACTGAACGCTCGCGGCCGATTCTCCTGGGCCGCACCCCGACGGTCGAGCCGTCTTGTGAAGCCAACCTAACAAAGTGCCCCGCCCTTTTGAAAGGAGTCTTGAAAAATTGACCGGACGAGGTCACCTCCGAGATCCCTCCGCAGCGGGCACGAACCCGCTCCCACCAGCGACGCGACCCACACGCTCCCCCTCCGCGGGTCGGTGTGCGCCGCCAAAAGGCTGACACGACACCGGCCCACGGCCCTGCCCGGCGGAGACCTCAGGGCGTGACCGTCGCCTCTGCCCGCAAGGCCCGGTTACGTTTCTCGACGTCCAGGTTGGCCACCAGGAGCAGGATGACCAGGCAGGCGAGCGCCGGGAGCCACAGGTAGGTGACGTGGAGCATCTGGATGACGGACTCCGGCTGGGTCACCGTGTCGCCGCCGCCGGTGGTCGAGCTGACGTAGCCGGAGGCCTCCAGCAACCAACCGGTGAGCGCCGTCCCGATGCCGCCGCCCAGTTTCGTCCCCAACGACGTGCACGAGAACATGAGCCCGTCGATGCGCTTGCCCGATTTGAGGAAGGTGTACTCGCTCGCCTCCGCAATGAGCGCCGTCAACGTTCCCTGAACCGGCGCGATCGTCAACGATGCAATCGCCGTGAACACCAGCATGAGGGGCACGTTGACCATGTATCCGGCCACGATGACGCCGATCCGCGCCGCGACGGCGATGACGTAGCCGATGAGGTTCACCCGGTACATTCCCTTCGCCCGGGCCACGATCAACGGCAGGGCGATGAGGGCGACCATCTGCGGAATGTTGATCGCGAACGCGAACGACCCGAGGAGATCCGGATTGCCCAGCACGTAGGTCATGAAATAGATGCCCATCGCGGTGAGCGCCCCGTAGAGCTGCATCGTGATGAACATCACCACGATCAACAGGAAGTACTTGTTGCGCACCACCAGGCGCAGCGACTCCAGGACCGGGAGCTTCGCCTCCTCCGTCGTCTCCCGCCCGTCGGTCAGCTGCTCGGGGGTGAGCTCTCTGACGGAGAACGCCGCCAGGCTGTTGGAGGCGAGACCGATCAGGGCGTAGATGATCGCGACGGCACGCCAGCCCTCGGCTCCCCCGCCCATCATGCGAACCGCCTCCACCGTCACGGCCTGGATCGCGAAGCTCGTCCCGAAGGCGAACACGAATCGGATGGAGCCCATCTGGACGCGCTCGTTGACATTCTTCGTCACCAGGGCGGTCAGGGCCGAGTACGCGATGTTGTTGGCGGTGTAGAAGACGGAGTTCAGCAGCGTGTAGGCGATGAAGAACCACGCGTACTTCGCCGCCATGCCCAGGCCGGGCGGGATCGCGTACACGGCGACGACCATCGCGGCACAGCCGAAGAAGGCCCAGAACATCCACGGCCGGGCCTTGCCCATCCGGGTCCGGGTCTTGTCCATGAGGATCCCGAACACGAAGTCGGAGAAGCCGTCGAAGAAACGCGACAGCATCATCAGCGTCGCGACCACACCGGCCTGCATGCCCATGGTGTCGGTGAGGTAGATCATGACGAAGGCGGAGAGGAACGCGTAGACGACATTGCCTGCGATGTCCCCACTTCCGTAACCGACCTTGTTGTACCACTTGAGGTATTTCTTCTGGGTGACGTCGCCACTCACGGCATTCTCCTTTCAATGGATGGGGGCGTGGAACGGTGAAGGCGTTGTTCATGACGGGTTGCGGCCTGTTCTTCCCACCGGGTCCGCAGGCTGCGGAGGACCCGTGTCGAGACCCCGGGGGATTCCCACCCGGCTGGAGTCCCAGCACCGTGTGCCAGAGGTCTCGACACGGACTGCGCGCAGCACCCGCAGTCCGGCTCGACCCGCGGAAAAGGGCGTGAATCGCGCCCTCAGGAGGAGGGATTCGCGACCACCAGACGCAGCCGGAGCACGAGCTCCGGGGCGTCGACGCGGTACCGGGGCGAGAGCTCAGGGCCGCAACTGGCCGACCCGACCCCGGCATGCGCCGCGTCGATGCAGAGGACGGTCGATCCGCTGGGGATCAACTCGAAGTTGTGCCGCTTCGCGGTGAGTTCCTCCTGGGTGAACCGGGAGGCGTTGAACGAGAACGGGGTGGCGGCGGCGACGTCGACGGTCAACCGGTCGGAGCGGAGCGTGACGACATCGCAGTCACCCCGCGACCCGTTCTCCTGGGGCCGGGTGTAGTTCTCGCCGAGGCCGTCGAGGCTCGTCGAGAACCAGTCGTGTCGGACGGAGCGTCGCTTGTCCACGTGGTTCTCGTGGGGGCCGAGCCCGAAGTACGTCACCTCCTGCAGCTCGGGCGCGAGGAGGAACCGCATCCCGAACCGCGGCAGCGCCGGGAACTCCGGGTCGCGGCGGCCGACCAGCTCCAGGTCGATCCTGCCGTCGGCGTCGACCTCCCAGGTCGCGTCAACCTGCATGATGGGCTGGATCGTCGGCGCCACGAGGGCCAGGCGTGACCGGATGACGACGCGCTCCCCCACCCGGCTGGCCTCGCAGGAGTAGGCCCGCGCCGTCGCCTGGTGGTAGCGGGCGCGTCGCCACTGGACCTCGGTGTGCCGGTCGTTGTCGGTGGGGGCCCGCCAGATGTTGACCTCCGCGGGACGGCTCAACACCTCGACCTGACCGACGGTGCTGCGCGCGAGGAGTCCGGTTCGCCGGGAGAACCCGTGGCTGAACCCGACCCCCTCCACCACGATCAGGTCGTCGGAGGCGACGACGTCGAGGGAGCCGCCCGAGGCACCGCGTTCCAGGACGGCCACGGCCCGCTGGTTGCGCCGGTCGGCGGTCGGCACCTCGATCTCATCGACGCCGAGCAGGTGCCCCCGCGGCACCAGCGGATCGTCGTCGTGGACCAGACGCTGGGTGAGCGTGAGGAAGCATCGGCCACGCAGGTCGGCGGCCTCGCGCGCGGAGGGCGGCAACGGGATCTCGACCGTGGCATGGGGGTCCACCCGGTCCGGCAGCTGGCAGCGCCCCGCGTCGATCATCCGCCCGTCGAGGGTCAGCTCGAAGTCGACGGCGACGTGGTCGCGGAGGTCGAGGAAGTCCAGTTGGTTGCGCAGCGCGATGGTGTCGCGTTCCCAGTCGACGCCGACGACGCGGGCGGGGCGCTGCACGTTCCACAGCTCCTTCAGGCCCGGGTGGGGGTTGCGGTGCGGATCCACCAGCCCGTCGACGCAGAAGTTGCCGTCGTGGACCTCCTCGCCGTGGTCCCCGCCGTAGAGGTAGCGGGGGTTGCCGTCGTCGTCGACACCGTCCTGGACGGCGTGGTCGCACCACTCCCACACGAAGCCACCGCAGAGCCGCTCGTCAGCGAGGATCATCCGCCAGTAGTCCTCGAGATCCCCCGGACCGTTGCCCATGGCGTGGGAGTACTCGACGAGGACGAGGGGCTTGTCGGGGTCGGAGTCGAGGTAGTCGCGGATCTCCTGGAACGACGGGTACATGCGGGAGTACAGGTCGATGTCGGAGTAGTCGTAGCGTCGATCCCCGGACCGGTAGAAGGCCGATTCGTAGTGCGTGACGCGGGTGGGGTCGTACTCCTTCATCCAGCGCAGCGCCGCCTCGAACGTCGATCCGTAGGCACACTCGTTGCCGGCGGACCAGGAGATGACGCAGGGCCGGTTCTTCTCCCGCTCCACGCACAGCCTGACCCGGTCGAGGGTGGGTTCGGCCCAGTCGGGGTTGTTGGCGATGCGCGCGTTCCAGTGCTCCACCACGTTGGGCCAGGAGTCGTCGGCCAGGTACTGTGTCTGCGTCCCGTGGCTCTCGTTGTCGGCCTCGGACATCACGTAGAAGCCGTACTCGTCACACATCTGGTAGAAGCGGGGATCGCTGGGGTAGTGCGCGGTGCGGACAGCGTTGATGTTGTGCTCCTTCATCAGCTGCAGGTCGCGGCGCATGTGCTCGACGTCCACCGTCGGCCCGGTCAGCGGGTCGGAGTCGTGACGGTTCACCCCGCGCAGGGTGACGGGGCGGCCGTTGACCTTGAGCACGGCGCCGTCGACGACGACCTCGCGGATGCCGACGCGGTCGTGGATGGTCTCGTCGGGGCAGGTGATGCTCAGGTGGTACAGGTGGGGGTCCTCGGCGCTCCACAGGCGCGGGGACGCCACGTGCAGCTCGGCCCGGTGTGTGAAGCGGTCCTCGTCGGGATGCGCCGCGAGGGTCCCGGTGGCGACGACGCGGCCGGCGGGGTCGGCGAGCTCCAGGCGCGTGGGCACCGGGGCGCCGTTGAAGCGGCCTCGGACCTCGACGAGGGCGGTGCCGTCGTCCTGCAGGGTGGTGGTGACGAAGTGGTCGAACAGCACGGACTCGGGGCGTTTGAGGAGGTAGACGTCCCGGAAGATGCCCGAGGTGCGGAACTTGTCCTGGTCCTCGAGGTAGGTTCCGTCACACCACTTGAGCACCAGGATCGCGAGCCGGTTGGTCCCGGTGACGAGGTGGGCGGTCACGTCGAACTCCGCCGTGGCGTGGGACACCTGGCTGTAGCCGACGTAGGCGCCGTTCAGCCAGACGTAGCAGCAGGAGTCGACGCCCTCGAGGACGAGGGTGCAGGTGGGTGCGTCGGGGTCGATCTCGTAGTCGAACTCGGTGAGGTGGGCGCCGGCCGGGTTGGCGTGGGGGACGAACGGCGGATCCAGCGGGATGGGGTAGCGCACGTTCGTGTACTGGTGCGCGTCGTGGCCCTGGAACTGCCATGTCCCGGGCACCTGGATCGTCCCGAAGTCCGTCACCTCCTCCTCGTCGTTCCAGAACGGGGTCACGTCGTGGACGGATGGGTGATGGCGGAAGCGCCAGGTCCCGTTCAACGACTGGAAACGGTCGGACTCCTCGCGCCTCAGCGGGTCGAAGGAGGAGCCGACCGGGGTGGGGACGTAGTAGGCCCTCGGGGGCAGGGTGTGCTCGTGGAGCACGGAGAGGTTCTCGTGGTGGCGGGGAACAATCATCATTGCGTTCCAATCCGGAGGGAGGAGGGGCCCGTCAACTAGAATATTGACGTCGCCATTTTAACTCACACCGGCGCAATGTTCCAGCGATCTGACCAGCGATTTCACGGGTTACAGAGCCAAGAGTGGGTCCCGAAACGCCAGATGATGACGTAAACATTCTTGGTTCGGGAGGGCGCTCGGACAGCGATCCGTTCACTCCCGGAGCACAGTGTTGGGACCCTCAACCGGGCTTCTTGGTATCGTCGCCACATGGGGTCATCGCAAGATCGGGGCAGAGCACCGTCCATCGACGACGTCGCCAGACTGGCCGGGGTCTCCCCACAGACCGTCTCCCGCGTCTCACGCGGTTCCGACCAGGTGCGGGAGGCGACGCGGGCCAGGGTGCTCACGGCCATGGAGCAGCTCGGCTACACCCCCAACCATGCCGCCCGGGCACTGCGCAACGGCTCCCTCAAACTCATCGGGGTCCTCACCCAGCAGGTCGAGCGCACCGGGGAATCATTCACCACCAGTGGGGTGCTGGACGCCGCCAAGGACCTCGGTTACGCCGTCATCGTCTCCCAGGTGCACCACCCCGAGGCCGATGAGGTCCACGACGCCATCCGTCAGCTCTCGCGCCAACCGATCGAAGGCCTGGTCATCGTCCAGTCGGGCACGGCGACCCACCAGCACATGGCCCTGCCCGCCACGCTCCCCGTCGCCTCCTCGGACTCGGCCCTGGTCGGGTACTACCCCTCCGCCTCGGCGGACCAGGTCCAAGGGGTCCGGGACGCGGTCGGCCACCTGCTCGACCTGGGGCACCGGAGCGTCCACCACGTCAGTGGCCCTTCCGACTCCCAGTCCGGCACCATCCGCCTGGCGGCCTGGCGTCGCCGCCTCGAGGAGGCCGGGATCCCTGCACCCGAGCCGGTCCCCGGCGGCTGGAGCCCCACCGACGGCTACCGGGCCGGGCTGAAGCTGGCCGACGACCCGGAGGTCACGGCGGTGTTCTGCGCGAACGACGAGGTGGCCCTGGGGCTGATCCGGGCGATGCACGAGAAGGGACGACGGGTCCCCGAGGACGTCTCCGTCGTCGGTTTCGACGGGCTTCCCCTGGCCGAGTACTCGTTCCCGCCCCTGACGACGGTGAAGCAGGACTTCCACCTGGCAGGACGCACAATGGTCGACCTCATCGCGGAGCAGTTGAACGGCGGGCCGCGCGACGGTGGCCGACACGTCATCATCCCGACCGAACTCGTGATCCGGGCCAGCACCGCGCCACCCGGGTCGGGCCGCTGACCGGGCACGCACCCGGCTGCGGCGCATCAAGCCCCTGGGCATCACGTTCCGAGCGAGTCACCCGGGCTCGGGCGTGATCTGAATGCCATTGCGGTAGAGGGAGACATCCACCTTGGAACCTGCCATGAGGCCTCGTGAATCATGGATGCTCGTGGGCAGCAGCCACCCTCCGGAATCGATCGTCGTCTCCATGGGACAACGCTGCTCTCGGCTTCCCACAAGGGAGAACCACGGATTCGCCACTGAGGCTCCTTGCGGGCCAGGGTCATGCAGGTCTTGATCTCGCGGGAGGAGACGTAGGTGGTGAACGCCTGCGGGTTGCTGCGGGCCTCCTGCGGCAGGGTAGGGCAGGTGGGCGAAGACCCTGAGCCAGGCGGTCTGGTTGACGAGCATGATCGTCATGGGGCACTCCATGATGCGGCTGATCCCGGAGATGGACAGGAAGCCCGCTCGGTGACGGCGGAGGTCCTGTGGATCTGCCGCCCGGCCGGTGCCAGCTCGTGCAGGATGTCGATCTCCTCGCGCCCCAGGACCCCGACCTGGAGCTGCTGCACCTGATCCATGTCGGAGTCGAGCAGGGACTGCGTGGGCTCGAGGACGAACTCCCACCCATAGGGCCAGGTCAACCGGTAGTCGCACTGCCCCAGACCCCGTCGGGACTCAGTTCGTGCGTCAAGAGCTGCATGCACGCATCCTGCCAGGCCAAGGGAGCCAGCCGCCCCTGATGTGCCGCCCGCTGGTCATCCCGATCTCGTGACCCCGGAGGATTCGCCTGCCTTACGACTGGTTCGCCTGCCTTGGGTCGGAAAGGCCTGCCTTGTCGCGAAACGCCTGCCAAACAAGACAGGCGAGCCGCAGAAATGGCAGGCGAATCGGCCCCAAGACAGGCGAATCACGCCAACGGCTGCACCCACATCATCAGGGCCCTCGTCCGCGACGGGGCGGACCTACACGTTGAAGCGGAACCCGACGGGGCCTCCGACAGATCTAGCCCCTCGCCCTCACACCAGACGTATACCCGCCGACGGTCGTCCACAGGCGGTCGACGGGGAGCACATGCAGGCGATCCTGGTAGGTGTAGGAGCGTTTGCCAGTCGTCATCATGATGCCGCCCAGGAAACGCTCACCGAGAAGATCACGAAGTTTGGCCATGCCGCGAAACTCCGGGCCTGGCGCTCGTTCGCTCGCCTTGACCTCCAGTGCCAGCACGCGTCCGTCGTCGCGTTCGATCACCAGATCGACCTCGTCTCCGTCACTGGTGCGCCAATGCCCGAGCGCAACCGGCTCCCCCAGCCACGAAGCCTGTTTGCGCACCTCCCCCACCACGAACGTCTCCAGAAGATGGCCGAAATCGGTCAGCGCCGCCGGATCAACGCCCCGCAGCTTGTCTGGGGTGAGCCGAAGCAGCCGTGCGGCAACTCCAGAATCGACGACGTGGACCTTGGGCTTGACGCTCACCCGGGAACGCAACGTCTTGCCCCAGGCTGGAAGCCGCACGACCAGGAACAGATCCTCCAACAGGCGCAGGTGATTCTCGGCGGTGGCCCTGCTGATCCCCAGTTCCTCCGCTCCTGCGGAGACATTCAACAACTGCCCGGTCCGCGAAGCCACGTGACCCAGTAGATCGGCGAGAGCCTGGCGCTCGCGAATTCGACTGAGCTCGACCACATCGCGTTCGACGGAAGCGCGGACGAAGTCGTCGAACCATCGCGCACGTGACGGCCCGGTACGGCGCAGCGCCAACGGCATTCCGCCTGAGCAGACCCGATCCACGTACTCCTCCCTCGCGGTCGTCGATGTGGGGATCGCCGCCACCGTCGCCACGACGTCCTCGAGCAGACACTCGAGGAGATCCTCTCGAACGCCGACGATCTCCCCTTGCGACAAGGGCCAGATCACTTGCGAGTGCAAGCGCCCCGTGAGCGCTTGGGTCATGCGCGGCAAGGCGTCCTGCCGAGTGGACCCCGTGATGACCGCAGTACCCGGATTGCTTCCCTCTCGGTTGAGGCGAACCTTGATCGCGTCCAGGACGTCCGGGAGGCGCTGGTACTCATCGACGCACAGCGTCGTGGCCGTCGAGACAGAGGACGCCAGGTTCCCTTCCACGGCCTCACGGACCTCGATGTCGTCGAGGTCGATGACGGTACTGCCCGCCTGCGCCGCGAACGCACGCAGAACCGTCGATTTGCCGACCGATCGGGGACCGTGAAGCGCCACCACCGGCTCCACGCGCACCTGTTCCACGAGTAGCTCGCTCACCCGGCGCGGAACGACACCTGTCAGCCTCATGGACCCAACCTAGCATTCTTGAGCCATCCTGATAAGCAAACATGAGCTTTCCAACAGAGCAGACATGATCACACGACGCGTCCTCTGGCGCACCCGAGGCCCACGACCAAGGACGGGGGCCTCCCCCGGGCTCTCGGGGAACCCCAGGTCCCCGTCGAGATCAGCGACCGCACCATTGCCATCCCCTCGTTGCAGCGGCCAGCCACAGGAGCAGCTGGGTCGTCGATCCGCACCTGATCACGGCAACGGCTGCCGTACCACGCCGTTGCGGTTGACGTACCGGGCAGGTGGGAGGGGGCCTGTGATCTCGAGGCGGGACAGCAGGCGGTCCAGATCCTGTGCCGTTCCCTGCCGCCGGGCTGGGACCGTGATCATGGCCACCGGTGTGGGGACGACCCGTTCCCCGTGCTCGACCATCCTACTCATCAGGCTGAGCATCGGGTTCGCCCGTCGCCCTTCGCGGTAGGCCTCCTCGACATGCCTGCGGAAGGCCCGAAGTTCGTGGTGCCAGGTGCGAATGGGTCTGCCGATGATGCACTCCTGCCACTCGTACCAGTCGCCCAGCGGCTCCACCGACCAGTCGGGCCACTGCCCGGCGAAGGCCTCCAGCCCCAGGTCGGTGTCGCAAAGGGACCACCACCTGAGCGATGACGACCTGAAGTCCACATGGATGCCGGTATCGGGGATCTCCCAACCGGTCGGTTCCTTGTCACGTTGCACAGGTTCACCGATGCGGAGGCGTCGCAGCACCTCGGTGGCGAGGTGGTGGGTGTTGGCGGGGCCGAGCGAGGCGATGTCATCGACGGCACAGTCCCCCTCCCAGACCGCGAGCCCACCGTCCTCGAGGCGAATCGAGATGAGGTGTCCCTCCGGGAACTCGCCCCAGGGAGTCATCCGCTCGATGCAGTCCAGCCCGATGGTGTGGAAATCGGTGTGAGTGAAGATGGTGGCAGGGTTGACCCCGCACAGCGCCAGGACACCGCGAGTTCCCTCACTGGACCAGATGGCGCTCCACCCGGGCCAGGTCACCTCGATGGCAGCGTTGATGAGACGCGGGAGGTAGATCGCGTCGCTCTCCTCAGCCCACACGACCCGCTGAGTGGTGAGGTCGATGAGCAGGCTTCCTTCCATCCATGAGGCCTCCTGCCACAGATACGGCGACGACCCCATCGGCTCCATCTGCCGCACCCGCTCCAGCGTCGCCGTCACACCGTCAAGTGCGATGTCCAGCCCAATGGTCTGGGCTCCCCAGTGGTCGTAACGGATGTCCCAGCCGATGTGATCCTTGATCACCACGCCCAACCTGGATCCCATGTCGCACCTCCATCCATGGTGTCCGATTCGAGTACCTTCTCACTGGGTTGCCGCTTTGACCGCATGGATCCGGAGGCGTCTCTGGGTGACATGGATCGGGGCTTCCGAGTCGAGACGGGCGAGCGTCTCGAGATGCCTATCCACAGTGAATCCCTCCGCATCCCAGGGGCACAGCGCCAGGTAGGTGACCAAGGCCTCAGCGTCCTTGAATGTCTGGCTCCCCTGCCACTGATCCACCGTGACGACGTGCAACCCGGCAGCCTGGAGCTCCTCCACCTGACGGGAGGCCGTGACATCCGGATAGAGAAAGGGCACACCAAACCACTCGTGGATCTCCTCGACGTCACGGCCATCCACCTGCTGTGTCAGGAACAGCCCGCCCGGTGTCATGATGCGGGAGACCTCACCGGCGTCGAAGGCCTCGTGACGGCACATCACCAGATCGAAGCACCCATCGGGGAAAGGCAGGGCTTTCCCGTGTTCCGGGTCGTAAAAGAGCACCGCAACACCGTGGTCTGCAAGCGCTCGGCGAGCCACGGACAGGTTCGGTTCCCACCCTTCGGTAGCGACCACGGTTCTGGATCGACCATCGACCTCCTGCAGGAGTCGCAGCAGACGTTCCCCTCCCCCGGTTCCCAGATCCAGGATCCGACGCGTGGTCGTCATCGCCGATCGACAGTCCTCCTCGAAGTCCCACCAAGGCTCCTCCGCACTCATCCGCCCATCCAACTGGCCGAAATCCCAGCCGACCATCGATGTCTTGGCGCGTACGCTCCTCAGTCGATCGGCCCAGGCGGCCGAACCCGGAACGCCGTCGCTGACCCCTCGCACCACGGGGTCCCCTTCCTCTGAGGCCATGAGTACCGGCATTCAACCACGTTCCGGTATGTGACACCATCTGTCACGGCGGGACAACCTTGATGGGTCAGATCAGCGCCAGCGTCTCCACGGACTGACCTGTGACCTCGGCGATCAGTTGGAAGTCCTTGTCAACCGCCAGAACCGTCAGACCAGCCTTTTCCGCTGTCGCTGCGATGAGCAGATCCGGGATGGAGGGGGCGCGGTGCTGACCATGGTCAGCAAGGAGCAGCTGCACCTCGAAGGCGCGGTCCTCCACCGCAGGTGTGAGGTGCTCGATCGGCATGAGCGACAGCGGCGGCCGCCGAAACGCCTCGCGGGCCGCTTCACCCGAGCGGGCGGAGAAGCCGAGTTCGAGCCGCGTCACCGTCGAAAGACGCAACAGCCCACGCTCGATGCGCGAGTTCCACTCAGCCATTCCCGCAGCCTGGCCCGCCTGCATGCGCACGTATGCCGACTTGTCGACCAGCCAGCTCCTCACCGCCACGCGGCATCCATCACGTCAGGGTCGGCGAGGTTCTCGAAGGCCGCAGCCGAGCAGGCCCAGTCATGGGCAGTGACCATTCCGGCGACCGGAGTCGAGGCGTCCTGCTCCAGCCGCCGACGCAGGAACTCGTTGCGCGACAGCCCCAGCGCCGCGGCCTCAGCATCGATGTGTTCGACGGCAGCCATACTCAGTCCACGGATCAGCACGTTCACCATCGTGACCACCTCCGCGAAGATGATATCGCGATATCACTCGCTGTGTCCCCGACCTGGCTCATTCAGCGCGCATCCAGGGCGGCGTGGAGCCAGGCTGCAGCGCCTGAGGACAGGGGTCTTTGGCGGCGAGGGTATGGTCGCCGACTTTGACGGCGATGGCGAGGTGGGCATTGACGGGTCGCCTGGACCCGCCATGAGCCCTGGGGCCCCCAGCCGGTCAGAACGGCGACTCGTGCCCATCCTGCTCGGTCGGCCGCAAGGCAAGGACGACAGTTCGCGCCCAGGGATGATCCACGAGCTTCACGACCCGGTCGAAGGGACCGGGTCACACGTTGAAGCGGAACTCCACCACATTACGGACAGAACGAACGTTTGGTAGCGCCACCGATTGACGGGACTTGACAGGCAGTGCTAGGATCGCGTCAAGTCTTCAACCACCGCGACCGCAAGGTGGGCGAAGAGGGATCACCCCACGGGGGCGGTGGCGAGCCGCTCTTAGTCAGCACCGGATAGCGCCGGGAGCCCCGTCGAGATTGATGAATATGACGACCCGGCAGGGAGTGACTTCTCCCGTAAGGCACGGTAGGCCAACGGCCTCAGTGGAGCATCGCGCACGGCGACCGGGAAGGTAGCCGGACAACTATCCCCCCGTCTCCGGACAGTTCAAGCTGTCTGGAGTTCATCGTGGGCACCGCCTACTCCCCCGCATCATCGCGGACGCACTACCTCACCCTCCAAGAGGCCGTAGCCGAGGGCTACGGAGCCTACTCGACCCTGCGCTCGTGGATCGCACAGGGCAAGCTGCCCGCATCAAAGACCGGATCGCGCGTCAAGATCCTTCGCTCCGACCTCGATGCATTGGCCAGGCCAGTCGGCGTCGATCCGATCGAGGCCGCCATCGAGCGCCTTGTCGCAGCCGCTCCCCCGCTCACGCCGGAGCAGACCCGCTGCCTGCGCGACCTCCTTGGGGAGGCGTCATGAGCGGGCTGGGCAATGCCTCCCTCGGGACTGCCAGCAAGGACACGCTCGCGTCCCAGAAAGACGTTATTGGGACGCGAGAAGAGGACAAAACCCCTAGTCAGAGGCCACTGGCGGCAACCCCCTATGGGGAAGTCCCCATTGCCGCCGCCGCCAACGGGTGGCAGGTGAGCCGGGTTGCCGACACCGCGACCTCGCGCAAGCACCCGGCCTCGTTCGTCGTGCTGACCAAGACGGTCGAGCGGACCGCCACCCGCGCGACGGGCGGCTTCGGTTCATACCCGTCGGTGCAGGGGATGCGGTCGGGCAAGGGATCGGTCGTCATCGGGTTCGACACCGAGTTCGTCAGCGACGGTACGTTCGACGCCGAGCGCGGCTGGATCGGCGAGAGTGAGCAGGTCACGCGCCGGATCGTGTCCTACCAGTTCGCCGCCATCGACCCGACCGACTCCGACCGGCTGCGGCTGGCTGTGGTCCTCCCTGCCATCTACCCCGGGCCTCGTGGTCCCCGCGTTGCCAGGCTGTCGTTCGGCAAGGCGCTGGAGTTGGCCATCACGGCGCTGGGCTTGCATGAGCATCCGCTGGCCGAGGGCTGGACGGCCAAGGGCGTGCCCCGCCAGGCCGTTGTGGACGCCGCAGGCAAGTGGCATCGGGAGTGGTGGTTCCGGCAGAAGGGCGAGCACGCTCACGCGCTGCCGATCACTCTCGTGGCGCATTTCCAGAACGCCGACCTGACGGCCTTCGTCGACCCGGTGAAGATGCACAACACCTGGGATGCTTCCTACCCGACGGGTAGAAAGCGCCGCCGGGCGAAGGCTGGCTACTCGGGCTATCGGAATCGTCGGCTGGACGACCGAGAGCCGGACATCCTGCGTGCGGTGATCTCTGCCAGTGCGGGCATGGTCTCGCCCAAGCCCGTCGAATGGGTGCTTCCCGGCGAGAACAAGCGCTGGGCACGTCCTGTGGTGATCTCGATCCGCGACACGATGGCGCAGTCGGGCGCTTCGAAGCTCTCCGAGCTGGGCGACGCCGTGGGCGTGGCGAAACTTGATGTTCCCGGTGACTGGATTGCTCGCATGGACGAGTACCTGGTCGCGCACCCTGTCGATTTTCTCGACTACGCCTCGAATGACGCCGTGATCGCCCTGGAGTACGTCAGCCAGATGTACGGAGAGGACCAGGAGGTCGCCCTCACGCTGCCGACGGCTGCGGCCCGCGCCGTGCGCGGCATCATCGCTAGCGAACTCGCGGAGCGTCACGCGGGCAAGCCACTGGTGGAGGCCGGTCCCAAGATCAACTTCAACCTCGTGTTCGGCGGCTTGGAGAAGGTCACCAAGAAGACCGAACAGACCGTGAGCTTCGAGAACCAGCTCGCCTACTATCGGCAGCGCGAACTGCAGCCTCTCGACGGCGCTGCGGCCACGTGGATTCATGCCTGTGCTCTGTCCTTCCGGGGCGGGTACAACATGAGCGCCGAGCTGGGGCTGTTCGAGCAGACCACGCATGACCTCGACCTTCAGTCGTGTTACCCGACGGCAAGCTCGACCATCTGGGACGTCGACTACCTGCACCCCGACGGCGTGATCCTGCGGACGGTGAACAACGTCGAGCTGTCGCTGGACGACTTTGCCGAGGGCGGGCCATTGACGCCGTTCGTCGGCTTTGTGTCGTTCGAGTTCCCCGAGTCGGTGGCCTTCCCCTGTCTGCCCGTGCCCGTCGAGGGGTCGATGGTCTACCCCCGGACGTCGGGCGGTGCACGCGGGGTGTGGTCGATGGCTCCCGAAGTCTGGCTGGCGCTGAAGCTGGGTGCGCGCGTGATGTGCCAGATCGGGCACTTTGGGCGCACCCTGCGGCTTGAGGACGGCACGCCGTCGCGTCTGCTTCGCCGCCCCTACAAGACGCTGCTGGACGACCGGGCACAAGCCAAGAAGGAATTCGGTAAGAAGTCTTTCCAGCAGACCGTGCTCAAGCTGATGGCCAACTCCCCCTACGGCAAGCTCGCCCAAGGTGTAATGGGTCAGCGTGGGTGGGACGCCTGGGCGCAGGAACGCGACGAGGTCGGTGGTTCGGCGATCACGTCCCCGTGGCACGCCTCCATGACCACGTCCCTTCCCCGCGCGGTGCTGTTGGCCACGCTCAACGAGTTGCACGACCTTGGTTACTCCACGCCGAGTTGCACGACCGACGGGTTCATCACCGACGCCGAGCTGGCTGTGGTAGACGGTCTGGACCTGTACGGGCTGTCGAACCTGTGGCGCGAAGCCCGGGAAGCCCTGACTGGCTCGCGGGACATGTGGGAGGAGAAGCACACCCAGACGGACCTGCTCAACGTCACCACCCGTGCCAACTTCTCTCGCCAGCCTGGTGGTGTTCTCGCCCACGGTGGGTACAAGCTGCCTGAGGGAATCGAGGAGGACAGTCAGGCCGACCGGGACCACATGTATGAGCTGATGGTCTCCCGCGACGGAGCACTGCCGGTGACGATGAAGGTCTTCCCGTCGATGGAGGAGCTGACCCGCGTCCACAACCGACTGGACTTCTCCCCCATCGTCGTCCACAAGCAGCAGACCATCGAGTTCGACCGCAAGCGTCGTCCGGTGCCCGACGGCATGACGGCCAACATGGTGATGGTGGGTGACGAGGTATTCGAGGTCGCCCACGTCCAGACCGTGCCGTGGAACTCCCCGGAGGAGGTCGAGCTGGGCCGCTCGGTCGACCGGGGGCTGAAGCGTTGGGACGATGAGCTGGGTGAGCCCGTGTGGGATCGCTCGCCGGTGCGCAGGACCCGTGACCAGTGGCTCGACTACTTCGACCGACTCCAGGTGCTGCTGGACGAGGACGGCTCGGTCGCCGAGGCCGAGCGACTGGATCGCATCGCCAAGGGCATTGTGATCGCCCAGCGTCAGGGCATCATCAACATCCCGTGGCTCGCGTCTGACCGTCCCCTGGCTGAGCGGCTCGATGCCTTCGAGAAGTTCGGGCTGCCGCGTCCGAAGGAGCGGTTTTGGTCCCATGCGCGCTCAAAGACCGAACGCCAAATCGACATCGACTTCGACGCCATCGAGCCGTACGTCGAGGACATGCTCAACGTCGATCCGTTCGCAAGCGCAGCCCCAGTCGAAGTTGGGGAGGGTGCCTCATGACCTACACCGTCGGCACCTTGACCTTCGCCACCAAGGATGACGTCCGTGCGCACGCCAGCCGCGTGCTCAACCGAGTGGGGCTTGGCTAGATCCTGATAGGCCCCGACGACGTGTTCGCCCGTGCCCTCCTGTCCAGCCACCCCGACGCTCCTCGGAAGCACGGGGTGGGTGTTGACGCCATCGTCGTCGCGCTCATCCCCGAATGGGGCACCCGCAACTTCCTCGTCCTACGCGAGGACGGGTCGGCCGACAACTGGTCGATCAAGAAGTGCATCACCAACCTGCGGCCCACTGGTCGCTCAACCGGAAGGAACAACAATGAGTGAGTCCACCCATCTTGACGAGCTGATCGCCGCTGAGCGCGCGAAGGCCAATGCCCGCATCGCGAAGCTCAAGCGCGATGCCGCTGCCGAGCAGCGCAGGGTCGACGCGAAGGTCGTCGAGCTGCTCCAGACTCAGTCGGCGGAGCTGTACCAGCGCTTGGCCAAGGAGGCTCGGTCGATCCTCGCCTCCGAGAAGGCGAAGCGCTCGGCCAAGGCGAAGCGGGCGGCAGAAGAGTCTGCCGCCGAGCCCGTCGCCACGACTGCCGACACCACCGAGCACAGCGAGGAGGTGAGGCAGCCGTGGAACGGGTGATCCCTCGTCGCGCGGTCCTTGGTGTGTCCTACCCCCCTCCGCCCGCAGGGAGCGAAGCGACTGAGGACGGAGGCCAGCGGATATTGGACGACACGAGCGAAGCGAAGTTGTCGGACAAGATCCCTGCTGGCCGTGTCACAGAACCCGCTCCCAGGTGCTCCAGCGCGGGGGCTGTGACTCCACGGGAGGCGCTCGACTCGCACCTTGATGTGCGCGTCTCCCGTGCTGAGCGCGATGCCGTCAGGCGTCGTGCGAAGGCACTCGGCGTCAAGCCGAGTGCATGGGCCAGGGCTGTCCTGCGCGACGCGCTGGACGACCGACGCCATGAGGTCGAGGCCTTGGCCGCGCAAGCGGTCGTGCCTCGGCCTCGTCCCGAGCTTGCTCGGGCGGTTGAGCAGCTTCGGCGAGTCGGGGTCAACCTGAACCAGACTCGCCGAGCTGGCGACGTCGTAGACGGCCACCTGCTGCTCGACGTGCTCAAGCAGGTCGACGCGGTGCGTGCTGCCCTTGGGGACGAGGTGGCGCTGTGAGCACGGTCAACGTCCAGGCATCCACGTCGGCGCGCGACGCGATCACCTACGCCTTGGTGGGCAAGGGGAAGCAGCGCGAGCAACACGAGAAGGACCGCACCACGCGCGCGGCCGCTCTTTCATCGTCGGTGTCGTCGGTCGAAGACTTCATCGCCCGTGCCGAGCAGCTCGCCCATGCCCACCATCGTCGCAACGAGCTGTACACCTACACGCAGAACTTCTCGCCGGATGAGTTCGACCTCAACAACCCCGACCATGTGCTCCGGGTCAACATGCTCGGTGTGCTCCTGGCCAAGCGCATGAACTCCGCCGACTACCTCGTGGTCACTCACGTCGACAGTGCGGGTGGGCACCTCCACAACCACATCTACGTCATCAACCACGACCAGTTGACCGGGAAGGCCCTCAAGCGCTGTACCTCGTGGACCCACGGTCTGCACCAGGTCAACGACGAGCTCATGCGCGCCGAGGGCTGCGAGGTGCTGCCCTCCCCCGAAGCCCCGAAGCCTGACTGGGACCTGCGTCGCCAGGCCTTCAAACCTGGTGGGTTCGAGCAGACCCTTGGCGACAAGGTGGCTGACGCGCTCATGGACCCCCGATCGGTCGACCGGGATGGGTTCGAGGAGGCCCTCGCCGAGCGGGGTGTCACTCTCGCGGAGACCGAGCGCGACGGATGGACCTACAAGATGCGCCGCACGGACAACAACAAGCTCGGGCGCAAGAAGGCTTCCGGCCTGTGCGACGAGTTCACGGCTTCGGGCGTGCAGCCCATCTTCGACTATCACCGCGCAAACGCAGAAAGGATCAACCATGAGCGTGCTGAAGAACTTGCAGGAGCAGCAGTCGAGTTCGCCGACGTCGAATCCCTCGATGTCGAGGCTCGACGCCATCGAGCAGCAGTTGACCAAGCTGACCACGGCAGTGAGCGAGCTGGCGCAGTACGTGAAGGTGATGGACGAAGCCCAGACGGGCAAGCTGACCGCGTTGACCTCGCAGCAGCGCGAGCAGCCCTCGAGGCCGCAGCTCGACGACGAGACGAGGAGCAGGATCGCCGAGATCGAAAAGACGCTCGCCGCCGTCGCATCGCAGCTGAGCAGCAGCGAAGCCGTGAAACTGCCCGACGGGTCGTCGGTGCGCAGGTCAGACTTGGATGCGCACTCGATGATGGCGAGGATCGAGAAGCAGCTCGCGACGACGGCCCAGAGTTCGGCTGAGCTCGCGGAGGCTGTGAAGAAGCGGGGTCGGGTGACTATCGACGTCGACAAGGTCAACGCGCACTTCGCCGGTCAGCTCGACGGGCGGCTCCAGAAGGCGCTGGAGCCCTCAGTCGCACGCCTTGAGCAAGCTCTCGACGGATTCGAGGCCCGGGTGGCTAACGTTGGCAGGCAGCGCGCTGTACAGGCCGTCCAGGAGGTCGAGGCAGTCGTTGCCAAGGCCGACGATGTGGTGGACGCTGTGAAGGCCGCTGAACGGCGTGTGGCCGCATTGGAGAGCAAGGTGACGTGGACTGCCGTCGGGCGCATGGGGCTGGCGCTACTGCCGTTGACCGCCGTGCTCCTCGTGATCGGCGGGCTCGTCGGGGGTGTGGCCTACGCCGCCGGGGTCGGTCCGCTTCTGGGCTGGGCCTGGGGTTCATTCTCGGGAACATCGGTGTGGTGGCAAAAGGCGCTCATCGCCATCGGGACGTTGGGCGGGCTGGCAGGGTTCGGTGCGCTCGTGTGGTGGTTGGCCCAGCGGCTCGGTGAGGACTTCCGGCACTGGTGATGAAAACAGAACCCCGCAGCCATCGGCTGCGGGGTTCTTGGATGTCAGAGGTCACGGAACACGAAAACACCGTACGCAGGCGCTGGGGCGTTGACGACGCTGAACTCCTGCTGCAGGTCGCGGGTCCATGCGTTCCAGTCGAAGTAGCGTTGGGCTTCCTCGGGCCAGCCGGTAGTCAGACCGATGTCGTCGGCGAGCTGTTCGGCATACTCGCGGAAGCTGTCCCACAGCCCGCAGTAGCACTCCTCGAAGTCGCTGAGGCACGGGATCTCGCCAGTACCCTCGGCAACGTACGCGCCTGAGCGCACCCAGGCGCACAGCGCTGGCCAGCGCTCGACCCCCACCTCGGTATAGACGCGCCCCCACTCAGCAGCCTCCAACAGATCCATCTCATGGTCGACGGGGAGGCAGTCCAGGTCGAGGCACCAGATCTCCTCACACCCCACGTACGGGCCGTCTGCGCCCTCGTGGATGGTCTCCAGGGTGATCTCGGCGACATCGGTGCATTCGACCCAGCAGCCGACGAGGCGGCCGGCGTTGTAGCAGTTCAAACAGGCGGCCCAGACGCGGGGCGCGATGTGAGTGGTGACGGTCATGGTGTTCTCCTCCAAGCAGTTCGGATGAGAACGGGGCCCGACCGGCCGTGCTCGGAGAATCAGCGCTTACACCGGACTCCCGCTCTCAGGAGGGCTCCCGGCGCCGCGTTGCGGTGCCTACTCGTGCAGCGCCAATCGCAGCCCCAGCGAGTCAGCGACCTTAAGCAATGTGGATGAGGAGACGGACTTGCCCGCTTCAAGGCGGGTCACCGTGAGGCGTGAAACTCCTGCGTGGGTGGCCAGTTCGGTCTGACTCCACCCGCGTGCCTTTCGAGCCTCGCGCACCTTCCGTGACAAGGGTGCTGCCCGGCCCCCGGTGTCAACCGTTGAAACAGACATGTCACTCCTCGTCGCCGACGACCCTGATCGAACCGTGGCGCCCTGTGAGCTGTGAAAGGGCTTGTTCCGCAGCGCTGACTGCCTCAGTTTCGAGGCGGTCGGCTTTGGCGGCCAAGTGGGTCGCCTCGTCGCTCAGATCCGCGATGGCGTCCTCCTGGGTTCGATCGAACCGCGGAATCGGGACTTGTCGAATGTCCTGGGGGTCCAGATGAGGCACTGAGGTGCCTGACGCGTAGCGGACCACACGTGGGCGTCCGTAGTCGACGTGGTTCAGCACGGTCTGGAGGTACCCGGTGCGGACCTTGGTCTGGTCAGGGACGATGCGGATGAGGTCATGGCTGCCGAAGACGTTGTCGTGATCCCCGGTGAGGACGGTGGTTCGTCCCAAGAGCCCATAGGTCTGCCCAGAGCAGGCCATGATGATCCATCCGGCCTTGAGCATGTAGCGCTCGGGATCGGGCAGCAGGGCAGAGTAGATGCGCTTGGTGACGGGCGGGTTCACGTCGAATAGTTCGCTGGCGGAGCGGTACGGGGTGCCGTTTGGGCCGAAGTATCGCTTGAAGCGGGAGCCCACGGACACCGACTCGACCAGGTCCTCCAGCGCCTCAACCGAGTTCGACGCGAGCTCGACGCGGTGTTCGAGCCAGACGACGTCAGCGCGATGGAACTGCCCCTCGATGCGGCGACGGCCGGACCAGATGTCTGAGGCTCGGATGGTCACCGTCGGGCTGTCGGGTGCGGGCGTGCCGCCTGGGTTGACCAGCTCGGCCAACATAGCGTCTGCTTTGGCCTGCAGTCGACGAGACGCCTGGCGCATCTCCAGCGCGTTCTTCGCATCCTGCCCGATGGCGTTTCGAGCGATGGCATCCGGCATGGCCACCGGCATCGCCAGCACGTGCTCCGGTTCCAGGTGCTTGATCATGTGGCCGTACTGGGAGCTGCGCGCGATGGCGAAGAACGTCGGCGTCTTCATGTAGGCGTACAGCCAGCCGTAGTCCTGTGGATTGTGGGGCACGATGCGCAGCAGGTCGTGGGTGATGACCTTGTTGAGGTGTTCGTCGTAGACAGCGGTCAGGCGACCCACCTCGCCGGAACACGAGAGCAGCAGCCAGTCACGCTCAAGGTAGCGGGTCTCCACAGCGGGCACCATCGCTTCTGCGAGCCATTTGCGCACTCGATGCTGACTCTCCAGGACCTGGCCGGCCGACAGGAACGGCAGACCCTTGCCCGGGTCGACGGGGTATCCCTTGAGCCGGGAGGGTTGCCACACCGCGGCGAGGTCGGACATGGGGACAGTCGACGGCACCGCCTCCAGCCCTTGACGCAGGCCGAAGCCATCGGTGAGGAAGGTGGATGCTTCCAGCCGTCGATCGCCTCCGGTGAGCATCTTCACGCTCACCGGTGCCCACAGCACGTCGGAGTTTATCGCCGGCCCGGCCGGCGCGAGGGCCTTGTTCAGAGCGTGCTCAGCCATGCCTTGAACTCCTTGGCGATGTCCTGGGTGTTGTCGTCGACCACGCGCTCCTTGGCGAGGTGCTGCTGCTCGTCGTCGTCGCCGTCCGCAGCTGTGGTGACCGCGTCGGCGGTCTCACGCACGATCTCGAAGCCCTGGTCGTCCCGCATGTAGACGGCGTTGCCGCGCTTGTCATGGCCGATCCGGTCACAGATGGCCATGAAGATCTCGTAGTCCTTGATCCTGCCTGCTGCGATCTCATCTCGGATCTGGCGCTCTGACTTGCGCTGCAGGACCAAGACGGAGGTCTGCACGCTGGTGCCGGGCTGGAAGGTGTCAGGGTGGAGGTCTACCGAGGCAAGGATGGTCGTGTGCGTGAGGATCCACTGGCGCACGAAGCCGAGGCCGGGGCTGCCCAGGATGCCGTCCGGCAGCACGAGCGCCGCGCGGCCGGTCCCAGACTTGAGAAGCTGCACACATCGCTCGATGAAGAGGATCTCCGGCGGCCGAGAGGTTGTCTTGGTCGTCTTCATCCAGGTGTCGGTGTCCTCGTCGTAGTCCCACTGGTGGCCGAGGTCGAACTGTTCCAGGATGGCCGGGTCATCGATGGGAATTTTCGAGCCGAACGGCGGGTTGGTGAGGATCACGTCGACCGCCCCCATCAGGTTGCGGGCACGCAGGTCATCGTTCCAGCGTGACGATGCGTCCAGTGAGTTGGCCTGGTACAGGCCACCGGAGCCGTCGTTGTTCATGACCATGTTCATCTTCGTGGCGCGCACGAGGTTGGGGTTGAAGTCCAGCCCCACGAGGTTGTGCTCCAGGAAGTATCGTTTGCGGTCACGGATCGACTCGTCCTGCAGCTGCCGGCTGCGTCCGGAAGCCCGCACCTCGGTCTTGATCGAGGAAACGACGTGGTTCATAGCGGCGATCAGGAAGCCACCGGTGCCACAGGCGGGGTCGAGGATGAGGTCCTTGTCGCTGGGGTCCAGCATCTCGACCATCATGTTGCAGACGTTGCGGGGGGTGAAGAACTCGCCTCGGTCCCCGCGCAGGTTGGAGCCCACCACCTCTTCGTAGGCCTTGCCCTTGACGTCGACGTCGGAGTCCAGCAGGGAGAACATCTGGAGCTGGGTCACGATGTAGGCCAACACCTTGTCTTCGAGCTCGATGGTCTCGTTGGCCTTGAAGATCTGCGAGTACTGACGCTTGACACTGTCGAACAGCTTGCCGATGCGGCTCGCGCATCGCATCAGCCCAGTAATATTCTGGCGCTCCTTGGGGGTGGCGTAGAACTGGGGGTCACTGGACTCACGCTCGTCCTGGATCTTGCAGAAGATGAGCTTGAGCAGCTCCCAGAAGGCCTCGGGCTTCTGCATGCCCTGGTTGCCCGCGATGTAACTGTGTGCACGCCGGAAGGCGAACAGCAGCGAGTCGGACGCCGCGGGTCGCAGCTGGTCAAAGCGCGGGGTGCCAGCCTCAGCGGTGTCCCCGCAGTGCGGGATGTCGGGGATCTCTACCGACACTCGGCTGCCGTTGCCGTCGGTATCGAACGCGAAGGAGGCCATGTCCTCGCCGTTGGTCCACATGCCAACCTCGACGTTGGGGCACGCAGCCATGTAGCTGAGCATCTGCTCGACCCCGTCCTTCTTCATCGAGGGGCGGATCTTGGCGCTCTTGCACTCGATGATGAGCCAGGCAGCCGCTTGAGTCTGCTCGGCGGGGCGCAGCCCGGGCGGGAACACGGCGATGTCGACACGGACGCGCTTGCTGCCGAACTTGATCGGGAACTCCACGCGGATGTCCTGCTTGGCGTAGCCGTACTCGCGCACCAAGGACTTCAGGATCTCTTGGCGGACATACTCCTCGGGAGTGTCCTGCCGAAGGGTGATGCCGTCAATGAAGTCGAGCACCTTCCCCGGTGGCACGATGGCCAAGCCACCATGCGGAGCGTCAACCTGGATCGTCATGGAGCGATTCTCTCTTCCTCATCCTGCAGCGGCACCCGACCGGGCAGCAAACCTCAATGTATCAAAACTGTTACATCCTGAGAAGGCGTCAAGGGCGAGCAAACAGCGAAGGCGCTTCACATCTCGCCAGTCGCAACCGCGCCACCAAAGTCGACGTCGACCGATGCTGGATCGAAGCCCTTGCGCCCGCGGGGCTGCGGGTAGAGTGTCACCGTGGCGAGCGTGTCGATGACCTGCCGCTGAACCTCGAGAGGTGCCTCGCGGAACGCCGCCGCCGGGTCCTCAGTTCCCAAGATCGGGGCCAGCACCCCGCCCCGACCTCGCAGCAGGCGCTCAGCCTCAAGCTCCGCGATCCGAGCCTCCGCCGCTTCGCGAATGCGCTTGAGGTCGCGGCCCTCGATCACTTCAGCGTCGTAGTCCCGCTGCGCCCGAAGGATACGACCGCGTTGCTCAGCGATGGAGGCGCTGATTCCTGAAGTGTCTGGGGCCTTGTCGCTCGTCTTGTGCTTGGCGAGGGCGTCCGGCTGACCGAGCCGACCAGCGATGACCTCGGTAACGAACTCGTCGATGTGGCTGCCTGTTCGCATCACATGCCCCGCGCAGCGGTATCCGCGTGGCGCTCCCGTCACCTTGCCGCCACACACAGCGCATCGGTACAGGCCGGAGCCCAGGTGCTTGCGCTTGGTCGAGCCCGAGGTGTTCGTGACCCGCTCGGTGTTGTCGAGGATGTCCTGGGCACGCCACCAGGTCTCGTCGTCGACGATGGCTTCCCACTGCCCCCGGATGGGCTCGCCTGCGTCGTCACGAAGGATCTGCGCACGCCAGGAGCGCCGACGACCACCGTCGGCTTGTGCGGTCTTCGGCGTATAGGTGGACATCCGCGCGTACCGGGGGTTCCGCAGGATGCCCAGCACGGTCGAGGGGCTCCACGGGCCGTCAGGTTCGATGGGGCGGGGCTCCTTGCCCGCGGCGAGCCTTCGCTCAGCCCGCTCGGAGGACACCACGTGGGAGTGCTTGGGCCGGGGCGAGATCCCTTTGATCTCCTGCGTGCCGCTGAGGGCACGCGCAAGCGAGCGCAGGGACTCCGGGTGTGCGGGCCGCGTGAACAGGGTGTAGATCGCCTGGACCGCTTGTGCTTCGTCGGGAAGGACATCGCCGTTGGTCGCGTAGCCAAGCGGCCTCATACCCTTGGGAGCGCGGCCTTGCTTAGCGCGTTGCAGCTGCGCCGCCGACTGGCGCGCGCCCTTGCGCTCCATCTCGGCCCGGGCGACGGCGGCCTTGATGCGGGCGTACATGCGCCCGCCATCCGTGGACAGGTCGGCGTCGCCGTTAGCGGTGACGAGAGCAAGCCCGTTGAGCTCGGCCGCGTCGATCCAGTCCTCAAGCTGGCGGGGCTGACGAGTTAGCCGGTCGAGGTCATAGCAGATGATCGCGGTAAACCGACCCGCCTTATAGTCGGCCACCATGCGGTCGTAGTCGGGCCGCGACTTCGTCCTGTCAGTGGCGCTCTTCGACTGGTCGACGTAGGTCTCGACGACCTCCCACTGACGATACTTAGCCAGGGCCTCACACTGCTCGCGTTGCCGGTCGATGGCCAAGCCATCCATCTCCCTGTCTTGAGAGATGCGCAGATAGATGGCCGCCTTGCGGGACGTGGCGAGGGGATGACTCATGCCACCAGTTTACTTCTTAGAAGTTAGTCCTGTCCTGAACTCGACCACGTCGCCGTCGGCCATGACGTAGTCCTTGCCCTCGAGGCGCAGCTTGCCCGCAGCCTTGGCCGCGGCCTCGGAACCCGCCTCGACGAGGTCGTCGAAGCTCACGACCTGGGCCTTGATGAAGCCCTTCTGGAAGTCGGTGTGGATGACGCCCGCCGCCTCGGGTGCCGTCGCCCCCTGCGGGATCGTCCAGGCCCTGGCCTCCTTCGGCCCCGCTGTGAGGTAGGACTGCAGGCCGAGGGTCGCGTAGCCGACGCGCGCCAGGACGTCGAGGCCCGGCTCCTCCACCCCCATCTCCTCGAGGAAGGCGCGCCCCTCCTCCTCGTCCATCTCCACCAGCTCCGACTCGAACTTCGCGTCCAGGAAGATGGCCTCCGCCGGGGCCACCACCTCGCGCATCCGTGCCTTGAGCTCCTCGTCCGCCAACTCGTCCTGGTCGCAGTTGAAGACGTAGATGAACGGCTTGGCGGTCAGGAGGAACAGATCCCTCAGGTGTTCCAGCTCCAGGCCCGAGCCATGCACCCGCTTCCCGGACTCCAGCACCTGCACCGCCGCCTGCATCGCCTCCAGCTTCGGGCGCGACTCCTTCTTGATCCGCGCCTCCTTCTCCACGCGCGGCAGCGCCTTCTCCAGGGTCTGCAGATCAGCCAGGATCAGCTCGGTGGTGATGGTGTCGATGTCCCCCGCCGGGTCCACCTTCCCGTCGACGTGGGTGACGTCCTCATCCTCGAACACCCGGGTCACCTGGCAGATCGCGTCGGCCTCACGGATGTTGGCCAGGAACGCGTTGCCCATGCCCTCACCCTTCGAGGCCCCCCGCACGATGCCCGCGATGTCCACGAAACTCACCGTCGCAGGCAGGATCCGCGCCGACCCGTAGATCTCGGCCAGCACCGGCAGCCGCGCATCGGGCACCCCGACGACGCCGACGTTCGGCTCGATCGTCGCGAACGGGTAGTTCGCCGCCAGCACGTTGTTGCGGGTCAGCGCGTTGAACAGGGTCGACTTGCCGGCGTTGGGGAGACCGACGATTCCAATGGTGAGAGCCACGAGGCGGGATTCTACGGCACACCCCACACGATGACCGCACGAACACCGGCGCGACACGATTTACGCTCGACTTGCATAACCGAATTCATCTGGGTTAGGCTCGCCTCAGTGAACGACGTCGGAGACGTGTTCCGCGTCGGGAACAGGTGTTCAGGACCACCGCACGCGCGCTATGCCACAAGCGCCCCGCAGGCCCGCCGCGCCGCTCTTCTCTCTCCTTGGGGCGGAACGCGGCGGGTCTGCACTGTCTCACCCCGCCAGGTAGACCCGCAGCGCGCGGCTGAGATGATGCGGGTCGTCAGCCCCACACAGCTCCCGGGCCGAGTGCATCGACAACAACCCGATGCCGACGTCGACGGTGGTGAGCCCGAGCCGGGTCGCGGTGATGGGACCGATGGTCGACCCGCACGGCATCGCGTTGTTGGAGACGAACCTCTGGTGCGGGATCCCCGCCCGTTCACAGGCCTGCACCCACAGCGCCTCCCCGACGGCGTCCGTCGCGTACCGCTGATTGGCATTGACCTTGAGCATCGGTCCGGCATTCGGGCCGAGCTCGATGCGCGGATCGTGGTGCTGCGGGTAGTTCGGGTGCACCAGGTGCCCGGCATCCGCCGAGATGCAGGAACCCCGCGCGATCAGCGCCTTGAACCCGTCGACCCCCAATCCCGCGACGGCGGCGATGCGCTCCAGCACATCCGCCAGGAACGGCCCGGCTGCCCCCGTCGAGGTCTCGGACCCGACCTCCTCGTGGTCGAAGGTGGCGAAGAGGACCAGATCATCGCCATCCCCGAGGTCCTCGACGGCGGCCAGGCCCGCGTGCGTGCTGGAGAGGTTGTCCAACCGCCCGCTGGCGAACAACTCCCCACCCAACCCGATCCGGGCCGGGGCCTGGGAGTCGAAGGTGAACAGGTCATGCCCGACGACCTCCTCGGGCGCGACCCCGGCCTGCTCGGCCAGCGCCTCCAGCACCCCCACCCCGGTCTCCAGTCCGACGACGGGCTGGGTGTGGGCCTGGCGGTCGAGCTTCAACCCGTCGTTCACGCCACGGTCGAGGTGGATGGCCAGCTGCGGCACCCGTGCCACACCGGCCAGCCGAACCAGGTGCGTGGCACCGTCGCGGCTGAGCAGACGTCCGGCGATGCCGAGGTCGCGATCCAGCCACGAGTTGATCAGCATCCCGCCGTAGATCTCGACGGCCAGCTGCCGCCACCCACACGCGGTGAACTCCACGTCCGGCTTGACCTTGAACGCCGGGGAGTCGGTGTGGGCGCCGACGACGCGCAGTCCGGTGGTGTCGTCGAACCGCTCCGGCTGCCGCCACGCGATCACCGCTCCCCCACGCACGACGAAGAACCGGCCCGCCCCGGCCGGGAAGGCCCCCTTCTCGTCGACCTGCGTGAAACCCGCCGTCGTCAGCCGGGAAGCGACGGTGTGGGCGGCGTGGAAGCTGGTGGGCGAGTCGAGAACGAACTGGGCGAGATCGTCGAGATGCGATGCGGAATCGGTGAACATGGCTCCATTCAACCAGCCGCAGTCACTGCCACCACCGTCGCAACCCATCGAGACGGCACAACATCTCGACGGCCTCCGGGGCACGCCTGTCTCCCGGAACCAGCGCCCCCGGGAGCACCCGGGTGCGCCCCGAATCCTCCACGACAACCACCTGCCGACTCCGAAGCATCGTGTGCATGGAGCTCTCGCCCACCCTCGTGAGCTGTCCCCGGCACCACACCGCGAAGCCACGCACCCGGTGCCAGGGAATGGTCCGACGCCAGAACACCCGCGAGATGTGGACCCCGTCGTCGCCGATGCGGGTCTCCCCGAAGAGGAGGCTGATCAGGAACACCACCACACCCAGGCTGCCCCCGGCGACGATCAGGAACCAGATCATGAGGGCGGTGGGAAACCCGGGGAACCCCTTGCCCACGGCGAGGAGGATCCCTGCCATGTGGCCAAGCACCCCGGCCACCAGGAAGATGACCATCGTGCAGAGCGCCTTGAACCACACAGGTGTCCGGAACACCTGCTCGCTCCCTGCGGACAACGGGATGCGGTCGGCGTCATGACGACGCACGACCTCACTGACGTCAAGGGGCTGTCCCGACGCGATGCCGAGCACTGCACCGTCGGGCAGCACCGCCACGTGACGTCCTGGCCTGAGCGGCGCGAACCGGTACCCGAGATGATCGACGGCGCTGCCGTCCGCCGGCCAGCCGCGCCCCCGGTGCACCACGGACTCGTCGATGGCCATGAAGGCCGTTCCCTGCCCGGTCGAGATCCGCTGGCCGATCACCTGGGCGGCCGCGTACGCCTCCTCCTGTCCCGCCTCGGGCGGCAGGATCAGGGCCAGGGTCTCGACCTTCTTCGTGAGGTAGTCCAAGGAGTCGATGATGATCCCCAGATCGGCCTGCCACCACAGGGCCCCACCCGCCATGAACTCGGCATGGCTGCGACGAACCCGCCTCCGCTGCATGACGGCGGGGACGACGATCCCGAGCAGGCAGCCGACGGCGGTCAAGGAGCTCACCACCGCGATGATCAGCATCGGCGGCGTCGCGAAGGAGAACCGGCCACCCGCCGCGGAGAGGATCAGGATCACCGGCACCCACATCGCGCCGGCGGCCAGGGAGGACAGCACGAAACCGATCCACAGGATCACCAGCCGACCACACGGACGACGCCGGTCCCACGCATTCCTCATGAAGAAACCACGATCCTGCACCTGGGTGTTCAGTTCTCCCGGATTCAACCCCATGGCCTCATTCTTCACATGGGTGGGGTCATTCCACGAGACATCTGGGATGCAGCCGTCACCTGCGCCCCGTCGCTCTGATGGCGGCAGCAAGGAGCTTCCGCACCGAATGGGTGTTCACCCAGCGTGGCACCTCACGTCGATACTGCTCGAAGTCGTCCGCGAAGGCCTCGGCCAGTGCCGCTTCCTCCTCCGGGATCTGGAGACGATCGATGACCAGGCCGAACGCTGCAGCCGGGAGAAGTGCGACGGCCGACCTGCGGAGCAGGGCGTGAGCGACCAGTGCACTCGTCATCCCGACGTACATCGGATTGCGGGTCACCTGGTTCGGCCCACTGGTCACCAAGGACCTCACAGCGCCGACATCGACCGGATCAACGGTGGTGCGCTGTGCCCGAAACCTGAGGACGCTGCCGCCGATCAGCCACGCTGCCGCGGCCCACCATGGTGTGCTCGCCGCAGCTGAGCCCCAGGTGCCCTTCTGCCCTCTGCAGATCCCGTGCTGCACTGTGGCCGCAGCCAGCAGCAGCACCACCGGGGGAATCCTCACAGTCCACTCCTGTCACCAAGAACCGGTCCACTCTCGCAGAGTATCCACCATCCCACAAACCCGCGGCATGGGATCGTCGGGTCCGCTGCGGAGGATCACTGCCGCGCACGTCGGAACTCATCGAGCTGGCACAGTCGCTCAACGACCCATTGAGGCCGCGCCTGTCGTCGGCGACTCCGGTACTCCAGTCCCGACAACCTCCTGGCCCGACCGCTCCGATCGACCACGACGATCTGGTACAGGTAGCCAACGTTCCCGTGGTGCTCCGAGCCCCAGTTGGACTCATTCGACCGATCACTCGTCCCGCTGCGCATCACGCCGAAACCCCGTACCTGGTTCCACGGCAGCGACCATCGATGCAGCGGGCTCATCATGTGGATCCCCTCGGTGGCGACGAGGGTCTTGGCGAACAAGCTGTTCAGCACATACACCAGCAAGGGGATCAGGGCCGCGGGTATGGTCCAGGAAATGACCCGGAAGAACACGCCGGAGGATGTGCTGAACGAGCGCCACAGGCTGTGGCTGCCAAAGGCCATGAAAGCGATGCAGACCAGGACCGCCAGCTTGGCCAGGACGGACTGACGGAAGACCATCTCGCCACCGGAGCACCTGAACTGTGGCTTCCTGCCCTGCTCCTGCACGATCCCGCTGACGTCCAGCGGCTGTCCCACCCCCGGGTCGATGCCGAGAGCCGCACCGTCGGGCAGCACCGCAACGTAGCGTCCCGGGCCCATCGGGGCGAACCGGTGCCCGAGGTCGTCAACCCCGACCCCATGCCTCGGCCAGTCCCGTCCGGTCTGCACCAGGGTGCTCTCGACGGCCATGAAGGATGTCCCTCGGGCCGCAGCGATCCGTTGCCCGATCACCGCTGCCGCCTGCTGTGCCTGATCCTCTGACGCGTCGAGCGGCAGGATCAGTCCCAGCATGGCTACCTGCTTCGACTCGTTGTCCACCGCATCGATGACGATCCCGAGATCGGCCTGCCAGCACAGTTCACCCCCTTCCTGGAAGGCAACGTAATCGCCACGCCTCCAGAACAGACGCCCGATGGCCGGTACCACGAGCACGAGCAGGCAGATGACGGAGACGATGCCAAGGAGCAACATCCCGAACAGCAGCGACACCCCCGTGTCGAAGTACGCATTCCCCTTCGGTCCCGAGTTGTTCGGAAGGTCCCGCAGCATCAGGTGCAGCGCGACCGCTCCCGAAAGGGACAGCAGGAACAGGACCGCCGACACCACGACGGTGGTTCGGGAGCGTCTCCGTCTGCCCACGTGCCGCTTGAAGAAGCCGGGATCACGCAGTTGGGTGAGCAGGTGGTCCGCGTTCGGGTCCATGGCCCCATTCTTCACACCCATGGGTTCACCCCTGTCGTGAAAAAAATGTCAGACCCACCTGCAACCCTTGGACCATGAGCATCACTTCCCTGATCCTGGCCCTGGCAGCCCTCCTGGTGGGGGCGGCGCTGGGATACCTCGCTGCCCGCTCCGGCCTCCACTCCCGCGCGGTCAGGGCGGAGGCGGAACGCGACGCGGCCCTGCAGCGCGCCGTCGACATCGCGGAGGACCGCTCCCGGATGGCGCTGGAGTTCCGTTCGATGTCGGCGGATGCATTGGAGAAGCAGACCCGGCTGTCCGACGAGGCCACCGACCAGCGGCTGGCCCCGGTGAACGAGGCCCTCCGGTTGCTGCAACACCGACTGATGGAGGTGGAGCAGCAGCGCGCCAGCCTGTCGGCCGAACTGCGGACCCAGGTGGAGGGGGTGCGGCAGTCCTCCGAGGCGGTGCGCAAGGAGGCGCAGTCGTTGGCGACGGCGCTGCGGAATCCTCAGGTGCGGGGCACCTGGGGCGAGACCTCACTCAAACGGATCGTGGAGATCTCCGGTCTGGTGGAGCACTGCCACTTCGAGACCCAGACCAGCTACACCACCGAGGACGGCCATCGGTTGCGCCCGGACATGCGGGTGGATCTCGCCGACGGGCGCGCGGTCTTCGTCGACTCCAAGGTGCCGTTGGCTGCGATCATCGAGGCCTGTCAGGCCGAGACGGAGGAGGAGCGCAGCGCCCAGCTGCGTCGTTTCTCACGCCACATCCGCACCCACATCGATCAGCTCTCAGGCAAGGAGTACTGGGCCCTGGATGCCGGTAGCCCGGAATTCGTCGTGCTGTTCCTCGGCAGCGACGAGTTCTACCGGCTGGCCCTCGATCAGGAACCCGGGCTCCACGAGTACGCGGCTGCACGTCGGATCACGCTGGCCGGGCCGGGGCTGCTCATCCCGTTGCTGCGGACCATCTCCCACGGCTGGCGGCAGTCACGTCTGGCGGAGTCCGCGGCCCAGGTCAGTGCGCTGGGACGGGAGTTGCACTCCCGGCTGTCGACTCTGGGAGCCCACTTCGACAAGCTCGGCAGTTCTCTCGGCACGGCGGTACGCAGTTACAACGCAGCCGTGGGTGCCCTGGAGTCACGGGTGCTGGTGACGGCTCGTCGTCTCGAGGCACTGCAGGTGGCCACCGATGAGTTGCCACAGCCCCGCGCCGTGGAGGAGGGGGTGAGGCAACCGGTCGCCGCCGAGCTGGTGGGTGAGGCGGCAACCGAGCACAATGGGACACCGTGACCACACTGCCCGAACTCGCCGCCCTGGTCCCCGACGCCCGTCTGAGGCTGACCGGGGTCGCACGCCAGACCCCCGTGGAGATCAACCTGCGCCTGACGGAGGCCACCGGCTCCGAGATCTGGGTCAAGCGGGAGGACCTGCAGCCGGTGCGTTCCTACAAGCTGCGCGGGGCCTACAACCTCATGGCGCAGCTGAGCGACGAGGCTCACGCGGCCGGGGTGGTGTGCGCCTCGGCGGGCAACCACGGGCAAGGGGTGGCGTTCGCCGCGGCAGCTCTGGGGATGACGGCCACCGTCGTGGTGCCGACCACGACACCTCGGCAGAAGCGGCAGCGCATCCAGGCACTGGGCCGGGGCCATGCGGAGCTGCTGCTGGAGGGTTCCACCTACGATCAGGCCTCGGAGGCGGCGGCTCGGCTGGCTGCCGAGCGCGGCAGCACCGTCGTGCCGGCCTTCAACGACCCCCGGACGGCCGCCGGTCAGGCCACGGCCATCGCCGAGGCCATCGAGCAGCTGGGGTTCGTCCCGGATGTGGTGGTCCTGCCGGTGGGTGGCGGTGGTCTCCTGGCCGGAGCCGCATCCTGGCTCAGGACCCACCATCCGGAGGTGCGGATCGTCGGGGTGGAGCCCGACGGCGCCCCCTGCGTGGCAGCTGCGATCTCGGCGGGGCGCCCGTTCGCCCTGACCACCATCGACACCTTCGTCGACGGTGCCGCGGTCAGCCGGGTGGGCGACTTCACCTTCGAGATCATCCGTCAGGCGGATGTCGAACTGACCCGGGTACCGGAGGGCCAGGTGTGCTCCGAGATGCTGGCGATGTACCAGAGTGACGGCATCATCGCCGAACCCGCCGGGGCCCTGGCGGCCTCCTGCCTGCCGACCGGCGGGGTCGGTCCGAGGATCCACCTCCCCCACGGCTCGAAGGTGCTCAGCATCGTCTCCGGTGGCAACAACGACGTCTCCCGCTACGCGGAGGTGGTGGAGCGTTCCCTGGTGCACGAGGGCCGCAAGCACTACTTCCTGGTGGAGTTCCCGCAGGAGCCGGGGGCACTGCGTCGGTTCCTCGACGACGTGCTCGGCCCCGAGGACGACATCACCTACTTCGAGTACGTGAAACGCTCCAGCCGTGAGGTGGGCCCGGCCCTGGTGGGGGTGGAGCTGAGCAACCCGGGCGACTACCGCTTCCTCATGGATCGCATCGCCGAGTGCGGCATGCAGGTCTCCGAGGTCGACTCCACCAGCCCGTACTTCCGCTTCCTGGTCTGACAGGATCACGAGCCGCGGCGCGCCCCGCCCTGCGCCACGAGGTCGAGCACCCGCACGTCGCCCTTGGGAAGGACCGATCATGGCGTACACGAACCGCCGCTCTGCTTCCCTGAGCCCGCCGATGACAACGCTGCCATGGAAGCAGGACGGCGGTTCGCGACCCTGGCAGTTTCGCCTGTCTCGTCCTGGCGTCAGCCACCCTGACCCACGAGGCCCGTTCCAGCAACAGCGGAGCAACCTACCCAGATCCGCTGTTACCGCCTGCCAGAACACGCCTCCGCTTCTTCTCCGTTGGCCGAACCAGAGCGTGAGCACCAGCGAGCCATCCGAGACCAGACCTCTGCCCACGCTGCAGGACCTCGACTTGAGGGGGAATCCCACGGTGTCTCGGCACGGGCCTCCGCAAGCTACGTCAGGTCGTGCTTCTTGATGGCGCGGCGCAGTTCGGGTGGCAGCGCGAAGGTGAGGTTCTCCTCCGTCAGGCGCTCCTCCTCCGCCTTCGGGAAGCCCCGTTCCTCCAGGTGGTCGAGCACCCCCTGGACCAGTTCATCGGGCACCGAGGCACCGGAGGTGACACCGACGGTCTCCACCCCGTCGAGCCACTCGGGCCGGATCTCTGAGGCGTAGTCGATGCGCTCGGAGCGCTTCGCCCCGGCCTCGAGCGCGACCTCCACGAGCCGCACCGAGTTCGACGAGTTGCGCGAACCCACCACGATCATGAGATCCACCTTCGGCGCGATCTGCTTGACCGCCAGCTGCCGGTTCTGGGTGGCGTAGCAGATGTCGTCCGACGGCGGGTCCTGCAACAACGGGAACCGGGTCCGCAGCCGGGAGACGGTCTCCATGGTCTCGTCGACGCTCAGCGTGGTCTGCGACAGCCACACCAGGGGCTTGTCGGTGGGCATGTCGAGGTGGTCCACGTCGTCGGGATGCTCCACCAGGGTGGTCCGCTCCGGGGCCTCCCCCATCGTGCCCTCGACCTCCTCGTGTCCCGCGTGACCGATGAGCAGGATGTCGGTGTCCTGGCTGGCGAACCGCTTGGCCTCCCGGTGCACCTTGGTCACCAGCGGGCAGGTGGCATCGATGGTGCGCAGCTCCCGCCGGGCGGCCTCCTCGTGCACCGCCGGAGAGACCCCGTGGGCGGAGAAGACCACCAGGGCATCGGTGGGCACCTCGTCGAGCTCGTCGACGAAGATCGCCCCGCGCTGCTCCAGCGTCGAGACCACGTGCTTGTTGTGCACGATCTGCTTGCGCACGTACACGGGCGGGCCGTAGGTCTCCAGCGCCTTCTCGACGGTGACGACGGCGCGGTCGACCCCCGCGCAGTAGCCCCGGGGGGCCGCGACGATGACCCGCTTGGTGTTGCTCATGCGTGACAGTGTACGAGAGGTGACGAACCTGACCGCGTCGCTCAGCCGTCGTGACGGCGCATGAAGTCCAGCGCGGCGGCCCCGACCTCGTCGGGCTGCTCCATGGGCAGCGAATGCGATGCGCCCGGCCACACCGTCGCCTCACCCACGGGAAGCAGGTCCGCACGGGCCGCTGCGACCACCGGGTCGGTCAGCACGGCGCTGTCCCCGGCCAGCGACACGTGGAGGGGCACCGGGTAGCCACGGAGCTGTTCGTCGCTGAACAGCTCGGGCAGGGACCGTGCGGAGGAGTACCCCTTGGTCCCGGCGTCGATGAGTTGAACCATCGTGTCATCGGGGTCGATGGGCCCTCCGCCGATCCGTTCTAGGGCCGCGTCCCGCCAGGACTGTGGCAGGAAGGGCAGCGCGGCGGGCAGGGCCTCGAACAGGACCTCCGGGCGCAACCCCGAGAGCACCTGCGCCGGGTCGAGAAGGGTCACCGACGCCACCCGCCCCGGCTCGTGATACCCGAGGTTGGCAGCCAGCCAGCCACCGAACGAGTGCCCGACGACGTGGGCCCGGGACACACCGATCCCGTCGAGGGTCTGGCTGATCCACCGGGCCTGGTCCTGGCTCGAGACGATGGGAACGCTCTGATGACTCAGCCCCGCATCGCCCAGGGCGTCGAGGGCGTAGACGGGGCGATCGGCGGCGAGGACGGGCAGCAGTTCCCGCCACATGGGGATACCGGAGCCCCAGCCCGGGAGCAGCAGGATGGGAGTGGGGTCGCCGGTTCGGGGCCCGGGGAAGCGGACGATGTGGACCATTCCCCAGTCGGTCGGCACATCCCAGGTCCGGTCCACCGGGGGCAGTTCAGCCATCAGTTTCTCGTAGGCGGCGACGTAGGCGTCGCGGCTGGAACGGCTGCGCCACCGTCCGATCTGCGGTCCGCGCGGCCACAGCAGCACCACGTTCAACAGCACGGACAGCACCAGAACCGTGACCATCCAACGGCGGCGACGCCGCGACTTGGTTTCTCGCTCCACAGCCATGACAATACAATTGCACTGTAACCGTTGCAGTGCAAGTGCATTGGAGGCACCCATGCCGAGAATCGTCGACACTGACGCCCGTCGCGACGAGATCTGCCGGGCCGTCTGGGCAGTCATCGCCCGCAACGGCATCGAGGCCGTCACGCTGCGCGCGGTGGCCCGTGCCGCCGGAGTCTCCGTGGGACGGATCCAGCACTACTACCCCAGCCGCGAGGAGATGCTGCACGACAGCTGCCGTCGGATTCTCGACCTCGCCGCCACCGTCGCCGACGACACCCGGGGCACCGTCGCCGCACGACTCAGCCGCTGCCTCCACGCCCAGATCCCCACCACCCCACAGTTCGCCACAGGGGTCACCGTGTGGCTGAGCTTCGTCGCCCAGGGAGCCAGCGACCCGGGGATCGCTGAGCTTGTCCGCCACGGCCACGAGGCAGGGGTGGCGACGATCGCCGACCTTCTGCGCGACCTCGGGGCACCTCACCCCGAGCAGACGGCCCTGCACCTCCAGGCCCTTACCGAGGGTTTGGCCCTCCGCGTCACCTCGGGCAGCCTCAGCCCCGACGCGGCCATCTCGGCCCTGGATGAGGCCCTGGCCGCACTCACCCGATGACTGCCGGGACCAGGATGGCCGCCAGAATGAGTGTCGTGACGATCTCCCACCTCCCCAGGGCCTTGGCCGTCACCGGTCGGCCACGCATCGCCCCGAGCCAGGGCACGAGCCAGGCCCTGAGCGTCGTCGCCGCGAAGAAGGCGACCAGCCACCAGCGTCCCAGTCCGACGTCCCAGACGGCGAACAGCACCGTGAACGCCAGGTGCCAGGCCACGGAGTAGACGATGAAGTCGACGCGCCCCCGCTCCCGGATGTTGGTCTTGACGTAGAACACGGTGCCGAAGAAGTAGCCGAAGCACACCAGCGCCACCCCGTACAGCGTCGGACTCACCACCAGCGGCAGCAGACAGGCCGCGGCGACGGTGACCAGATCGGACAGCAGCGAACGTTCGTCGCGTCGCCACGAGAACCACAGTCCCGCTGCCGTGAGCGGGCCGAAGACCAGCCCCCAGACCCACCACTGGGGCTGCAGCGCCAGCAGCACGATCCCCAGTGCTGCGGTGATGCCGCCGTAGGTGGCGACGGCGTTGCGGTAGCGCGGCTTGAAGCGCGACTTCAGCCACAGCCCGGCTGCGAAGAAGGCGAAGTAGCCGAGCAGCCAGGTCGGCCCCAGCACCGCGACGGCGGGGTGGAACTCACTCGAACCACCGGCCCAGATCAGCGCCAAAACGTAGGGCAGGAGGACCATCGCCCACGCCCCGTGGTGATTCGGGACCCACCCCTGGGAGCGCCCCCGGCCCTGTGCTCGCACCATGCCCCGATACTAGGGACCCTGCGGTGAGCGGGGGGTTGCGGGGCAGGTCGTCGCGAAAACGTCACCGGTGGATGGCCAGCAGGATGCGCCATCCCCCCTTGGAGTTGTCCGCCCACTTCAGCAGCGTGGCTCCGCCGTCCCGGGTGCGGATGGTGTCCATGATGCTCCAGGACCCGGAGCTGTAGGACTCCCCCTCCGGGGTGGGGAGCGGAATCGGGGGAGCCAAGGGTTCGCCATCGCTTCTGGTAAGGGTCAGCTCCTCAGTGCCGAACAGACCCGGAACCCATGCATTCTCGGCCAGTGGATCATTGCCCACACCCTTGCTCGCCTCGGGGGGTTCCCACGCCTGTCCGCTCCACGAATCCAGCATCTGCCCTGACTCGGAGGAGACGTAAACCGTCGGGAATCCGGTGAACGAGCCCCCGATCTCCGGATCGCCAGCAGGGGCCTGCAGCGTCTCCTGGGTCTCGATGTTGGTCCATCGGTTCGTCCCATCCGAGGGGTCGTGGACCAGGGTCCATCCCCGATACAGCTTCACTTGCTGCTCCGGCGGGTTCTTGACTCCTCGGTCCAGCTGGGCGACGACCTTTGTCGGCTCCTGATCCGAGACCACATCCATCGGCCTCACAATGCAGTCCCCACACCCCGGCACTGGATCGTCAGCCGCCGAGATGTCAGGCAGCACCACCAGCCGGGACGAGCTGTTGGTCCCGGGCAGGAATTCCTGAGACCTCTTGGCCTCCCACTTCTGCTCCCCGGTGTGGATGTCGTAGGCGATCCGATCCACCACCACAACATGATCGGTCACCGACACCCTCTCCTTGTCACAGGAAAAAGGAAGAACGAAACGCACCTGACCGGTGAGCCCATCCAGCACCGTGAGCACCCCCTGTTTCCCACCACAGGTGGCGAAGACCACGGTGGTACCGTCAGGGGACAGCACCAGCCGATCATCCCACCCCTCTGCGAGGAGGTACCCAGCCAACGGAAAATAGGCCTTCCGGCGCTGGAGCTGGTACTGCCACAGTTGCTCCCCCGTCTCACCGTCAACCCCGACGACGGTGTCATCGTCACTCAGGATCGGACCCCGAGCCCCCGGAACAACCTGCGTCCCATCCATCAGCTCCAAGGAGGTGAAGGTCGCCACCAACTCCCCCTTCACCGTGTCGTTCGGAAGCCGCCCCGGCATCCTCGGCACCTCTGCAGAAGCCTCAGCCGTGATGGAGAGCACCGGCGACAGATCAGCCGTGACCTTCTGCACCCCGAACCCAGCACCCGCCACCGCCAGCATCACGCCAGCCGCCACGGGCAACACCACCACACGCCCCCGCAGCCGCTCCTTCTCCGCCACCGGAATCATCACGAACAGCAGAACAACTCCAGCCCCCACCAAACAGCTGAACCCCATCGCAGCCGCCGGATCAGGCCCCGCCCAGGTCAACGCTGTGGTGACGATGCGCCACGCCTGCACCGTCGCCGCGATCATCAGCCCCAGCCCCACCACACAGGCCACCCGCATCACACGAGAACGCAGGAACACCAGCGCCACCACCAACACCGCGACCCCGGACCCGAACAACGCCCACAACAACGCCGACAACTGACTCGGCCCAGACACCTCAGGGAATGCAGCTGCAAGCAGGAACCACAGACCAGCAGCCCCCAATCCCAGGCACACACCCACCAGACACGACCGCACCCACCGCCACACCGCGCTGGCCCCGTCCCTCACTGTCTGCTTCGTCTCCATGCGGCCCATTCTGCTTCACACAAGGGGCACCCCGAGCGTGCACCAACTGGCGGGTTGCTTGCGCGAGGTCGCGATGTCAACGCTGCCAACAAAGCAGAACGGCGATTCGTGCTCGAGGGGACGGCGCGGACCGGCGGGCGGTTCGATGAGCGAGCGGGCCGACGGGGACAGGGCGCGGGGGCGGTCAGTCGCCGCGACGGTTGTTCAGGGCCGCGGCGAAGTTCACCATCACGATCCCGACCCACGCCAGCGCGCCCGCGAAGAAACCGCCCGTCGAGAAGGCGATGGCGGTCAGCGGGATCGCCAGGGCCAAGGAGATGACCGCCAGTATCGTGCTCTGCGTCTTCTCGGCCTTTCGCTGACGTCCGGGAACCACACCGAACTGCTGCTCGTGGGCGCGGGTCAGCGGCCCGGTGGTCTGGCCCTGCTGCCTGCGGACCTCCGCCAGCACCTTCTCGGCGAACGAGTCCACCAGTGCCGGCTCCATCTCAGGGCCCAGATCCTGGCGGGCCTTCAGCACGGCTTCGAACTCGGACTTGTCCAGTGGCTCCGTCATGGGTCAAGTCTAGATCCGGGGTCCCAAGAGCCGCCTCGGGCCCCTTCCAACCCGTGCAGGAACCGCCGGTCTGCCTGCACGAGACGTCGATGTCAACGCTGCCAAACAAGCAGAACGGCGATTCGTGCTCGGATGGGACGGTGGGCGGTTTCAGAACCTCAGAAACAGGTGGTGGCGTCGGAACGCCGGGGAACCGACGGTTCGTGCCCCCTGATCGTCGGGTCCTCGGGATAGGCTCAGGTCATGGCGATGTCCAGTTCCCCCGAGAGTCCCCAGGCCCTGTCCCGGGTCGTGGGGGCCGTCGCCGACTGGGTCGGTCGGCTCGGTGAGATCTGGGTCAGCGCCCAGGTCATCGAGATCAAACGCCGCAGCTACGCCACCCAGTTCCTCACCCTGCGTGACCGCACCGTCGACATCTCCTGCTCCGTCACCACGACGGCGTTCGTGCTGGACGCCGCCGGTCCGATCCCCGAGGGCTCCGAGGTGATCGCCCGGTTGAGGCCCAGGGTGTGGGAGCGCAGCGGTTCCCTCAACTTCGAGTGCCTGGAGCTGCAGGTCGCAGGCACGGGCCGTCTCCTGGCAGAGCTCGACCACCGTCGCCGCGCACTCCAGGCCGAGGGCCTGTTCGACCCGCACCGCAAACGCCCCGTGCCCTTCCTGCCCCGCCGCATCGGGCTCATCACCGGCAAGGGCTCCGACGCCGAACGCGACGTGCTGCGCAACACCCGCCGTCGCTGGCCCGCCGTCTTCGAGATCGAGCACACCCTCGTCCAGGGCCCGCAGGCCGCCACCCAGATCATCACCTCCCTGCGGCACCTCGACGAGCACCCCGAGGTGGATGTCATCGTCATCGCCCGCGGCGGCGGCTCCCTGGAGGACCTGCTGCCGTTCTCCGACGAGGGCCTGGTCCGGGCCGTCGCCGCCTGCCGCACCCCGGTCGTCTCCGCGATCGGACACGAATCCGACGCCCCCTTGATCGACTTCGCCGCCGATCTGCGTGCCTCCACCCCCACCGATGCCGCAGCCAGGATCGTGCCGGAGCTCGACGCCGAGGAACAGTTCCTCACCCAGGCCCGGCAGCGGCTGCAGGGTGCCGTCGAGACCTTCCTGCAGCGCTGCGAACAGGAGCTGGCCGGGCTGCGTGCCCGACCCGTGCTGGCCTCCCCGCTGGCGGCCCTGAGCGGACACACCGACCGCCTGGCGCTGCTCCGACTTCAGCTGCGTGCCGCCGTCGAGCGCCGTCTGGCCGCTGAGCAGAGCCAACTGGACGCCCACCTGCAGGTGGTGCGGGCGCTGTCCCCGCAGGCGACGCTGCAACGCGGCTACTCCCTGCTGACCGCCGGCACCACCCCCGTCACCGCCGCCACCGCCCGGGTGGGTGAGACGATCACCGCTCATCTCGCCGACGGCGAACTGGACCTGAAGGTCACCGCGACAAGGAGCACCGATGAGTGATACCCCGAGCTACGAGACCGCCCGCGACGAACTGGCCACCACCGTCGCCACCCTCGAATCCGGCGGGATCAGCCTGGCCGAGACGATGGCACTGTGGAAGCGGGGCGAGGAGCTGGCCGCCATCTGCCAGGCCCACCTGGATGCCGCCCGGGCCGCCGTCGCCGAGAAGGAGGAGTCATGAAACCGAAACGACCACGCCACGTGCGTGTCCTGTTGCTGATGCTGTGCATCCTCATCGGCTTCGTTGTCATCGACGCGGTCTTCCGCCCATCGATCGAGGCAATGCGCTGGGTGCTCGGTTGTGTCGTGGCCTACCTGATCGCGGATGCCTGCACCAAGCGGGACGAGCAGGACTGAGGGCTTGTCCTCTCACTTCCCGAAGCGGCGCTCCCGCTGGGCGTAGCTGCGCAGCGCCCGCACGAAGTCGACCTTCCGGAAGTCCGGCCACAGGGCCTCGCAGAAGTAGTACTCGCTGTGCGCGGACTGCCACAGCAGGAAACCGGACAGCCGCTGCTCCCCGGAGGTGCGGATGATGAGGTCCGGGTCCGGCTGGCCCGCGGTGTAGAGATGCTCGGAGATCTCGTCGATCTCCAGGCTGCCCGCGACCTCCTCCAGACTCCGTCCCTGCGCGGCACGCTCCGCCAGCAGCGACCGGAAGGCGTCCCGCAGTTCGTGCCTGCCCCCGTAGGAGACCGCGACGTTGATGTGCATGCCCGTCACGTCCCGGGTGCGCTCCGCCGAGGCCCGGAGGCTCTCGGCCCGCTGCGTCGGCAACAGGTCCAGGGCCCCGACCGCCTGCACCCGCCACCGGTTCGTCGCGGCCAGTGCCGCCACCAACTCGTCGATGACGTCGAGCAACGGCTCCAGCTCATCGGAGGCGGAACGGGTCAGGTTGTCGGTGCTCAGCACCCACAACGTGATGACGGGGATACCGGCGTCGTCACACCAGTCGCAGAACTGCTGCAGCTTCGCCGCCCCGGCCCGATAGCCGGCGACGAGCGGCTGCCCGGGAGCGTTCAACCGCGCCCAGCGTCGGTTCCCATCCGCCAGCACGGCGACGTGCTGGGGCAGGCTCCGCGGGTCGAGCCGCTTCAGGACCCCGGACTCATACGTGGAGTAGAGCCACGCCGGGGGCCAGATGCGATCCAGGAGCCGCGATAGGGCAGACATGGTCCAAGGGTATCGGGCGCGAACGCCCTTTGAGGACCGTGCGGGGTTCCGGGTCCGTCACGAACTGGCGGGTTGCTTGCTCGGGACCGCGATGTCAACGCTGCCAGACAAGCAGAACGGCGATTCGTGCCCGGGAGAAGGACGTGCGGACTCGCGAGGACAGCGGGAGGACCCGAACCCGCCTTAGCCTTACCCCAGGACCAAAGCGGGAGCACAGCATGAACCCATGGAAGGACATCTGGATCTGGATCGACGCACTGCCGCGCGGCAGGCGGATCATCGTCACGGCCGCCGCCACGGTGACCCTCTGGTTTGCCGTCGTCCTGATGCTGCAGCTGAGGATCGACGCGTTCGACTGGATCCACATGACGCTGTTGTCGCTGGCGGTCGCCTTCGGCGCGGAGGAAGGACGCAGGATGCGCCGAGAGCTCACCCGGGGCAGGACTCACCCGGCCCCGGAAGAATCCCCAGCGTCAGATATCGTGCCACCGCCCGCTCGACGCACGGATCGCGACGATTGAGGGAGACGTGCCCGATGCCGTCGACGGTCAGCAGCTGTGCCGACTCCAGCCGCTCACTCAACCGGGCCGAGTTCTCCAGCGGCGTCACCGGATCACCCGTACGACCGATGACGAGGATCGGAGGTGCCCCCTCACCCCGCAGCTGCAACGGTGGCTGCACCCACGCGGTCCAGAACTCGCACATCGGCTGGGTACCCAACGAGGCCGCGAACACCGGGGCCTCCGCACGCACCCCCACCAACTCCTCCAGGGCGGCCAGGAACCCCCGATCCGGCCGATCCGCACACACCACCGCCGGCAGGGCCGAGGCCGCCTGCAGCCACCCGTCGTCGTAGTCCGTGTTGAGGTCCGAGGCGAACAGCAGCCCGGCACCGTCCCCATCGATGGCCTGCATGATGTCCGTCGCCAACCCCGGGTAGTGGTGCTCACCCCAGTACAGACTCCCCGCCACTCCCCGCGCCGCCAGGCCCTGCGTGAGCGTGCGTGACCCGACGGACAACGGTGCCCGGTCGAGGCGCTGCAACAACCCGGAGATCCGCTCCACCACCTCGGCCCCACTGTCACCCAGAGGACACGACGACTCGGTCCCGCACCAGTTCGCGAAGTGCCCGAGCGCCCGCTCCAGCCCTGCCAGGCTGACCAACGGCCGCTCACCCGTCACCTCGACCGCACCGTCGAGCACCATCCGCCCCACCCGCTCCGGGAACAGCTCCGCGTAGGTCGCCCCCAGCAGACTTCCGTAGGAGATCCCGAGATAGGAGGTGCGTGGCACCTTGAACAGGTGACGCAACAGATCCAGGTCACGGGCCACCTCGACGGTGGAGACGTGCTCCAGCAGCACCCCGGACAGTTCCCGGCAGGACTCCGCCAGGCTCTGCCAGGCCTGACGCAGCATCACCCGCTCGGCCTCGTCATCCGGGCTCCCGTCCGCCTCGTAGGCCGCGGTCAGTGCCTCGGGCGCGCACCTGACCGCCGTCGACTCCCCCACCCCGCGCGGATCCCACCCCACCAGGTCGAACCCCGGCAGCAGATCCGGCTCCATGCCGCGGATCACCGGGCCCGCCGCGCCGCCGGGACCCCCGGGATTGAAGAACAACGGACCGAGGATCCCGGTCCTGGACCGCAACCGGGTCACCGAGATCTCCAGCGCCGCCAGCCCCGGGTTCTCCCAGTCCAACGGCACCAGCACCGTCGCACACTGGGCAGGCGCACAGTCCCGCCAGACCAGCTCCTGGTCCCAGTACGCCGCCAGGTCCTCCCCAGGCGCCACGGGCAGCCCGGAGACGTCATCACCGCGCACCACCGGACGATCCGGGCTGTCCACCCCCGGCAGCACGGGTGCCAGGTGCTCCGCCACGGGCCGGGTCGGCACCCCCGGCTTCGCCGGCATCACCGGTGACGGTGATGGCGACGGCGTCACGGGCTCATCCGGTGTCGGGGCAGCGGTGCAGGCCGCCATCGTCACCGCGACGACGACGGCCACCAGCATCCCTCGGCCCCTCACCACCTCACGCCTTGCACGTGGTGCCCTCCGCCGGGATCGTACCCTCGAGGAGGTAGGCCGCGACGGCCTCGTCGACGCAGGCGTTGCCCGCCGTGACCGCCCCGTGCCCGGGACCGTCATAGGTCAGCAGGTTCCCCGACTCCAGCTGCTGCGCCATCGTCACCGCATGCTGGTACGGGGTGGCGGAGTCCCCGGTGGAACCCACCACGAGGATCGGGGCCGCCCCCGTACCCGTCAGCTTCAGGTGCGGGGCGGAGTCCGCCGTCCACAGCTCACAGGTGTAGTCCACACCCATGTTCGCCGCGAACAACGGTGACTTCGGCAGGAGCTCCTGCCACTGTTCCTGCAGCACGGTGATGCCGAGATCCGCATCGTCGACGCACCGGGTCGCGGGGAACGCGTAGGCCACCGTCTCCCAGCCCTGCTGGCCACGCCCGTTGAGCAGGTCGGAGGCCTGCAGCAGCATCGCGCCGTCCCCCGCCCTCGCCTTCACGATGGCCTGCGTCAGCACCGGGTACTGCTCGGCGCCCGAGTACAGGAACAGCGCGATGCCGGTCGCCCCCATCGCCTGGGTGAGCGTGCGGTTCCCGACGGTGAGCGGGGTGGCGTCCAGTCCCTTGATGAACTCCGAGGTGCTGGCGACGATCTCGTCGGTGCTGCCGCCCAGCGCACAGTTGCCCTGCGCCACGCACCAGTCCGCGTAGTTGCGGAACGCCAGCTCGAACCCCTCCGACTGCGCGACGGCCTCGTCGTTGGTGATGTCCACCGCCGAGTCCAGCACCAGGCGCCCCGTGTTCTCGGGGAACAGCTCCGCGTAGACGGCACCGACGTAGGTGCCGTAGGAGACCCCGACGTAGTTGAGCTTCTCCGCGCCCAGCAGGAAACGCACCAGGTCCAGGTCCCGGACGTTCTCGATGGTGGTCAGGTGGTCCAGCAGCTCCCCCGAGGCGTCCCGGCACTGCTGGGCGAACCCGGACCACGCCTCACGCAGCGCGACCTGCTCGGCCTCGTCGTCTGGTGTGGTGTCGGCGGTGAAGGCGGCATCGGTCTGCTCGGTGGTCCCGCACTGCACCCGCGTGGAGTCCCCGGTGCCGCGCGGATCCCAGGAGACGATGTCGTAGCCCTCCCACGACCCCTGCAGTTCCGAGCCCAGGGTCTGGGCGAACTCCTTGCCGCCGAACCCCGGCCCACCGGGGTTGACGAACAGCGGACCACGCGACGACTCCTTGGCCGGGATCCTGAGCAGGGAGATCTCCAGCGCAGCCTTCCCCGGGTTCTCCCAGTCCAGCGGCACCTTCACCACCGCACACTGACCACCCTGGCAGTCGGTCCACTCCAGGGTCTGCTCCCAGTACGGCTGCAACGTGTCACCGAGTGCAGCGGGCAGGGTCACGCTCGGGGCACCCGCACCCTCGTAGGTGACCTGCCGATCCGGGTTCAACCCCGACGGGTCGTCCCACGTCTCGTGCTCCGCCACCGGCACGCTCGGCACGCCCGGCTGCTGGGTGCCGACGGCAGGGGGCGTCTGGACCGACGGTTCGGCCTCCCCCGGTGTCGGCGACGACTCGGGTTGCTGCCGTGGCAGCACCATGCCCCCGACGAAGAAGGACACCACCAACCCGATGGCGATGAGGATCAGCAGCCGCTGCACCCAGGAGACCCAGTCGCGCATCAACAATCCTTTCCGAGGGCCGGGTCGCGCTCCGCCCGCGCCGTGAAACCAGAACACACCGAGGTCAGTGGGCACCGTCCGACCCCGTCAGGGCCACGCACCGAGACCTCGTCGGTGGGAACATGATGCGCCACGACGGTGCCACCGGCCACCCGCTCCCCGATGGCAGGGGCCCGCTTGAGGAAGTCCACGTAGAGCGGATGCTCGTAGGCCAGGCAGCACATCAGCTTCCCGCAGGCCCCCTGGATCCGGAGCGGGTTCGCCGCCATGTGCTGACTGCGTGCCAACCTCATCGAGACCGGCTCCACCTCGTCGAGGAACAGGGTGCAGCACAGTTCCCGCCCGCACATGCCCACCCCACCGGTCAGCCGTGCCACGTCCCGGGAGGCCACCTGCCTGAGATCCACACGAGCACCCAGGGCCCGGGCCAGGTCACCCACCAGCGCCCGGAAGTCCACCCTGCCGGGAGCGGTGTAGTAGACCACCGCCACCTTGTCGTGCCCACCACCGGCATCCACGCAGTCCGTGGCCACCACCTTCATCGGCAACCCGTGGGCGGTGATCCGTTCGACGGCGACCCGCTGGATCTCCGCCCGACGCTCCCGCCGGGCCTCGTCCCGACGCAGGTCGGCCTCGACGGCCCGCCCCACGCAGCGCGGCAACGGCGCATCGGTGCTCGCCACCTCCGGGGCCCACACCACACGCGCCACCTCCGGGCCGTCATCGGTGGGGTACAGCACCCAGTCCCCGACGGCGTAGTCATCGCCGCCGGGGTCGAGGTAGTGCAGCCGCCCGTGCTCCTCGAAGGTGACCGCCATGACTTTCGACATGGGTCAAGCGTAGTGGCGGTCCCTGACAGGAACGTGAATCAGGAGGTGCGTTCCTCCTTCGCGCGGGCACGGCCACGACGGAAGGCACCGTCGATGCCCCAACCACCACCACCGACGGCCACGAACAACAGCCCCACCGCGCCGAGCAGCAGGTCCCGGTCACCCGAGAAGCCCTCGACGCCGGGCAGGAACGGGCTGAACGCACCCCATCGGTAGAGCGCGAGCGACCCGATGGACAGCACCAGCATCAGCAGACCGACGACCCGCACCATCAGGCCGATCACCAGGAACAGCGCGATCCCGCCCAGCGTGAAACCGAGCACCCAGGTCATGAGCTGCGGCTGCGGCACCACCGTGGTGGCCAACCGCTCCGCCGTCGCCTCCGGGGCCGTGAGGATCTGGTAGCCGATCACCCCGAGGATCCCGGCCACCACCAGCCGCAGGAACATCAGCCCGAGCGAGGGCAGGAACTTGTCCGTCACCCGGGTCGGGACGGCCTGCGGGGCACGCACCTCGTCCTGCTGCGAGGTCGCGACGACCCCGAGGCGTTCATTGCGGGCCGCACGCTCCGCCGCGACCTGCTCCTCCAGGCGACGCTCCGCGTCCAGCTCCTCCTCCGGCACCACCGCCATGGCCGCCGTCGGTTCCGGCACCGGCTCACCGATCACCTCGGTCCGGGCCTCTGCCCCGTCCCGGAACACGTCTGCGGGCACCGCCGTCGTGGTCTCCTCGGCCTCCGGCACGATCGGACGTGGCCGGACCCGCTCCTCCACCACCGGCTCGGCAGCCGACGTCCCGGGCTCTGAGAACAGTGGCACCTCCTGCGTGGTGGTGACCTCGTCCTCGACCGGGATCGCTGCCTGTGGCTCCGGCTGGTCGACGACCTCGGGGGTCGCGGACTCGGCGGCAGGGGCCGGGGCCTCCGGCTCGATGGGGCTCGGGGCCTGCGGCATCCTCCTGGCAGCGGGGCCCTCCGCCTCGACGGGGGCCGGAGCCGTCAGGTTGTCCGGCACCTCGGGGGAACCGGGGGTCTGCGCGGCACGTGCCGGGGCCGCCCGCTCGGCGCCCTGCGGGGCCGGCATCGGTGTGAGCACCGACGTGTCCTCGGCCCCCGGCCCTCCCTCAGGGTAGGCGTGGGCCGCCCTCGGGTCACTCAGCACCACCCGGGTGGTCGGCTCCTCCTCGGCCTCCTCGACACGTGGTCTGGCGTTCGGGGGTGTCACCTGGACGGACTGCTCCGGGGTGTAGTCGTTCCACTCGGCCGGGCTGACCGCGGTGCCGTACTCACTCTGCTCGTCATCCCAGTCGGCGTCCCGGGGCGTGCCCTGACGCACCCACTCGCCGTCATTGCCTGAAGACATGGATCCTCCTGAAGCCGTCAACAGTTGCGAGACCCCCACCGCGAGGTGAGACCTCGTTTCCATCATGGCATCGACGGCATGGCCCGGGGCCAAGGCGCGCCCGCTTCCTGGACGTTCAGGAACGGGAGGCCCGGCCCAGCTCGACCAGCATCGCCTCCAACGCCAACACCGGGGCGACGTTGCGCTCCAGTGCCTCCCGGGCCGCCAGCAACGCGTCCAGGGCACGAATGGTCTGCTCCGGACGGGTCGCAGCCGCGAAGGGCAGGATCTGATCCGCCAGGTCCGCGTTGACCAGCGGCACCTCCTCGGCCGTCTGCGCGGCCAACACGTCCCGGTACCACCCCGTCAGCTCGGTCAACGCCCCGTCGATGGCGTCCCGCTGGAACCGCTTCACCCGGATCTTCTGCTGCTCCTCCAGGTCCTTGACCGCTCCCTGGGTGCCACGCGCCCTCACCCCCTTGACCCCCATCCCGAGTGCGGCCTGCAGCTCCGCCATCTCCTTGGCGTCCAGGTCCGCGGTCAACGCCGTCGCCTCGGCACTGGCGTCCTCGACGAGCCGCGCCGCCGCATCCAGGCACCCCGACAACGACGTCAACCGCAACGGCAGCTCCAGCACCGCACGACGGCGCGAACGCACCTCCTCGTTCAGCGCCAACGCCCGGGCCCGCCCGATGTGCCCCTGCGCGGCCTGCGCGCTGTGTCGGGCGAGGTTCTCGTCCACCTTGTCGCGTTCCACCAGCAGCCGTGCCACCTCCTCGACCGGCGGGGTGACCAGCCGCAGCTCCCGGCACCGGGAACGGATGGTGACGATCACGTCGTCGGCCGACGGCGCACACAGCAGCCACACCGTCCTCGGTGCCGGCTCCTCGATGGACTTGAGCAGGGCATCGGCCCCCCGCTCGGTGACCCGGTCCGCATCCTCCACCACGACGACCTGCCAACGACCCCCGACCGGTGAGACGTTGGCCCTGGAGACCAGGTCACGTACCTCGTCGACCCCGATGCTGAGTTTCTCCGTGCGCAACAGGGTGACATCCGGATGGGCACCCGACAAGGCAGTACGGCAGTCGTTGCAGACCCCGCAGCCGCCGTCTCGGCACTGCAGGGCCGCCGCGAAGGCACGAGCGGCATTGGAACGCCCCGACCCCGGCGGACCGACGAACAGCCAGGCGTGCGTCATCGCGTGCCGACCTCCCTCGACGGCGCGCCGCAGGGTGTCGACCGCCCGGTGCTGCCCCACCAACTCGTCCCACACACTCACGACGACAATCCTGCCAGCAGCCGTTCCACCCTCGCCGTGACACCCGCCCCGATCTGCTCGCGCGAGTTGCGGGCGTGGAGGACCAGGTACCTCTTCGGGGCGCGCCGGGCCAGATGCAGGAAGTGCTCCCGGGCGCGACGGTGGAAGTCCAGCCCCGCCGCCTCCAGCCGGTCCTGCTCCCGGATCCGCGCCACCGCCTGCCTGGGATCGGCGTCCAGCAGCACCGTCAGGTCGGGTGTGAGCCCACCGGTCGCCCAGGCCGCGACGCGCTCCACCTCCGCGAAGTCCAGCACCCGACCCGCCCCCTGGTAGGCGATCATCGAGTCCACGTACCGGTCGCACAGCACCACCTGGCCCCGCTCCAGTGCGGGACGGATCACCTCCTCGACGTGCTGCGCCTTGTCAGCAGCGTAGACGAGGGCCTCCGTGCGCGCGTGGAGCTCCTGGTGCCCCGGATCCAGCAGGATCTGTCTCAGCTTCGCCCCGATCCGGGTCCCACCGGGTTGCCGGGTCACCAGATGGGGCAGTCCTCGCTCCTCCAGCCACGCCGTGAGACGTCTGACCTGGGTCGACTTGCCCACCCCGTCGCCCCCCTCGAAGACGATGAACAATCCCCTGCTCATCGTCGGGCCTTCGTCAGCAGGCGTGTGACCTCGCTCACGTGATCCGGCCACTGTGTGACGAAGGCCTCCCGCTCGGCGACGGCGCGCTGCCGACACCGCTCCACCCGGCGCCCCAGCTCGAACGCCTCCGGGGCGCCCAGCCCGTCCAGCGAGTCCACCGTCGTCACGTCGGCGCACCGCCCCAACGCCCGGGTGATCCCGGTGAGCCGCTTCATCACCCGTCGTCCGGCCTTGCCGTGCAGGTGGGCCGCGACGGCCCCGCTGGCGCACAGCTGCTCGGCCGCCGCATGGGCGGCCCCCCAGTCCCGGTCCGGCGAGTCCGGGGACAGCATCCGGCACCGCTCGGCCAGGATCCGGGCCCCGTGCTCGGCACGACGCAGCAGCAGCCGTGCCGCCGGTTCCCGGGACGCATCACCCAGCCGCGGGGCCCGCACCGCCCCGACCAGGACGTCGATCACCTCCAGCACCCGGCTCCCCGGCTCCCCGAGCAGCAGCTCGTCCAGCTCCCGCAGCCACGCGGGGTCCAGCACACTGGCCAGGCCACGCGCATGCCCGCGGATGTCGCTGAACAGCGTCACCAGGGTGTCCGGGGCGGACAGCACCGCCGCGACCAGGGCCCGGAGATCCGTGGCGAACAGCCAGGTCACGAAGGCTTCCAAGGTCACCTCGCGACGACGTCCCCTGATCGGCTCCGGGAAGTCCGTGAAACCCGAGGCGGGTGGTCCGAGCCGCTGCTGCAGGGTGGGGAACCGCATGACCCGGGCCCCCGCCACCTGAGCCATCGCCGTCGTCACGGCCTCGCACCGCTCAGGTGTGGGATGCTCCAGGGTGAACGTGGCCTCACGGTACCGGGCGACGGTGACGCCACCGCGCAGCACCGTCACCTGCTCGTCACGGATCGTCCCGAGTTCCCCGTCCTCGCCCCGCATCACGTAGTCACGACGCTCACACTCGAGTCCCGCGACGGGACCGACGGTGGCACGTCGGATGAACGGCCGGATCCAGGCGACGAACTGGGCGGGCAGCTCGGCGGTCGCATCGATGTCCATGCTCCGCTCGGCGGGAAGGTGTGGCTGCCAGCCGGGAGCCGACAGGTACCAACCCCCCACGCCACCCTGCACCCGGTGGGCCAGCACGATCCCGGCCCGCAGCAGCCGGTCGTCGGAGGTGTCCAGCACGGTGACGTCGATGTGGTGGCTGGTGGAGCGGCGTTCCACCAGGGAGGTGATGTCGGCTCCCGCGAAGGTCAGTGGCGGCGGCCCCGCGTGGAAGGGCAGGTCGAACCGCATCACCTCAGCCGTGGACTTCCCCATGTCCTCACTCTCCCACACGCCCCCGACCCGTGGCCTACTTGGTGGTCTTCTTCGTCGTGGTCTTCTTCGTCGTGGTCCTCTTGGCGGTGGATCGGCGGGCCGGTTTCCTCGCCGGTCCCTTGGCCCGCTTCTCCGCCAGCAGTTCGAAGGCCCGCTCGGCGGTGATCTCCTCCGGGGAGTCGTCACGTCGCAGCGTCGCATTGGTCTCGCCGTCGGTGACGTAGGGCCCGAAACGTCCGGACTTCAGCACCACCGGTCTCCCGGTGGCCGGATCGGCCCCGAACTCCTTCAGCGGGGCCGCGGCCGCCGCCCGTCCCCGGGTCTTCGGGGCCGCGTAGATGGCGAGCGCCTCCTCCAGGGTGATGTCGAAGATCTGCTCCTCAGAGGTGAGCGACCTCGAATCGGTCCCCTTCTTCAGGTAGGGCCCGTAGCGGCCGTTCTGCGCGGTGATCTCCACACCGTCGGGATCCTTGCCGACGATGCGGGGCAGGGACATCAACCTCAGCGCCGTCGCCAGGTCCACCGTCTCGAGCGACATCGACGTGAACAGCGAGGCGCTGCGGGGTTTCGCGGACTTCGGGGATCCCTCGGGCAGCACCTCGGTGACGTAGGGCCCGAAACGACCGTTCTTCGCCACGACGAGGTTCCCGGAGTCGGGATCGGTGCCGAGCTCGCGTTCCTCGTCGAGCGGGCGCGACAGCAGCTCCTCGGCCACCTCGACGGTGAGCGCATCGGGGGCCATGTCGTCGGGGACGTTGGCGCGCTTGCCGTCGGCGGCCTCCACGTAGGTGCCGTAGCGCCCCACCCGCACGTCGATGCCGGAGTCGCGCAGCGGGAAGGTGGACAGTCCCTTGGCGTCGATGTCACCCAGCTCGGTGACGAGCTTCTCCAACCCCTTCGCGGCGTCCCCCTCGGGGCCGTGGTAGAAGTCGGAGAGCACCTGGAGCCGCTCGGCCTTGCCCCCGGCGATCTCGTCGAGCAGGTCCTCCAGGTGCGCGGTGAAGTCGTAGTCCACCAGCTCGGAGAAGTGCTCCTCCAGCAGCCGGGTCACCGCGAAGGCCAACCAGGTCGGCACCAGGGCGGACCCCTTCTTGAACACGTAGTCCCTGGCGGTGATGGTGCGGATGATCGACGCGTAGGTGGACGGGCGGCCGATCTCCAGCTCCTCCAGTTTCGCCACGAGGGAGGGTTCGGTGTAGCGGGCCGGGGGTTTCGTCTCGTGCCCGGCGGCCCTGACCTGCTCGGCGACGAGCTCGGTCCCCTTCGTCAGCTGCGGCAGTCGCGACTGCGTGTCGTCGCTCGTCTGGTCGTCGTCGGTGCCCGCGACATAGGCCTTGAGGAACCCGTGGAAGGAGATGGTGCGTCCTGACGCGGTGAGTTCCGCCCGGGTGAACCCGGCTGCGGCGACCGGGGCGTGGATGTGCACCGAGATCTGCTCGCCCCGGGCGTCGGCCATCTGGGAGGCCAGGGTGCGCATCCAGATCAGCCGGTACAGCCGCTGGGTGTCACCGACCAGCCCGGTCTCGTCGGGGTGCCGGAAGACGTCCCCGGCGGGCCGGATGGCCTCGTGGGCCTCCTGCGCGTTCTTGACCTTGGAGGCGTAGATGCGGGGCTTCGCAGGCAGGTAGCGCTCGCCGAACAGCTCGGCCACCTGGGCGCGGGCCGCCGCGATGGCGGCGCTGGACAGGGTCACCGAGTCCGTTCGCATGTAGGTGATGAAGCCCTTCTCGTAGAGCTCCTGGGCCACGGACATGGTGCGCTGCGAGGTGAACCCGAGTTTGCGTCCCGCCTCCTGCTGGAGGGTGGTGGTGCGGAACGGTTCGTAGGGGCGGCGCGTGTAGGGCTTGGCCTCCACCTCGTCGACGGTGAACCGCGCATCCTGCAGGGCCTCGGCCAGGGCCTCGGCTGCCTCCTGGTCGAGGATCACGGCCTGCTGGTTCGTCGCCTCGCCGGTGGCGTCGAAGTCACGGCCCTGGGCCACCCGGGCCCCGTCCAGCCCGGTGAGCCGGGCGGGGAAGGTGCGGGGATCGGCCTGCTCACCGGCGTCGAGGACCGCGTCGAGATCCCAGTAGGAGGCGGGCACGAAGGCGATGCGTTCCCGTTCCCGGTCCACCACCAGCCGGGTGGCCACGGACTGCACCCGGCCCGCCGAGAGTTTCGGCATCACCTTCTTCCACAGCACGGGGGAGACCTCGTAGCCGTAGAGTCGGTCGAGGATGCGGCGGGTCTCCTGCGCATCCACCAGGTCGGCGTCGAGTTCCCTCGGGTTGGCGACGGCCTCGGCGATGGCGCTGGGGGTGATCTCGTGGAACACCATGCGCCGGGCCGGGACCTTCGGCTTGAGTTCCTCCAGCAGGTGCCATGCGATGGCCTCACCCTCGCGGTCACCATCGGTGGCGAGCAGGAGTTCGTCGGCCTCCTTGAGCCTGGCCTTCAGGTCACGCAGCGTGCTCTTCTTGTCGGCCGCGACGACGTAGAGCGGGGCGAAGTCATCGGCGATGTTCACCCCGGTGCGGGCCCACTTGGCGCCCTTGTACTTCTCCGGGACCTCGGCGGCCCCGGTCGGGAGGTCGCGGATGTGTCCACGGCTGGACTCCACGATGTAACCGTCGCCCAGGTACCCGGCGATCTTGGTTGCCTTCGTGGGCGACTCCACGATCACGAGCCGCTTCAGCTTCTCAGCCATGCTTCCTCCCTGATTCACTGCATGGGAACAATAGCCGACACCCCAGCCGTGGGGCGCAGGTACTGCTCCCTGAGTGCCTGACGCACCACCGGCAGGGCCTCCCGGGCGACCTCGGTGACGGGCTGCTCCAGCAGGTGGGCGACGGCGGCGACGGTCTGCCCCACGGCCAGTTCGCCGTCGAGGGCACCCAGCACCGCCCCGGTCGTGGTGGCGAGCCGGAGCCCACGCAGCAGGCCGGTGCGCTGCCGCAGCACCAGGTGTTCGGGGTCCTCGGCCCCGGGCTGTCCAGTGGTCTCGACCACGACCCGGTCCAGGGCAGGGGTGAGCCGCAGCAGCTGTTCGTCAGGCAGTTCGGCGGCGCTGACGGCCTCGGCGTGGGCGGCGAACACCGCACCGACCGGTTGGGCGACGGCGTGTGGCCAGGACTCGCAGCGGATGTCGGGGGTGATGCGTCCCGAGTTGGTGACCAGCACCCAGCCCAACCCCACCTCGTCGATGCCGAGCCGGTCGAAGTAGGCCAGCCAGCGCCGGTAGGTGGGCTCCCACAGCTCGGTTCCCGCCAGCCCGGCGTCGGTGAGCCACATCTCGACGTAGGCGAACCGGTCCAGGCGTTCCCGTTCCAGGACCAGCAGGTCACAGCCGGAGCCCGCCACCCAGGATGCGAGCCTCTCCTGCCACGGTTGCCCGGCGACGACGGCCCAGTTGGTCAGCAGCTGCAGGCTGCCGCCGGGGTTGAGGTGAGCGGGGGCCTGCCGGATGACCGCCTCGACCAGGCCGTCGCCGGTGAACCCCGATTCCCGGTAGGTGAGGCGCTCACCGTCGGGAGGACTCATCACATAGGGCGGGTTGGAGACGATGAGGTCGAAGCCGTCGTCCGCCACCGGATCGAACAGGGAGCCCTCGCGGAAGTCGATGTCCATCCCGCTGAGGGCCGCCCCGAGCCGGGCGAGCCGGAGGGCCCGCGGGTTGACGTCGGTGGCCACCACCTGCTGGCAGTGCCTGCTCAGGTGGAAGCTCTGCACCCCGCACCCGGTACCGAGATCCAGGGCACGCCCGACGGGGGTGCGCATGGTGATCTGGGCCAGGGTCTGTGAGGCCGGGGAGGCTCCCAGCACGTAGTCGGGGCGTGGTGGGGTGACGGTCCCGTCGAGGCCGGGGGTGAGGTCGCTGACCAACCACCCGGAGGCCCCGTCGTCGGGGGAGCCGTAGGGTCTGAGATCCACCACGGCGCGCACCTCGTCGCCACACCGGCTGAGCACCTCCGCCTCGAGCAGGTCGGCCAGGTGTGCCCCGAAGGTCTCCTCGACCGGTGCCGAGGCCACGGTCTGCTGGAGCAGGAACAGGCGGATCAGCACCGCCTGCGGGTCCAGCCCCCCGGCCAGCCCGACATCGGCGGGAACGGTGGAGTTGCGACCGAGCCCGGCCTGGCCGGTCCCGCCGATCCGTTCCAGCACGGCATCGGTGGTGTAGTCGTGGGTGAGCAGCGTCTCGCTGAGGCCGGTGAAGTCCATGGCCCAACTGTGTCATCCCTCCTCCTTCCTCGCCGCATCACATCAGCCCACACCACGGTGCGGGCCGTGTGACGATGGCCGCGTCGTACTGCGTCGCGCCGCGTGTTCCGGCCCCATCCCACCCCAGCCCCTCGTGCACGAACCACGGGGCCGCGTGACCTGAAACCGCCGTGTCTCGCGTGGACGGTTGGGAGGCGTGGCCCGGACATCACCCCGTCCCGGCGGTGGCGGTGCGGGTCACGGCCAGACCGGTTCGGCCGAGCCCGGCACCCAGCGGCACCCGGATGCTGACCTCGACGACGAAGCTGCGGGGTTCACCGAAGACCTGGCAGGTCTCCAGGTCCGCCTCGTTGGCCTCGGCGGTGCGGGTGGCGATGGCACAGCCGTCCTGCCCCTGCGCCACCGCCTCCGCCGCGGCGAGTGCCGTCAGGTCGGCGGCACCGCCAGCCCTGGTCGCAGCACCGAGCCAGCCCACCAGCACCAACGCCCCCGTGACGACGGCGACCAGGGCCAGGCAGACCGCGGCCACCATCAGCGTTCCCGCGCCACGTTCGTCTGGTCTCATGGCCCCTCCCCCGGCTCCCAGGGGGTGAAGGCGTGGGCCGTGAGCGGCACCACCCCCAACCCGGGCACCTCCACCTCTGCGGTCAGGGTCACCGCCACCCCCTCACGGGTGGTGTCGATGCTGGCCGTGGCCCCGGCCGGGGCCCGCTCGGTGGCGGCATCCGCCGCCGTGGTGTCCCCGCGGGCCAGGTACCGGGCGGTCTCGGCGGCCGCGGTGTGCAGCCCTGCCTGGGTCACCCCGAGCAGCACCACGGCGGTGAGGGTGCCGAGCAGCATCACCACGACGATGAGCCCGATGGCCAGTTCCACCGTCACCATCCCTCGTTGACCGCACCCACGCCCCGTGGTCCAGACCTTGGGGCGTGGGACGGCCGGAGCCGTCCCACGCATGAGGGTCAGTCGTGGGCCGCGGCCTGGACGAAGATGTCGGTGACCCACTTCATCATGGCGTCGAAGATGGAGTTGTCGTTGAAGATGCGCAGCAGCAACAGGGCTGCTGCGGCGGCCCCCAGCAGACCGATCGCGTACTCGACGGTGGTGAGTCCCCGTTCGGCGTGCCGACGGGCCGGCCGGGAGGAACGGGTGCTGCGGCGGACAGGGATCAGGGCGGACATGGCTTCTCCTTTGAACTCATCCCGGTCGGCTCTCGACCGGTGATACTCCCACCATGGACACAGGAGCTGCGCCAGGACGTTTTCCCACATCCCCTCCTCGAGGTGACAACACCTCAGGCCCTGGTGACAACACCCGGGCCGGACTGCCGGTCCACCGTCGTGCGCAGGTGACCGCGTGTCAGCGGGCCATGGACGACACGCGGCTCGGGGTGGGACCGGGCCGCAGGATGGCAGAGTAGGGGGCGTGGACTGGGACTGGGTGACCTCGGGTGACGAGGTGGTGGCGCTGCGTCGTCTCCCGGAGTCCCCCGGCGAACACGTGGCGTGGCCCGCCTGGCTCCCCGACGACGTGGTGGCCGCCATCCGGGCCGCAGGGGTGGAGCGGCCCTACCGGCACCAGGTGTCCTTCGCCGAGTTCGGCCACGCCGGGGTCCACGCGGCGATCTGCACCCCCACCGGCTCCGGCAAGTCACTGGCCTACCTCATGCCCATCCTCGCCTCCCTCGACACCCCCACCACCTCGGCGCGGGGTTTCGTCCACCGTCGCCCCACCGCCTTGTACCTGGCCCCCACCAAGGCCCTGGCCCACGACCAGGCCCGGGCCGCCACGGCACTCGCACCGAACCGGGTGCGCATCACCACCCTGGACGGCGACTCCGACGAGGCAGAGCGTCGCTTCGCACAAGAACACGCCCACCTGGTGCTGACCAATCCCGACATGCTCCACCACTCGGTGCTGCCCCGCCATCACCGGTGGGCCACGTTGCTCGGTGGGCTGCGCCACATCGTCGTCGACGAGGCCCACCACTACCAGGGCGTCTTCGGTGCCCACGTCGCCCAGGTGCTGCGACGCCTCCGCCGGATCGCCCACCACCACGGTGCCGACCCCACCGTGCTGCTCAGCTCCGCGACCACCCCGAACGCCGCCACCTTCGGTGGTGCCCTCATCGGGGAGGACGACGTCCAGGTGGTGGAGCACTCCACCGCTCCTGCCCCCGCCCGCACCGTCGCCCTGTGGCGGCCCGCGACCACCGTGCACCACGACACCGCACGATTGCTCGCCGGGCTCAGCGACGGCGGCACCCAGACCCTGGCCTTCGTCACCTCCCGGGCCGGGGCGGAGCTGACCTCCCGGACCGCAGCCGAACTGGCCCGGGAGCCGGAACGGATCGCCTCCTACCGGGGCGGCTACCTGGCGATGGAGCGTCGCGAGCTGGAGGCGGCCCTGCAGGACGGCACCATCAGCGGCCTGGCCACCACCAGCGCACTCGAACTGGGCATCGACGTCTCCGGGGTGGACTCCGTGCTCATCGCCGGCTTCCCGGGACGGTTGTCGTCGTTCTGGCAACGGGCCGGACGTGCGGGACGTGCCGGACAGGACAGCCTGGTGGTGCTGCTGGCCAGCGAGAATCCCCTGGATGCCTACCTGCTGGAGCATCCCGAGCTGGTGCTCGACTCCCCCGTCGAGCAGGCCGTCTGCCACCCCGAGAACCCCCATGTGCTGGGGCCACACCTGGCCGCGGCGGCCCAGGAACTGCCACTGAGCGCCGACGACGAACGCTGGTTCGGCCCGACGACCCTTCCGCTCGCCTCCCACCTGGCTGCATCCAAGGTGCTGCGGGACCGAGGAGGCCGCTGGTTCTGGACCCGCCCCGACCGGGCCGTCGACCACATCGACCTGCGCACCTCAGGGGCCAGGCCGGTCGAGATCATCGAACGTGCCACCGGCGTGGTGATCGGCACCGTGGACCCCGAGTCCGCGGACCGCATCGTCCACGTCGGGGCGGTCTACCTGCACCGGGGCCAGAGCTTCGTCGTCACCCGACTGGACCTCGAGGAACGCCAGGCCCTGGTGGTGGCCTCGCACCCCACCTGGTACACGGTGGCCGAGACCACCCGCGACATCGAGATCGTGCGGGAGCTGCGCCGCAGGACCCTCGGGAACACCGAGGTCTGCTTCGGGGAGGTCAGGCTGACCTGGCAGGTCACCGGGTACCTCCGCCGCGACGAGGTGAGTCACGACGTGCTCGATGCCACCCCGCTGGAGTGCCCGCAGCACACCATGGTCACCCAGGCCGTGTGGTACACCGTCCCCGACGAGGTGGCCCGACGCATCGCCACCGGCGGGGCCGAGCTGGTCCTCGGGGCCGCGGCACATGCCGCCGAGCACACCGCCATCGGGCTGCTGCCCGCCTTCGCACCCTGCGACCGCTGGGACATCGGTGGCGTGTCCACCGCACTCCATCCCGACACGGGCCTGGCCACGGTCTTCGTCCACGACGGCCTGGAGGGAGGCGCCGGGTTCGCCGCCCAGGGCTTCGAGCAGGCCGAGGCGTGGCTGGGCGCGACCCTGGAGCGACTGCAGGACTGCCGCTGCGACGACGGCTGTCCCGCCTGCGTGGTCTCCCCGAAGTGCGGCAATGCCAACCACCTGCTGGACAAGGCCGCGGCCACCACACTGCTGAGGCTCATCCTGGACCGATGAGCCTGCCCACCAGGGAGGCCACCAACGGCACCACACCCAGCAGCACGAAGGCGGGCAGGAAGCAGGCCATCAGTGGCTGCACCGATTTGACCCCGACGGCCCGGGCCGCACGCATCGCGGCCTCACGGCGACGTCGCCTGACCTCCTCCGCGTGGACCCGCAGACTCTCCGCCATCCCCGTCCCACTGCGCAGCGCGCGCGCCAGGTCCCGGGCCGGTGGCCCCCACGCAGGATGCTCCGCCAGCGTCAGCCACGCCTTCGTCGGGTCACGCCCGACGTGCAGGGCCGCCACCACCCCACCCAGCACCTCGGCGGTCGCCGGTGGACTGAGTTCACGCAGCGTCGTCACGGCCCCCGTCAGCGTCGCCCCGGACTCCAGGCAGACCGCCATCAGCTCCAGGGTCTGGGGCAGTTCCGCAGCCACCGACGCGGATGAGCGGTCCTTGTCGCCTCGCCCCCGCCGCCACCACGACCCCCGACTCCCGGATGACAGCGGCACCGGGGACTCCCGCAACCGGGTCATTGGATCAGGAGGCCACAGCAGCAGCACCGCAACCCCGAGACAGATTCCGACGAGCACCTCGGTCATACCTGCCCTCCCATCCGTTCCGTCCACACCAGTCCGGTGGCGGCCAACCCCACAGCCAGGAGCACCACCCAGCACCCCAGCGGGTTCCCGATCAGGAAGGCCACCGGGTTCGCCCCGGCCAGGAATCCCAGACCCAGGGCACCGAAGGGCAGCACCGCGAGCACCCGGGCGCTGCCCTTCGCCATCGCCAGCTCAGCCCCCACCACGCCCTGCAGCTCCTGCTCCGCCCTGAGGGCCTCCGCCACCTGGGTCAGCACCGAGGCCACCGGCGCACCGAGCCGCTCCGCGATCCGCCAGGCCGCGGCCACCTGCCCGAACCCCTCCCGACCCGGCGCTGCGGCCACCGCCGTCAGGGCCTGCGGAACATCACCCCCGAGGTGGGCCGTGGCGACGACAGGGGCCAACGCGGGACAGTCCTCGGCCGCCTCCGCCAGGGCCACCGTCGGGATCTTCCCGGAACGCAGCAGCAGGGCGAGTCCCAGGATGGACCGGGCCGTCTCCTCACGGCCACGCCTGACCCGTCGTGCCAGCCGGACCCGACGGGCCAGCCAGCCCCCGGTGCCCACCACGATGGTGGCCGAGGCCGTCCAGGCCAGTCCCTGGACGCCGCCGAGCAGCAGCCCCAGCAGCAGCGGCCCCGCCCACAGCAACCGCACCGAGGTCCTCCCGACACGCGACGGCGCGGACTCCTGCAACCGACCCAACGACTGCCGCGGCCCCAGCCACACCAGGATCGCCAGCCCACTCAGCAGACCCACCACGGCCGTCACGGCCCCCACCCCATCACACAGCGCAGCTCCGCCTCGCCCGGGCCGGGGTGGTCCTGCCCGGCCTCGAAGTGCCATGCAGGAACCACCGTCACCAGTCCGCTCGGGGTGCGCCGCACCACCCCCACCTCGGCCAGCCGACGTGAGCCGTCGCTCTCCCGACGCAGGTGCAGCACCACTCGAAGTGCCGAGGCCACCTGGGCGTGGCAGGCGTCACGGTGCAGCCCGCCAAGTGCCGCGAGGGCCTCCAGCCGGGCCGGGACGTCATCGGCGGAGTTGGCGTGGAGGGTGCCGCAGCCGCCCTCATGACCGGTGTTGAGGGCGGTGAGCAGATCCACCACCTCCGCGCCCCGCACCTCTCCCAGCACCAACCGGTCGGGTCGCATCCTGAGTGCCTGCCGCACCAGCGTGGTCAAGGTGATGGCCCCACTGCCCTCGCTGTTGGCCGGGCGGGCCTCGAGCCGGACGCAGTGCGGATGGTTCGGCACCAGCTCCCGGGAGTCCTCCACCAGCACGATCCGTTCATCGTCGGGCACCTCCGCCAACAACCCCGCCAGCAGTGTCGTCTTGCCCGTTCCCGTGCCACCGGAGACCAGGTACGGCACCCGTGAGGCCACCAGGGCCCGGCACAGCCGAAGTGCCAGCGGGGTGAGGGAACCCAGCTCCAGCAACCGCTCCAGGCCGAGGGTCCGTGCGCCCGGGATGCGCAACGAGATGCAGGTCCCCGGACTCGCCGTCGGGGCCAGGACGGCATGCAGCCGCACCCCACCGGGCAGTCGCGCATCGACGAACGGCTGCGCGTCGTCGAGGCGACGTCCCACGTTCGCCGCCAACCGGATCGCCAGGCGCCGCACCTCCTCGTCGTCGGTGAAGGTGATGCCCGTGCTCTCCAGGCCTGCTCCGCGGTCCACCACCACCTGGTCCGGGCCGTTGACCAGCACGTCGGTGACCCCCGGCTCGACCAGCAGTTCCTCCAGCGGCCCAGCCCCCACCGAGTGGCGACGCACCTGGTCCAGGGCCTCCCGCAGGGATCGGTCCGTGACCACCAGACCCATGGCCCGCATCGCGACGGCGACATCCGCGGCGGTGTGGGGCCGCCCCAGCCTTCCCAGCCGTTGCTGCAGCTCGTCCAGCATCACCGCACCTGCCCCAGCAGCCGCCTCGCGTCCTTCGCCAGCCGCCTGGCCAGCCGGGACCCGACGCTGGTCCCCTCCGCCGCGAGTCGCGGCACCCGCACGTCCTCCCGGAGCTGCCCCAGCAACGGCAACCCGAGCGCCTCCGCGACGGCGGGGCCGGGCAGTCGACGCCCTCTCCCGGAACGCACCACCACCCCGGCACCCCGGATCTCACCCGCCCGTGCCGCGGCGACGGAGGAGACGTCCGCGCCGACCAGCAGCACCGTGGTGGCCTGCCTGCCCAGCCAGCCGACCCGCTCCCCCGTCCCGGCGTCCACCACCACCATGTCATGACTGCGCCGCAGCGCCCGCAGCACCGACTCGACGGCCGCTCTGTCGGGAAGCCGCCCCGGCCTGCGGCCGCGGGGCAGCACCTGGACCTGGTCCACCGTCGCCAGATGCCCGGTGAGATCCCCGATCTCCCCGCGCGCCGCGTGGAGGTCGTCCCAGCTCATCCCACCCACGCCTTCCGCACCGAACAGCAGGTCCAGGCCGCCACCGGGGGTCAGCTCCACCGTCACCGTCCGCGACCCGGTCTCGGCTGCCCGGGTCGCCAGCGCCACGCACAGCGAACTGACCCCCAACCCGCCACTGGCCCCGACCAGTGCGACCACGAGGGCCTCACTGCGGACCACCCCACCGGTGCTCAGGACCTCCGCCAGCCGCGGCGTGTGGTCCGGCAACAGGATCGCGGGGACGCACAGCTCCGCCGAGATGCGCAGCAGCTCCGGCGAGTCGAAACCGACCAGCCACGTCCCCGGTGTGGCCTCCAATCCGGCGGTCCGTGTCGCCTGGTCCGCCCCGACGAGACGCAGCGGGGTCGTCTCCCACACCTCCCTCAGCTGCTCCCGCCCCTTGACCAGGCGCAGTTCGACGCCGAGCGCGAGTGCGGTCGCCTCGATCGTCTCGATGAGGGTCGGGTCCCGGGAGACCAGGACCGGTGGCGTGTTCTGTTCACCGTTCACACATACACTTTGGGCAACCCTCGGTCCGAATGGTCATCGAACCCCGAATCTGTGGATAACCTGATCCTCACAACTTCCCCTACCCCACGAGAAAAGATGCCGAAGATCAACCCCCTGCCCCCCGAGGCGCTCACCTGGCTGGCCGTGTGGCCCGGTGTGCGTGGCCTCACGATCGGCGCTGCCCAGTTGGCTCGTCGCCTGCAGGAGGACGGGCACACCATGTTCGCGATGGCCCACGAGGAGCACGCCATCGATCGGCTGCGCCACCGTGAGGGCATCACCCCCATCTGGGCCCGCCCGGAGGCCATGCCCATCGACCCCTGCCAGTTCGACGTGGTGTTCTGCCACCAGAGCTTCCACCACTTCGACGCCCCCCGCACCCTGTCCGAGGTCGCACGGGTGCTGCGCCCCGGTGGCTGCTTCTCCGCCTCCTACGTGGTTCGCGACGACTCGGTGCCGTGGGTCAGGCGACTGACCGCCCTGCTGCGCCACTACGACCCGATGGCGATGCGGGGCGAGTACGGCCACGACTCGTTGGAGGCCATCGACGCCTGCAAGTACTTCCCGGAGGTGGAGCACCGGGCGTTCCGGATCTGGCAGACCATCTCGCTGCCGGACCTGCAGCAGCTGGTCGCCTCCCAGCCGTTGTCCCGCAACCTCACCGAGTCCCAGGCCGCGAGGCTCCGCGACGAGGTGCGTGACCTCTTCGAGCACGCGGTCAGGCCCGGCGAGAACCTGAAACTGCCGTTCCAGCTGCTGGCCTGGCGGGCCTGGGTGAACCACGACGAGCTGACCGCCCCCGTCGCTCCACCGGAGACCGGCATCAGCATCGATGTCTGAGGAGGTCGGCGAGTAGAGTTGGGCACCAGTCGGGAAAGGATGATGATGGCCAGCACCCCCACCACGTTCCAGAAACTGCGGGACTCACTCACCGAGTTCGTCGCGCGTGAGTCCGAACTGGCGAAGGCGGAGCTCATCCCTGCCGCCAAGCATGCGGGGATCGGTTCCGGTCTGGCCGCAGGGGCGGCCGCCTTCCTGTTCCATGCCGCCTGGATGCTGGTCATCACGCTGGGATTCGGCATCGGGTGGCTGTTCAACGCGCTGGCGGGGGTCTCCCTGATGGGGTCGCTGACCCTGGGCTTCCTGATCTCGATGGTGCTGTCGCTGATCGTCGCGGCGGTGCTGGCACTGCTCGCCCGGGGCCGGTTCCTGAGGGTCGAGGCCCCCCATGCCACCATCGAGGAGGCCAGGGCCACCTTCACCGCCCTCACCGACTCGCTCGGTGGGCAGCCGAGCCCTGCCGTCACGACCCACCACGGCATCGAACTCGACGGCGTTCCCCTGGACGACTCAGTCGCGTAGGAAACGGCCCGGAACCGACCGTACCCTGTCCCGGTCCCAGGGCAGGCCCCATCCCCCGAGGCTGAGGATGACGTCCAGCAGGTGAGCGGTGAAGCCCCAGATGAACCACTCCCCCGACTCGAAGGCCGGTCCCCGGTACCCTCCCGGAAGACTCGCGGTCACCCTGGAGGCCGGGTCGGCCAGCCGGTCGAGGGGGAGCCGCATCACCCCGGCCACCTCACCGGGATCGTTCGGGACCAGTTCCACCGGGTCCCGCCAGGAGGCGACGACGGGGGTCACCTCGTAGCCGCTGACCGGTACCCACGCCGTCGGGAGGCAGCCGATGGGCTCCACCAGCCCAGCCGGCAGCCCCACCTCCTCCTCGGCCTCCCGCAGTGCCCCTGCGACGGCGGTCTCGCCCACCTCCAGACCACCCCCGGGGAAGGAGATCTGCCCGGCGTGGGAACGCAGCCCCTGGCTCCGTTCGGTGAGCAGCACCGTCGGTGAGGACTCATCGCTCAGCAGCACCAGCACGGACGCCTGCCGGGCCCCCGCCGGGGCGGCACCGAACTGCCCCAGTCGTTCGGGACGTCCGGCCGCCAGGGCGGCTCTCAGGCTCGTGAGGCCGGGCACAGGTCCTCCAACGCGCACTCGGTGCAGGTGGGGCGACGGGCATGGCAGCAGCGACGGCCGTGCCAGATCATCCGGTGACACAGCATCACCCACTCCTTCGGTGGGAACAACGCCCCGACCGCCCGTTCCACGTCATCGGGTCGGGTGGAGTCCACCCAGCCCAGCCGGTTGGCCAACCGGATGACATGGGTGTCCGGGGTGATGCCGGGGATGTCGAAGGCGTTGCCGAGCACCACGTTCGCGGTCTTGCGGCCCACCCCGGGCAGCTTCACCAGCTCGGCGAGGGTGGCCGGGACCTGCCCGTCGTGGTCCCTGAGCAGGGCAGCCGACAGCGCCACCAGGGAGCGGGCCTTGCTGCGGAACAGTCCCAGTGAGGAGATCACCTGCTCCACGTCCTCGACCTCGGCCTCCGCCAGGGCCCGGGGATCGGGCCAGCGGGTGAACAGCTGCGGGGTCACCTGGTTGACCCGCGCGTCGGTGGTCTGAGCGGACAGCACGGTGGCCACCAGCAGCTGGAACGGCGAGTCGTGGTCGAGCTCGCAGTGGGCGTCCGGGTGGGCCAGGGCCAGCCTGGCCCCGACCTCGGCCGCGGTCACGGGGTGTTCAGCTCAACGACGATCTCGACCTCGACGGGGGCGTCCAACGGCAGCACGGCCACCCCGACGGCGCTGCGGGCGTGCGCGGTGCCGAACACCTCACCGATGAGCTCGGAGGCCCCGTTGGCCACCTGCGGCTGCGCGGTGAAGGACGGGTCGGAGGCGACGAAGACCACGACCTTGAGCACCCTGGCGATGTTGTCCAGACCGCCTGCGGTCTCCGCCGCGGCGGCCAGTGCGTTGAGGGCGCACTGCCTGGCGGCGGCCGCCCCGTCGGCGATCTCCACCCCGGCCCCCAGTTTCCCGGTGACACCCAGGTGTCCGTCGCGCATCGGCAGCTGGCCGGAGGTCCACACCTGGTCGCCCACCCGCAGGGCGGGCGTGTACGCGGCCAGCGGCGTCACGACGGCGGGCAGTTCCAGCCCCAGGGCGGCGAGCCGCGTCGACGGGCTGGTCATCACTGGTCCAGCGGACGCTTGAAGTAGCCCACCAGCGTGTCCGGGTTGGGCCCGGGGGCCAGGGTCACGAGCTCCCAGCCCTCGGAACCGAAGTTGTTGAGGATCTGCTGCGAGACGTGGCTGAGGATCGGAGCGGTCAGGTATTCCCACTTGGTCATGCCCCCAAGCTTGCCACCGACCATCGACCGTTGTCGATGGCTCACCCGGCCTTCGGCAACTGCCCGTAGGTCAGCAACAGGTCCCGCCAGGACGTGATGTCCGGACGGGTGCGGAGCAGGTGCCGTCGTTCACGTTCGGTCATGCCACCCCACACCCCCCATTCGATCCGGTTGTCCAGTGCTTCTGCCAAGCACTCCATCCTGACCGGGCACCCGATGCACACGTTGCGCGCCCGCTTCTGCTCCTTCCCTTCGGGGAACAGTGCGTCCGCCATGTCCCGACACCTGGCCCTCAGTGTCCACTCACTTGCCTCTGCCCAAGACATCCATGCCCTCCCTCGCGCATCGACACCGTCGTTTTCTTGACGCTAGCGCATTCCCGGGAAAAGCAAAAGTGGTAGTGGATTCAACCTCAACCGTCGCTGCAGGGCGGCCGCTCGACCTGAGTACCACGCTTCAGGGACGGTTCGAGACACCCCGACCCGCGCTCGACGCTGACGTGCGCCTTCACCCGATAGGCCGACATCATTTCTGCTGAATGCCTAGTCAGCCGCAGGTTGACGATGTTTTTCCACTGAGTACGGATACTCAGACGGCGCCGTCCCCAGTACCTAGCCAAGACGGGTAGTACCCACTAGCGAAAACGCTGTTCAGGCCGAGCCGGATCCGCCACTGTAGATGTCACAGGAACGAAACAGTGGCCCCCACATGATGGGGCGAGGAGGAACAACGATGACCATCGCGCTCGATGCCAACACCCCCTGCGTGAAGTTCGCCCACCTCTTCCAGAACCCACTCCTCGAGGACGGGGAGACCAAGCGGGAGAGCGCCGCCGAGCGTCGCCAGCGGGCCGCGCTGATGTCCCGCGCCGTCTCGTTGTGCGCCGGGTGCCCGTTCCAGGCGCAGTGCCTCACCGACGCCGTCGTCCACCACGACGTCGCCGGCGTCGTCGCAGGCACCACCGAGGAGCAGCGCCTCGAGATCCGTGAGCTGCTCGGCGTGAGCATCGACCCGGTGGACAACGACCCCTTCGCCGGGGTCAACTCCGGGCGGGCCTTCAACCAGGAGGAGATCCAGCGGCTTCGCGCGGCCAATCCCACCCAGCCGCTGTCGGCCATCGCAGCCAGGCTCGGCTGCTCCATCTCGACGGTGAAGCGTCACCTCCGCAAGGCTGCGGCCCGGACCGAACCCCGGGCCTCCGTCCGGCGCCTCACCCCGTCGAGGGCCCAGGTGATGGCGGCTGCCGCCGAGGTGCTGGGTGACGCCGACGACATGGTGGCCTGAGGGCTCAGCCCGGGAACCAGCGGTCGAGCTCGATCACGGTGCCGCCGGCCGAGAAGTCGGCGGCGACATGGTCGGCCACCGCCTTCACCTCGTCAGGGGCATTGCCCATCGCGACACCCCGTCCCGCCCAGGTCAGCATCTCGACGTCATTGCGGCCGTCCCCGATGGCCAGCACGTCATCCGCCACCACCCCGAGGTCCGCCGCGACGCGGGCCAGGGCGTTGGCCTTGTCGACCCCGAGCGGGGAGATGTCCATCCAGGCGGACCAGCCCACGAAGTAGGACACCTCGTGCAGCCCGAGCGACTCCGCCATCTCCACGAACATCTCGTCGGAGCTGTCGGGGTCGCAGATCACGACACGGGTGACGGGGCGCGAGGCCAGGTCCTCCAGTGGTTCGATGACCACCTCCTCGCCGCTCAGCTCGCCGGGCGGGAACCCCTTGGAGACCCGCCAGTGGGCACGGTCCGGCACGGCGATCGCGACCTGGGGTGCCAGACGCGCCACCTTGGCGATGGTGTCGGCCGGGTCGAAGAGTTCCTCGTGCAGGACCCTCCCGGACGGGTGGGCGAGGATCTGTGCCCCGTTGGCGCAGATCGCCACCCCGGGCGGCAGCCCCAGCTGGGCCACGACCCGCTCGGTGGAGATCCAGGACCGTCCGGTGGCGAGCACCACGGGAACATCGGCCGCGACGATGCGGCGCACGGCGTCGCGAACGGCGTCGGGCAGCTGCCCGTCGGCATCCACCAGGGTGCCGTCGATGTCGAGGGCCACCAGGCGGGGGTGAAAGGTCATCGTCGCTTCTCCTGGCTGTTCGTGGGTTCCCACCGCGGCAGGGTCTCGCCTCCCCAAATACTAGAGTCATCCTCGGAAGGAGATACCGATGTCCACCCCGCAGTACCCCAATGTCCCCCAACGGGGCATCCAACAACCTCCGCAGATGCCGTACCCGGCCGCGCCGACGGGACAGCCGCCACGCATCACGGGCAACCCGGTGGGGATCACCGGGAGCCGGGTGCGGGTGCAGGAGAAGTCCACCTTCGCGTTCCCGGGCCTGCTGGCCATACCGCTCATCGCGGCCGTGGCGCTCGGGCTGGCCATGCTGCTGTCCCAGGTCCTGCCGATCGGCCCCACCTCCGGGCTCGACTTCCCACTCAACCTCGGCATCTTCGGCATGGGTGCGGCGGCCCTGGGTTTCCTGGTGCTCAGCACGGGGCTGGTGCTGATCAGCCCCGGTGAGGCGAAGGTGCTGGAGTTCCTCGGATCCTACATCGGCACCATCAAGAAGCCCGGGCTGTGGTTCGTCACGCCGTTCACGACGAAGCGTCGGATCTCGGTCAAGGTCCACAACTTCGAGACCAACGAGCTGAAGGTCAACGACGCCGACGGCAACCCCATCAACATCGCGGCCATCGTGGTGTGGCAGGTGGCGGACACGGCCAAGGCCATCTACGCCGTCGAGGGGCACGAGTACTTCATCCGGGTCCAGGCGGAGGCCGCGCTGCGCCACATCGCGATGAGTCACCCGTATGACAACGACGCGGTGGAGGTGACCCTTCGGGGCGACACCGAGGTGATCGCCTCCGAGATGGCCGCCGAGGTCGCGGCACGCATCGGCCTGGCCGGGCTGGAGGTCATCGAGACCCGTATCTCGTCGCTGGCCTACGCCTCCGAGATCGCCCAGGCGATGCTGCAGCGCCAGCAGGCCAGCGCCATCATCGCGGCCCGCGAGAAGATCGTCGAGGGCGCGGTCTCGATGGTCGAGGATGCCCTGGGGAAGCTGGAGAGCTCCGAGATCGTCTCACTCACCCCGGAGCACCGCGCCACGATGGTCTCGAACCTGCTCGTGGTGCTGTGTGGCGACTCCCGGGCCACCCCGGTGGTCAACACCGGGTTGATGCAGCACTGAACCCCGCCACCGGGAAGGTCCCGCACCGTCACCGGTCGACGGTGCGGGACCTTCCTGTCCGCTGTCGCCCAGGCGTTCCCCAGGACCCACGGCCCCTTCGTCGGGACGTCGCCCCCGGCGATTCCGGTCCGCAGGGCTCAGCGGAGCGCGTCCACGCCTCCCAGGAAGGGGCGCAACGCCTCGGGGACCCGGACGGAGCCGTCGGCCTGCTGATGATTCTCCAGCAGCATGATGATGATGCGGGTCATGGCGCACAGCGTGCCGTTGAGCGTCGCGACGTGCTCCGTGCCGCCCTCGGTGCGGTACCGGATGCCCAGCCGCCGCGCCTGGAACTGGGTGCAGTTCGAGGTGGAGGTCACCTCGCGGTACCGCTGCTGCGTCGGCAACCACGCGTAGCAGTCGTACTTGCGGGCCGCCGACAGCCCGAGGTCCCCGGAGGCGACGTCGAGCACCTGGAACGGGATCTCCAACGCGGTGAGGAAGTCCTTCTCGAAGGCCAGCAGTCTGTCATGCCAGGCGACGGCCTCCTCCGGGCGGCAGTGGACGAACATCTCCACCTTGTCGAACCAGTGGACCCGGAAGATGCCGCGGGTGTCCTTGCCGTAGGACCCGGCCTCACGACGGAAGCACGGCGAGAACGCGACGTAACGGCGCGGCAGCGTCTCCGCGTCGAGGATCTCGTCGCTGTGGTAGGCGGCCAGCGCCACCTCGGAGGTACCGACCAGGTACAGGTCGTCGTCGGGCAGGTGGTAGACGTCCCTCTCGGCCTGGCCGAGGAAACCGGTGCCGGCCATCGCCTGCGGCTTGACCAGGGCCGGCGGGATCATCGGGGTGAAGCCCCACTCCGCGGCCTTCGACATCGCGAGGTTGAGCAGCGCCACCTCCAGCTGCGCCCCCACCCCGGTCAGCACGTAGAACCTGGAGCCGGAGATCTTGGCCCCTCGCTCCATGTCGATGGCCCCGAGCGCCTCACCCAGTTCCAGGTGATCCCTCGGTGTGAAACCCTCCGCCGCGAAGTCCCGAGGGGTCCCGACGGTCTCGAGCACCACGCCGTCGTCCTCACCGCCGTGCGGCACCCCGTCGAGGACGAGGTTGCCGAGCTGCATCACCAGCTCGTCGAAACGGGCCGCCGCCAGGGCCTCGGCCTCCTTCGCCGCCTTCACCTCGCCCGAGAGCTCCTTGGTGCGGGTCAGCAGCCGGGTCTTCTCGTCGCCCTGTGCCCTCGCGACCTGCTTGCCCAACGCGTTCTGCTCGGCCCGCAGCTGCTCGTACCGGGCGATCCCGGAGCGACGCGACTCGTCGGCGGCGAGGATCTCGTCGACGATGGCCACGGACTCACCACGCGCGGCCTGCGAGGCACGCACGGCATCGGGATTGCTGCGGATGAACTTCGGGTCGATCATGGCACCAGCCTACGCTTCGGGCTCCCGACGGAGCACCTCCAACCAGCGGCTGGCCTCCTCGAAGGCCTCGTCGTCGAATCCGCGCCGCACCGTCGACGGCTGCTCGTCGGCCCTGGGGTAGGAGCCGAGGAACACCACCTCGCGACAGATCCGGTGCAGCCCGAGCATCGCCTCGGCCAGCCGACGGTCCGCGAGATGTCCCTCGGCGTCGATGGCGAAGCAGTAGCTGCCGAGCAGGGTCTTCGTCGGGCGCGACTCGATGCGGCACAGGTTGACCCCGCGCACCGCGAACTGCTGCAGGATCTCCAGCAGCGCACCGGGGTGGTCCTCCTGCATGTAGGCCACCAGGGTGGTCTTGTCGGCCCCGGTGCGCTCCGGGAGTGCGCCGGGCCGGGAGACGACGATGAAGCGGGTCACCGCCCCCGGGTTGTCCTCGATGGAGTGGGCCAGCTCCTGCAGCCCGTACAGCTGCCCGGCCACGCGCGCGCAGATCGCCGCGTCGTGGCGCGAGGTGGGATCCGCGACCTCCTGGGCGGCGCCCGCCGTCGACCCGGCCTCGGTGACGTGGGCCTCGGGGATCATCGTGGCCAACCAGTCGCGGCACTGTGCGGCGGCATGGCCGTGGGTGAGGACGGCCCGGACCTGGTCCAGTGTGGTGCCGGGCCGCACGTAGAGCCCGAACTCGACGGGGATCACCACCTCGGCCCGGATCACCAGCGGATCACCGTCGACGAGCTTGTCGAGCGTGGCGGAGACCCCACCCTCGACGGAGTTCTCGATGGGGACCACCGCCTCGGCCACGTGTCCCTCGCGGACCGCGTCGAGCGCCTCCCCGACACTGACGAACGGGATGGCCTCCTCGTCGCTGATGGCGAGGAGGGCCTGATGGGTGAAAGTCCCTGCGGGACCGAAATAGCCGATCACCGCTTCAGCGTATCGACTACCGGATGACCCGTGTCCGTCATAAGGTCGGCATGGAGGGGGTTCACTCAAGACAGACAAGGAAGAGGACCATGGCAGTGGAGCAGGCGGATCAGGGGGCGATGATCCGTGCCGCGGGACAGGTGGAAGCCAGCCACCAGCAGATCCACGAGCTGCAGAGGCGGCTCCAGGACGACCTCCCGCGGTTGGCGACGGTCCTGGACGGGAACCGATTCGTCGCCTTCCAACGTGACTACAGTCACTTCGACTCCCAGATCGAACGGGTGAAACAGGGGCTCGACCTGGTGCACTCCTCCCTCACCGGGCAGGGGCAGCCACGTGTCGTCGTCGAGATGGAGCTGGAGTCCGATCCACCACCCAGTCCCGACTTCCCGGCCGGGCTGCCCGACGGCGCATCGGAGCTGGCCGGGGCGAACGCCGAGCTCAACTCGCTGTTGAGCAGCCTGAACACCGAGCTGGTGGAGTCCATGCCGCAGTGGGCCCCGGAGGCCCGTGAGGCCTGGCAGGAGGCGCGCCGTTCCTGGGCGGAGGCCAACCGTCGTCAGTCCGAGATCCTCACCCAGCTGGAGGGTCGGGGCTGAGCCTGCGGACCAGGTCACGACCACTCAGGCGTGGCGGTTCCCCCTGCCACAGCGTGCCGTGGTCCCGGTTCAGGGCACCGACGAGACGTTGCAGGTAGATCTCGCGTGGCCACTCCACCACCCCGAGTGAGGCCAGGTGCGGGGTCTGCCACTGCACGTCGAGGAGGGTGACACCTGCGTGGCGGAGATCGGCGACGAGCCGCATCAGCGCCACCTTCGAGGCGTCCCGCCCGAGCTCGGGGTGGTGGAACATCGACTCCCCGGCGAACAGACCGGCGATGAGGATGCCGTAGAGGCCCCCGACGAGCCGACCCTGGTCGTCCCAGGTCTCGACGCTGTGCGCGAAACCCATGTGGTGGAGGGTGGTGTAGACGGCGGTGATGCGTTCGTCGATCCAGCCGCCCGGGCGTCTCGGGTCGGCGCAGGAGCCCAGCACCCGGTCGAAGGCCCGGTCCACGGTGGTGGTGTGGCGAGCGGCTGACCTGCGCAGGGAGCGGGTGACGCGCAGGGCGTCGAGGGGCAGCACGGCCCGGGACATGGGCGACCACCAGCCCATCCGCTGATCGAGGGGCATCGGGAACACGCCGCTGCAGTAGGCGGCGAGGGCCAGTCGGGGATCGAACTCGTCGGTGTAGCCGATGAGGTCGGCCCGGGGCCAGCTGCGCGGGGATCCGAAGACGCTGTCGAGCACGTTCCCAGTGTCGCAGGCATTGGGTATCGGGCGCCGGTGTGCCACTCTGGAGGGGTGAGCGGGAACAAGGATGCGGTGGCCGTGGCGGAGGGGCTGACGGCGGATGCCTTCCATCAGGTGCTGGAGATCGCCATCGAGGGGCGCGGCCGGTTGCCGGGTGCGAGGAAGGCGGCCAGGAGCGCCCTGGAGCGGGTCCGGGACCCGGAGGCCGCCGTCGCCTGGGTGGCCAACCAGCACATCGTCATGGCCGGGGGTCAGGGTTTCGCCACGAACTGGGGTGGATTCCTGCTGGCCTTCGTCACCATCCCCGCCAACCTCGCCGCCAGCCTGTTCGTGCAGGCTCGTGCCGTTGCCGCGATCGCTCACCTGCGCGGCTACGAGCTGGCCGATCCACGTGTGCGCACCGCGATCCTCATGGTGATGCTGGGGCCGCGTGCCGCCGAGCGGTTGATCCACTCGGGCGACCTGCCCAGCTCGCCCGCCGCCGTCGCGACGGCACCGGCCTTCGACGCGGGGCTGGATGAGCGGGTCTCGCGGGCCCTGTTCGAGAATGCGATGAACCAGGTGAGCGGGAAACGGCTGGGGGTGTTCCTGGGCAAGCGGATCCCGTTCGTCGGGGGCGGGGTCGGGGCCGTGGTCGACGGCTGGTCCACCAATGCCATCGTGCGGCACGCGATGCGGGAGTTCGTCTCACGTCGTCCCCGGATCGCACCCTACGCGGAGGTCGTGGAGTGACGAGGCCTCCCGTGGCCTGACGGAGGGGCGGGTTCCGGCACCGGATGCCAGCGGTCTCGACGGCTGCTTCCCGTCACGGCTCGGGCTGCGGCGGCGTGAGGTACCGGTCAGCCGTGGCTGCGAGGCACCCGCGCGGTGATGAGGCACATCGTCTCGTAGGTGATGGTCCCCATGAGGTCCGCGATCTCCTCGACGGTGATCCGCTCGTCTCCCTGCTCGCCCAGCAGCACCACCTCGTCGCCGATCTCCACTTCCGGGGTCTCCGGGCCGAGGTCGATCATGGTCTGGTCCATGCAGACCCGCCCGGCGATGGGGCAGGAGCGTCCCCCCACCAGCATCCGGCCCCGGTTGCTCAGCAGCCGGGAGTAGCCGTCGCCGTAGCCGACGGGGACGGTGCCGATCCAGGTGTCGCGGGGGGCGGTCCAGGTCCGTCCGTACCCCACCGTCTCACCTGCTGAGACACGTTTGAGGAATGTCAGACGGGTCGTCCACCGCGCGGCAGGGGTGAGCCCCTCCCACGCCGTCGACCCGTCGGAGCGGCACCCGTAGGCCATGATCCCGGGACGGATCAGGTTGGTGCCCGCGACGTCGTGCCCCAGCACCGCACCGGAGTTCGCGGCATGGATCCACGGCACCGGCCCGACCGCTTCCTGCACCTCCGCCGCGACCGCCAGGAACCGCTGCAGCTGGGCCCGGGTGAAGTCCTCCCCGGCCGGGGAGTCGGAGATCGGCAGGTGGGTGAAGATCCCGTCCAGCACCAGGTGCGGGGACTCCGTGACGACGCGGGCCAGGTGCACCGCAGCATCGGGTTCCGCCCCCACCCGACGCATCCCGGTGTCCACCTTGAGGTGCACCTGAGCAGGGGTTCCGGCATCCCGTGCCACCTCCGCCAGCTGCCTCGCCCCTGTTTCCGAGGCGACGGTGAGGGTGAGCCCTGCCGCCACCGCCCCGGCCAGTTCCTCGGGAAGTGTCGGGGAGAGTTTCAGGATGGGCAGGCCCACCCCGGCGGCCCGCAGCTGCTCCCCCTCCCCGACCTGCGCGACCCCCAGCCAGTCGGCGGTGCCGCGTCGTTCCACGTGTCGGGACACCTCGACGATCCCGTGGCCGTAGGCGTTGGCCTTGACCGCCAACATGACGGCCCGGCCCGGGTTGAGTCGCCGCGCCAGGGAGAGGTTGGCATCGATGGCTTCCAGGAAGACGCGAAGGGTGGTCACTGTCATGCCTCCCATCCTTGCGCACTTCACGGAGGTTCGAGACTGGACTGCCACAGATGGCAGAATGTGACCCATGTCCAACAACCAGTGGAACGGCGCCCAGGATTGGAACGCCCAGCCCCAGCACAACAACCCCCAGGAATGGGGCGCCCAGCCGGCCCAGGATTGGAACGCCCAGCAGCCCCAGCAGCACGACTGGGGTCAGTCCTCCCAGGACTGGAGTGCCCAGCCCGCCCAGCAGCAGGACTGGAGCGCCCAGCCCGCCACCCATCAGCCAACCTCCGACGACTGGACCACGATCTCCGCCGGGCAGAGCCAGCAGTCGGCCTCCCAGGCCGCCTCCCCGCAGAGCGCCTCCAGCGAGTGGAGCCTCGACCAGTCCGTGCCCGCCACCGAGCAGACCACCTGGACCGGTGCCCCGCCCGCCGCGGCCGCTCCTGAGCAGCCCGCCCAGGCCTGGGGCCAGCCTGCCCAGCAGCAGGACTGGAACGCCCAGCAGGCCCCGCAGCAGCAGTGGGGGCAGCAGGCCGCCTACGGTGCCCCGCAGCAGCAGTGGGGTGGCCAGCCCGCCCAGGCCCAGCCGAACCTGTTCTCGGCCCTGTTCGACTTCAAGTTCAGCCAGAAGGTGGCCAAGGCCGCCCCGGGCGTGGCCTACATGATCATCCTGATCGTGCTGGCCGTCGAGGCCCTGTTCAGGATCATCGGGGTGTTCAGCCCCTACGCGACCGGGACGAGCATCGTCTCCGGCCTGTTCGTCGCCCTGGCGCAGTTCGTGCTGTGGGCCATCGTCTGGCGTGTCGTCATCGAAGGTGTCGTGGCGCTGGTGAAGATCGCCGACAAGGACGACCAGTCCTGACCCGCTGACCCCGACCCGGCAAGGCCCCGAGATGATCTCGGGGCCTTGTCCGTGCTCACCGACGCCCTGGTGTCCTTTCCCGCGATCCGCGCAGGGACCGGTCAACAGGGTCAGAACAGCAGCGCCAGGGCCGGTTCGGCCAGGATCTCCGCCACGTCGTGGAGGAAGCGGGAGCCCTGCTCGCCGTCGATGATCCGGTGGTCGAAGGCGATGGACAAGGTGGTCACCCAGCGCGGCACCACCTGTTCCCTCCCGCCCTCGACGACCACCCAGGGGCGACGCTGGATGGCCCCCATGCAGAAGATGGCCGACTCGTCGCCGTTGATGATCGGGGTGCCGCCGTCGATGCCGAAGACCCCGACGTTGGTGATGGTGAAGGTGCCACCCGAGTAGTCGGCGGGCTGCAGCCTGCCCTCCCGGGAGACCGCGACGAGCTGGTTGATCGCCCGGCACAGCTCCAGCAGGCTCAGTTCCTGCGCGGCCTTGATGTTCGGCACCATGAGGCCACGCGGTGTGGCGGCGGCGATGCCGAGGTTCACGTCGCCGTGGAAGACGATCTCCTGCGCGTCGTCGTCCCACGAGGTGTTGAGCTCGGGGTTGCGGCCGAGCGCCAGGCAGATGGCCTTGGCGTAGATGAGCAGCGGCGAGATGCGCAGTCCCGCGAATTCGCGGCGCGTCTTGAGGGTCTCGACGAAGTCCATCGTGCCGGTGACGTCGACGGTGATCCACTCGGTGACGTGGACGTGGGTGTTCACCGAACGCACCATCGCCTCCGCCGTGACCTTCCGCACCCCCTTGATGGGGACGCGGCGCTCCCCCCTGCCCCTGGGGCGACGTCCCCCGAGGTCGCTCGGCCCGGTGGGGCCGTTGCTCGCGGCGTCGTTGAGCACGGTGCCGGTGGCGGGTTCCTGCTGGAACGCCCAGGCCGCCTTGACGTCCTCGCGCGTGACGGTGCCGCCGATCCCGGTGCCGACGACGGTGCGCAGGTCCACCCCCAGGTCCTTCGCGAACTGCCTCACGGGGGGTTTCGCCCGCACCCCGTCGGGGTCGCTGGCCAGGACCAGGCTGGACTCGACGGGGGCCTCCCCGGCCTCGGGCAGTGGTTCGCCGACGGGTTCGGCCACCACCGGTTCGGCCGGGGCCACGTCGTCGGCGCGCCGGGAGGGTTCCCGGGGTTCGTAGGCTGCCTCGACGGCCTCACGGAGCCGGGTGGTGTCCCGGCTGGGCGCGGAGGAGCGACGTCGACGGCGTGGGGTCTCCTCGGCGGGGCCGTAGCCCACCAGGGTGGCCTCGGTGCCGTCGTCGATCTCGACGATGCCGGAACCCACCTCCACGGTGGTGCCCTCGGCCACGAGCAGCGCCGTGATGGTCCCGGCCCAGGGTGAGGGCAGCTCCACGAGGGATTTCGCGGTCTCGATCTCGACCAGCACGTCGTTGACCTCGATCACCTGGCCGACGGTGACCCGCCAGGCGACGATCTCGGCCTCGGTGAGGCCCTCGCCGGGGTCGGGGAGCAGGAAGGTGCGTTTCATCGGGGCTCCTTGGTGTTCTCTAGTACTGCAGGGACTGGTCGACGGCGTCGAGGATGCGGTCGATGCCGGGCAGGAATTCCTGCTCGACCCGGGCGGGCGGGTAGGGCATGTCGTAGCCGGTGACCCGCTTCACGGGGGCCTCCATCTGGTAGAAGAGGTCCTCGTGGAGGCGGGCCGCGATCTCGGCGCCCAGCCCCAGGGTGCGGGGGGCCTCGTGCACGACGACGGCGCGGCGGGTGCGTCGTACGGAGGCGGTGAGGCTCACCCAGTCGACGGGGGCGAGGGTGCGCAGGTCCACCACCTCCAGGCTGGTGCCCTCCTGCTCCGCGACGGCGGCCGCGTCGAGGCAGGTGCGCACCATCGGTCCCCACGCCAGCAGCGTGACGTCCTGGCCGGAGCGCACCACCTCCGCCTGGTGGAGGGGTGCGGGACGGCGTTCGGCGGCGACGGTGCCCTTGGTGTGGTAGCGACGTTTCGGTTCGAGGAAGATCACCGGGTCGGGGCTGGCGATGGCCTGTTGGATCATCCAGTAGCCGTCGTGCGGGGTGGCGGGTGAGACCACCTTCAGCCCGGGGGTGTGGCAGAAGTAGGCCTCGGGGGATTCGGAGTGGTGCTCGACGGCACCGATGCCACCGCCGTAGGGGATGCGGATCACCATGGGCACGGGTTGTCTGCCGGCGGTTCGGGCGTGGAGTTTCGCCACCTGGGTGACGATCTGGTCGAAGGCGGGGAAGACGAAGCCGTCGAACTGGATCTCGACGACGGGGCGGTAGCCGCGCATCGCCAGGCCGACGGCGGTGCCGACGATGCCGGACTCGGCCAGCGGGGAGTCGATGACGCGGTTGGGGCCGAATTCAGCCTGGAGGCCTTCGGTGACGCGGAACACCCCGCCGAGCTGGCCGATGTCCTCCCCGGCCAGCAGCACCTTGGGGTCGGCCTGGAGGGCGCGGCGCAGTCCTGCGTTGATGGCCCTCGCCAAGCTCAGTTGCTGGCTCATTACTCCTCCTCGGCCGCCCAAGCGGCGTGTTCTCGGCGCTGTGCCTCCAGCGCGACGGTGTTCTCGGCGTGGACGTTGTCGAAGAGTTCGTCCATGGTCAGGTCCCGCAACGTCGGGATGGCGGCGCGGATGTCGGCCCCGAACTGGCGGGCCTCCTCGTCGAGTCCGGCCAGCCAGGCGTCGTCGATGAGTCCTGCGGTGCGCAGGTGGGTGGTCAGCCGGGTGATGGGGTCGCGTCCCGCCCAGCTGCGGGTCTCCTCGTCGGCCCGGTACTTGGTGGGGTCGTCGGAGGTGGTGTGGGCGCCCATGCGGTAGGTGAAGGCCTCGATGAAGGTGGGGCCCTCCCCTCGGTGGGCACGCTCCAGGGCCCAGCGGGTGACGGCGTGGACGGCGAGCACGTCGTTGCCGTCGACGCGGACGCCGGGGAAGCCGAAGCCGTGGGCACGCTGGTAGAGGGGGATGCGGGACTGCAGGGCGATGGGTTCGGAGATGGCCCACTGGTTGTTCTGGCAGAAGAACACGACAGGGGCGTTGTAGCTGGCGGCGAAGACGTAAGCCTCGTTGACGTCGCCCTGGGAGCTGGCGCCGTCGCCGTGGTAGGCGATGGTCGCGGCGTTGGGGCCGTCCTGGTTGCCGACGAGACCGTCGAGCTGGAGCCCCATGGCGTAGCCGGTGGCGTGGAGGGTCTGGGAGCCGATGATGATCTGGTAGTTGCGGAACCGGTCGAGGTGGTCCCAGGCCCCGGCGTCGGAGCCGCGGAACAGGGCGAGGAGTTGCTGGAAGGGAAGCCCCAGGGTGAGGAAGACGGCGTGTTCCCGGTAGGTGGGGAAGACGACGTCGAGGTCGCCGAGGGCGTGGGCCGATCCCACCTGGGCGGCTTCCTGGCCGAGAACCGGGGGCCAGAGGCCCAGTTCGCCGTGGCGTTGCAGGGCGGTCGCCTCGGTGTCGAAACGTCTGGCCAGCACCATGTCCCGCAGCCAGGCGGGCAGGTCCTCGTCGGGGCGTTCGAAGGTGAACTCGTCGTGCTCGCGTCGCTCGCCCTCGGGGGTGAGCAGCTGCACCATCTCGGTGGACATCGCCGCTTCGGTCATTCGGCCTCCCATCACAAACCTACGCTTCCGTAGCCTACGCTCCCGTAGGTTGACGCCGGGGGTGGGCGCCCCACAACATCCCGGCTCTCTTTTGTGGGATTCCACCATCCCAGCGCCCACCCGGGGCGCCTCGGCGTCATCCTTTTGGTCGTCGCACTGGGTGGGGGTGGTGGTTCACGTTTAGGGTGTCGGGGTCACGGCTTCGCGGCGAGAGGGGTCCTGAGGATGACACAGTGGCAGATTGATCCTGCTGGGGTGCAGGGTGTGCTGGAGCGCGCCAGGGTGGCTCAGGAGGAGTTGGGCACGGCGTTGGACCCGGGGAGTTTCGACGCCCCGGTGGCGGCGTTGTCATGGTGCCCGGAGTTGACCGGTGGGATTCCGGAGGCGTTGGGGCTGGTGCTGGAGTCCCGGCTCGGGGAGTTCAAGGCGATCGTGAACCATGTCTCGGCCGGGATCGTGGGGGTGACCGCGGCGTCGAACACGTACCTGGACGCGCAGACCGAGATGGACGCCTCGGTGCGTGCGACGCAGGCGTCGCAGGTGGAGGAGGAGATGATGCGGGCGGCCGAGACGGGGAACTTCTCGTTCTTCGAGAAGATGGCCACCGGGGAGTCGTCGTGAGTGATGGGCTGATCGATCCTGATGCCTTCGTGTGCCGGGCCGAGGGGTTGGATCCGGATGCGATCTTCGAGGCCGGTTCCCAGATCTGGGCCGTCGGCTCGAACATCTCGGACAAGGTGCATGCGGTTGACGGGGTGTGGCAGGAGCTGCGTGGGGTGTACCGCTCACCGGATGAGGAGATGGTCTACGGGGTGATGAAGCGTGCGACCTGGCCTGCGGCGTTGATCCGTGCGGACCTGGTCGCGGCCGCGAAGGCGATCCGGGACTTCGCCGAGGAGTTGCGGGCGATCAAGCCCGCGTTGGAGCAGGTTGAGCAGGAGGCCCGTGCGTTCCGTGCTGAGGCGCTGGAAGGGTATCTGGAGCTTGTCGGGAACATCTACGACAGCCGGAATGCTGCTGATCATGATCCGGCGGAGTTGGCCCAGATGGGGTTGTTCGAGGGGCCGCTGCGGCAGCAGAAGACACACTGGAAACGGCATCAGCACGCGGTGGACACCAACAATGAGCTGTTGGCCCGTTACAACCAGTTGTTCGAGCAGGTGCTCAACGCCGCGCGGAGCTGTGAGAACGCGATCCGTCGTTTGGGTTCTCACCATGAGACCTGTCTGGCCCCGGCACCGGGTTTGGATGAGGGGTTCCACGAGTTGGGGGAGTATCCGTGGGGCACGAAGGTCGAACGCACGTCCCGTCATGCTGGTGAGTCGATCATGCGTGGCGCCGGAAACGTCATCAAGGGTGGGTTCTATGGATTCATGGCTCACCTCGGGATGGACCAGGAGGGCAGGTTCTCCTTGGACACCATGGGGCAGACGTGGCATGCCACCGGGCATTTCTGGTGGCTGACCGGCGAGGTGGTGATCCGGGGTTTCGGGGTTCAGAGGATCGGTGAGGAGGATCCGGAGTACACGGCGAAACTCAATGAGGCCGCAACCTTGTGGGGCGACATGATCAAGTGGGACCACCAGGCCCACCTCGCTGGGGAGAATGGTTGGCACGCCTATGAGGAGGATCCGGTCCAGGCCTGGACCGAGACCATTCTGGGCGCCGGTGTGGTGGGTGCCGGGTCCAAGCTCCTGCTTCGCGGTGCCAGGGTTCCCCGCGGCCTGCCCTCACACCTGGCCCCCGGGATCGAGCACGTCGCGAAGACCGTGGACACCCTCACCCAACCACTGCACCGTTTCCGGCAAGGGGTCACGCGTTTCGGTGTCGACCACGTGATCACCCCCTTGGAGGAACGGCTGCGCCACGTGGCCAGCCAGGCCAAGCATGGTCTGGAGAACCTCACCGACCCCTGGCGCAACACCGTCCCGGCCGGGGCACACACACGTGGCGGAGGCGGGGCGTGGAACGACCACACCACCTTCAATCAGGCCCACAATCACCACGGCGGTGGCCATCACACCCCGGACCTCGATCAACCCACGCCCAGACGAGCCGCACCACCCATCGACATCGACACCCCGGACGCCGAACCACCGAGGCGGACCGACCGCTACGGCAACGACCTCTCCGTGGACCACAAGGGCGATCCCGTCATCCAGGACCGAGGCGACGGCCGACTCCACTACGCCAGCGACCCAGAAGGCACCTTCCGGGACACCGACAACCCGGACAACCTCCGCAACCCGGGCGGGAAGTTCAACGAGAACCCCTACGCCCCACCACCGGGAGAGATCACACACCCCGCCACCTGGCAAGGAGAACTCACCGACCAACCACTCAGCAACATCTATGACAACGCACACCAGCTCACCGAATCGTGGGACGCCGCCCGCGACGCCGCAGCCAAAGCCCGCGACGCAGCAGCAGGCACCCCCCAAGCTGTCAAACGATGGATCCCAGAAGCCGAAAACCTCACAAACAAAGAACTGATACAGGAGCTAACAAACAGAATTGATGAGGGAGATTTAGATCCTTCGACACAAGCCCACCTCGAGACCCAGCGAGACATACTTAGGCATACAACCGAAAAAGATAGCCTTCTACGTAAAATCTCAGAATGGGCAGGCGACTATGGAGGCCAGAGGCATCTCGAGTCGCAGGGGCGTCAGGTAATCTCCGGACGCGCCGGGGAATCCCCCGATACGCATGTCTCTCCTGGGAGGGACGAGTTGGACCAGACCGGGATCAGCGGCCCGGACATCACGCCCCCAGAGGCCGGGAAAGACACCCCACGGCCAAAACGCTACGAGATCACCTTCCAGGAGAACAAGGGCGGCAACATCAGCAAGACCCAACTCGGTACCCGAGGCGGCGCACAACAAGGCTCACTACCCTACCTCACATCCATCCTCGAAGCCCAGAACCCCAACGGCCGCTTCCTGGGCGACCTCAAGCGCCTCAAGACCTCAGGACAGTACCCAGGCTTCTTCAAAGCCCTCGAACGCGGAGAGGTCATCGTCCGCTACCAGTACACCAACACCCGCACCAACGGCACCCTCCGCACCGGAGAATTCAACCTCGGACCAGAGGTACGGCTACACTGGGACGGCAACA
>NZ_RQZG01000061.1 GCF_003859805.1 Arachnia propionica
TGACCTCGAACGGCACCGGACACGACTGCGTGTACAACCCATTGATCGTGTTCGCACACGCCGACGACGCCGACGTCAACGCCTCCACCACTGCCGCATACCTGCCCAACAACTCCACATTGCGATCCACCGCTGGCTGATGCTCCCGCCACGGCTTGCCGTCGTACCCCGCCAACGCCTCAGTCCGAAACGCCGCAGCCTCCTTCTCCAACCCCTCCAACGTTTTCTTCACCGGCTCGATCGCGTCCGCGAAATTCTCAATCGCCGATGCCGCCTTGTCCAAGGTGTTCTTCAACGACTCAGCCGACGTCGCCGCCGGAGCCATGATCCCGTAGGCCTGCTCCGCCCCCGGCCCCTCATACACCGCGGGCAGCCCGTTCCAGTGCGACACGATGTTGTCCATATGCTCATCCACGGTCTTCCCCATCGACCGTAGATTCTCCGCCGCAGTCCGCACCGTCTCC
>NZ_RQZG01000062.1 GCF_003859805.1 Arachnia propionica
GAATCCGAGGAGGAAGGTGACCATGCAGAAGATACAGGTCAGGCCAAACACTCCCAGGATGAGGTCGGGGATGGCTGCTTGAAGTTCTTCCTGTTCAGTGACAGGTGCAAGCACTCCTATCAGCAGCATGAATCCACCGCCGTAGAGCATGGCCAGGGGTGGGCAGGACCAGCCGTTGTAGTGGAGGACGAAGCGTGGGGTGGGTTCGGTGTAGGCGACCCAGCCCTGTCGGAGAGCGAGTAGGCCGATGGCAGTTGCAAAGACCATCAGCCAGATGATCCCAGAAGGAAAGGCTTCCAGTAGGGACATGTTCATCATCCTTCTCCGCCGAACAGCTTCTTTCCGAAGTTCCAGGCGCCTTCAGCAACATCGGCGATCCGATCTCCGAGGTTTTTGTCGTCGCCTGTGGGGATGCTCATGGCCAGGCCAACTCCGAAGCCGACAGCGAGGCCGACGAGGG
>NZ_RQZG01000063.1 GCF_003859805.1 Arachnia propionica
ATAGCTCTCTTTAAACAAGATCTTTCTTGTTGATGCGGTATGGGAATGTGTTGTTGGTGATGTAGGTTTCGAAGGCGTGGCGGGTGTCGGTGAAGGTGGGGTGTTGGTGGTTGCTGATGTGGTTTTTGGCTTCGTTCCAGACGTGTTCGATGGGGTTGTGGTCGGGCGCGTATGGGGGAAGGTTGATGAGGTGGATGTTCTCGAGGGGATTTCCTTCACCAAGGTGTGAGCGGAGGTGTTTCGAGGTGTGCCATTTCGCGTTGTCCCACACGATGACGATTCGTTTGTTCGGGTATGTGAGGGTGAGTTCTGTCAACGCGTTGACGATGTTGTCGCTGTCTTGCCAGTCCAAGGCGATCAGGTCAACAGTTCCGTCTGTCTCGTGGAGGAACCCGATGTAGGACTGGGACTGGGTGATCCGGTTGACCCTCAACCGGGCCTTGG
>NZ_RQZG01000064.1 GCF_003859805.1 Arachnia propionica
CTTCATCTGGTTTCCCCGCGTCCTGCTGCCCCGCTGGTACCCCCGCGCCGTGAAGGCAGGCGTGCCTCGCCATGATCCGCTCCTCATGGGAGCGTTCAAGGCCCTCCCCCGCACCGAACAGCTCGAACTCCTCCACCACACCACCACATCCGCCGCAACACCAGCCCTTCCCAGCCAAGCCCCAACAACCCCAACCACCACCAAAACACCCCGCTACCACACACCAACCCCCACCACCGGACACGGCAACCTCCCCCTGGGCATCACCAGCGGCCTCAACCAACAACCCAGCTCACCCAACAAAAACCAGGACCCTCGATGACCGGTGACACCATCGAAAGCCACCTCCTGGGCCACAGCATGTTCGCCATCGAAACCACCTTCACCTTCGTC
>NZ_RQZG01000065.1 GCF_003859805.1 Arachnia propionica
GGACTGGGGGTCATCGTTGTCTCTTGCGGGCGGCTTGCCTCTGTTCTTCCAGGGGTAGGGCTTTGAAGGCTCCCATGGCGTCGGGGTCGTGTCGGTCGATTCCTGCTCTGCGGGCTCGGTGGTGCCAAGGTGGCAGGAGGAAGGGTGGGAACCAGAAGAAGAATCCGAGGAGGAAGGTGACCATGCAGAAAGCCCAAGCTAATCCGATAAAACCTAGAGCAATTTTTGGTATGGCAGCTTCCAGTTCCTTCATCTGCGATACAGGTCCAAACACCCCCATGATCAGCATGGCTATGCCGCCGTAGAGCATGGCCAGGGGTGGGCAGGACCAGCCGTTGTAGTGGAGGACGAAGCGTGGGGTGGGTTCGGTGTAGGCGACCCAGCCTTCGGAGGCCGAGCAGACCGATGGCAGCGACGAAAATGGCTGCCCAGACCACCCCAGCTGGGACGGCCTCCAAGGGGATGATGCTTCTCATCCGCCAAAAGCTCCCTTGATCCAGTTCCAGGTGCCTTCACCTAGGTCGGCGATCCGATCTCCGAGGTTTTTGTCGTCGCCTGTGGGGATGCTCATGGCCAGGCCAACTCCGAAGCCGACAGCGAGGCCGACGAGGG
>NZ_RQZG01000066.1 GCF_003859805.1 Arachnia propionica
CCGCAAGAGACAACGATGACCCCCAGTCCCACACAACCCCTACCCTGCCCGTCGGTGGAACCCTCGTCGGCCTCGCTGTCGGCTTCGGAGTCGGCCTGGCGATGTCCTGGGACCCTGACGGCGACGGCAAGAGCTTCGGCGACAACATCGCAGATGCTGTTGAAAGCGTCTGGAACTTTGGAAAGAAGCTGTTCGGCGGAGATGGATGATGAATAGTCCCATACCACTGGAGAGCCTCACCGGAGAGCTCACCGTGCTTTCCATCGCCCTCACGCTCATCGGTCTGCTCGGCCTCCGACAAGGCTGGGTCGCCTACACCGAACCCACCCCACGCTTCGTCCTCCACTACAACGGCTGGTCCTGCCCATGGCCATGCTCTACGGCGGCGGGTTCATGCTCGTCACAGGAATAGCCGTACCGGTCACGAAGCTGGAAGAACTTCAAGCAGCCATCCCCGACCTCATCCTGGGAGTGTTTGGCCTGACCTGTATCTTCTGCATGGTCACCTTCCTCCTCGGATTC
>NZ_RQZG01000067.1 GCF_003859805.1 Arachnia propionica
ACCCCACCGCCATCCCCTCAGCCGCCGCCAACCCGAACCCCTCCACCCTCGAGGTCGACAAGAACACATCATGCTGCCGCAACAACTCCGGCACATCCGCCCGCCTGCCGAGCAGTTCCACCCGATCAGCCACCCCCAACTCAGCGATCAGGGCCTCGATCTCGGCCCGGTCCGGCCCCTCCCCCACCACACTCAGGCTGGCACCCTCGATCCCGGCGATGGCCCGCACCGCGCGGTTGATGTCCTTGCGACGGTTCTCCAGGCTCGCCACGATGATGACCCGCCTCCCCCCGGACCGCTCCGCAACCGGCCCCGTCACCAGACCATCACTGATCCCATTCGAGATCACCGGCA
>NZ_RQZG01000068.1 GCF_003859805.1 Arachnia propionica
ACCCCACCGCCATCCCCTCAGCCGCCGCCAACCCGAACCCCTCCACCCTCGAGGTCGACAAGAACACATCATGCTGCCGCAACAACTCCGGGACGTCACCGCGCTGCCCCAACAACCTCACCCGATCCCCCACATCGAGTTCCGTGATGAGTGTCTCGATCTCGGCCCGGTCCGGCCCCTCGCCGACGATGCTGAGGCTTGCCCCGTCGATGGCCGCCACGGCGCGAACTGCACGGTTGATGTCCTTGTTGCGGTTGTCCAGACTCGCCACGATGATGACCCGCCTCCCCCCGGACCGCTCCGCAACCGGCCCCGTCACCAGACCATCACTGATCCCATTCGAGATCACCGGCA
>NZ_RQZG01000069.1 GCF_003859805.1 Arachnia propionica
TACTGCTCCTCGTAGGCCAGGGCGCAGGCATCCGCGGTGAACCGCGCCGCCTCAACACGACCCCCCGCCGCCAACCGATCCGCCAGACCCCGATCCCCGAACAACCGCTCCAGACTCACCCCGGGCTCCCCCACATCCTCCGGATCGAACAACAACCCCGAGACCTCATCGGTGACCACCTCACTGATCCCCGGAATACGCGGCGCGACAACCGGCAACCCCACCGCCATCCCCTCAGCCGCCGCCAACCCGAACCCCTCCACCCTCGAGGTCGACAAGAACACATCATGCTGCCGCAACAACTCCGG
>NZ_RQZG01000070.1 GCF_003859805.1 Arachnia propionica
GGCCTGACCTGGGACAGAGCATCTTGGTCACACGATTCCCTTCGTGGAAAGAAGGGCAACTTTCATTCGCTGCCTTGGAGCGCGGTGTACCAGAAGCGCTCTCGGGGCGAAACTCGCGTCCGCAAGGTCTTTCGGCGCCGGAATGGGGCGTGGTGACAGAGCATCGAGCCAAGGGATTCCAGGTTCGGCTGGAAGAGTCGGGAGAGTCGGGGATGGTCCGTGCTGACTTGGTGAACAACGACCCTGAGCTGTGCGGCGAGGAGCACTGGCCAAAGGTGGGGGAACGAGTTCGCGTCGCCTGTC
>NZ_RQZG01000008.1 GCF_003859805.1 Arachnia propionica
AAGATTTATCCTATCGGAATGAGCTGCCCCTTTGTGTTTAAATTGCGACGTGTTTCATGATGCTATTTTCAAGCCACCTGAATAACCCTCCCGGGGTGGTGACGCGGGTCAAGGTGGGTGTCGGGTGTGATGTTTCGTGGCATGGTGTGGTGTTCCTCGTGAGGGGGCATCCGTGACATGGTGATCGGTGGTTGGTCGGGCAGGGTCGGTGTCGGGTGTGAGCATCGGGACGCAGTCCATACCGAAACCCCGTCCGGGGGTGAGTGGTGGTAACCCATGTGGGGTCCCTGTCATCTTGTTCATCGCCGAGGTTTCCGGCCAGGGTGACAGCCACCACGACGGAGGGGCTCGTCTGATGGCCAGCACGAAGCCGTGAACCCCCACCACACCAAACCCCACCGCATCTCGACCAAGAGCCTCCTCCCACACGACACGGGGTGCCTTGCGGCCGGGATCGGTCCGCGACATCCCCGTGCATCGGAGGTGACCACCAGATCACCAACGGCGTGACGGACCCTGAGATCATCGACCCGACCTGGCAGAGAGCGGCCGGGTTCTCCACGCCCGGGAGGGCTCATCCAGCGATCCGGGCAGCCCTGCCCTCCGGCAGAACGCCGACACACCAATTGGTCCGTGAACCGTTGACGACAGCACCTCGATCCATGTCCATCCAGGCCACTGCCTGACATGCCGCCGTCAGCACCTGTGTCCCGACCCCGATCCTCCTTCCCTGCAGCCGGACTCTGACCCTGCTGAAGAAGGAGGCTGGCCGTGGAGGGGACGTCACAGGTGGGGGGAACGAGGGAGAACGACCTCAACCATGCAGCCTCGGTCATGATTGCGCATCGTGACCTGTCCGCCGTGGGCGGCAACGATGGTGCGCACGATGGGCAGCCCCAATCCATTGCTGGAGCTGTTCCCCGGTGTTCGGGCCCGATCACCCCGCCAGCCAGCCGAGAACACCTGTGCCAGATTCTCCTCGGACACTCCGCCGCAGCCGTCGCTGACACTGATCCGAACCATGTCGTCGGTGACCACCTCCATCACCACATCGGTGCCCGGGCGGGTGTAGGCGATCGCGTTCCCGACGATGTTCTGCAGGGCGCGGGCCAGCAGACCAGGATCCCCGATGACATCACTCGCGGCTCCTGACACGGACCCCCGCAGCCGTACCCCACGCTGATGGGCGAGGGGCTCCAGCTGGCCCACCAGATCCGAGGCCAGGTCACCGATCACCACCGTCTCCGCGCTCAACGCCACCGAGCCGCTCTGCAGCCCCGCCAGGGCCAGCACGTCATCCACCATCTCCGCCGTGCGTTCCGCCTCGGAGACGATGGTGCGGTGGTACCGGGCAGGGTCGGCGGCAATGCCGTCCTCGAGGGCCTCGGCCATGGCACGTATCCCGGCCAGTGGGGTCCGCAGATCGTGCGACAACCAGGCGATCAGCTCACGTCTGCCCTGTTCCACCTCCCGCTGCCGACGTTCCCGTTCCAGCTCAGCCGATGCAGTCATGATCACCCGCTGACTGCGCAGCGACACCAGAACTCCCGCCAGCAGCGCGGCAGGGAGCGTTGCGGCGAGAAGCAGCAACGGCACCCGCACGGATTCGATCAGCATCAGTCGCGCGCCCACGAGCAGACCAACCCCGATGGTCGCCACCACCGCAACGGGACTGAGCAGCGCTGCCCAGCGAACCGAACGGCGCGCCACGCCGGAGGTCAGGGTCGCGCACGCCAGACCCACGGCGAGGGTCACCGAGGCGACGATCAGCAGATGCTCCGTCATGCCGGTTCCCATCGGTAACCACGCCCCCACACGGTGACCAGACGGGTGGGGTGCTGCGGATCGGTCTCGACCTTGCTTCGCAGGCGGCGCACGTGCACCGTCACCGTCGAGGCGTCGCCGACCTCCCAACCCCACACCGCACGCATCAGCTCCTCACGGGAGAACACCTGGTCGGGGTGGCCCACCAGGTGGGCCAGCAGATCGAACTCGCGAAAGGTCAGGTTCAGTGCCACCCCGGCGAGACTGGCCTTCTGGGCGGTCAGGTCGAGCGTCAGGCTGCCGTCGGTGAGGATCTCACGGTCGGAGGCGACAGGGCGCTGTCTTCTCAGCACGGCAGCCACCCGGAGCACGAGTTCACGAGGACTGAACGGCTTGGCCAGGTAGTCATCCGCGCCGAGTTCGAGTCCGAGGACCCGGTCGGCCTCGGAGCTCTTCGCGGTGAGCATGATGACCGGGGCCAGGACCCCGGAGGAACGCAGCCGCCGGAACACCTCGTGTCCGTCGATGCCGGGCAGCATCAGATCCAGGACGACGAGGTCACAGCCCTGTGCCCTCGACAGAGCGGTGACCCCGTCGCCGACCTCGAGAACGGTGTGCCCCGCGGCGCGCAGGTAGTCACTGACCACACCGCGCACCGTCGGGTCGTCATCCACCAGAAGAACGGTCGCCACCCGTTCAGCATAGGCGTCATCCGAAGGTGAAGGCATTGGCACGCACGCCCTCGTCGAAGGTCAGGGTGACCGTGGTGCCACCGGTGGCCTCCGGCAGTCGAACCAGCCGGTACATCCTCGCGCCGTCGATGGTGACCTCCTCCCCGATGACATCAGCGCCACCCGGAGCGATCCCGCCCTCCACCTCGACCCGGACCCGCGCCCCGGCAGGGCCGTCCATCACGAGGTACATCTCCTGCCCCGAGAAACGGTAGCGCAGTTGGGCGCCGTCGCTGAGTGCGGTGATCGATTCACCATCGGCACTCCATGGGCCACCGAGAGTCCAATGGCTGGTCTCACGTGGATCGGTGGCTGCACCGTAGTCGTGGTCCCCACCCCGCAACCCCGAGTCGTCGCCCGCGGCGCGATCCGTTCCGAGATAGGTCTCCGGTGACTGACCCGGCGTGTGCTGCAGGGTCTCGTCGGAGACCACCGCCTTGTCGCCACCTTCACCGAGCAGTTCACGGATCTTGGCCTCGGCCTCGTCGTAGTGCCCCTCCCCGAAGTGCACCCAACGGACCCGGCCCTCGGCGTCGATGAGGTACTTCGCCGGCCAGTAGCGGTTGTTGTAGGCCCGCCACGTGGCGAAGTCGTTGTCGAGGGCCACCGGGTACTTGATCCGTGCGTCGGCGACGGCCTTGGCCACGTTCTCCGGCACCTTCTCGAAGGCGAACTCGGGCGCATGCACACCGATGATCTCGAAACCTGCATCGTGGTAGCGGTCGTACCAGGCGTTGAGATAGGGCTGAGTCCGGACGCAGTTGATGCAGCTGTAGGTCCAGAAGTCGACGAGGACCACCTTGCCCCGCAGCTCGGCCAACGTCAGCGGGTCGCTGCCCACCCACGCCGTGATGCCCTGGAGTTCCGGGGCAGGAGTGGGATTGGGGAGCTCCCCCTCACCGGCCTGCCGAGGAATCGCCTGCTCGGCCGAGGGGATGAGCCCTTCCTCGAAGGCCACCAGCGAGGGGAACTTGTCGACCGCCCAGGCCTGGAACTGCTTGTCCCAGCCGGTGGCGACGAAGACACCGACGATGATGAACAGCACCGCGACGACCCGTTGGAACCAGCCGCGGGGGTTGGCGGCCCAGCCGAGGCGGTCGATGAGCCGACGGCCCAGCAGGGAGATCGCCAACAGGGCGCCAGCCATGCCGATGCAGTAGACCCCCAGGTAGAACATGCCGACACTGGGGCTGGCGGGCAGGACCGTGGCGATCACCCAGGCGTAGGTGGGGGAGCAACTGCTGAACACCGGCCCCAACGCGGCTCCCGTCAGGACGGCGCCGAGGGTTTCGCTGCGGTGGCCACGGGCCTTGTCGAGCAGCTGATGGGCGTTGTCGAGCTTCACAGCAGCAGCGATCCGGGCCCACACCCCGGGAAACAGCATCACGAGGCCGAGCAACACCACGAGGGAGCCGGAACCGATCGCCCAGACCTTGGGGTCGATGTTCAGGAAGGCGGTGCTGGCCTTCAGCAGCAGTGTGAACAGCAGCAGGGAGACGACGAGACTGCCGGCGATCAGGTAGGGGCGACGCCGGGAACCATGGCCCAGACTGCCACCCACGATGACCGGCAGGAAGGGCAGCACACACGGTGCGAGCACCGTGAGGACGCCCGCCAGGAGGGAAAGAAGTGCGGTCACCAGCATGGCTCAGCCCTGCAACTCCTTCAGCAGGGCCTCTGTCGAGGTGCTGGTCCATCTGCGGACCTGCTGACCCTGGTCGTCGAGGGCGACGAACGTGTGCTGCATCGTGACACCGTGACGCTGGCGGAGCTCGGTGTGCTCGTCGTAGTCGACGCTGACGAGGGTGGTCTTCTCGGGAAGCCTGCCGGGGTCGGTGGTCAGTTCCTCGGTGATGGCGCGGCAAGCGGGGCACCACCTCGCGTTGAAGAACAGCACGACGGTGGTGTCGGTGTATCGCTCCCTCGAGGACTCGTACTCCTCGTGGGTGATGAACGAGGAGGACATCGCCTTCCCGGTCATGGCCCCGGAGGGGGTCGTCATCGCCGACGGGCTCATGCCATCGGTCATGGCGGGGGACATCGCATCACCGGAAGATCCACCAGCGCAACCGGCGAGGGTGATCAGGGCCGTCACAGCGACGGGGACAAGACGTTTCTTCATGCTGGGAAGTCTGCTCCGGCAGTGATGACGTGTTCCAGAGCAGAAATCTTACGAATCCATGACATCCAGTCGGCACGTCGGGGTACCACCGGGCAGTCGGTGCCGATTGCGTGCCACGATCCGGTAGACCCACTGGGACAGCCGTCGCACCCCCGGTGACCTGAGCACCAGTCCCGCGATCGGCCACGGCAGGCGGGAGGACTGCAGGATCGCGGCGACGGCGTCGCTGCCGATCCGGACCCGACCGCGTGCATCGACCACGTGCAACAGCTCCAGACAGGCCGCGCGGTCCAACCCCCAACGGCCGAGATCCGCCCGCTGCACCATCAGTGGCCGCATCCTGGTCCGCACCATGCGGCTGGTCGCCACCTGGATGCTCATCGAGCAGAAACCGCAGTCCGCGTCGTAGAGGATCACCCCGTTTGAATCCATGTCCATGCCCTCCAAGGATGCCAGCCGCCAATTTTCCTCTGGTCGTGCTGGTTTGGAAGAATTGTCGGCATGGTTGAACAGGGGAGCTCGTCAGGGCGTGGTGGAGGTCGACGACGCGGTGGACCCGCCAAGGGATCGCAGGGACCAGGCCCTCGCGGCTCCCGGAACTTCTCGAGGTCCGGCCACCGCAAACCCGCAGCTGGAGGCCGTGACGGGCAACGGCGTGACGACCGAGGCGAGCGTGGTCGCGGTGGGCAACGGCGTGACGACCGCCCGGGAACCACTCCCGACAGGCGACGATTCCCGCAAGGCGAGCGGTCACGTCGCCCCGAGGAACGTGACCGCGACAGGGAACGTCGCATCCCGAGCCCCGGGACTGCCCCGGCGATCGACGAGCCACCCACCCCCAAGGAGTTCGACGAGTCGCTGCTGCCGGTCGGGGTCCGTGCTGAGCTGAAAGGTCTCCCCAAGGACCTCGCGGAGACCATCGCCGCCCATCTGCTGGCCGCGGGCACCCTGCTCGACGAGGACCCCGACCTCGCGTACCGTCATGCCGCGGCGGCGAAACGTCGGGCCGGTCGGCTGGCAGTGGTCAGGGAGGCCACCGCCGAGGCGGCCTACGCCTCTGGACGTTACGAGATCGCACTGCGCGAGTTCAGGGCCATCCGTCGGATGAACGGTGGGGATGAGCTGCTCCCGGTCCTGGCGGACTGTGAACGAGCACTCGGCAGACACCGTGAGGCCCTCGACCTGCTCGCCACCCTTGACCCCCGCACCAAGAACCTGGGGTTGCGCATCGAATGCCTGCTCGTCGAGGCCGGGATCCGGAGCGACCTCGGACAACGGGGCGAGGCCCTACGGCTGCTGAGATCCGCCATCTCGCACCGCATCGGTCCGCGTCAGGGACAGGCCCGACTCCGATACGCCTATGCCGATCTGCTCGAGGCCGATGGCCAGGTGGCGGCGGCCCGGGAATGGTTCGACGCGGCCGCCAGGCTCGACCCCGACGGCCTCCTCGACGTGTCCGACCGGATCGCAGTTCTCGACGGGGTCACGTTGCCCGACGACTTCGTCCTGGAGGGGCCCGAGGAGGCGGCACACCCTGAACCGGACCCGGAGGACGTCACCGAGACCGAGGTGATCGAGCTGGTCAGCCCTGAGGAGGAGATCGCGGAACTTCTCGCCGAGATCGACGGGGAGGACGAGTGAACGCCCTCGTCCACGCCCACGACGCGGCCCTGTTCGACCTCGACGGCGTCATCTACCTCGGCCCCCATGCCATTGACGGGGTGCCCCGGATGCTGAGCGCGATCCGGGACGAGGGGGTACGTCTCGGCTACGTCACGAACAATGCGGCCCGCACCCCCGGGGCCGTGGCGGCGCACCTGCGGGAACTCGGGATCGACGCCAGCACCGACGATGTGGTCAACTCCACCCAGGCGACCGTGCGGATGCTCCAGGAGCGCCTGCCCGCAGGTGCCCACGTCCTGGCCGTCGGTACCGATGCCCTGGTGGAGCAACTCGCCGAGGGAGGGTTCACCCCGGTCGACACCTTGGAGGCCGAGCCCGTCGCCGTCGTCCAGGGCTACCACCCGCAACTGCCGTGGGTACTGCTGGAACTGGGCATCATCGCCATCGAGCGCGGGGCGCAGTGGTTCGCCACCAATCCTGACCAGACCCGTCCCACCGAACGGGGCATCCTGCCCGGATGCGGTGCCCAGATCGACCTCATCACCTCCTGTGTCGGCTTCCGTCCCGAGATGGCCGGCAAGCCCTTCCGGCCACTCCTCGACGAGACGGTGCGTCGGCTCGACGCCCGACATCCGATCTTCGTCGGGGATCGCATCGACACCGACATCGTCGGGGCGGGCAACGCCGAGATGGACTCATTGTTCGTCTTCACCGGGGCACACGGCAAACGGGATCTCCTGGTCGCCCCACCCGTGGGTCGCCCCACCCACATCGGCCACGACATCGGTGCGCTGCTGGCGCCACCGCGTGTCCTGCAGCCGATCGGCGACGGTTACCGGTGTGGGGCCGCGGAGGTGACGGTCATCGGGGCCGAGACCCGAGCCAGCACGGTGCCCACCGACCGGGAGGGGCAGCTGGACCTGTTGTGGGCGGCATTGCACGCCGCATGGCATCGTGATGCCGACATCGAGGCGTTGCTGGACGACCTGGACCTGCTGCGATGACCGCACCGACCCCCCGTTCTGCGGCGCCCGGGAGAGTGCGACGCATCGAGGAGGTCACCGAGGCGATGCAGGCACTCGGTGACCTCGAGGCGATGCCGGTGCCCGAGGCCCTCGCCCGGGTCGAGGAGATCCACCAGCGTCTGCTCACCGCCCTCAACCCCGAGGTGACGCAGCCGAGTCTGCCCCGGCTCGGTACCTCCCGATGAGGTTGGACCGGGAACTCATCGCGCGGGGGCTGGTCAGCTCCCGGACCCGGGCGGCCAGGCTCATCACGGCAGGCCGGGTGAGCGTGGCAGGCCGGGTGGTCACGAAACCCGCAGCCGAGGTCGGACCCGGGGAGGCGATCCAGGTGGTGACGGACCCCTGGGTCTCACGTGCGGCGCACAAGCTGCTCGGGGCGCTCGACGACTCCGGCACCGCTGTGGGGGCACGGGTCCTCGACGCCGGGGCCTCCACCGGTGGTTTCACCCAGGTGGTGCTGTCGCGTGGCGCGGAACTGGTCCACGCCGTCGACGTGGGGCACGGGCAGCTTGCCGAAGAGATCCGCATCGACCCGCGGGTACGGGTCCATGAAGGGCTCAACCTGCGGGACCTGCGCCTGAGTCACCTCGGGGGAGTCGTGGACATGGTCGTCTGCGACGTCTCCTTCATCTCGTTGAGACTCGTCCTGGCCCCGATCCTGGCCACCCTGCATCCCGAGGGTGTGGCCCTGCTGCTGGTCAAACCACAGTTCGAGGTGGGTCGGGAGCGGTTGGGACGTGACGGTGTGGTCCGCGAGGAGGGGCTGCGGGAACAGGCCGTGGCGGAGGTCGTCGCCGCGGCTGCGGAACTCGGCTGGGTCTGCACCTGGCGTGGGGTCAGTCGGCTGCCGGGGGTCGGCGGGAACATCGAGTTCTTCATCCGGCTGGTCAAGGTCGCCGGGCGCTAGGCTGGGGGGCGTGGAGAGACGAACGTTGGCGGTCCTGCTGCACCCGGAACGGCCCGAGGCCCTGGAGGCTGCGTGCACGTTCATGCGGCGGATGAGCGGGTTCAGTTTCGTCACCTTCGATGACGACGTCGAGCGGCTGGCCGAACAGGTGCCAGAGGTCGAGCTCCACGCCACCGACTCCCGGACGGCGGAGCTCGCCGTGGTCTTCGGTGGGGACGGGACACTGCTGCGGGCTGCGGAGTGGGCACATCCTCTGGGGGTGCCGTTGCTCGGGGTGAACCTCGGCCACGTCGGTTTCCTGGCGGAGCTGGAGACCTCTGACCTCAGTGCCCTGCCCCGGGCCGTGGTGGAACGCGACTATGACATCGAGCAGCGGTTGGTGCTCCAGGTGCAGGTCCAGGACCCCGATGGCTCCGTGGTCTGGGAGTCCTTCGCCGTCAATGAGGCCTCACTGGAGAAACTCGCCCGCGAGAAGATGCTCAACGTCCTGGCCCAGGTGGATCATCTCCCGTTGTCCCGGTGGGGATGCGACGGGGTCCTCGTGGCCACCCCGACAGGATCGACCGCCTACGCGTTCTCCGGTGGCGGCCCCGTCGTGTGGCCCCAGGTGCAGGCGATGCTGGTGGTCCCACTGTCCGCCCACGCCCTGTTCAACCGCCCCATGGTGCTGTCCCCGAGCTCCCGGGTCCAGCTCGATCTGGTGGGGCAGGTGCCCCAGGGAGTGATCTGGTGCGACGGGCGACGCAGCTGTGAGTTCAGTCTCGGCCAGCGTCTCGAGGTGAGTGCCTGCCCGCAGCCACTGCACATCGCGCGCCTGTCCGAGCAGCACTTCACCACACGATTGGTGCGCAAGTTCAAGCTTCCCGTCGACGGTTGGCGACGGGGACCGGGGGAGAGTGGATGCTGACGGAACTACGACTGACCTCGCTCGGGGTCGTGGCGGATGCCTGCCTGAACCTCGGGCCCGGGCTCAACGCCCTCACGGGGGAGACCGGGGCGGGCAAGACCATGCTCGTCGCCGGGCTGGGGCTGCTGCTCGGCGCCCGGGCCGATGCCTCGTTGGTGCGCTCCGGTGAGGGCCGCGCCGTCGTGCAGGGCCGCTGGGACGTCGGTGAGGGGACCAGGACACTGGTGGAGGAGCTGGGGGGCAGCCTCGACGACGGGGTGGAGCTGGTCTCGGTGCGTCAGGTGACGGCCCAGGGCCGTTCCCGCGCCGTCATCGGGGGAGCTGCGGTGCCGGTCAGTGCCGCGGCCTCGCTGCTCGGTGAACTGGCCACCATCCACGGCCAGTCGGAGCAGGTCCGGCTGTCGTCCCCTGAACGGCAGCGGGAGATCCTCGACCACTACGCCCGGCCCGAGGCGTTGCAGCGGTACCGCGAGAACTACGCCGAGCACCGTCGTCTGGTCGAGGAGCTCACCCGGCTGGAGACCGAGGCCCTGGAGCGGGCCCGTGAGGTGGACATGCTCAGGCACGGTCTCGATGAGATCGCAACCGTCGGGCCACGGCCCGGGGAGGACGAGGACCTGGCGGCCGAGGCACTCCGGCTTGCCGATGCGGATCACCTCAAGCTGCTCGCCAGCCAGGTGCAGACCGCGCTCAGCGGGTCGGAGGAGGACTTCGAGCTGCCGAGCGCGGTCGGACTCGTCGGTGTCGCCCGCAAGACCTTGCGCACCCTGGCCGATCAGGACCCAGCAGCGCAGGATCTGGCCAACCGGCTGGACGACCTGGGATACGTCATCGACGACCTCGCGCAGGACATCGCCAGCTACACCGCCGATCTGGTCTCCGATCCGGTGCGTCTGGCCGCCGTCGCGGACCGGCGCGGTGAGCTCAGCCAGTTGACCCGCAAGTACGGCACCACCATCGACGAGGTCCTCGCCTGGGCCGAGGAGTCCCGGGACCGGCTCGCCGAGTTGGAGGGGGCGGATGAGCGCATCGACGAGCTGCGGGAGCAGGTGGCGGAACTGGACCGGGCGTTGACGGCGGACGCGGCCTCGATCACCGCTGACCGGGTGGCGGCATCGAAGCGACTGGCGAAGGCGGCCCATGCCGAGTTGCAGGCCCTTGCCCTCAAGCACGCCCGGCTGGAGTTCGCGGTCACGGCGGCCCCGCGGGGGCCTCACGGTGCCGACCGGGTGGAACTGATGTTCACCGCCAACCCGGGCTCCACCCCCGGGCCGCTCGGCAAGGTCGCCTCCGGGGGTGAGCTGTCCCGGGTCCGGTTGGCCCTGGAGGTGGTGCTGGCGGGTGGAACCCCCGGGCACACCTTCGTCTTCGACGAGGTGGACGCCGGTGTGGGTGGTGCCGTGGGATTGGAGATCGGCCGTCGTCTCAAGCGGCTGGCGCGCACCTCGCAGGTGATCGTGGTGACCCATCTGGCACAGGTCGCCGCCTTCGCGGACCAGCACTTCGTCATCGCGAAGTCGAGCCGGGGACAGGTCACCACCTCGGACGTCACCCCGCTCGGTGAGGAGGACCGGGCCGCGGAGCTGGCGCGGATGATGAGCGGGACCGTCGACTCCTCGGCGGCCATCGAACACGCCACCGAGCTGTTGGAACTCGCCTCGCAGGGTTAGCCTCGATGCATGACACGTGCACTGATCGTCGTTGACGTCCAACGGGACTTCTGTGAAGGAGGGTCCCTCGCCGTCGCCGGAGGGGCAGCGGTGGCTGCTGCCGTCGATGACCTGCTGGCCGGTGACCACGGTTACGACCTGGTGGTCGCGACCAGGGATCACCACATCGACCCGGGGAGCCACTTCAGCACGCAGCCGGACTACGTGGACTCCTGGCCGGTGCACTGCGTGGCGGGGACCCCGGGGGCAGAGTTGCACCCCGATCTGACCTTCACCGCCTGGGACGGGGTCTTCCTCAAGGGGCAGCACACCGCCGCCTACTCCGGTTTCGAGGGGGCCGAGGCCGATTCGGGAGTCCCCTTGGCCGCGTTCCTGCGTGACCGGGGGGTCACGGCGGTGGACGTGTGTGGGATCGCCACCGACCACTGCGTGGACGCGACGGCGCGTGACGCGGTCAGGGAGGGGTTCGACGTGACGGTGCTGGAGGGGCTCACCGCGGCCGTGCAGCCCGAGGGGTTGGTCGAGTTGCGGCGGGAATGGGCCAGGAACCGGATCGCACACACACCCTGAAACATGTCATCCGAAAGGTTGATCATGGATTTGATGCTGCGCTAGTGTGACGCCACGGGGGGAGAGCTGGGGGGACGACATCAATGGATTTCACGCACTGGCACGCCCTCAACGATCCAACGACTCCACGGAAGGGGAGTTCTCATGAAGTTGAAGCGCACATGTGCCAGCATCGCCGCCGCCTCGCTCCTGTTCGGCCTCGGTGTCACCCAGGCGCAGGCCTACGGGACCGCATACGGCCACTCGGTGGGAAACCTGGTCGACGGCTGGGCCCCGGTGGGCCTCCACGGGTCCTGTGGTGATGCGGCCAAGCACGCGGTCATCAGTGTCAGTCCAGCCGCCTCCGTCAAACCCGTCACCGGTGACCAGGGCAGCGTGGAGGGGGATGCCCTGCGTTTCCAGAAGCCCCTCAAGGGCGACGAGAGATGGAACGTGCTGGTGAGCGCCACCGGCAGCATCAAGGTCAACATCTCCTGCGTGGCCTCCTACAACTACAGCACGAAGACGATCACCCATGACCTGGAGATCGACACCACCAAGCCGACCAACGGAGCCACCGGGCAGAGTGTCATCGCCAGGGCGGTGAACGGAGAGTTCGTCCCCGGGGCCGAGGTCGAGCTCGAGGTCAGCGGATACCAGGGCCATGACGACCTGGTCGTGACCATGTACTCCGCCCCCGTGGTGCTGGGCTCCTTCACCGCCGATGAGCTGGGACAGGGCAGGACCAGGGTGCGGATCCCGGAGGATGCCACCGAGGGCACCCACCACCTCGTGGTCAGTGGCACCCACCACACCGCGGCCTTCGCCCTGAAGGTCGTCAGGCCCGCCACGGCCGCTCCCGGCCAGGGCGGTGCTGAACCCGGGCCGATCAAGCCCGGTGCCGAAGCCACGAAGCCCGGCAAGGCCCAGGGGCAGGCGGCTGGAAAGGCAGGAAAGCCGGGGAAGCCGGTGAAGGCTGGCCGCCCCGGTCTGCCGCGCACCGGTGCCTGATCCGATGACCACTGTGGACCGCCCCGCCCCAAGCCGTGCGGGGCGGTTCCGCACTCGGCGATGGGTGGTTGCCCTGGCGGCGCTGGCACTGGTGATCTCGCTCGTCACCGTCGCGTCGCTGTGTTTCCTGGAGCGCCGCGCCTCGCGCATCGACGTCGTCCTCCACCACTCCGAAGGGGCGGGACGCACCCTGCTCGTCGTCGGGATCGACGACCGGGAGCAGGCCCCGGGGGCAAGCGTCGACTTCGGGGAGCCCGGCTCTGATCCGGGGGCCCGAGCCGATGTGATCCTGGCGCTCCGGACCGGCCCCGGGGGGCTCAGCGCAGTCTCCATCACGCGTGACCTGCTGCTCGAGTACGAGCCTCAGCACTATGACCGGGCAGCCACCACCTGGTTGCGGGGGCCGCAGGCCTTCGTCGACGGGATCTGTCGCACCCTGAAGATGCCGGTGGACCACCTGGTCGTGGTGAACCTGCGTGGTTTCGTGACCCTGGTGGACGCCGTCGGTGGGGTCGAGGTGGATCTCGCGGAACCACGTCGTGACCCCTGGGCCCACATCGACCTCCCGGCAGGCCCGCAACTCCTCGACGGCCGTGCTGCGCTGGGGCATGTGCGCAGCCGTCAGGCAGAGGTGTTCCGTGATGGAGCGTGGATCGCGGACCCCGAAGGTGCTCGGGGGCGGCAGCGGCGCAGCGGCGAGATGCTACGGGCCGTGGTGAAGAAGCTGCCGCGGAACCCGGGCGCGTTGTACGGCCTGGCCTGGGACCTGCTTCCCGAGATCGGTCTCGATCATGAGGTCGGCCTGCTCGATCTCGTGGCCTACCGTGAGGTCCCGGAGGACGTGGAGGTGCTGCCGGTGGCTGGCGGCGCAGACCCCGACGACTGGGTGGCCTGGGACGTCCCCGAGACCCATGCCGCACTGGAGGCACTCGGCATGGCCCCGGGCTGCGCCTGAGTCGGCCGAAAGGTTGGCCAGGACCTTAACTTTCGACTACTGTCTGTGCTGACCAGACATTCCGTCGTCGAAGGACCCGCCCGATGTTGAAACGCCTGCTCGTGGGCACCGCCACCATCTCCCTGTCGGCCACCCTGGCAGTCGGCCAGGCCTGGGCTGACGAGCTGGTCGAGCCCAGCGAGTATCCCTACCCGGGAGAGCCGGGAGTCACGTGGTACATCGGTCGCCACAGCGACGGCTGGGCCCCCGTCACGCTGAACGGTGAATGTGGGCCAGGCACCAAACGCGTGGAGCTGGAGTTCGCCCCGGCGGGTTCGGTCTCCCTGCTCGGTCACGAAGGCAGGCGCACGGCCGACGGCAGGCTCGGCCTCACCCTCCCCCTGGAGGTCACGGCACCCTGGACGGTGCTGACGAGTGCGACCGGACAGATCACCGTCGACGTCTCCTGCATCGTCGAGGACGACGTGGTGGACCGGCACTGGAACCCACGGATCGACACCGCGACGCCCGACCCGGACGCCCCGGGAGTCACCGCCACCCCGGTCGACCAGGTCTTCCATCCCGGCGGGGAGATCGAGATCGCGGTTCAGGGATTCAAGGCCGACGACGATCTCACCGTCGAGATGTACTCCACCCCGGTCAGGCTCGGCACGGCACGTACCGATGCCAGGGGCAGCGCCCTGATCCGCTCGAGGATCCCCGACGACACCACCGAGGGCACGCACCACATCGTGGTGACCGGCAGCGACGGCCGGCGTGCCCTGTTCCGCTTCCGGGTGGGCCCGAAACCGAGCCTCAGGCCCTCACCCCGATCGACCACGCCGCAGAGCGCGGGGTCCGACACCCCGCAGGCCGCGACCGTGTCCCGGGCCGGGCGGCCGCACCCCGCTGGAACACATCACACCGTTCGCCGCACCCCCACCGCCACTCGCCCCGGACTTCCCAGCACCGGTTCCTGAGCGTCGGGTCGCGGCGCCATCCCGCGGCGGTGCATCCTTGGAGGGTCGTGCAACAGGGAAGGAGTCGTGGGATGGAGTGGGATCGTCCGATGGCATGGGAGGTGACCGGCCGCGTCGAGCTCGGCGCAGGACGGGTCTCCACTTTCGTCGACGAGACGGTGCTCACCCCGTCGGGGGAGGTCATGAACCGGCAGTTCCTCACCCACCCCGGTGCCGTGGCCGTGGTGTGCTGGGACGAGGAACGTGACGCCATCGCGGTGGTTCGGCAGTACCGCCATCCGGTTCGGATGGAGCTGGTCGAGATCCCGGCCGGGCTGCTCGACCTGGCAGGGGAGCCCTTCGTCGCCGCGGCACAACGGGAGCTCGCGGAGGAGGCCGAACTGGCTGCCGATCGCTGGGAGGTGCTGGTGGACATCTGCTCCACCCCGGGAGCCTGTGAGGAGTCCCTGCGGATCTTCCTGGCCCGTGGCCCCCACCCGGTGTCGCGGCCTGAAGGGTTCGTGCTGGAGGGCGAGGAGGCCCACATGAGTGCGGCCTGGGTGGGCCGGACCGAGCTCGTCGACGCGGTGCTGGCGGGGCGGTGCCAGTCCCCGTCGTTGGTCTCGGGTGTCCTGGCGTTGGAGACCGCACGCCTTGCCGGCAGGCTCGATGCGCTGCGTCCCGCCGATGCCCCGTGGCCGATCCGGGACCGGCGCGGGTGAGACCGGCCGAGGACGCGGTCAGACAGTACCTGGCCCACGTCACCGTCGAACGGGGGCTGCAGGCCAACACCGTCGCCGCCTATCGGAGGGACCTGGCCCGCTACATCGGTTTCCTGGCGGAGCGGGGGATCGACGACCTCGCTGAGGTCAGCCCGATCGAGATCAGCGAGTACGTCCGCGACCTGGCCGCCGGGATGAAGGCCTCCTCGGTGGCCAGGCTCGTCAGCAGCGTGCGCAACCTGCACGGTTTCGCCCACGAGGAGGGCCTCACCGAGACCAACCCGGCATCCCGGACCGCCCCACCCAAACTGGGCCAACGCCTGCCCAAGGCCCTCACCGTCGCCGAGGTGGCGGCGCTGCTCGACGTGCCGGACCGGCAGGACCCGATCGGGTTGCGGGACGCGCTGCTGCTGGAACTGCTCTACGGCACCGGGGCCAGGATCTCGGAGATCACCGACCTCGACGTGGATGACGTGCAGGCGGTCCTGGCGGAACCTGCCAGTGGCCTCAGACTCACGGGAAAAGGCGGCAAGGAACGGGTCGTGCCGCTGGGGGAGCACGCCTTGACGGCCATCGATGCCTACCTGGTGCGGGCCCGGCCCGGGCTGGCCGCCAAGGGGCGGGCAGGTGGAGCGCTGCTGCTGAACCGCCTCGGACGTCGGCTCTCGCGCAGCTCCGCCCACGCCATCGTCGTCCAGTGCGCCCAGCGCGCCGGGATCACCGCCGAGGTCTCGCCGCACTCCTTGAGGCACTCCTACGCCACGCACCTCCTGGAGGGTGGGGCGGACGTGCGGGTGGTGCAGGAACTGCTCGGGCACTCCTCCGTGGTCACCACCCAGATCTACACGCTGGTGACGATCGACACGCTGCGTGAGGTCTACGCCGGGGCGCATCCCCGCGCGCGATGACGTCCGCCGACATGCCCTAGGATGGTCTTGTCGACAAAATCCAGGAGGCGTAGTGGCCGACGAGCTGTTCAAGGTACCGGATGCCCCGGCCGAGTCCACCCTTGTCAAGGGCGAGATCGGGCCGACCGGCAGACCGCTTCCCGAACTGCGGGTGCCCACCCCGCCGGATCCGGGACGGGAGATGGACGCGACCATCATCGCGATGTGCAACCAGAAGGGCGGGGTCGGCAAGACCACCACCACCATCAACCTGGGGGCGGCCCTCGTCGAGATCGGCCACCGGGTGCTGCTGGTGGACTTCGACCCGCAGGGATCCCTCTCGGTCGGACTCGGGGTCAACCCGCACACCCTGGAACGCAGTGTCTACAACCTGCTGCTCAGCAAGGAGTACACCGTCGACGAGGTGATCCAGCCCACCAGCGTCCCCGAACTGGACATCCTGCCCTCCAACATCGACCTGTCCGCGGCCGAGGTTCAGCTGGTCAGCGAGGTGGCACGGGAACAGACCCTCACCCGGGTGCTCGCCCCGCTGCGTGACCGCTACGACTTCATCCTCGTCGACTGCGCCCCCAGCCTGGGACTGCTCACCATCAACGCGTTGACCGCCAGCGACTACGTCATCATGCCCCTGGAGTGCGAGTTCTTCGCCCTCAGGGGCATCGCGCTGCTCACCGACACCATCTCCAAGGTGGCGGAGCGTCTCAACCCGAAACTGAGGATCATGGGCATCCTCGGCACCATGTACGACGGCCGCACCCTGCATTCCCGTGAGGTGCTGGAACGGGTGGTGCAGGCCTTCGGCGACGACGTGTTCCACACCGTCATCCGCCGCACCGTGAAGTTCCCGGAGACCACCGTGGCCGGCGAACCGATCACCACCTACGCCTCGGCCTCGCCCGGCGCCGACGCCTACCGGATGCTGGCCAGGGAGGTGCTGCTCAAGTGTCGCTGAACAAACGCGCCTCGCTGCCCGGGGCCAGCGAGCTGTTCCGCCTCACCAACCCGGAAGCGGCAGCGGCCTTCGAGCCGGAGCCGAAACCCAAGGCCCAGAAGGTCACCCCACCGCCCACCCCGGAGCGCTCCAGCACCCTGCCCCGCCCCTCCGGCCGGGTCAAGCATGACCAGAAGATCACCGTCTACTTCTCCTCCGACGAGTTGTTCGCCCTGGAGGACGCGGTGCTGCAGCTCAAACGGGTCCACGGCATCAACCTGGACCGGGGACGCCTGGTCCGCACCGCCGTCGCGCTGGCCCTGACCGATCTCGAGGCCCACGGCATCGACTCCCAGGTGGTGGCGGAGCTGAACCGCTCGTGACCCGGCGGCGTGAGGAGGCGCCGGAGACCACCCCCGGGTTCGCGGTCCACCTCACCAACTTCGAGGGGCCCTTCGACCTGCTGCTGCAGCTGATCTCCAAACGGGAACTCGACGTGACACAGGTGGCGCTCAGCCAGGTCACCGACGAGTTCATCGCGCACGTCCGCGTGCTCGGGGACACGCTCGGGCTGGAACAGACCAGCTCCTTCCTCGTCGTCGCCGCGACCCTGCTGGACCTCAAGGCCGCCCGGCTGCTGCCAGGAGGGGAGGTGACCGACCCGGAGGACCTGGCCGCCCTGGAGGCCCGCGACCTGCTGTTCGCCCGGCTGCTGCAGTACCGGGCCTTCAAGCAGCTGGCGGCCTGGCTCGCCGAGCGGGTGCGTGACGCCGAGCAGCGACACTGGCGTCCCGGTGGCCTGGAGGAGCGGTTCCGTGACGTCCTGCCCGAGGTGGAGCTGCCGGTCGGGGCGGATCGACTGGCCCGGCTGGCCGCCCGGGCACTCACCCCGAGACCAGTCCCCAGCGTCCAGCTCACCCACCTGCACGGCTCGCGGGTCAGCGTCGTGGAGCAGGTCGGGATCGTCGCCGAGAGGCTGAACGCCGCAGGTCAGCTCAGCTTCCGGCAGCTCGTGGCCGACTGCGACAGGCTGACCACCGTCGTGCGTTTCCTGGCGGTCCTGGAACTGTTCCGGGCGGGGCGGGTCAGTTTCGAGCAGGCCGATCCACTGGGTGAGCTGGGGATCCGCTGGCTGGGTGGGGACCCGAACCAGCCGATGACCGTCGACGAGTACGAGAGCGTGGAGGAACCATGAGCACCATCCGGGCCGTCGAGGCGATGCTCCTCATGGCGACCGAACCGGTGGCCACCGCCCAGCTGGCGGCAGCCCTGGCGGTGCCGGAGGAGACCGTGCTGACGGAGTTGGAGACCCTGGCCGCCTTCTACCGGGACACCGAGCGGGGGTTCGAGCTGGTCAGGGTCGCCGGGGGCTGGCGGCTGGCGACCTGCCCGGACCTGGCAGAGATCCTGGAGGCCGGGGTCGTCGCGGACGCCAGGGCCCGGCTCAGTCAGGCAGCGCTCGAGACCCTGGCCGTGATCGCCTACCTCCAGCCCGTCACCCGGGGCCGGATCGCGGGTGTCAGGGGGGTCAACGTCGATGGTGTGGTGCGCACCCTGCTCACCCGGGGGCTGATCGCCGAGGCGGGCGAGGAACCGGGTGGTGCCGTGCAGTTCGCCACCACCCCGCTGTTCCTCCAGAAGCTCGGGCTCGACTCGCTGGAGGAACTGCCCGACTTGGCGCCGCTGCTGCCGGACGCCGTAGCCTTGGAGGCCGAGCTTCGCACCGCCACCGGAATGGAGGACAGCCATGAGTGACGAGGAGGGCATCCGCCTCCAGAAGGTCCTGGCACAGGCCGGGATCGCATCCCGCCGGGCCAGCGAGATCCTGATCGATGAGGGACGGGTCGAGGTCAACGGGAAGGTGGTCACCGAGCAGGGCCGACGCGTCGACCCGGAACGCGACACCATCCGGGTGGACGGGGCCCGCATCCCACCACCCAGGCGGCACCGGTACCTGGTGCTCAACAAGCCGCGGGGCGTGGTCTCCACCATGGAGGACCCCGAGGGGCGCCGCACCCTGGCGGACCTGCTGCCCCGCAGATCCGAGCGGCTGTTCCACGTCGGCCGGTTGGACACCGAGACCGAGGGGCTGATCCTGCTCACCAACGACGGCGAGTTCGCCAACCGGATGGCCCATCCCCGCTACGAGGTGCCGAAGACCTACCTGGCCGAGGTGGCGGGCCTGGTGGAGCCGAGGACCCTGCGTCGCCTGGAGAAGGGACTTCGCCTCGACGACGGCCCGGTCAGGCCTGACAAGGTCAAGCTCGTCTCCCGCAGCGAGTCACGTTCCCTGCTCTCGATCACCCTGCACGAGGGACGCAACCGCATCGTGCGGCGCATGATGGACGCGGTGGGACACCCCGTGGATCGGCTGGCCCGCACCGGGATCGGGCCGGTCAGGCTGGGTCAGCTCACCATCGGAACCTCCCGTGAACTGACCCGCGAGGAGCTCGGTGCCCTCCTCGATCTGGTGGACATGTGAGTGCCTGGACCTCACTGGGGTAGCATCTGACGGGTGCGTTTGAGTGAATTCCTGACCCGTTCCCGCGCCGCCCTGGCCTTGGCGGCCGCCGGTGCCATCGCGCTGACGGCCTGCTCCGCCCAGGAACCAGCGGCGGATCCGACCGCGACACAGAGCGCCTCGTCAGCTGCCTCGCCCGAGGCTCCCGCCACGGGGGAGTCCAGCACCGACGCGTTGCCGACCAGCGCCGTCGAGCCCTCGGCCGACCTGAGTGCGATCACCGTCTCCGACGCCGATGTGCCGGAGGTCACGGTCCCGGCCCCGTGGGGCATCGCCAGCACCCAGACCAAGGTGCTGCGGGAGAGCTCCAGCACCCAGGTGGTGGGGGAGAACGCGAGGGTGACCGTCAACTACGTCGGTGTCAACGGCCGCACCGGTGAACCCTTCGACAGCAGCTACGAGCGCGGTGCCCCGGTCCCGTTCTCGCTGGACGCGGTGGTGCCGGGGTTCAAGATCGGCCTGGCGGGCCAGAAGGTCGGCTCGCGGGTGCTCATCGGCATGACCGGGGAGGACGGTTACAAGGACGGGAACCCGCAGGCCGGGATCGAGGCCGGGGACTCGTTGCTCTTCGTCGTGGACATCATCTCCGCCACCTTCGAGGAGCCCGTGGGCGAGGAGGTCACCCCTGCCGAGGGAGTGCCGAGCGTCACCGTCACCGACGGCAAGCCGGAGGTCACCATTCCCGAGGGCATGAGTGCCGACTCCCTCGTCGTCCAGCCGCTCATCAAGGGGCCCGGTGCCGCCATCGCCGCCGACTCCGTCGTCACCGTGAAGTACCGCGCCTGGGGGGCCACCTCCGGCAAGATCATCCTCGACGGCTGGGGACCGCAGACCGCGCCGCTGAACACGCTGCTCCCGGGCTGGCAGACCGGCCTGCTGGAGCAGACCGCGGGCTCCCGGGTCCTGCTGGTGGTGCCCGCCGCGAACTCGTACCCGAACGGCCTGCCCGATCAGGGGCTCCCTGCTGGCGAGGGTCTGGTCTTCGTCATCGACATCGTCGACGTCCAGGCGCCACAGCAGTAGTAGGTGACAGCCGCTCACCCGTCCAGGTGGCGGGTGCGAAGAACTGACGGGGCAGGGGCTCTGGCATCACCGCCAGGGCCCCTGCCGCCGTCTCCTGCCGACCGAGCCCCAACGAGTCGGTGAGTTCGGCCATGAGGTCGGCATCGCTCCAGCCGAGGCCGTGCAGGTCGGTCCTGGTCACCGCGCCGTCGCGTTTGGCCAGCCGTGCCCCGTCGTCATTGGTGACCAATCCGATGTGGGCGTAGCAGGGTGGGGTGCCACCGAGCTGGGTGGCCAGCCAGGCCTGCCGGGGTGCGGAGCCCAGCAGGTCGGCCCCCCGGGTGACCTGGGTCACGCCCTGGAACAGGTCGTCGACCACGACGGCGAGGTTGTAGGCGGGCACCCCGTCGCCACGCACCAGCACGAAGTCGTCCACCGGCCCCGTCACCTGCCCGTGGAACCGGTCGGTGACGGTGAAGCCCACCCCCTCGGCCCGGATCCGCAGCGCTGCGGGACGCACCCGTCGTCGCTGTTCCCGCTCCCGGGTGCTGAGACGGGCGCAGGTGCCGGGATAGGTGCCGGGATCACCGTGCGGGGCGGAGACCGCCTGGGCGATCTCCCGGCGCGTGCAGAAGCACTCGTAGGTGCGCCCCGCGAGCACCGCCAGGGCGTCCCGGTAGGCGTCGTGGCGCTGCGACTGGGTGACCACCTCCTCGTCCCAGGCGAGCCCCAGGGCACGGAGGTCCGCCAGCTGACGGACCGCCGCACCGTCGGCGGCACGGACCCTGGCCGCATCCAGGTCCTCGATCCGAAGCCGCCACGAGCCCTCCGCCGCACGGGTCAGCAACCATCCCGCCAGGGCGGTGCGGAGATTGCCCACGTGCAGGTCGGAGGTGGGGGAGGGGGCGTAGCGGTCAACCACGGTCATGCCCCCATTGTTGCCCGGGTGTGACCCCGGTAGCCTCGTCGGCACGAGGAAGGAGCCCCATGTCGGCACACAAGTCGGAACGGCTGGTCAACCTGCTCATCATGCTGCTCGCCGCTCGCGGCTGGATCTCCCGGGACCGGATCCGCGTCACCGTCGAGGGCTACCGTGGGCTGGATGCCACCAATTTCGAGCGGACCTTCGAGCGGGACAAGGCAGAACTCAGGGCAGCCGGGGTTCCCCTCGAGGTGGATGACGAGGGAGAGGGCTACCGCATCGATCGCAGCAGCTACGAGCTGCCCCCGATCAGCTTCAGCCCCGAGGAACTGGCGGCACTGGGAGCGGCGGCCCGGGTGTGGCAGGACAGCGTCGCCGCGGATGGGACGAGGCAGGCCCTCGCGACGCTGCGCGCAGCAGGGGCGGAACCCGATCCGTCGCGGCTGGAGGTCCTGGCCCCGCGGCTGGGGGCGGTCTCCCACCTGATGGTGTGGCGGGAGGGGGTGACCACCCGGCGCGAGGTGCGCTTCGGCTATGCCGGGGCCACCCGCAGGGTCCAGCCGTGGACCCTGTTCAGCCGAGGGGGCCGCTGGTACGTGACCGGACTGGACCCGGACCGACAAGCCGAGCGACGGTTCCGGCTCGACAAGGTGTCGGGAACCCCACGACTGGTGGGTGCCGCCGGGGCCTTCGAACCTCCCGAGGAGGTCACCACCGATTTCGTGCGGGACGACACCGTCGCCCGAGTGGCGGTGCGGGAAGGGCGGGGCCGTGACCTGTTGCGTGGCGCCCCACCGGCCAAGGACCAGAGTGGGGCACCACCCGGATTCGTGGTCCACGAGGTGAGACCGGGCCTGGGACTGGTGGGGGAGATCTGTGCGCTCGGGGCGGACGCCGTGGCGCTGGAGCCGTCGGACCTGGTGGCCGAGGTCGTCGCCCAGCTGCGTGCCGTGGCGGGGGTGAGGTGATGCGTTCGGTCGACCAGGTGCAACGCCTGACCCAGCTGGTGCCCTACCTGATGAACCATCCCGGTGTCTCCATCAGCGAGACCGCCGAGGCCTTCGGCGTCACCCCGGCCACGGTGCTCAAGGACCTGGGGGTGATCCAGTTCTGCGGGCTGCCCGGAGGGCTGCCCGACGACCTGTTCGAGGTGGACATCGATCAGGTGCGCAAGGAGGGGGAGATCTGGATCGGCAACGCGGAGGTCCTGGCCCGCCCCATGACCCTGACCACGATGCAGGCGGTGACGCTGCTGCTGGCGCTGGACACCCTCGTCGCCCTCGGCTCCGAGGCGGCCCGGAGCGCCCATGAGAAGCTGAGCCGGGCCTGCGGGCAGCTGAATCCGGGGATCCAGGTGCAGGTGCTGGCCGGTGACCCGGTGATCCGGCAGCGACTCGCGGCAGCCGCGGAACAGGGCCGGGTGGTGGTCATCACCCATCGTCGCCGGGACGGGGAGCACCGGGTGGAGGTGGAACCCGTCCGACTCACGGTCTGCGACGGTGTCACCTACCTGGAGGCCTGGTCCAGACCGCGTCAGGCCTGGCGCAGTTTCCGGCTGGAACGCATCCTCGGGTGTCGGGAGACCGGCGAGGTGTTCCACCCCCGTCAGGATCTGCCTGCGGAGGGAGTGGGCTGGTTCCAGGACGCGACCGGCGAGCTCACCCTGGAGGTCGACGCGTCGGCCGGTTGGGTGACCGAGCACCACCCCACCACCCGCATCGAAACCACCCGGGACGGGTTCAGCATCACCCTGCCGATCGGCTCGAGGGACTGGGCCGTCGGGCTGTTGCTGCGGCTCGGGAAGGCGGTCCGGGGGGTGGATGACCCCAGCCTCGCGGCCGAGGCGGCAACGGCCGCGCGGGAGGCGTTGACCCACTACGGGACACCGGTGCAGGATCAACAGGGAATCAAGACGGGGAACGACGTCGGCTACGATGGCGAATCGTGATCGTGGTGGTACTGATCCTGTGCGGGATCGCGCTCCTGGGCGTCGTGGCGCTCGTCGTCGGGGCCCTGCAGCTTCGCGGCAAGGTGCAGGACGTGACGGCGGAGTACCGGCTGCTCACCTCCCGGGTGGGTGAACTGCGTGACCTGACTGCCCGCATCGACCGTCCCCGAGGGCGAGGCAAGTAGACTTCAGCGATATCGAGCCCGGGAGATTCCCGGGGAGACGAGGAACGACATGCCAAACATTGGTCCCATGGAGCTCATCATCATCCTGGCCATCGCCCTGCTGCTGTTCGGTGGCAGCCGACTGGCGGGGCTGGGCAAGGGCGTGGGCCGCTCCATCCGTGAGTTCAAGGAGGAGGTCAAGTCCGCCGACGAGGTGGCCGCCAAGGCCGAGGAGGCCGAGGTGGTGGAGGCCGAGATCGTCGACACCCAGCAGGTGGCTGACGAGGACCTGGCGCGTCGGCAGCGTGAACTCGCCGCCCGCGAGCAGGCCCTCAAGGAGGCCGAGCTCAAGGCCCGCGAGGACGCACTGCGTGCCCGCGAGAACGAGATCGGGAACTGACCCCGTCATGAGTGCCGAGACCAACCGCGCCGACGCGAAGCCGCGTCGGTTCGGCTGGTTGCGCCCGCCGAAGGCCGAAGCGCCGGACGGGAGCATGTCGCTCGGCGACCATCTGCGGGAGGTCCGCTACCGGGTCACCATCTCCGCCCTGGCACTGGTGCTCGCCGCTGTTGCCTCCGCCTTCTTCTACCGGCCGCTGGTGCTGTTCATCATGCACCCCTACACGGTGGCGAAGGCCGATGTGCAGGCGATGAACGAGGAGGCGATGCTGCAGCTCGCCAACACCGGTGTCACGGGACCGTTCACCCTCGGGATCGTCGTGCTCATCATGTGCGGGCTGATTTTCACCACCCCCGTGTGGATGTACCAGATCTGGGCCTTCGTGGCCCCCGGCCTGCTGGCCAAGGAGAAGAAGTACGCGCTGGCCTTCCTGGGCGCCGGAACCCCCCTGTTCCTGCTGGGGTGTGCACTGGGCTACTGGATCTGGCCGAAGGGCATCGCGGTGATGCTGAGCCTCACCCCGACGGGGCTCGGGGTGATGAACTACCAGGACATGGCCGAGTTCGTCATGCTGGAGCTCAAGATCATCCTGGTCTTCGGGGCCTCCTTCCTGCTGCCCGTCATCGTGGTGGCACTCAACATGTTCAACATCGTGCGTGGCCACCAGCTGAAGAAGTGGCGCAAGGGGGTCTTCTTCGGCTCCTTCGTCTTCGCCGCCATCGCCACCCCGTCCACGGACCCGTTCTCGATGCTGGCGATGGCCATCCCGGTCACCCTGCTGTTCTTCGTGGCCGAGCTGATCTGCCGGATGCTGGACAGACGCAAGGGAATCGACGAGGCCGTGGAGGCCCAGTTCAAGATCGACGTGGACGACGGCAAGTGAACCAGCTGGCCAAACCGCGCCTGTTCACCCTGGTCGTGAACGAGCGCTCCGGAGGAGGGCGCGCCGGGCGGCTGCTGCCGAAGGTGGCCAGAAGGCTCCGTGAGCAGGTGCCCGCCGCTGAACTCCACATCATCTCCTCCAGCTCCTGGGTGGATGCCGAGAACCTCACCCGGGCCGCCGCGTTGGAGGCCCGACCGGGCGACGCCCTGCTCGTCATGGGGGGCGACGGCATGGCCCATCTGGGACTGAACGCCGCTGCCGGGACGAGGACGACCCTGGGTGTCATCCCGGCCGGGACCGGCAACGACTTCGTCCGGGGACTCGGTCTGCCCCGCAGCATCGACGAGGCCATCTCCGTCGTGGTCGCAGGCCGCACCCGCAGCGTCGACCTCACGCGCATCACCAACCCGGCCTTCCCGCAGCGTTACGTCGGCGCGGTGGTCTCCACCGGCTACGACGCCCGCGTCAACCGCGCCACCAACGAGATCAGGTTGAGGCTGGGGGCGCTGTCCTACGGCTACATCGCGTTGAAGGAACTGGCGGGCTTCTCCCCGCTGGACTACCAGCTCACCATCGACGGGGAACTGATCCAGCAGGAGGCGATGCTGGTCGCCGTCGCGAACACCGGCATGTTCGGCGGTGGCATGAGGATCGCGCCGGAGGCCGACCCGGCCGACGGACTGCTGGACGTCACCGTCGTCGGTGCCGTCTCCCGCACCACCCTGCTCCGGCTGCTGCCCAGCATGTACTCCGGCGGTTTCGTGCGCCACCCCGCCGTCGAGCAGCTCCGTGCCCGTCGTGTGGAGATCGCAGGTGAGGGCCTGTTCGTCATGGGCGACGGCGAGGAGCTCGGCCCCGTCCCGGTCACCGCCGAGGTCGCGCCCGGCGTGCTGAAGGTGTTCGTGCCGTGACCGGCCCGGTGGGGCTGCTACGTTGAAACCGTGACGGAACCGGTGTCTCGCTTCGCAGAGCTCTACTCCTTTCCCCTCGACGACTACCAGTTGGCCGGGTGCCGGGCCCTGGCCGACGGGGCCGGGGTGCTGATCGCCGCACCCACCGGGGCGGGCAAGACCGTCGTGGGGGAGTTCGCGGTGTGGCTGGCACTGGAGACCGGCCGCAAGTGCTTCTACACCACCCCCATCAAGGCACTCAGCAACCAGAAGTTCCACGACCTCGTGGAGCGGCACGGCCCCGATGCCGTCGGTTTGCTGACCGGGGACGCCAGCATCAACGGTGACGCCCCCGTGGTGGTGATGACCACCGAGGTGCTGCGCAACATGATCTATGCGGGCTCGACCGGGCTGAACAACCTCGGTTTCGTGGTGATGGACGAGGTCCACTACCTGGCCGACCGGTTCCGAGGCGCCGTGTGGGAGGAGGTCATCCTCGGCCTGGAGGCGAGCGTCCAGATCGCGGCGCTGTCGGCGACGGTGAGCAACGTCGAGGACTTCGGGGACTGGCTCGCCACGGTGCGGGGACGCTTCGAGGTGGTGGTCTCGGAACGACGTCCCGTGCCGCTCTACCAGCAGGTGCTGGTCGGCTCCAGGCTCGTGGACCTGTTCGACGGTGTGGCCCCCACCGCCCAGGAGCTGCCGTCCGCCAGGGCTGCCCGGGTGAACAAGGAACTGCTCAAGGTCTCCAGGGCGGAGTCCTCCCGGGTGCGCGACGACTCCAGGCGGCCGCGCGGCCGTTCCGGGCGGGGAAAGAAACACACCAAGGGCTCCGGCTCCTTCGGTGGGGACGTCCATCCCCGCTTCGCCGGGAAACCGACGTCACGGGCCGAGATGGCCCGGCTGCTGGACCGGGCCCGCCTGCTGCCGGCCATCTGCTTCATCTTCTCCCGCGCCGGGTGCGACGCCGCCGTCGCGCAGCTGCTGGCCTCCGGGGTGAGCCTGACCAACCGGGCCGAGGCGGAACTGCTGGGGGAGATCGCCGACCGGCACGTCGCCGGGCTGTCCTACCAGGATCTCGAGGCGCTGGGCTACGAGGACTTCCGGCAGGCCTTCTGCGCCGGGGTGGCCGCCCACCACGCCGGACAGCTGCCCGCCTTCAAGGCCATCGTGGAGGAGGGCTTCGCCACGGGGGCCTGCAAGCTGGTCTTCGCCACCGAGACCCTGGCGCTCGGCATCAACATGCCGGCCCGCACCGTCGTGCTGGAGAAACTGGTCAAGTTCAACGGCGAGGCCGTGGTGGACATCACCCCGGGCGAGTACACCCAGCTCACCGGCCGGGCCGGGCGGCGTGGCATCGACGTGGAGGGACACGCCGTCGTGCTGTGGCAGGCAGGCATGGATCCGCGGGCCGTCGCCGGGCTCGCCTCCAACCGCACCTACCCGCTGCGCTCCTCCTTCGCACCCAGCTACAACATGGCGGTCAACCTGACCGCGACGCTGGGCCGGGAGCGGGCCCGGGAGGTGCTCAACCAGTCCTTCGCCCAGTTCGTCGTCGACAAGAACGTGGTGAAGGCGGCCAGGACCACCAGGGACCGGAGCCGGGAGATCGCGGAGCTGAGGCAGGAGGCGACCTGTCACCTGGGTGACTTCATGTCCTACGCCCTGCTGCGGGACGAGATCTCCCAGCTCGAGAGCACCTCGGCTGCGGCCCGTCGCGCCCGGCGGGCCGACGACATCGCCGATGCCATCACCACACTCATGGCCGGGGACATCGTCCACGTGCCCCGACAGGGCTGGTGCGTGGTGCTGACGGTGGGTCAGAAACGCAGCCGTGACGCCGCACCGTGGGTGCAGGTGATCGCCACCGATCACACGGTGCTCAGGCTCGGCCCGCACGACCTGCCGGGGGCTCCCGTCGCGGTGGGGCGGGTGCGGGTGCCGCGCAGGTTCTCCCTGCAGGACCGCAAGGCCCGGCGGGAACTGCTGGCCTCGCTCTCGGCCAAGTTGGAATCCCTGGACCCCGAGACCCCGACGGTGGAGCCGACGCTGACCGACGAGGCCCACCGGGCGAGGATCGCCGAGCTCCGACGGGAGCTGAGGCATCATCCCTGCCATGCCTGCGAGGAACGCGAGCTGCACGCGGTCGCCGCGGCCAGGATGATCCGGTTGGAGCGCGAGCAGGCCCGCCAGGAGGAGGCCATCACCGGACGGGCCAACTCGCTGGGTGTGCAGTTCGACCGGGTCTGCGGGGTGCTGACCGATCTCGGCTACCTCGACGGTGACGAGCTGACCGATGCGGGGCGGATGCTCAGACGGATCTACAACGAACTCGACCTCGTGGCCGCCGAGTGCATCCGCCGTGACGTCTTCGCCGAGCTGGATGCGCCCCAACTGGCGGCGGTGCTGTCGTCGCTGCTGTACGAGTCGCGTCCCAGTCGGGACGCCAGGCGACCCAGGATGCCCGATGTCGCCTCCGAGGCCGCGCAGTCAAAGCTCCGCACGGTGTGGCGTGAGGTGGGGGCCCTGGAACGCAACCACAAGCGGGACCGCGGGAGGGAACCGGACATCGGGTTCGCCGAGGCCGCCTGGCGGTGGTGCAGCGGGCAGGAGCTGTCCAAGGTGCTGTGGAACTCCGGGCTTCCTGCCGGGGACTTCGTGCGCTGGGTCCGCCAGGTGGTGGACCTGGCGGGGCAACTCGCCACGGCAGCAGGGCCGGGGGACCTGCGACGCACCTGCCGGGAGGTCGTCGCCTCGATGCGTCGTGGAGTGGTGGACACGGACCTGGAGGAGGACTGAACCACCACCCGGCGCGCTCTCCGCGCTCGACGGGCTGACCGGGCCACAGGGACGATCACGACCCCTGCTGAACAATTTTTCGACAGCCCTGCAGGGAATTCTTCGAAAACGCTGCTGCCGGGTGGGGTTTCGTGGTGGACTTGGTGGGTCAGGTTCGGGGCACGAAGGGGTGGTCATGAAACGTGTGGTGCCGGTGTTGCTGCTGGCCGGTTCGGTGGTGGCCTGTGGGCCGAGGGCGGTGGGGCCGGAGGTGACCTCGACCCCGGATCCGACGGCCGGTCCGGTCAAATCCTGGCCGAAATCGTCGTCGACCGTGTCCACGTCGCCGTCCCCGGTGAAGTCAGCGGATCAGCTCGCCGCCGAGGAGGTCGTGACCGAGTACTTCAGACTGAAGAACATCGTGAAAAAAGACCCTGAAGCAGACCTTGAGCCACTGCAAGACATTGTGGTGGGCGACCTGCTGGAAAATGAGCTGGCCTTGTTCGAGCAGGATAGAGAGAACAACGTGGTCCAGACAGGAGATTTTCTCTTTGTCATTCATGGTTCGCGTCGACAAGATGATGGAACGGTTCAGGTCTCGGCCTGCACGGATGCATCGCAGATCGATCTGGTGGATCGAGACACCGGCGAATCGGTGCTCGATCCGAACCGTCCCTTCGTCAAGGAATGGAGTATACAAACCACGCAGTTCGGTAAAGTTTGGAAGGTCTCCGACTTGGACACAAAGGATGCGGATCAATGCGCACTGTAGTTTCTGTTCTAGTAGTAGTCCTTGTGGAGGTACTCGGTTTTGGTCAGTTAGCGAAAGCTGACGACGACCCACCGGTGAACCTCGAGGACAATCGAGTCGTACTGAGAGCTCGTGATCCCGGGTCTGCGGGGCGTTCTGGGCGTAAGCCGAAGGTCTCTTCCGGTCCGACCGAGTGCCTCGCCCACGGTACCTTGGCGGTTCCCTGCACCAGCCAGTGGGGGCACTGGGACCACACCCACAACTGCTACGTCGTCACCCGGGACGCCACCGGGGGCTGGTGCCTCGATCTACCGGTGTTCTCCCTCATGCCCGGGAGCGAGCCCCGACGCATCCCGCCCACCCAGGCCGGGGTGGAGCTTCCCGATCCCGGACAACTCGCCCGCATCGCCGTCGAACACATGAACCTCCAACCCGTCACCATCGCCACCAGTCCCAAGACCCTCGAACAGGACCCCCACGCCCTGACCTACGTCAAATGGCACACCTGGCTGTGGAACGCCAACCCCGACCCCGCCAGCACCGGTCCGATCACCCAGACCGCCACCGCCGGCAGCTACACCGTCACCGCCACCGCCACCATCGACCACATCACCTGGGACATGGGCGATGGAGAGACCGTCACCTGCACCACCACCACGCCCTGGCAACCCCGCTACAACCGCAACCAACCCTCCCCCGACTGCGACCACGTCTACACCCGCGACGGTGAGTACGTCATCACCGCCACCACCCACTGGACGATCACCTGGAACGCTCCCGGCGCCCGGGGCACCCTCACCGCCGAGACCAGCGACACCGCCCACATCACCGTCGCCGAGGCCCACATGCTCAACACCCCCACCAAACGAAGATGACAACGGCTCCACAACCCTGAGAGGGTGGGCCCCATGCCTGTTGCGCTGCGTGTCATCCCATGCCTCGACGTCCACGACGGCCGCGTGGTCAAGGGGATCAACTTCCGGGATCTCCGTGATGCGGGGGACCCGGTGGAGCTGGCGGCCCGGTACAGCGCCGAGGGGGCCGATGAACTCACCTTCCTCGACATCTCCGCCTCCTCCGACGGCCGAGCCACCACCCGCGAGATGGTGCAGCGCTGTGCTGAGACCGTCTTCATCCCGCTCACCGTCGGCGGGGGAGTGCGTGGCGTCGACGACGTGGACGCGCTGCTGCGATGTGGTGCCGACAAGGCAGGCATCAACACCGGTGCCCTGGCCCGGCCCGAGGTGATCGACGAGATCACCTCCCGTTTCGGCAACCAGGTGCTGGTGCTCTCCCTGGACGCCCGTCGGGCCGACTGGGCGCCGTCGGGCTTCGAGGTCACCACCCACGGTGGCCGCACCTCGGCCGGGCGCGACGCCGTCGAATGGGTGCGGGAGGCCGTCGACCGGGGTGTGGGTGAGGTGCTGCTCAACTCGATGGACGCCGATGGCACCACCGCGGGATTCGACCTCGAGATGATCGAGGCGGTGCGTTCCGTGGTGGAGGTTCCCCTCATCGCCTCCGGCGGGGCCGGGACCGCATCCCACTTCGTCGAGGCCGCCAGGGCCGGGGCCGACGCCGTGCTGGCGGCCAGCGTCTTCCACTACGGTGCCTTGAGTATCATGCAGGTCAAGCAGGAACTGGCCGCGGCCGGTTTCGAAGTCCGAGGAGCGACATGAGTGACTGCCTGTTCTGCCGGATCGTCGAGGGCGAGATCCCCGCGCGCCGCATCCACGAGGACGAGACCGCCATCGCCTTCCTCGACATCAACCCGTGGCAGCTCGGCCACACCCTGGTGATCCCGCGGCGCCACGTCGTCGACGCACTCGCCGACGAACACGCCTTGGCCGAGATCGCCCCCGCGGTGCAGCAGGTGGGCACCCTGCTCAAGGACAGGCTCGGGGCGAGTGCCTGCAACATCCTCAGCAATGCCGGGGCCGACTCCGGCCAGGAGGTCTTCCACCTCCACGTCCACGTGCTGCCCCGATACGCTGACAACCCCGGTATCGCCGCGATGCGCGGTGTCATCGACGAGGACCTCGCGACGGTGCACGCCAGGATCATGGGGTGATGAGCTGGACCGGGGAACAGCTGTGGCGGATCAACGCCGCCACCATTCGTCGACGCGCTGCCGTCTTCCTGCCGCACCGTGGCGGTCCCGAAATCGACGATCCGGCGCGGATCGATGCCGCCGTCGTGGCCCTGGCGGAGCTGGGCTACCGGCTCGACGACTGCGCGAGGGAGGCCCTCGTCTCGGCCGAGGACGCCTGGGTGCTGGTGCAGGCCGCTGCGGCTCTCGAGGGGGCCGATGTCAGCTACGAGCCCTTCTACCCGAACTTCCCGCAGCAGGTGCGCGATGCCTCCGCCTTCACCCTCCGCCTCAACGCCCTGTTCCACTACCTGGGCGATATCACAGGGAAACGGTGGGTGCCGCGATACGACCGCACACAGCGTCACGAGCTGGAGGATGTCCCGAAGGCGACGGTGCTGACCGCGCTGCGGGAACACGAACTGCGGCAGATCGTCGTCGATCTCATGACCCAGGGCCAGCCGTTCTCCGAGGAGGACCGCGCCGATCTGGTGGCCTTGAAGGATTTCACCCCGAGGCAGGTACCGCAGATCGAGGTCCGGGAGAACCTGGCCCGGCTGAGTGTCACCTTCCCGGAGCTCGACTTCAGTGCCTCGGTGAAGACCGCCACCGATGTGCTGCGGCTCGCGGTCGCCATGAGTGGCGGTGATGTGTCGTTGGCCACACGAACGAGGTTTCGGACCTTCAGCCGCCCGGAGCGGCGACGCCTCCTCGGGTTGTTGGAGGAGCACGGCCGCCCGGAGGACCTGCGGCGCTGGGAGGAACGCTGGAAGCGGTTGACCCGGCACCTGCGCCCCGGCGACCACAAGGCCCGTTTCCCGAAGGCCGCGGAGATGCTGCACGCGCTGTCGGCGGGCACCCTGCCCCGCAGCTTCGAGTCCCACCTGGAGGAGGTGCTGGAGCGCGGCGACGTCCCGGCCGCGCTCAACCTGCTCACCCATCGCCCCGGGATCTTCGCCCGGCGGCTGGCCCACCTGATCCGGGCGTGCCGGGAGAACGCCGCGCTGGAGGAGCAGGTGGCGGCGACGTTCGCGTGGGTGACGGGGGAGGTCTCCACCTTGGTGCTGGTCCAGCTGTGGCAGTACTTCGCCTCCCCGGACAACACGGTGCTGCCCGATCGGGTGGTGGCCATCAAGACCGGCGCCGACCAGCGTTCCCGCATCATCGCCAACCGGCGCAGCCTGCGCGGGGTGGATGCACGCCTGGTCGAGGTGATCGAGGACGCGCTGCGGGCCCGGGCCCGGCTGGGGCCGACCTGGGTCAACCGGGAGCTGTTCCGCCAGTACGCCGTACCGCTCGGGAACCGCTCCGCCTCACCCGGGCTGCGCACCGCAGGCCGGGGATCACGGTTGCGCATCCCCGAGGGCAGGGTGGTGCGTTTCTTCATGCACTGGCGGGACCTCGAGGAGGGGCCGGAGCGGCGAGTCGACCTGGACCTGTCGGCCTTCTGTGTCACCGAGGACTTCCAGCAGACCCAGGACATCGCCTACTACAACCTCAAGGAGAACGGCGCCACCCACTCCGGGGACATCACCTCCGCCCCGCAGGGAGCCGCCGAGTTCATCGACCTCGAACTCGAGACCTTGCGGGGACGCGGGTGGCGCTACGTCGTGATGACCGTGCACTCCTTCACCGGGCAGCCCCTGTCCCTGGTGCCACAGGCCTGGGCCGGGATGATGAGCCGCGACGGCCACAGCGGCGAACTCTTCGACCCCCGCACTGTCGAGATCCGGCTCGACCTGACCTCCACCGGATGCAACGCCACCCCGTTGGTGCTGGACCTGGAGACCCGGGAGACCATCTGGTGGGACCACAACGCCGGGGTGACCGCGGGGGCCCTGCGCAACCTCGACGTCAACGCCAACCGCACCCTGGTCCACCTCCAGCACGCCGTGCTGGGCCGTGTCATGACCCTCGACCATCTCATCTCGCTGCTCGCCACCGAACTGGTCGACGATCCGGCCCGAGCCGAGGTGGTCTTCGACGATCCCGCGGTGGCCGGACGACGGGCCATCGCACCCTGGCAGAGTGAGTGCATCCTGCAGCTGCTGACCGGGTAGACTCTCACCTGCCCGGCCATGTGGGTGCATCCTTCTGACCTGGAACCCTCGCGTCCACGCCTCCCGGGCCCCACAACTGGTCCGACCTTTCATAAGAAAGTTCTCATCAAGCCCTGATGGTCCTCTACTGGACATCGGCAACTCTGGAGTTGATGAAGTTCCAGACTGATGTCCACGAGGGGGCCACGACCATGTCGAAGACAACGCGAGTGCTGCTGTACAGCCACGACTCCCAGGGGCTCGGGCATGCCCGTCGCAACCTTGCCATCGCACATGCCCTGGCCCGTCGCCTGCCGGAGATCACCGGCGGTGAGGTCTCCGGTCTGATCGTCTCCGGCCTGCCGCGCAGCGCCGAGTTCCCGCTGCCCGCCGGGTTCGACTGGATCACCATCCCCGGCATCGCCAAGGGCAGCAGCGGCTACCAGCCCCGCTCCCTCAGTGGTGACTTCGCCTCCGTGGTGAAGCTGCGTTCCCAGCTGCTCGCCGCCGCCATGCTCGGTTTCGAGCCGGACCTGGTGATCGTCGACCGTCACATCCTGGGGGTGGCCGAGGAGCTCCGTTCCCCGCTCATGCAGCTGCGTGAGCACTGCCCGAACACCCGGATCGTGCTGGGACTGCGTGAGGTCCTCGACGAGCCGGAGGTCGCCGCCAAGGAATGGGCCAGGCTCGGAGACCCCGAGCGGCTCCTCGACTTCATCGACGAGGTCTGGGTCTACGGCGACCCGGTCATCCATGACCCCTTCGCCAGTGGAGAGATCCCCGCGACGTTGCGTGAGCGGGCCCGCTTCACCGGATTCCTCGCGAAGGATCGCCCCGGTGTCCCCGAGGAGGAGAACCTCAGCGACTCCCCGTTCGTGCTGACCACCGTCGGAGGTGGCTCGGACGGCTACGACCTGCTGCACACCGCCGTCGCCATGACTCCTCCCGCAGGTCATGAGCACGTCGTGGTGACCGGCCCGCAGCTGAGCGATGCCGAGTTCAACGCCATCCGGGCCGAGGCCCCTGCCGGGACACGTGTGCTGCGCACCTGGCCGGGACTGGCCCATCAGATCGGTGAGGCCGCCGCCGTGATCTCGATGGCCGGGTACAACACCACCTGTGAGATCCTCGCCACCTCGACCCCGGCACTGCTCGTGCCCCGTGAGGTGCCGCGCAAGGAGCAGTTGATCCGGGCCCGTGCCCTGGAGCGGGCCGGCGCCATCGACCACATCCGGTGGGACGAGATCACCCCGGAGGCCCTCAGCGACTGGGCAGCCCGGGCGGTCACGACGCGGATCGACCGTGACCTGGTTCGGGTCGACGGCCTTGCCGCTGTGGCCGACATCGCTGCCGATCTGCTGGAGCGCGCCCGGGTCGACCTCCTCGATCCCCAGACCGGTGTCGAGCTGGTGACCGTGGCATGAAACGCATCGGTTACGTCCTGAAGGTCTACCCCCGGTTCTCCGAGACGTTCATCGTCACGGAGATCCTGGCCCGGGAATCCCACGACGAGGAGATCACGATCTTCGCCCTGCGCCCCACCACCGACGCCCGGTTCCACCCGGAGATCGCGCGGGTGCAGGCCCCCGTGAGGTGGGTTCCCCGACCACTGAAGAGCAGCGACTTCTGGCTGGAGATCGCGAGGACCCTCGGTGAGTTCCCCACCTTCCAGGAACCCTTCGCGAGGATCGCCCCGCAGCTGGCAGACCTGCCCACCTCCGAGGTGGCCCAGGGGATCGCCCTGGCCCGGATGGCACTGGACGAGGGCATCGACCACCTCCACGCACACTTCGCCTCCATGGCCGGACGGGTGGCCTGGATCGCCTCCCGTCTGAGCGGCCTGCCCTACACCGTCACCACCCATGCCAAGGACATCTACCACGAGTCCGTGGATCCGGTGTGGCTGCGTCGGGTGTGCGGCGACGCCCAACAGGTCATCGCCATCAGCCAGTTCAACCAACGTCACCTCGAGCAGGTGCTGGAGGGCACCGGGGCCAACGTGGTGCTGCAGTACAACGCCCTCGAGCTGGACCGGTTCATCTACTCGGATCCGGCTCCCCGCAGCGAGGTGCTGCGCATCTCGGCCGTGGGGCGGCTGGTGCCGAAGAAGGGATTCGCCGATCTCATCGCCGCCGTGGCCCGGCTGGAGGTGCCCGTCGAGGTGCAGATCGCAGGTGACGGCGAGGAACGTGCGGCGCTGGAGGCACGGATCACGGAGGCCGGCCTGGGGGATCGGGTGCGTCTGATCGGGCCGAGGACCCAGAGTGAGGTCATCGAACTGGTGCGCAACTCGGATGTCTTCGCCGCCCCGTGCATCCCGGCCGAGGACGGCAACATCGACGGCCTGCCCACCGTCGTGCTCGAGGCGATGGCTCTGGGCACCCCGGTGCTGGCGACCTCGGTGAGCGGTCTTCCCGAGGTGATCCACCACCTGGAGACCGGCCTGATGATTGAGCCGGGTGACGTGGCCGCGCTGACCGAGGCCCTGACCCGGATCGCGACCGGACAGGTCCCGGTGGAACGACTGGCCCGCAACGCCCGCGCCCTCATCGAGGAGCGTTTCGACAGCCGACGGCAGGCGGCCCGACTTCTTGAAATGCAGAACGACGAGGTGAAGTGACGATGCGTGTCGCATACGTGAGTGTCGATCCGGGTATCCCGGTCTTCGGGACGAAGGGGGCCTCGGTCCATGTGCAGGAGGTGATCCGTGAACTGCTGTCCCGAGGACACCAGGTGCGGGTCCACACCACGCGCAGGGGAGACCGGGTGCCGGCGGACCTGACCGGGCTCGAGGTCGTCGAGCTCCCGATGACCTCCCACGAACCCGCCGCCCGGGAGCAGGAGCAACGACAGGCCTCGGCGGAGATCGCCCGACGCGTCCTTGCCGATGGTGCGGATCTGGTCTACGAGCGGTACTCCCTGTTCAGCACGGTCATCGCCGAACTGGCCGGGAGCGCCGGCATCCCCGGGATCCTCGAGGTCAACGCCCCGTTGATCGAGGAGCAGGGCAACCACCGCAGCCTCGTCGACGAGGCCGCGGCCTCCCGCGCCCTCGTCGCCCAGGCGGAGGCCGCCAGCGCCGTGATCTGTGTCTCCGACCCGGTACGTGACTGGGTCCTGGAGCGGGTTCCCGCTGCCCGGGCCCACACCGTTCCCAACGGGGTCAGCCTGACCCGGATCCGTCCTCAGCTCGAGGCCCCCGGCGAGGTGGTGGTCACCTTCGTCGGCACCCTCAAGCCCTGGCACGGGGTCTCCGACCTGATCCAGGCCGCCTCCCTGGCCAAGCAGCCCTGGCGGGTGCGGATCATCGGCGACGGCCCCGAACGGGAGAACCTGATCACCCAGGCCGAGGCCCTCGGGGTGAAGGTCGACTTCCGTGGAGCCGTCGCGCCCAGCGAGATGCCCGAGCACCTGGCCGGATCGGCCATCGGTGTCGCCCCGTACCCCGACCTCGGCGGGGGCAACACCCAGTACTTCTCGCCGCTGAAGGTCTACGAGTACCTCGCGGCGGGGCTGCCCGTCGTCGCGTCCGCTGTCGGTCAGGTGCCGGAGATCATCGCGGACTGCGGGGTGCTGGTGCCACCCTCCGACCCTGCCGCGCTGGCCTCGGCCATCGATGATCTCGCCGCCGACCCGCTGCTGCGGGGGCAACTCGGCGGTCGTGCCCGTTGTGCCGCCGAGCAACGCCACAGCTGGGAGGCCGCGGTCACCCGGATCCTCCGGCTCGCGGGCGTGGAGGCGATGCATGGCTGAGGGCAGGCGCTCGGCGATGCGCCGAACTCTCAGTCTCGTCGGTCCTGACGTGGCACCTCACCGGTGGCTCATCGTCGGGGGCACGTTCTCGTTGCTGCTGGACGTCGTGTTCCGGGTGCTCGAGCCCTGGCCCATGAAGATCGTCATCGACGCTGTGACGAACTCACTCGGGGCCGAGGTCTCGGGACGCCCTGCCAGCATCGGCCTGCTGGTGACCTGTGGGGTGGCGTTGGTTCTCATCGTCGCGTTGCGGGCCGCCAGCAACTACCTGGCAACCCTGTGCTTCGCGCTGATCGGTGCCCGTGCCGCGACCAGCCTCCGGGCCAGGGTGTTCCGGCACGTCCAGGGACTGTCGCTGCAGTTCCACGCCCGCAACCGCAGCGCCGACACCGTGCAGCGGTTGGTCAGCGACGTGGCCCGCATGCAGGAGGTCGCCACGACGGCCGGGCTGCCCCTGCTGGCCAACGTCGCGACCCTGCTCGTGATGATCGTCGTCATGGTCATCCTGGATCCGCTCCTGGCCCTGGTGGTCGTGCTGGCGATCCTCGGCTTCGCTCTCACCTCCAGACGTACCTCCGGGAAGATCACCTCGGCTGCGCGACGTACCCGCAAGGGGGAGGGCCAGCTGGCCAACACCGCACAGGAGAGTCTGGCCGCGATGCCCGTGGTCCAGGCCTACGGCCTCGAGCGCACGGTGGAGGGACACTTCACCGGGGCCAATCTGGTCTCCCTCAAGCAGGGGGTCCAGTCCCGACGCTTCGCCGCCCGCCTGGAGCGGGGCACCGATGTGATCGTCGGTCTCGCCACCGCCGTCGTGCTGATCGGTGGTGCCTTCCGGGTGCTCAGCGGCGACATCACCCCCGGCGACCTGGTGCTGTTCATCAGTTACCTGCGCACCGCCATGAAGCCCCTGCGGGACATGGCGAAGTACACGGGACGGATCGCCCGCGCCAGTGCCTCCGGGGAACGGGTGGCTGATCTGCTGGAGCAGGTCCCCGACATCACCAGCCCCGCCGATCCGGTGCCGCTCGGTCACGTGCGTGGTGCCATCGACTTCCAGCAGGTCCGGGCCTCCTACGACGGTCACCAGGTGTTGCACGGCATCGATCTGTCGGTCGCCCCGGGGGAGCGGGTCGCCATCATCGGTCCGTCCGGTTCCGGCAAGTCGACCCTGGTCTCGTTGCTGGTGCGGGCCATGGATCCCACCTCCGGCTCGGTCCGACTCGACGGGAAACCCCTCACCCGACTCGACCTCGCCGAACTCAGGGGCAACATCTCCCTGCTGCACCAGGAAGCCGTGCTGTTCACCGGCACCATCCGTTCCAACATCCGGTTGGGCCGGGCATCGGCCAGTGACGAGGAGGTCGAGGCCGCCGCGGTGGCCGCCAACGCGCACGACTTCATCATGGCCCTGCCCGATGGGTACGACACGGTGGTGGGGGAGCGCGGCGGTACCCTCTCCGGCGGGCAACGTCAGCGCATCGCCATCGCACGGGCGTTGCTGCGCGGCTCCAGGGTCGTGGTCCTCGACGAGGCCACCACCGGACTCGACCCGGAGGGTGCGGCGCTGGTGCTCGATGCGATCGACCGGCTCGCCGCAGGCCGTACCACCCTGGCCGTCACCCATGACGCCCAGGTGGTGCTCCGCGCCTCCCGTGTGGTGTGGATCGAGAACGGACACATCCGCATGGACGCCTCCCCGCAGGAACTGCTCGCCACCAACCCGGTCTTCAGGTCCTGGATCGAGGCGAGTGGCCGGGATGCCGATTCGATCACCGTCGGGGAGCCGGAATGAACCACGAACTGGTCTCACTGCTCACCCGGGTGCTGGACCCCGACTGGTTGGGTGAGCACACCGGTGCACCGGTGCGCGCGGCGCGGCTGAGGGTGAAACCGCGCACCTCGATCAGTGTCTCGCTGGTCTCCGGGGACGACGGCGTGGGCGTCGGCTGGATGCGGGTGCTGTGGCCCATCAACCATGTCAAGGCCGATCTGGCCCTGCGGGATGCCGAGAGACACGGCTACCACGTGGACGTGAGGCACGTCACGCAACGGCTCGTCACCGTCACCGGCCCCACCGAGGGGGATCCGAAGCTGCGACGCAACCTCCGTCGTGCCCTCTCGGGAGGGCTGCTCAGCGCCTGGCCACCCGCAGAGCTGCTGCGGTACAACCCGATGCGCCGCCTCGTGGTGCGCGACGGTGACCGGGTGGTCAGGATCGCCGCGAAGGCCGCCCCGGGTGAGGAGGAGATCCTGGATCTCGTCTCCGGGATCGTCCCGTGCCCTGAACGTCTCGACGACCGCAGCCTGCCCGGGTGCAGTGCCGTCCGTTTCACCGGTGACGGTGATCTCGCGGCCCTGCCCAGCAGCGCCGGGGCCGAACAAACCGGAAGGCTCATCGCACGGCTGCACGACGCTGTCGTCGCTCCCGGTGAGCTCCATGACCACTTGGGCTCACGCGGCCTCGACCCGGTGCGGCAGGGTCTCTGCCACGCCGACCTGCTGGATCATCTCGCCCCCACGCTGGCAGCCAGGGTCCGCAGGACGCTCGCCCAGCTGCCCCCCTGGCCCACCACCGGTGGGGTGTTGTCCCATGGTGATCTCTCCCCGGACCAGGTGCTGGTGGTCCGGGACGGGACGAGGGTGTGGCTCACCGACTTCGACCGGGCACAGTTGGCCCCGGTCGCGGCGGATCTCGGTTCCTTCCTGTCCGAGGCCACCCCCGAGATCGGAGCCGCCTTCCGCGCCGGATACGAAGCAGCCGGTGGGACGCCGCTGGATGAGGAGGACATCGCCCACGGCATCGCATGGTCCTGGACCCTGCGGTTGATGGACCCGCTGCGCCATGCCGACCCGAACTGGCAGGAGCGGGTGGAGCAGCAGCTGGACCGGATCGACGAGGTGCTGTCATGACGCTGCTCACCACGTTGCTGGAACGTCCCGACGTGACCCGGGTGTGGCCCGGGAAACGCGGTTCACTCACCTTCGAGTGGGTTGACGACCGCGGTCTGGTCCGGGCAGGGAGGTTGGCCGCCGACGGTGGGATGGATCTTCTCGACCACGCCGTCGACCCGGCCCTCCCAGGACTCTCGGACAGGACCCCGGGACCTGTCGTGGTCCACCGTTACGGCCGCCGGGCGGTGGCGGTCGGGGATGATCGGGTGGTCAAGTACACCCGGGGGGGACACGCGGCAGCCATCGTGGCCAACTCCACAGGCTTTGCCACGCTGTGCCGACACGCCGGGTTGCGCACACCGCAGGTGCTGCACCACGACGACGCCAGCATCGAGTTCGACAGGTGCCCCGGCACGAGTCTCCATGATCTGGGTGATGCCGGCATCGAGGGGTGGCGCCACTTCGTCGCGGCCTGGCCGGAGCTCGTGGCCACCTCGGTTCCCCTGCCCAGCCATCGGGGCATCGACGAGGCCACCACCCTGCAGCGCTGGTACGAGCACGCCACCCGGCACGGAGCCGTTCCGGAATCGGCCCGGCTCGCCGACCGGGTCACCGCCCTGTGCGACGCCTTGGCGGCCGGCGACGGCCCAGCGGTGCCCATCCACCGGGACCTGCACGACAAGCAACTGCTCTGGGACGGCAGCGAACTGACGCTGCTGGACCTGGACCTCGGGTCGAGCGGGGAGATCGCCCTCGACCTCGGGAACCTCTGGGCCCATGCCGAGGTGCGACGACGGCAGTCGGTGCTGTCGACGACCGGCCTGACCGTGCTGAGCGACCTGCTCGGGCAGGCCGTCGAACAGCTCAGCGCCGACCCGGATCGAGTGGCACTCCACCGCAGCGCGTCACGGCTGCGCATCGCCTTCGTCCACGCCTTCCGGCCTGCGGACCGAGGTTGGCTCACCGGTTGGGTGGAGGAATGCCTCGCCCAACCCCTTCATGCCCCATTGGAAAGGACACTGTCATGAGAATCTCAGTCATCGGATGCGGCTACCTGGGTGCCGTCCACGCCGCCTGCATGGCACGTCTCGGTCACGACGTCCTGGGGGTGGACGTCGACCGGAACAGGATCGCGGCCCTGAAGGAACACCGTCCCCCGTTCTACGAGCCGGGCTTCGAGGAACTGCTCGCGGAGGTGGCCGACTCCGGGAGGCTGCGGTTCACCTCGGAGCCGCAGATCATCGACCTGGGGGCGGTCGACGTCCACTTCATCGCCGTCGGCACCCCGCAGGGACCGACCGGTGCGGCGGATCTCAGCTATGTCGAATCCGCCATCGAGTCGATCCTGCCCGCGCTGCGGCTGAACCCGGGGGCGCTCGTGGTGGGCAAGTCGACGGTGCCGGTCGGGACCGCGTCCAGGCTGGCCGACAAGGTCGAGGCCGCCGGGGGGCGGCTGGTGTGGAACCCGGAGTTCCTCCGCGAGGGGTTCGCCATCGAGGACACCCTGCGGCCCGACCGGATCGTCTACGGGGTCAGCCCCGACCCGCACCATGCCGGGGAGGGGCAGCGGGTCCTCGACGAGGTGTACCTCGATCTCCTGGTCGCGGGGATTCCGCGCCTGGTGACCGACTACGCCACCGCCGAGCTGGTGAAGGTGGCGGCGAACTCGTTCCTCGCCACGAAGATCAGCTTCATCAACGCGATGGCCGAGGTCTGCGAGGCCGCCGGGGGGGATGTGACCGCGCTGGCGGAGGCCATCGGGTACGACGTGCGGATCGGCAAGCAGTTCCTCAAGGCCGGGGTGGGCTTCGGCGGGGGGTGCCTGCCGAAGGACATCCGGGCCTTCGTGGCCCGTTCGGAGGAGCTCGGCGTCAGCGGGCTGGCCTTCCTCAAGGAGGTCGACCGCATCAACCAGGCCCGCCGCGACCGGGTGGTGGAGCTGGCGACGGCGACACTGGGGGAGGACCTGGCAGGGGCCCGGATCGCCGTGCTCGGGGCGTCGTTCAAGCCGCGCAGCGACGACATCCGGGACTCGCCCGCCCTCGAGGTGGCCGCCAGGCTGCAACGGGCCGGGGCGAGTGTGACGATCACGGATCCGAAGGCCCTGCCAGCGGTGCGGTCCCGGTGGCCTGAGCTCAACGCGGTCGACTCCATCGACGAGGCCCTGCGCGATGCCGACCTGGTGCTGGTGCTCACCGAGTGGGACGAGTACCGGGAGCTCGACCCGACCGCTCTGGAGCAGGTGCGTCGTCGCATCGTCATCGATGGCAGGAACTGCCTCGAACCGGCGGTGTGGCGGGCGGCCGGCTGGGACTACACCGGGCTTGGGCGCTGAACGCACGGACCTCCCGACACGGGACAATGGGTCTCATGAAACGGCTCCTGAGATTCGTGATCGGACCGATCTCGGTTCGCATCATGCTGGCGGTGATCCTCGTCTCCGGAGTGGCGCTGGCGATGTCGGGAACCATCGTGTGGCTCTTCCAGGAGCGTCACCTGGAGGAGATCGCCACGCAGAGTCTGCAGCGGGTCCGGGCGCGTCTGGAACAGGAGATCAAGCAGCCCGATCCCAACACCGGGGAACCCTACGCCTCGATCTCCGCGGTCCTGCACACCCACATGCAGCACAGTGTCCGCAGTCCTGACGCGGGTGAGGTGGGATTTCTGGGAACAGCGGTCGCCTACGTGACGCAGGCCGGGACCCAGATCCGCCCGGAACGTGACAAGGATCTGATCATGCAGATCCGGCAGGACCTGCGTGGCACCGACAGCGTGATCCGCACGATCGAGACCCCCGTCACCCGGTACCGCGTCCTGGTGGTGCCGATCAGCCTGGGCGAGGAGACCGGAGGTCTCGCCCAGGCGATCGACATGCAGAAGGCCAGCGCCGAGCTGCGGGACACGATGCGGCAGTACACCGTCGTCGCCGTGGCGACGGTGCTGCTGCTGATCGTGCCCACCTGGCTGGTCATGGGGCGTCTGCTCAGGCCCATCGGGGAACTGCGACGTGCCACCGACGCCATCGACGAGAACGACCTGACCACGCGGGTCTCGATCCGGGGCCGGGACGACCTCTCGGCACTGGCCCGTGCCGTCAACCGCATGTTGGACCGGGTGCAGGCGGCGGTGGAGGCGCAGCGGAACCTGCTCGATGACGTGAGCCATGAGCTGCGCACCCCGATCACCATCGTCAGGGGACACCTGGAACTGATGGACGCCTCCGACCCGGAGGACGTCAACGCCACGCGGAAGGTGTCCATCGACGAGTTGGACCGGATGGGTGCCCTGGTCTCCGACCTGCTCCTGCTGGCCAAGGCCGAGCAGGCGGATTTCGTGGTCCCGGTCCCGACGGAGCTGGCCGAACTGACGCTGCAGGTGTTGACGAAGGCGCGCGCCCTGGGCAATCGCGACTGGCGGCTGGAGGGTCTCGCCGAGGGCACGGCGGTGCTGGACCCCGGGCGGATCACCCAGGCGTGGCTGCAGCTGGCCTCCAATGCGGTCAAGTACTCGGCCGAGGGAACGTGCATCGGGATCGGCAGCACGGTGGTGGGGTCCGACGTGCTGCTCCACATCCAGGACCAGGGCATCGGGATGAGCGCGGAGGAGATGGCGACGGTGAGCACCCGTTCCTTCCGAACGGGATCAGCTGCGCTGCTCGCCAGCGGACACGGCCTCGGACTGAGTATCGTGAAGAGCATCGCCGAGGCCCATGGGGGACGGCTCGAGATCCAGTCGGAGGAGGGGCGTGGTTCCCTCTTCACGTTGCGTGTCCCGAGGACCGGGCCGGAGGGCGGTGAGGGCACTCTCGCACAGGAAGGGCATGGATCATGAGCAGCATCCTCATCATCGAGGACGAGCCCAGGATCGCAGGTTTCATCGCCAAGGGCCTCAAGGCCGCCGGGTACACCTCGGAGACCACCGGGCAGGGCAGGACGGGGATCGAGCTGGCCTCGCAGGGAGATTTCGCGTTGGTGATCCTCGACGTGGGACTGCCTGACATGAGCGGTTTCGACGTGCTGGAGGAGATCCGGGGGCGCGGTGTCGAGATTCCTGTGATCGTGTTGACCGCACGCTCCTCCGTGGCGGACCGGGTCACCGGACTCGAGGGCGGGGCCGATGACTACATGGCCAAGCCCTTCGCCTTCGAGGAGCTCCTGGCCCGGGTGCGACTTCGGCTGCGTCCCTCGGGGGAGCGTTCGCAGCAGGCGACGGAGATCAGCCACCGAGGGCTGACCCTGGACTATCACAGCCGACGCGCCAGGGTGGATGGGGTCTGGGTGGACCTGTCGGCCCGGGAGTTCACCATGGTGGAGGTCTTCCTGCGCAACCCCGGACAGGTGCTCAGCAGGGAACAGCTGCTGAGCCTGGTCTGGGGCCTCGACTTCGACCCGGGCACGAACGTGGTGGGGGTCTACGTCTCCTACCTCAGGAACAAGCTGGGCAAGGAACGTTTCGAGACCGTTCGGGGCATGGGTTACCGCTTGGTCTGACGGGCCTCAGCCGTCATCCCCGTCGTCGTCCCCGTCATCCCGGTCGTCCCTGTCGTCATCCCGGTCGTCGTCGCTGTCACCGGGCCTCACCGGTGGGGCGGGTTTGACGGCGGTCACGGTGGTCTTCCGGGTGGTGGGTTTCGCGGCCGATGTCGGCTGGGCTGGTGGGGGAGCCACCGCGGTGCTGGGGTCGGGGGTGACGGTGACGGGTTCCGTGGTGGCCGCGGGGGTGGGGGCCTCGAGCGTGGGTTCCCGGGTGGTCTCGGTCGAGGCCGATGGGCTCGGCTGGAGGCTGATGACCAGGCCGGGTTCCTTGAGATCGGTGTCGGGGGCGTTGAGATGGGGCAGCAGGACGGCCACCACCACGCCGCCGAGTGCGGCGATGGTGATCAGGGTGGCGATCAGTCGGCCACGGGTCAGTTCCATGGTGCAGCTCCGTTCGCTCTCGTCGCGCGAGGTCTTCCTCAGATCCGCCGCATGACGGCGACAACCTTTCCCATGATGGTGGCACAGGAACCGTCGATGGGCGAGTAGTCCTTGTTGTGGGGCAGCAGCCAGACCGCACCGTCCTTGCGCTGGAGCGTCTTGACGGTCGCCTCGTCGTCCAGCAGGGCCGCGACGATGTCGCCGTTGTTGGCGTCCTGCTGCTGGCGCACCACCACCCAGTCGCCGTTGCAGATGGCGGCATCGATCATCGAGTCGCCCTTGACCTCCAGGAGGAACATCGTTCCTTCACCGACCAGTTGCTTCGGCAGGGCGAGCACATCCTCCACCTGCTCCTCGGCCAGGAGGGGGCCACCGGCGGCGATGCGTCCGACCAGGGGAACGGTGACACTGTTCGGCACCGTGTCGAAGCTCTGCTCGGGGGGCAGCTGGACGCCGGCGGGCTCGCGCTCACCCGTCTCGGGGAGGGTCACCACCATCGCCCGAGGGCGGTTCGGGTCCCGACGGATGAACCCGGCACGTTCCAGCGTCTTGAGCTGGTAGGCGACCGAGGAGGTAGAGGCCAGCCCGGCGCGTTCGGCCAGTTCCCGCATGCTCGGCGGGTAGCCCTCGTTCGCGACGGCGTCACGGATCAGTTTCAGCAGCAGACGCTGACGGGGGGTGAGGCCTGCGGCGTCCGTCTGCCCGTCCGGGAGATCCGCGATGCGTGCCACCTCGGCCGCGGCGCGCGCCTTGCTCGGACGTCCGGCCCGGTTCCTGGTCGGCGACGCCGGATCGGCCGTCGCGAACTGCCCCTGGTCCTCAGTGTTGTCTGCCATGTCCCCAGTATAGCGCCAATCCGAACACTCGTTCGACCTCGGGGGCGTGGTGGGTGGGGTGGCGGAAAATGTCGGACCCGACCTGTTGACTCGTGTGCATCGGTCGGGACGACACGTGATTCGAAAGACAGTTTGAAACAGCTGATCGATTCATGTACCGTTCTCGAACGCCCGTTCGATGAGTCGCGGATGGCGGCCATCAGTCACGAGGAGGAAGTCATGAGTGCAGTCAGCTGTGAGCCGGTCGTCACGAGGGATGCGGTCCGGCGCGCCGTGTGTCCCCGGCGCAGGGCGCGTCGTACGCTCGCCCTGCGCCGCGGTCCGGTCGCCGCCGGGTGTGGTCGGTCGACGACGGCGACCGCCGTGCGGTCGCCCGGTGCCTGGCTCGTGGAACTGCAGGCCGTCGTGTTCGTCGTCCTGGTCCTGCTCGGACTCCTGTTCGCCGTGCCGAAACTGGTGGCGATGACACAGCCGGACCCGTCGCTCGACCCCGTCGCGGGCGATCCGGCCTGGGCCCATGTGACCGAGAGATGAGGCGGGTGGTGGGTGTCGTGCGAGTTCTGCGCGACACGCCCGCGGTGTTTGACGATGGATGCCGACAGCCCTACAGTTCCCATATCTAGTAGTTGCACCCCTGTGTTTTGTCAACAAGTTGTGTGAACGCTGTTGGAGGGGGCTGACGGGGTGCGACTGTCCAACGTCATCACCCGATGGTTCGGGTGCCAAGGGGAGGGTCCGTCATGCACTGTCCGTTCTGCCGCCATGAGGACACGAAGGTGTCCGACTCGCGGGTGACGGACGACGGTCTCGCCATCCGGCGGCGTCGCAACTGCCCCGTCTGTGGGAGGAAGTTCACCACCATCGAGCAGATCCAGCTCTCGGTGGTGAAGCGCTCCGGGGTGGTCGAGGCCTTCAGCCGGGACAAGATCATCAAGGGTGTCGGCAAGGCCTGCCAGGGTCGTCCCGTCACCCAGGCCCAACTCGCGGCCCTGGGACAGCGGGTCGAGGAGAGCCTGCGTTCCGCGGGGAACGCGGAGATCCCGGCGGAGGACATCGGCGTGGCCATTCTCGGGCCACTCGCCGAGCTGGATCCGGTGGCGTACCTGAGGTTCGCCTCCGTCTACAAGAACTACGACTCGGTGGACGATTTCACCGCCGAGATCGAGTCGATGAAGCAACGAGCCCTCGAGCATCAGGTCGAGACCGACGAGCCCCCAGTCAGGCGTCGTCGATCCCGACGCGTGAAGTCAGAACCGTCGGACTCCCAGCAGCCGCTCATCGGCTGAGCGCCGTCCGCATCCAGATTCACAGCATCCAGTGAGGAAACCATGACCGCTACCGTGACCAAGAACAGCAGCCGCCGCAGGAACGCCGGTACCCAGCCGGCCCTTGCCGGAGGGCTCACCGTCTCGCGGGTGTTCTCCACCGAGGGAGTCCATCCCTATGACGAGGTCACCTGGGAGAGGCGCGACGTCGTCCAGACCAACTGGCGGACCGGGGAGGTGGTCTTCGAACAGCGCGGGGTGGAGTTCCCCGACTTCTGGAGCGTCAACGCCTCCACCATCGTCACGAGCAAGTACTTCCGCGGGGCGCTCGGCACCCCGCAGCGGGAGGCCAGCCTGAGAACCCTCATCGACCGTGTCGTCGGCAGGTACGTCAAGGCCGGTCGGGAACACGGCTACTTCGCCACCGATGCGGATGCCGAGGTCTTCGAGGCGGAGCTGACCTGGATGCTGCTCCACCAGTACTTCTCCTTCAACTCCCCGGTGTGGTTCAACGTCGGGACCAGCTCCCCGCAGCAGGTCTCCGCCTGCTTCATCCTCAGCGTCGATGACTCCATGGACTCCATCCTCAACTGGTACAAGGAGGAGGGTTTCATCTTCAAGGGAGGGTCGGGGGCCGGGCTCAACCTCTCCCGGATCCGCTCCTCGAAGGAGCTGTTGACCTCCGGTGGCACCGCGTCCGGACCCGTCTCCTTCATGCGCGGTGCGGACGCCTCCGCAGGCACCATCAAGTCCGGTGGCGCCACCCGTCGCGCCGCGAAGATGGTGGTGCTCGACGTCGACCATCCCGACATCGAGGAGTTCATCGAGACCAAGGCCAGGGAGGAGGACAAGATCCGCACCCTGCGCGACGCCGGGTTCGACATGGACCTGGGGGGCAAGGACATCACCTCCGTCCAGTACCAGAACGCCAACAACTCGGTTCGGGTCAGCGACGAGTTCATGACGGCCGTGGAGCGTGGCGGCTCCTTCGGGCTGCGGGCCCGCACCACGGGTGAGGTGATCGAGAGCGTCGACGCCAAGGAACTGTTCCACAAGGTCGCCAAGGCCGCGTGGGAGTGCGCTGATCCCGGTATCCAGTACGACGACACCATCAACGCATGGCACACCAACCCGATGACCGGACCGATCAACGCGTCGAACCCGTGCTCGGAGTACATGAGCCTCGACAACAGCTCCTGCAACCTGGCGAGCCTCAACCTGCTGAAGTTCCTGCGTGACGACGACGTCTTCGACGCCGAGCGCTTCGTGCGTGCGGTGGAGCTCATCATCACCGCGATGGACATCTCCATCAACTTCGCGGACTTCCCGACCCCCTCCATCGGTGAGACCACCCGGAACTACCGTCAGCTCGGCATCGGCTACGCCAACCTGGGTGCACTGCTCATGGCGATGGGCAAGGGCTACGACACCGATGGGGGACGCTCCACCGCTGCCGCCATCACCTCGATCATGACGGCCGCCTCGTACCGTCGCTCCGCCGAGCTGGCCGGAATCGTCGGTCCCTACAACGGTTACGCCGCCAATGCCGAGGCCCACAAGAAGGTGATGCGCAAGCACCGTGCGGCCAACGACGAGGCCCTCATCCTGCCCGCCGACAAGGAGCTGCACGACGTGGCGAGTCGGGAGTGGGCCGAGGTCGTCGCGCTGGGGGAGGTCAACGGCTACCGCAACGCCCAGGCCTCCGTGCTGGCCCCGACCGGCACCATCGGTTTCATGATGGACTGCGACACCACCGGGATCGAGCCCGACTTCTCACTGGTGAAGTTCAAGAAGCTCGTCGGTGGCGGTTCCATGCAGATCGTCAACCAGACCATCCCGCGGGCCCTGAAGAAGCTCGGCTACACCCCTGAGCAGATCGACGCCATCGTGGAGCACATCTCCTCCCACGGACACGTCGTGGGTGCCCCGGACCTGGCCGAGGAGCACTACGAGGTCTTCGACACCGCGATGGGGCAGCGGGCCATCGCCCCGATGGGGCACGTGCGGATGATGGCGGCCGTGCAGCCGTTCCTCTCCGGGGCCATCTCGAAGACCGTCAACCTGCCCGAGACCGCGACGGTGGAGGACATCGCCGATGTCTACATGCAGGGCTGGAAGCTCGGCCTGAAGGCGTTGGCCGTGTACCGCGACAACTGCAAGGTGGGGCAGCCCCTCTCGGATGCCAAGAAGACCGAGGAGAAGAAGGACGACCCGGCAGCCCAGACCAAGGTGGTGGAGAAGATCGTCTACCGGCCGAAGCGGGAGCGACTGCCCAAGTCCCGGATGGGGCGCACCACCAGCTTCTCCGTGAGCGGTGCCGAGGGGTACATGACCTCGGGTGCCTACGAGGACGGGCGTCTGGGTGAGGTGTTCCTCAAGCTCGGCAAGCAGGGCTCCACCCTGGCCGGTGTGATGGACGCCTTCTCCATCGCCGTGTCCATCGGGCTGCAGTACGGCGTGCCGCTGGAGAGCTTCGTCCAGAAGTTCACCAACCTGAAGTTCGAGCCCGCGGGTATGACCGACGACCCGGACGTGCGGATCGCGCAGTCCTTCATGGACTACATCTTCCGTCGCCTGGCGCTGGACTACCTGAGCTTCGACGAGCGTGCCGAGCTCGGCATCTACACCGCCGCCGAGCGGGCCCGCTACGTGGAGACCGGGTCCTACCTCTCCGAGGAGGACGAGGCGAACCTGCCGGAGCCCGAGAGCCTTCGCAACGACGCCTACGACTCCTTCGACGTCGACGGTGCCCGCCAGCCCTCCCTCATCGACGCCCACACCACGGCCGAGCTGATGGAGTCGCTGACCGGCCGCGAGGTGGATGCCCCGCTGTGCATGACGTGCGGCACCAAGATGCGGCCCAGCGGGTCGTGCTACGTCTGCGAGGGCTGCGGTTCCACCAGCGGCTGCAGCTGATGCGGCTTCGCGCCGTCGAGGAGATCATCGGTGGCCGTGGCCCGGGAGTGATTCCCCGGGCCACGGCCACCGAGTTCGTCGACCTCCTGGGCGAGGAGGTGGCCGCCGCGCTGATCCACCTGCACGGCACCGAGTCCAGCGGGGACATCGCATGGTGCCTGACGGTGGATCTCGCTGTTCTCAGCCTCGCCGAGGAGCTGGGGGAGGACGCGCCCTACCGGGTCATCGCCGAGAGTGGTGCCGGGGATTCCTGGGCGATCCACACCGGTGACCTCACGGTCGTCTTTCTCGACCACGACCGCTGGGGAGATGAGTCCGACATCGTGATGCACACCGGGCTGGAGGTCCTGGACTTCATCCGGGCCGCCGACGCCTGGGCACAGGCGGAGGTCCACTTCGGAGGTGAGGAGGAGGATCGGGCGATGGCCGAGTTCGCGGCCCTGCTCCAGTCGCTTCCCGGCGCAACCGGGAAGTGGCCCTACCTGTGGGATGGATGACCCGGGCCGGACCCGGTCCCCGCGCAATCACGTCGGTTCGAGACCCGGGTGCGTAGACTCACACGGGTGACGCAACCTGACCCGGAGTGCTACGGCGACCAGGAGTTCGAGGACTCCCTGGAGCCGATGCATCTGATCCGCAGGGCCGAGGCGGTGGCCCGGGCCGGCGGTCTCATGCTGGGTGCCGGCACCAGTGCGTTGCGGGTGAGGGAACTCATGCGACGGTGCGCCTCGGCGCTGGGGCTGACCGGGATGGAGGCCTCCATCGGGTTCACCGAACTCACCATGACGGTGGAACGCCGTGGGGTGTTCCGCACCATGGTCACCCAGGTGCGTCGGCTGGGGGTGGACGCCCACCGCATCGCGTCGTTGCGGGAACTGTCCAATGCGATGCCGCAGCGGATCACCGCCACCGAGCTGCATGCCCGGTTGGACGCCATCGAGCAGCAACCGAAGCTGTACCCCGCGTGGCTGCGGGGGATACTGGTGGCGCTGGCCTGCGCCGCCATCGCGCTGCTGGCCGGGGGTGGGCTGCGGGAGGCGGTGACCGTGCTGCCGGCATCCGGACTGGCCTATCTCATGTTCCGGCGGCTGGGACGGTGGCAGCTCAACCACCTGGCGGTCGTGGTGTCCTCGGCGTTGACGGCCTCGGCGGCCTACCTGCTGGTGGCCTCGGCACTCACCCACCTGCTGGGGGAGCCGACCCCCGGGCTGGCCGCAGGCTTCGTCTGTGCCTCGATCTTCCTCATCCCCGGTTTCCCGCTGGTCACGGCGGGGATGGACCTCACGCGACTCGACCTGACGGCCGGGGTGCCGCGCACCGCCTATGCCGCGATGATCCTGATCTCGATCACCATCGGGGTGTGGGTGGTGGCCCGGCTGGGAGGCATCACGGCCTTCCCGGTCCCGGTGCCGACGCTGGAGCCACTCTGGGTGTGGGGGATGCGCGTGGTGGCGAGTTTCGTCGCGGTCTTCGGCTGGGCCATCATGCTCAACTCCCCGCTGCGGGCGGCAGCGGTGTCGGCGCTGATCGGGGTGGGTGGCAACGCCATCCGGCTCGCGATGGCCGATGCCGGGGTGCCGGATCACGTCGCGGTGTTCACCGGGTGCGTGGTGATGGGGCTGGCCTGTGCCTTGCTCGGGTGGGTCTTCCAGGTGGAGAAGATCATCATGACGGTGCCGACCCTGCTGGTGATGGCCCCCGGTTCCTCGGCGTTGCGGACCCTGCTGTACTTCGATGCGGGGGAGCTCGGGAACGCCGTCGCCCAGGGGATCGCGACGGTGCTCGGGGTGGTCGCGATGGTGGCCGGGTTGGCGGCAGCGCGGATGCTCACCGACCCGGAATGGATCTTCACCCGCGACGACCCGCCGCAGCTGCGCATCCCCTTGACGGGTCGAGGTCCACGACACCGGGGCGGGTGATGCCGCGAACGTTGAGCCGGTACTGTTCTTCTGTGAGGAACAGGCGCAGGGTACCGGGTCGATTGAGAGCGGAATTCTCCTTCAGGCGTGTGGTCCGGTGGTCCTTGGGGGCGTTCCTCACCACGGTCGGGGCCATGAGTCTGCTCTCGAATGTGGTGGGCTTCATCCTGACGGGATCATTCCAGACCCTGGGGTTGGAGCTCGCCATCGGGTGCGTCGTGATCGGCCCGTATCTTTTGTTCAAGAGCGACAGGAAACCCGTGAGCACCCCACAGCGCAACTGGGCTCCACCAGCGGTGCCGCCTGCCGCCCCCGTGGCTCCGCCCCCACCTACCCCCAGGTACGAGCCGCACGAATCCGTGCTCCGGGTCATCGTCGAGGAATCGAATGAACCGCAGGACGTCCGAATCCGCAAGCTCAACAATCTGCGCTACGAACGGCTCATCACCGATGAGGAGTTCCAGGCGGCGAAGGCCAGGATCCTGGGGATCTGAGAGGAGGCCGTCCTCAGCGGTCGGTGAGGTGGGCGACGACGGCATCCACGACCTGCTGGCTCGAGGATCGGTTCGTGTCGACGGTGATCGTGGCGAGCCCGGCGTAGGTGGGGCCGCGTTCTGCCAGCAATCGTTCCAGTCGGGCCCGGGGGTCCTCCCCGGCCAGCAGCGGGCGCCCGTGGCCGCTGCCGATCCGCGAGGTGGCGGTCCCGGGATCGACCTGCAGCCAGACCACCTGATGTCCGGTCAGAGCGGCCGCGATGGCGGGGGTCATGGGGGCGCCCCCACCCAGACTCAACACCCCGGGGGCGGCCAGCAGCTCCAGGGTGAGGTCGCGTTCCAGCTCCCGGAAGTGCGCCTCCCCGTCGGTGGCGAAGATCTCGGTGATGCTGCGTCCCTGCTGCTGTTCCAGGAGCTGGTCCACGTCCCGGTGTGGTACCCCGAGACGCTCCGCCAGCCGCGGCCCCACCGTCGACTTGCCCGATCCCGGCAGCCCGATCAACGCGATGGCCGGTGCGGGCAGGTGCGCATCGATCAGGTCCATCACGGGCCGGAGCTCGCCGACCGGGATCTGGCCGGGGGCGGAGGCCGCACCCACGGTGGCGAAGGTGGCGCAGGACCCGCTCAGCTGCGGGGCCAACCGGGTGATGAGTCCGAGACCCCCCATCGCCATCGTCAGCACCGGGAACCCGGGGTACCGGGTGACCATCGTCCGGGTGGCGACCATCACCTCCAGCACATCGGCAGGACTGTGGGGCATCACCGCGGCCTTGGCGACGGCGCAGCCCCGCTGCCGGATCCCGGCGAGGATCTCCACCAGCTCGTCGGCGGGCGGGGTCGTGGTGAAGTCGTGGACGCTGCCGATCACCGGCACCCCGGCCGTCCGGGCGGCGGCGATCACCGCATCACCTGCGGCAGGCTCGACGCGGTGTTCCACGTCCACGGCATCCACCAGGCCGGAGGCGACCACGGCCAGGTTGAGCTCGCGGTACTGCTCAGGGGTGATCTCCTGCTGCCCCCCCTCGGCCCGGGTGCGGAAGGTGAACAGCAGGGGACGCTCGCCGAGGGCCTCGCGCAGCCGGGCCGCGCCCTTGAGGACGGCGGCGACCGAGCAGTCGGCCAGGAGATCCGCGCGCCACTCCACGATGTCGGCCGCCACCGGCGTGAGATCGGCGACCGTCGTCAGCAGGCCGTCGAGGTCGGTGCCGACCAGGGGGACGATCACCTTGGGTCTGCCCTGCCCGAGGGCCACGCCCCGCAACTGAACTGATGACATGGGGCTCAGGGTAGCGGCTGCGTCTACACTTGGCGGGTCCGTCGCATGAAGGAGAGACATGCCCGCGCTGCGTTCCCGCACGTCAACCCATGGTCGCAACATGGCCGGTGCCCGAGCCCTGTGGCGTGCCACAGGCATCACCGACGCCGATTTCGGCAAGCCGATCATCGCGGTGGCCAACTCCTTCACCCAGTTCGTTCCCGGCCACGTGCACCTGCGCGACATGGGCAGGCTGGTCAGTGAGGCCATCAAGGAGGCCGGGGCGACGGGGCGCGAGTTCAACACCATCGCCGTCGACGACGGCATCGCGATGGGGCACGGCGGGATGCTGTACTCCCTGCCCAGTCGTGAACTCATCGCCGACTCCGTGGAGTACATGGTCAACGCCCACTGCGCCGACGCCCTGGTGTGCATCTCCAACTGTGACAAGATCACCCCGGGCATGCTGCTGGCCGCATTGCGGCTCAACATCCCCACGGTCTTCGTCTCCGGTGGCCCGATGGAGTCCGGCAAGGCGATCATCCGCGACGGTGAGGCCACCACCTCGCTGGACCTGGTCAACGCGATGACCGCCGCCGTCGACCCGAACGTCACCGATGACGAGTTGGGCCGGATCGAGCAGAGCGCCTGCCCCACCTGTGGTTCCTGCTCCGGGATGTTCACCGCCAACTCCATGAACTGCCTGCTGGAGGCCATCGGGCTGGCCCTGCCCGGCAACGGGTCGACCCTGGCCACCGCCGCCGCCCGTCGTGACCTCTTCCTCGAGGCGGGACGGCTGGTGGTGGAGCTGTGCCGCCGTCACTACGACGAGGACGACGACTCGGTGCTGCCGCTGTCGATCGCCACGAAGGAGGCGTTCAGCAATGCGATGCGGCTGGACGTGGCGATGGGCGGCTCCACCAACACCGTGCTCCACCTGCTGGCCGCCGCGCAGGAGGCCGGGGTCGACTTCGACCAGGACGACATCGATGCGATCTCCCGCGTCACCCCGTGCCTGGCGAAGGTGGCCCCCAACTCGGAGCGCTACTACATGGAGGACGTCCACCGGGCCGGAGGCATCCCCGCCATCCTGGGGGAGCTCCACCGCGGCGGGAAACTCGACGACAGGGTGCACAGCATCCACTCCGACTCGCTCCAGCAGTGGCTCGCCGACTGGGACATCCGCGGCGGCCGGGCGAGTGGGAAGGCCATCGAGCTGTTCCACGCCGCCCCGGGTGGGGTGCGCACCACCGAGGCGTTCAGCTCCACCAACCGCTGGGAGTCCCTCGACCTCGACGCCGAGTCCGGGTGCATCCGCTCCGTCGCCCACCCGTACACCGCGGACGGCGGGTTGGCGGTGCTGCGGGGCAACCTCGCGCCCGACGGGGCCATCGTCAAGACCGCCGGGGTGCCGGAGCACCAGTGGGAGTTCACCGGTACCGCCTTCGTCACCGAGTCCCAGGAGGAGGCCGTCGAGTCCATCCTCGGTGGTCTGGTGAAGGAGGGTGACGTCGTCATCGTGCGGTACGAGGGTCCCAAGGGCGGTCCGGGGATGCAGGAGATGCTCTACCCGACCAGCTACCTCAAGGGACTGGGACTCGGGCCGAGGTGTGCACTGATCACCGACGGCCGGTTCTCGGGAGGATCGTCGGGGCTGAGCATCGGGCACGTCTCCCCGGAGGCGGCCTCGGGCGGGCCGATCGCCCTGGTGCGCACCGGGGACCGGATCTCCATCTCCATCCCTGAGCGGAGCATCACCGTCCAGGTGAGCGACGAGGAGTTGGCGTCCCGCAGGGCCGAACTGGAGGCCGGGCACGGATATCGCCCGGCGACCCGGGACCGTCAGGTCTCCACGGCCCTCCGGATCTACGGTTCCCTGGCCCAGTCAGCCGACAAGGGAGCGGCCAGGCGCTTCTGAGGGGGCACTTCCCGCCCTGCGGCGGTTGACCCGGATCAGGGTCAGCCAGAGTCCGAGCGACCCGAGGAGGGCCGTCGCGACGACCACGGTGAGAACGGGATTGAGCTCCCAGGCCCGGATCAGCAGTTCCCAGGAGATGAACCCGACGGTGCCGTAGATCAGCGCCCAGATCACGCACCCGACGGTCACGGCGGGCAGGTAGCGCCGCAGTGGCATCCGGGTGACCCCGGCGGCCAGGTTGGTCATCGTCTGCACCCCGACGAAGAGGAAACTGACGCTGATCGCCGGTGGGCCCCAGCGGTTGATGAGTGCGGAGGCACGCCGGTAGGCCCGGGTCTCCAGGGCTCGACGCCACCGGGTGTTGCCCGTGCCGGCGATGATGCCGCGCCCGATCCAGTAGGTTCCGTTGGCCCGAAGCATCACGATGACGAAGAATCCGAGCAGCACCACCCACAGGGGCGCCTGCCAGTCAGCGGGATTCATGGGGGCCTTTCACTCGGGAACCCTCATCTTAGGTCACCCTCACCGCAGGGGCCAGTTCCGTGGCGTCGACGTTGCGAAAATCCGGAGCCGGGTTCAGAGCCAGTCGCGGGACCTGAAGAGCAGGTACATGACCACCCCGGAGACGAGCATGAGGACCAGGGCGAACGGATATCCCCAGACCCAGCCCAGTTCGGGCATGTGCTGGAAGTTCATGCCGTAGGTGCCCGTGATGAGTGAGGGCACGAACAGCACACCCGCCCAGGCGGCGATGCGCCTCGAGGTCTCGCCCTGCTGCAGCGCGGCCTCGGTCATCGCGGCCATCTCCTCGTTCTGCCGCCCGGTCTGCAGGGACTGGTTGAGCTGGAGAATGCCGTGGAGGTTCTCCCGCAGTGAGTCGGTGCGTTCGTTCAACGCGATGGCGTGGTCCTCGATGTCACGCAGTTCCTGGAGGCGGCGTTCCCCCAGGGCGGCGAACGCCTTGTCCAGGCGCAGTGCATCGATGATCTGGCGCAGGGGGCGAAGCGCCCGTTGGAACTCCAGCACCTCCCGCGAGAGCTGGTAGATGCGTCGGCCGGCCTGGGCGTGACCGCTGAAGACCTCGGTCTCGATCTCCTCGATGTCGTTCTCGAGCCCGCTGACCACCGGTTCGTAGTCGTCGACGATGATGTCGAGCAGTCGTTGCAGCACCGTCGACGGGCCCTTCGCCAGGCGTCGTGGCTGCGCCTCCAGGTCCTGCCTGACCCGGGTCAGGTCCGGGGAGTCGGAGTGGCGCACGGTGATGACGAAGCGTTCCCCGGCGAAGGCGTGCACCTCACCGAAGACCACCTGCTCGTCCTCGTCGACGTAGTGGGCGGCCCGCAGCACCATGAACAGGGTGTCCTCGTAGCGCTCCAGCTTCGGGCGCTGGTGGGCGACGATGGTGTCCTCGACCGCCAGGGGATTGAGCCGGAACTCGGCGGCGAGGCTGGCCAGCTCCCGTCTGTGTGGTCGGTACAGTCCGAGCCAGGCGAAGGAGTGGGGGTGGCGGTCCAGCAGTGAGTAGGCCTCCTCCAGGGTCTCCGGCTGGGCGATGCACTGCCCGGCCACGTAGATCCGGGCTGCGACGAGGGAGCTCCGGGTCTCCTCCGGTTCGCTCGGAGGGGGCAGCTCCACGGGGTCGGCAGGGGCGGCGGGGCGTCGACCGAAGGGGCGGAACAGCCTGCGTCTGGACTCGGACATGATCACCTCCTGGGGACAGGACAGTGTACGCCTGATCTCAGCCCGTGAGCATCGTGGCAACCGTGATCACGGGGACGCTGAGCAAGGTGGTGGCGAACAGCACCTGCTGGATGAGATCCCGTTCCAGGTCGTAGCGGATGGCGTGCACCAGGGCCACCTGCGCGGTGGGCAGGGCGGCGAGCACCGTGGCGGCCCGCACGTGCTCGGGGGACATCCCGGCCACGCTCGCGATGCCCCAGGCCGCCACTGGCATCAGGAGACATTTCATGGCGATGAGGAAGCGGGCCCGACCGGAGAACCGGCGCGGTATCCCGGAGACGCGGAGTCCGAGCCCGAAGGCGATGAGCATCAACGGGATCGAGGTCTCGGCCAGCAGGTTGACCGGGTCCATCACCAGCGGGGGCAGCGTGACCCCGGTCAGACCCACGCCGAGGCCGAGCAGGGTCCCGACGGTGACGGGATTCGTGTAGACCAGCGCCGCGATGACTCGGGGACCCAGCCGACGGCGGGCCTCCCGGGCACGGGCGGCGTCGATGACGAGCAGCATCGCGGGTTGCAGCAGACTGACCTGGAACAGGAACACCGGGGCCACCCATGCGGCTGAGCCCAGGACGTAGTGCGCGATGGGTAGTCCGAGGTTGCCCGAGTTCGTGTAGGCCGCGCCCATGCAGTTCATGACCCGTTGGTCGACACGCTGTCGCCACGACACCGCGACGGTGAGCACCACCACCAGGGTCGAGGCCCCGAGGAAGGGCAGCAGGTGCCAGCTGAACACCGTCGCGAGATCCGCCTGGGAGGCGACCTGGAACATCTTCGCCGGGGTCCCGACATAGAAGGCCAGGGCCGCGATGCTCCGGTGGGCGTTCTCGGGGAGGGCACGCAGCCCTCCGATGAGATAGCCGACGGCGACGGCGACGAAGATCGTCGCGAACCCTGTCACCACCGCAGTCACGGTTCCAGCCTAGGGCCTGCTAGGTTGAGGCCGAAGGAGGTTGCCACCGTGGCCGACATCGAGGACTTCGATCTGGACGAGACCACCCGTCAGGCGTGGTGTGAGTTCACCGAACGCCTGACGGAGGTGTTGTCCGTCATGGACGCCAGCGCGGACCTGACCATCTCCGTGGCGGGGGAGGAACACCCGGAGGACTCGCCGTCGATCCGGTTCTCCGCCTCACCCGACGGGGTGATCCAGGCCACGCTCAGCCATGTGCAGTCGAGCAGGTTGGAGGAGGCCGGATGGCAGCCCGACGGTGACGTCTGGGTCACCCGGCGTGGCGAGGACCGGCTCCAGGAACTGGCTGAGCTCACCACCTCGGCGATGGCCGACATCGTCGGGGTGCTGCACCCGATCTTCCTGGAGCCGGATCAACTGGCCGAGGTCCTCACCCCCCGGGGAGGAGGATCCACCCCACCCACCCCCGGACAGTACGGCATCGTGATGCCCGCGAACCAGGCCCAACTGGACGCCGTCGTCGACGAGGAACTGGGACGGCTGTTCGGCAGACCGGCTCTGCGCAATGCCCAGGGCGACGTGGCGATCCGGGTGGGCTCCACCGTCGTGTTCTGCCGCTCCACCCCGGACTTCCGTGAGCTGGTGCTCTTCTCGGCCCTGGTCCATGACGTGAGTGGGCGGTCCCGGGCCTGCGAGGTGCTGAACGATCTCAACGTGCAGGTCCGCTACTGCCGGTTCGCGCTGCACCAGGACCGGGTCTTCGTCCAGGTCTCGGTCCCGGCCCAGCCATTCGTCCCCGCACACCTGCGCCAGGCCCTGGAATCCATCTCCCACGTCGCCGACGGCATCGACAACGAGCTGGCCCACAAGCTCGGGGGACACACCACCTATCCGACGACCGGTTGAGCCCGCGCCACACGCGGGCCCACATCCGGCTACAGTTCACCCATGACGGATGTGACCTACTTTGAACGTCTCGAGCGTTCCGAGTGCCTCAGGCTGCTGGCCGGCCATGAGGTCGGGCGGGTCGCGTGGTGGACCGACGAGGGTCCGACCATCCTCCCCGTCAACTACCACCTCGTGGGGGAGGACCTGGTCTTCCACACCCACCCGACCTCGCCCCTGGCGAGACTGGTGGTGCCGGGCCAGGTCGCCTTCCAGGTCGATGACATCGACGTGGCGGCCGCCATCGGGTGGTCGGTGCTGGTGCGCGGTACCAGCGGCCCCTCCGACGACGAGCGGTCCTCGAGTTTCCTGCCGGATCCCCCCGGCCTCGGGGTCGCGATTCGGATCCACACGGTGGAGGGGCGGGTCCTGTCCGGAATCGTCAAGGGAGAACGAGATGAGTGAGACCAAACCGAAGTTGATCGTGGTCGGTGTCGATGGCAGCGATGACGGCCTGCGGGCCGTCAAGTACGGGGCCTCCTACGCCGCCGAGATCGGCGGGGAGCTGTTGCTGGTGCACGCGGTCGACGATGCGATGCTGGCCGGGGCGTGGGGTGTGGTCTACGACCCCGAGGTGCTGCAGAACGCCGGTGTGACCGCCAACGAGGCCGCCGCGGCGATCGCCAGGGAGTGCGGGCTGCCGGATGAGAGGATCCGCACCGAGGTGGTGCTGGGATCCCCCGGCGGTGTCCTCGGACGGCTCTCCGAGGTGGCGGACCTGATCATCGTGGGCCGTCGCTCCACCTCGGGGCTGGAGCGGATGTTCGTCGGATCCACCAGTGTCTCCGTCGTGGCCGGTTCCTCCTGCCCGGTGCTCGTGATCTCCGCCGCGGCGCATCCGCAGGATGTCGGACACAAGGGGCTCATCGGGGTGGGGCTCAACACCAGCCCGGGCAACCGCTCCACCCTCATCGCCGGTTTCGAGGAGGCGGCGCAGTGGGGGGCGAAGCTGGAGATCGTCCACGCGCTCCAGCCCCCCATCGGGCTGTTCGGACCGAAGCTCGGCCCCGCGGACCTGGATGAGCTGATCCGCTTCACCCGGGGCGGGATCGAGGCGATGGCCGCCGAGCAGGCCAAGGCCTTCCCCAAGGTGGACTACGAGGTGGTGGTGGTGGCAGCCACCCCGATCAACGAACTGGTCACACGCTCCGAGAGCTACGACATCCTCGTGCTCGGCACCGGGGAGGAGGCCATCCCCGGATTCGGGCTGGGTGGCCTGCTGCGGGGTCTCATGGCCCATGCCCTGTGCCCGCTGCACATCACCCACGGACAGTGAACCAGCCGGTCCTGACCTTCGACGCGGCGCTTCCGATCTCTGCGGAGGCGCCGCGCATCGCGTCGTTGATCCGCGACCACCAGGTGGTGGTCGTGGCGGGGGAGACCGGCTCCGGCAAGACCACGCAGTTGCCGAAGATCTGTCTTCTCGCGGGGCGGGAACGCATCGCACACACCCAGCCCCGCCGGATCGCGGCCCGCACCGTCGCCCGGCGCATCGCGGACGAGTGCGGGGTGGCCCTGGGGGAGTTCGTCGGCTACCAGGTGCGGTTCACTCGCAAGGTCAGCCGCTCCACCCGGATCAAGGTGATGACCGACGGGGTGCTGCTGAGCGAGCTGGCCCACGACCGGGATCTCAGCCGCTACGACACGATCATCATCGACGAGGCCCACGAACGCAGCCTGAACATCGACTTCCTGCTGGGTTACCTCAAGCAGCTGCTGGAGCGCCGCCCGGAGCTCAGGGTGATCGTCACCTCCGCCACCATCGACACGGCCCGGTTCGCCGCTCACTTCGACGACGCCCCCATCGTCGAGGTCTCCGGCCGCACCCATCCCGTCGAGATCCGCTACCGACCCCTGGGGGACGAGGACGAGGTGGATGCCATCGCCAAGGCGGTGCAGGAGATCGCCTCGACGAGCAGCACCGGGGACGTGCTGGTGTTCCTGACGGGGGAGCGGGAGATCCGCGATGCCGCGGAGGCCATCGAGGCACTGCGGCTGCGCGGCTGGGAGACCCTCCCGCTGTACGCCCGTCTGGCCGCAGCAGACCAGGAGAAGGTCTTCCAGCCGCACCGGGGGCGACGTGTGGTGCTGGCCACGAATGTCGCGGAGACCTCCATCACGGTGCCGGGGATCCGGTTCGTCGTCGACGTCGGTACCGCCCGGGTCTCACGCTACTCCGCCCGCACCAAGGTGCAGCGGCTGCCCATCGAGCCGATCTCCCGGGCTTCGGCCGATCAGCGGGCGGGACGGTGCGGCCGACTCGGACCGGGGATCGCGATCCGGTTGTACTCACAGGAGGACCTCGCCTCCCGACCCGAGTTCACCGAGCCGGAGATCCTGCGCACCAACCTGGCGACCGTCATCCTGCAGATGGCCCAGGCCGGGCTGGGCGACATCGAGGGCTTCCCCTTCGTCGAGGCCCCCGTCTCCTCCCAGATCAGTGACGGGCTCAGGGTGTTGACCGAGCTGGGGGCCATCCACCCCAGACGACGGCGTGAGCACGTGCGGTTGACCCGGACCGGACGGCTGCTGGCCCGGATGCCGGTCGACCCCCGGTTGGGCCGGATGCTCATCGAGGCGTCCAGGCGTGGTGCACTGCACCAGGTGCAGGTGATCGTCGCGGGGCTGACCGTGCCGGATGTCCGGGAACGTCCGCTCGAACACCAGCAGGCCGCCGATGAGCTGCACCGTCGGTTCACCGTCCCAGCGGTCACGTCGGCGGCCCCCTCCGGTGGGCAACCCCGCCGTCACACCGTCCACACCGGTACCCGCCCCGTCAAGGAGACCGCCGGGGCTCTTCCCGGTGGCGACTTCGAGGCCCTGATGAACGTGTGGCACCACCTTCGCGCCCGGCGTCGGGAGCTCTCCGGCAGCGCCTTCCGGAAGATGTGTCGCGCGGAGTTCCTGCACTTCGTGAGGTTCCGGGAATGGGAGGACCTGGTCTCGCAGCTCCGCGAGGTGTGCCGGGAACTGGAGCTGCCCGAGGAGGGTGAGGCCCCGTTCGACGTGGTGGTCGAGTGTCTGTTGACCGGGCTGCTGTCCAACATCGGCCTGGCGCTGCCCAGCCCGGCCAAGCAGGGCAGACGTCGTCCCCTCACCGAGTACCAGGGTGCCCGGGGGGCGCGGTTCGCGATCTCCCCGGGATCCGCACTCGCCAGGACCACCCCACCCCTGGTGGTGGCCTACGAACTGGTGGAGACCTCCCGGCTCTGGGCCCGTACACTCGCCCCGGTCTCCGCCTCGCAGATCGAGCGGGCTGCCGGTGATCTGGTGACCCGGACCCTCAGCGAGCCGACGTTCTCGCCCCGCAGCGCGACGGTGGTCGCCTCCGAGACCGTCTCCCTGTTCGGGGTCCCGATCATCGCGGGGCGTCGGACGAACTACGCCACGAGCCACCCGGAGCAGGCCCGGGAGATCTTCATCCGTTCCGGACTGGTCGAGGGGCAGTGGGAGACCCGCAACCCGGTGGTGGTCGCCAACCGGTACGCACTCGAGGAGGCGGAGCGACTGACCGACCGGATGCGCCGCCCGGAACTGCTGATCTCGGATGCCGCACTGTACGACTTCTACGACCGGGTGCTGCCGGAGACCGTGGTCTCCGGGGCCACCTTCGACAAGTACGTGCGGCAGCTGGACTCGGATGCCGGGCTCCGGCTCACCCCCGCGGACTGCGTGACCGATCCCGGGCAGGTCCGGGTCCAGGACTTCCCGGACCGGTGGCGGGTGGGGGACCTGGAACTGCCGGTGAGCTACGTCTACGACCCCGGGGCAGGGGCCGACGGTGTGACCGTGGAGGTACGACTGGAACAGCTGGGGGTGCTGGATCCCGCCCCGTTCACCTGGCAGGTGCCGGGGCTCAGGGAGTCCCTGGCGGTGGCGCTGATCAAGTCACTCCCCAAACGGATCCGCACCTCCTTCGTCCCGGCCCCGGACCATGCGCGTCGGGCCCTGGCCTGGCTGGAGGAGCAGGGGGTCGGCGAGGAGGTCTCGTTCGCCCGGGCGATGGGACAGGCCCTGCTGGCCCTCACCGGGGTCGCGGTCGCGCCCGAGGACTGGAACGCCGCTGCCCTTGACACCCACCTGCGTCCCACCTTCGTGGTGGTCGACAACCGGACGGAGGTCGCCCGTGGTGAGGACCTCCAGGAGCTCAAGGTGAGACTGTCCGCGAAGGTGGCGGGCACGCTGACCCGACGGGCGGGGCGACTGGCGGCCACGAGGGCCACGACCTGGAGCTTCGGCACCCTGCCCCGCACCACGGAGCTGGGCGGCGGCGTGGCCGGTCATCCCTGCCTGGTCGATGAGGGGAGCACGGTCGGGGTGCAGGTGGCCGACACCGTCGCCAAGGCACGTCGCAGTCATGCCGCGGGGTTGCGACGGCTGCTGACCCTGGTCACCCCCTCGCCCCTGAAATGGGTGGTCTCCCACATGGGCAACGCGGAGAAACTGGCCCTCGGCGGCAGCCGCTACGACAGCGTCCCCGAGCTGCTCGCCGACGCCTGGCTCAAGGCGGTGGACCGGCTGGTGCGGGAGGCGGTCGACCCGATGGAGATCCGTGACGAGAGGGCGTTCAGTGACCTGGTGGAGCAGGTGCGTCCCGAGGTGCCGCAGACCACGGCTGCCGTCGTGGCCACCGCGGCGAGGGCCCTGGCCGCCGAGTCCCGGGTGTCGCGGCTGCTGGCCACCCTCCCGGAAACGGACGAGACCGCCCGTGACATCACGGAACAGCTGGCCAACCTCACCTTCGCACGCTTCATCTCCGCCACCCCGGATCCCTGGTACGACCGGATCCCGGTGTGGGTGGAGGCCTGCGAGACCCGGCTGACCTCACGGGGCAAGAACCCGAACCTGGCGGCGCGGAACCGGGAGGAGATCGCCCGCCTGGAGGCCCGGTACGCGGAACTGTGCGATGCCCAACCCCCCGGTCCGCTGCCGCAGGAGGTGGAGGAGATCGCCTTCCTGCTCGAGGAGTTCCGCGTCAGCCTGTTCGCCCAGGGGGTGCGCACGGCTGTCCCGGTGTCGGCCAAGAGGATCACACAGGCGATGGGCCTGGTGGGTCGATAATTGGCGGGTGCCTGCAACCGTTGAAGACCTGATCAAGCTGTTCGACCTGGTGGAGGTCGGAACCGACAAGTTCCGTGGCCCGCAACCGGACACGACCTGGCAGCGCCTGTTCGGGGGTCAGGTGATGGCCCAGACCCTCGTCGCCGCGATGCGCACCGTGCCGGGGACCAGGCAGTTGCACTCGCTCCACGGCTACTTCCTGCGCCCGGGATCCCGGGAGGAGAGCCTCCGCTTCGAGGTGGAGCACGTGCGTGACGGCCGGACCTTCTCCGCGCGTCGGGTGATCACCCGGCAGCACGACGATGTCATCTTCGACCTCAACGCTTCCTTCCAGGAGCCGGAGGACGGTCTGTCCCACGCGGCACTCCAGCCCGAGGGGGTGCCCTCCCCCGAGAAGTGCCCCTCACTCGGGGCGGTGCTGGAGGAGAGGTTCGGGGCGCCGATCCGGATGCTCTCGGAGTGGGATGCGTTGGATGTGCGGCTGGCCGGGGCACCGACCCCGACCCCGAACGGGGGAGTGATGCGGGCCTGGGTGCGGACCCAGGGAGGGCTGCCGGATGATCCGTGGCTCCACACCGCGATCCTGGCCTACCTCACCGATGTGCTGCTGCTCAGCGTCTCGACGGTGCAGCACGAGGTGGAGTTCCTGTCGCCGTCGATGCAGACCGCATCCATCGACCACGCGATGTGGTTCCACCGGCCGGTGCGCTGCGACCAGTGGCTGCTCTACGACATGGTCTCCCCGTCCACCTCCGGGGCCAGGGGCTACTGCCAGGGCCGTCTGTTCCAGGACGGTCGGCTGGTTGCCTCCTGCGCCCAGGAGGGGCTCATCCGCATCATCGGCTGAGGGTGGTCAGGCGGCAGCCGCCTGGAACTCGCGCATCTTGGCCAGGGCGAGCCGTTCGATCTGACGGACCCGCTCAGCGGTGATGCCCCAGTGCTGCCCGATGTCGGCGAGCTTGGCCTGGCGGCCGTCGAGCAGACCGTAGCGGCGGCGCACCACATCTGCGGAACGGTCGTCGAGGGAGGCCAGCATGCCGTCCAACCGGGCCCGGTCCACGGCGTCGAGGACCACCTCGTCCGGGCCGGGGGCGGTCTCGCGGGCGATGAGGTCACCGAGCGCGGTGTCGCCGTCGGCCTCGACCGGGGCGTCGAGGGAGACGTGGTCACGGGCGTAGCGGATCAGGTCGACGACCTTCTCCTCCGGCAGGTCGAGCTCCATCGCGATCTCGGCGACCTCGGGCTCGCGTCCCAGCTGGCGTTCGAGGTTGCGACGCACCGCCGTGACCTGGTTCACCTGTTCCGCGACGTGGACGGGGAGCCGGACGATGCGGCCCTGCTGGGCGATGCCACGGGAGATCGCCTGGCGCACCCACCAGGTCGCATAGGTGGAGAACTTGAAGCCCTTCGTGTGGTCGAACTTCTCGACGGCCCGGATCAGGCCGGTGTTGCCCTCCTGCACCAGGTCGAGCAGGGGCATCTGCGCCCTGCCGTACTTGCGGGCGACGGAGACCACCAGACGCAGGTTCGCCTGGATGAAGCGCTGCATGGCCTGTTGGCCGAGCTCGACGATCTGTTCGAGTTCCTCACGGGTGGCGTCGAGCGTGGTGGTCTCGTTGCCGTCCAGGACCTCGGCGGCGAACAGTCCCGCCTCGATCCGGCGTGACAGTTCCACCTCCTCCTCGGCCGTGAGGAGAGGGGTCTTGGCTATCGAGTCGAGGTACAGACCAACCGCATCCTTGCCGTCGATGCCGTCGGTGCTCCTCGTCCGTGCAGTCGTGATCATTCGTCCGCCTTTCTGACGTCTACACCCATCCAAACGCTTCAGGGGGTCAGATGGTTCCACAAATCGTGATCCAATCGTTATCTCAGGGGAAGATCAGACCACGGTCTGACGTCACGGGTCGGCAGCCCTGAGCCTGGGTCAGGGCTTCGTTTGAGTGCAAGGGACTGTCGTGGAATGATGAACGTGGTCGCCCCTCTTGACTCAAGCGGGGCCTGTCGTGTCCAAAACGCGAGGAGAGATTCCGTGACTTCTGCTTCGAGCCCGGAGAAGGCAACCAAGGGCACCCGTGGCCGTGCCGCCGCGGGCAAGGCGACGGAGGAGGCCGCCCAGGCTCCGAAGAAGACCCCCCGTACCCGCAAGGCCAAGGCGGAGACCGAGCCGAAGAGGACGGAACCGAAGAGAACCACGCGTACCCGCAAGCCGAAGGCCGCACCGAGGGCCACCGCGAAGGTGGCCGAGGTGGAGGAGCTCGAGGTCGATCTCGAGCCGCAGGGCGACGACCTGGAGGACTTCGGGGAACCCACGATCGCACAGGTCACCTCCGGTGAGATCGAGGTGGAGGTGCAACGCGACGGCGACGACGTCGTGCTCAAGGTCGGTGGCAAGAAACGCTCCCTCGACGAGGTGGACGACTCCGAGTTCGTCGAGGAGAAGGAGGCCACCCTCGAGAAGGAGCTGACCGAGGAGGAGGGCTTCTCCCTCTCCGACAAGGACGATGCCGACGAGCCGGAGCAGCAGGTGGTCTCCGCCGGGGCCACCGCCGACCCGGTGAAGGACTACCTCAAGCAGATCGGCAAGGTGGCCCTCCTCAACGCCGTCGAGGAGGTGGAGCTCGCCAAGCGGATCGAGGCCGGTCTGTTCGCCGAGGAACGGTTGGGCGACACCGAGCGTCCCATCGACCCCGAGGACCTCGACGACTTCGAGTGGATCGCCGGTGACGGCAGACTGGCGAAGAACCACCTGCTGGAGGCCAACCTCAGGCTGGTGGTCTCGCTGGCCAAGCGCTACACCGGCCGCGGCATGCTGTTCCTCGACCTGATCCAGGAGGGCAACCTCGGCCTGATCCGGGCCGTCGAGAAGTTCGACTACACCAAGGGCTACAAGTTCTCCACCTACGCCACGTGGTGGATCAAGCAGGCCATCACCCGCGCCATGGCCGATCAGGCCCGCACCATCCGCATCCCCGTCCACATGGTGGAGGTCATCAACAAGCTGGCCCGGGTGCAGCGGCAGATGTTGCAGGACCTCGGCCGGGAACCAACCCCGGAGGAGCTGGCGAAGGAACTCGACATGACCCCGGAGAAGGTCGTCGAGGTGCAGAAGTACGGCAGGGAGCCGATCTCACTGCACACCCCGCTGGGTGAGGACGGCGACTCCGAGTTCGGTGACCTGATCGAGGACTCCGAGGCCGTGGTGCCGGCTGACGCCGTCAACTTCACCCTGCTCCAGGAGCAGCTCAACGACGTCCTCGACACCCTCTCCGAGCGGGAGGCCGGGGTGGTCTCGATGCGTTTCGGTCTCACCGACGGCCAGCCGAAGACCCTCGACGAGATCGGCAAGGTCTACGGGGTCACCCGGGAGCGGATCCGGCAGATCGAGTCGAAGACCATGAGCAAGCTCCGCCATCCGTCGCGCTCCCAGGTGCTGCGCGACTACCTGGACTGATTGCGTGACCTGACACACTGGAGGTGGAGTCGAGACACGGGAGGGCGCATGTCAGGGACCGGGCACGTCACGGGTGAGGACACCCTGCGGCGTCCGCGACCACCGGCGGGACCCGTGGTGAACCAGGACGACATCCCCACCGAGGAGATCCCGGGGCTGCCGATCCTGCCCGAGGCCACCGCCCCCGGTGCCCCCCAGCACCCACTGACACCTGTGCTGGGTGAGCCGGGGCCACGGCCCACGGTGCAGTTCAAGGCGCCGCAGCCCATGTCCCCGGAACCGGTGGCGGTGCGGCGTCGTCGGGAGATGCAGGCCTACCGGGCGGGCCTCTGGCGGGTCTGGTTCGTCCGGATGGTGCGTTTCCTCAACCGGCTCCAGTTGCCCGCGGCGCTGCTCGCCCCCGTCGTGGTGGTGCTGCACCAGTGGGTGCTGACCGGTCACGACCTGCAGGGCTGGGCCTTCCGCGTCAATGCGATCCTGTGGCTGGTCGTGGTGTGTCTCCTCGTGGCGGGGGAGGTGACCACCACCGGGCCGCGGTGGGTCTCCTTGGTCGGGGCCGCGCTGCGTTCCACGACCATCGCCCTGGCCGGGCTGGCCTTCTCGCACGTCAATGCCACCAGCTGGCTGCCAGGCCGCATCGGCACGGAGCTGTCCCTGCCCTGGGGGGTCGACGTGCCGGTGGAGCCCGTGGTCGGTCGCACCGTGGTGATGGCGCTGGGACTGGTGCTGCTGCTGCCCTTCCTGCTCACGATCGCACAGGGGATGAGACTGCACCTGGACAGCACCACGCGCTTCGGTCTGCCCCACCAACCGAGCTTCAAGCTGCTCCAGGTGGGGCAGGACCCGTGGTCGCTCGGCATCCCCACCACACCTCTGGTGATCTCGCAGTACCGACGCCGCGTGGCCCGGTTCTACTTCGGGCGAGTGGTCATGACACTGTGGTGGCTCTTCGCCCTGGCCGTGATGGTCACCGTGGCCACGGCCTGAGGTCAGGACCTCACGGCTGCGATGGCGGCGGCAACCCGGGGCAGGTTCTGGTCGCCCAGGGCAGCCATGCACATGCGGCCCGCATCGGTGCCGTAGATGGCGTGCTCCTCACGCAGCCTGACCATCTGCTCCCGGGTCAGGCCTGAGTAGGAGAACATCCCCACCTGGTGCGCGATGAAGTCCATGTCCGCGATGCCTGCTTCGTGCAGCCGTTCCACCAGTTGGCCGCGCAACTGCTTGATGCGGGTCCGCATGTGGCCGAGCTCCCGCTCCCACAGGGCGCGCCCATCCGCCGAGCCCAGCACCTCGGCGACGACGGCGGCGCCGAGGGTGGGCGGGTTGGAGTAGGTGGTGCGGATGCAGATCTTGATCTGGGAGAGCACCCGCTTCGCCTCGTCGGCGTCGGCGGTGACCACGTGCAGGGCCCCGATGCGCTCACCGTAGAGGCTGAAGGACTTCGAGAAGGAGGTGGAGACGAACATCGGGCGGCCGGTGGCGACGAATCGGCCGATGACGGCCCCGTCCTCGGCCACACCGTCGCCGAAGCCCTGGTAGGCCATGTCGAGGAACGGGATGAGGTCACCCGCCGTGATGGTCTCGATGACCCTCGTCCACTGGTCGTGGCTGAGGTCGTAGCCGGTCGGGTTGTGGCAGCAGGCGTGCAGCACCACGACGGTGCCGGGGGCGGCCGCCTCGAGGTCGGCGATCAGCCCGTCGACGTCGATGCCGTGGGCATCGGCGTCGTAGTAGCGGTAGGTGCCGACGGTGAATCCGGCGCGGGCGAAGATCGCCCGGTGGTTCTCCCAGGAGGGGTCGGAGATGAGCACCCTCGCCTGGGGGGTGAGGGTCTTGATGAAGTCGGCCCCGGTCTTGAGCGCACCGGTGCCGCCGAGGCTCTGGGTGGTGACGACCCTGCCCTCGGTGACGGCGGGGGAGTCAGCACCGAAGACGAGCTCCCGCACGGCGGAGACATAGCCGGGCAGACCGTCGATGGGCAGGTAGGCGTGCGGCCTGCGGGCGGCGACGAGTTTCTCCTCGGCCCGGGCCACGCACTCCAGCAGCGGGAGTCCGCCCGCCTCGTCGAGGTAGACCCCGATCCCGAGGTTCACCTTCTCGGGGCGCGCATCGCGGTTGTAGGCCTCGCCCAGGCCGAGGATGGGATCGGCCGGGGCCAGCTCGACACGGCTGAAGAGGGACATCGGTGCCGGTTCCTTTCGTGATCGGTGCCCCCAGCCTATCCCGAAGCCACTGACACCACGTCACCGCAGCCGTGAGTCGTGCCCGAACGGGCGGGACATCCTCGTCGACGCCGTGAACCGGATGCCTCGGATCGGGGCTGATGACCCACGGGGTGCTGCTTGGTGCGACAGCCCTGCCGGTGCCCCGGAGGGCCGACCTCAACCGCGACGTCAGGACGCGTCCGTGAGACGAGACCCCGGGCAGCGGGGGCTGTGCCCTACGGTGGGGGCGGACCTGTCGTCACGCCCGAAGGATGGTCATGAAGATCGACTTCGCCTCCTCCGCGTTCGCCACGCTCGGCCTGGAATGGGAACTCGCCCTCGTCGACCCCGCCACCGGGGAGCAGGTGCCGGTGGCGCCACGGTTGCTGGAACGGGTCGAGGACCCGAAGACCGGGCCGATCCGCGGTGAGTTTCTGGACTCGATGGTGGAACTGGTCACCGGGGTGCACGCCGAGGTGGGCGGGGCCGTCGCGGAACTGGAACGACTGCGCGACCGGGTGCTGACCTGGTGTGAGGCCGACGGTGTGGCGGCCGTCGGGATGGGGGCGCATCCCTGGCAGGACCCGCGCAGCCAGCGCTGCGACCAGTCCAACCCCCAGTACCGGGACGTGCTCAGGGCAGGGGGCTGGTGGGCCGAGCAGCTGGCCATCAACGGCCTGCACATCCACATCGGTCTCGACGACAAGGGCCTGGCCCTGCCGCTCACCCAAGCCCTGGCCCGCTTCTGCCCGCTGCTCATCGCGCTGTCCGCCTCGTCACCGTTCTGGTTGGGTGCGGACACCGGCTTCGCCTCACAGCGCACGATGCTGTTCCAACAGCTCCCCACCAACGGGCTGCCCTGGCCGATCTCGACGTGGGAGGAGTACCTGGCCCACGCCGAGGACCTGCGCCTGGCCGGAATGATCGACAACCCCACCCAGATCCGCTGGGACGTGCGCCCGACCGCCCTCGGCACCGTCGAGATCCGCGTGATGGACTCCGTCCCCACCCTCACCGAGGTCGGTGCGCTCGCCGCCCTCGCGCAGAGTTTCACCATCTGGTTCACCCGCAACCCGGGCCGTCAGCCCCAGGGGCGACAGTGGTTCCTCAAGGAGAACAAGTGGCGCTCCGCCCGGTACGGGATCGACGCGGAGCTGATCGAGGCGGTCCCGGGCGAGTTCACCACGACGCTGCGCGAGGCGGCGCAGTGGTGGCTCGACGAACTGCGACCGATCGCCCCGGAACTCGGCTGTGACGCCGAACTGGAGGACATCACCACGGTTCTGGACGCCGGGCCCAGCTGCACCAGACAGCGCACGGTGCACGCGGGGTGCGGCAATCTCACCGATGTGCTTCGATCGGTCATCGACGAGACCCGAGCCGGGGTCCTGCCCTCACCGAGGAGAACCGAATGAAGCCTTTCCTGCTGCTCGCCACCCGTCCGGAGGATGCGGCCGCCGACGGCGAGGCCGCCGCACTGCGTCGTCTGGGTGGCCTCGAGGCGGTGGACCTGCACCGGGTCCGCCTCGAGCAGGCACCCCTGCCGGAACTGGATCTCACTGATCATGCGGGAGTGATCCTGGGAGGCGGTCCCTTCAACTCCTCCGACGCGGACAAGAGCGAGCTCCAGCAGAGGATCGAGGCGGATCTGGCGCGGGTGCTGGATCAGGTCTTCGCCGACCGGGTGCCCTTCCTCGGGCTGTGCTACGGGATCGGCACCGTCACCAGCCATCTGGGCGGCCTGGTGGACCGCGGGTTCGGGGAGCCGGTCGGGGCGGTGACGGTGTCGGTGACCGCTGAGGGGAGAGAGGACCCCCTGCTGGCCGAGGTGGGGGAGGAGTTCCGCGCCTTCGTCGGCCACAAGGAGGCGGTGGCCCGGCTTCCCGAGGGAGCGGTGCTGCTCGCGACGGGACAGTCCTGCCCCGTGCAGATGTACCGGATCGGGACGCACTGCTGGGTCACCCAGTTCCACCCCGAGCTGGACGCGGCGGGCATCAAGGAGCGCATCCACGTCTACCGTGACGCGGGCTACTTCGAGCCCGAGCAGGTGGATCAGCTGTGCGCGGAGGCGGATCGAGCGGGGGTGACGCCGGTGGTCCACAGCATCGTGCGGCGCTTCGTCGATCTCCACCGGTGAGGGTCAGTGGTGGCCCGGCTGGTACCCACTGAGTCGCAGTGTGGCGATACCGGCCAGCACCGCCACGGCCACCGGGGCCAGGGCCCCGGCCGGGACCATGAGCAGCACGATCAACATCACGGCCAGCGGTTTGCCGAGGGTCACGGTCGTGGCCGCAGCCATCCCCGCCACCATCGCGGTCCCCGCGTCGAGTCCCGGAACGAAGGCCATGCAGGCCGTCCCGACGGCGGCACCCGTGAAGGCCAATGGGAAGAACTCGCCACCCCGCCAACCTGAGGCCAGGCTGAGCGCGGTGGCCAGCACCTTGCCCGCCGCGATGGCGACCAGGAACCACCAGGCCCCGTGCTCGGTCTGCTCGATGATGACGTGCAGGTCCGAGTGGCCGGAGAACCGCAGCAACGGGAAGGCAGCCAGTAGGGCGGCCAGCAGGAGGGAACCGACCAGAGTCTGCCGCCACCCGGGGCCGAGCTTGCCGAGCAGAGTCTGCAAGACGGGCTTGAAGTGGGCGTGGGCCAGGGCGACGAGGCTGGCCAGCACCGCCGGGACGGCAGCGACGAGCAGGGTCTTCAGCTCCGTGGGGGGCAGCTCGGGCAGGTGCATACCGTGGGCCTCGACCCCGGCGAGCTTCACCACGGCGAGGAGGCCAGGAAACCGCTGATACCCGCCGCGATCCCGGTCCACTTCGACGGCGACAGGGTGTCGTCGCCGTAGGCGGCCCCGCCGGGCGGGGAACCGTAGAGCCCGGCCAGCGCGGCGGCGGGACCTGCGGTTCCGATCACCTGCCGCTCGGCCTGGGAGCGGCCGATCCGGCGGCTGACCATGATCGACAGCTCCGCGACCACGGCCACCAGACCGGCCTCCGGGCCGATGGAGCCGCCGAAACCGACGGCGATGATGGCGGAGGCGGCAAGGAAGGCGGTCCTGCGACGGTGCAGCGAGGTCGGGTCCTCGGCGGCGGCCAGCTGCTCGTCGAGGTCGGAGTCAGTGCTCCGCGTGCGCAGCCAGGCCAGCACCACGCCGCCGAGCAGGACGATGAGGAAGACGTACCACCTGGCGTCGGTGTGGCTCCACAGCAGGTGCTCCAGGCCCTTCATCAGTAGGAAGGTCGCCGCAGCCACCGCCCCGGCCACGGCGCCGTAGCCCACGGAGAGGGTCAGCAGTCGGCCGGTCAGCGGGGCCGTTGCGGGGGAGTGCTTGGTCCTTGACCTCACGGGCTCACCTTGGTTTCGGGTTCGGGCTGCGCAGGGGTGACTGCCTGCTCCTTGGCGGCACCGATGCTGGCGGCGATGGTCCGGGCCACCAGCCCCAGGAAGAGCAGGCTGAAGGCGATCATCGCGGTGACCAGCAGCCGGGCGCGTTGCCCCACGGGGTGAACATCGCCGAAGCCCACCGTCGTCATGGTCACCATCGTGAAGTAGAGGGCATCGGTGCGGGTGGCAAGCCCCGCGAACTCTCCGGGCACCTGGGTGGCGAGGGCGTAGCAGGCCAGGGCACACAGCGAGATGTCGGCGACCAGGGTGGTGATGAGCCGCCCCACCCGGTCCGGGTGGGTCTTGACCTGGTGGGTGATGAGCAGGGCCAGGACGATGAGCATCGCGAAGCTCAGCGCGCCCCGTCCCCACAGCTCCTCCCCGGTGCGAACCGGGACGACGTGGTAGATCGTCACGACCAGGGCCGTGACGATCACACCACGAAGCCAGGACCACTCGACGGGTGGTTGTGACATCAAACGGCAGGCTCTGCTGTCGGGGTCTTTGCGCCGTCGTCATCGCCCTTGCGCGCCATGAGGCCCGCCACGATGAGCGTGATGCCCCAGATGATGGCGAAGGTCACGGCCGTCATTCCAGGCCAGACCATGGCCACGATGCCGAAGATCAGGACTGCTCCGCCGAGGAGGAACAGCACGTCGGGTGAGCGCTTCGGGAGGTTCTCGGCCATGTCTCGACTCCGATCGGGTGAGAGGAACGGCCGCCAGAGAAGTTCTGGGCAGCTCCAGGTGAGGGGTCAATCCACCAGCCGCGCCGGGAGCTGGTGAGGTTCACGGGCCGAGCAGGGCCAACGGGAGGACCAGGATTCCGTCAGGACGGCGGTATGCGTGCTGCCCGGTGGTGATGACGACGAGATTGGCGATGCGCTCTCCCAGCTGGGAACGCAGCCACAGCAGGTGGCGCACATCCGAGTCGCTGACGCTGGCAGCGAGTTTCACCTCGATGCCGAGAACCCTGCCGTCGCTTCCTTGAACAATGAGATCGATTTCATGATCGCCACCGTTGGTTCGCAGGTGGAAGAGCTTCGCTTCGGCAGCCTGGGCGGCGACGCGGACCCCGAGGGTGACGAGGGACTCGAACAAGGGTCCCGCCATGTGAGCGCCGCCTGCGCTCAGCAAGGAGCGCTGGTCCAGGCCGAGGAGTCGGGCTGCAAGGGCTGGGTCGGCCAGCTGATGCTTGGGAGCCTGCTGAAGCCGTCGAATTGGGTTGTGTGCTGGAATCCAGCCGGGAACCGGGTCGAGCAGCCATAGTTGGGTGAGGTGCTCCCGATACTCGATGGTGGTGCTCTTGGCTGGTTGTTGGCCATCTCCGCCAGTTGTGGCATCGAGGATGCGCGAATAGGAGGTCGTGGTTGATGATGCGGCCGCATAGGCGGCAAGCCAGCGACGTAGTACTTCAGGGCGCCGGAGGTGAAACCTCAGTTCGGGGAGGTCCCGATCGATGATGCGTTGCAGATAGGCGTCCAGTAAGCCTCGTCGGAGTCGTCCCGGGGTGGACATGATTCCGGGAAAGCCGCTTCGGGTGATCTCGGTGGCGTAGTCAGTCAGGGTGAGGCGGCTCGTGCCGCTCACCTCCGAGGTGCCATCGAGGAGGTCGCGGAGCGAGACTGTGGGGGTGCTTGTTCCTCGCTCATGCAGTGCCATGGGACGCATCCGTAGTGACAGAATTCGGCCCGCACCGCTGTGGGTTCCTGAGTCGCTGGCCGGTGTTGCCGAACCCGTCAGGAGAAATCGCCCCGGTGGTGCACCGGAGTCAACCCGGCGTCGCACCGCATCCCACACCGAGGGGAGTTTCTGCCACTCGTCGAGCAGTAGGGTGCCGGGCGGTACGGTGGCAAGAGAGAAGTCGGAGGCAGCGAGTTCACGTTGTGCAGGATCGTCGAGCAACCATGTGATGGTGGCTCGACGGGTGGCTGTGTCGGTCTTGCCCACGCCCTTCGGGCCGTCCAGGGCGAGCGCCGGGGCGATCGGAAAAAGCTCGTCAAGCTCCAGATCAATGGTTCTCGGCAGGTATGGCACATCGTTACGCTACCATTTCCCGGGTCGTTACGCTACCATTTCCCGAGTCGTTGCCCTACCGTTTCCCGAGGCCGCTGGCGCGCCGGGTCGGGGTCGTCACGGCCGAGGCCAGGGCTTCTGGTGAGCCGAACAACCGGACCTCTCGCCGGGCCCGGGTGACCGCGGTGTAGAGCAGCTCCCGGGTCAACAACGGGGAGCCCACCGGCGGCAGGATGACACTCACCACGTCGAACTCGCTGCCCTGCGACTTGTGGATGGTCATGGCGTGGAGCTCCTGGGCGGCATCCAGCTGCAGCGGGTTGACGAGGTCGACCCGATCCCCCCGGTCCAGGGCCGCCATGAGCCGCCCCTCACGAGCGACGATCACCGCCACCTCGCCGTTGCTCACCACATCCGAGTTCCGGGTCACGATGAGGGGCTGCCCGACGTGGATTCCGCCCTCTGGGGCGTACCCGGGGAGCTGGGCGGCCAGGTGACGTCGCACCAGCTGCTGCCAGTGGCCGGTCCCGAAGGGGCCCGCCCGGTGTGCGCACAACAACCGGTGGCGCTCCAGGGCGGCGACGGCGGCCTCGGCCTGCCCGGCCCGAGCCGCGGTCAGGATCGCCTCTGCGGTGGCGGTCACCTGCTGCTCGAGACCGGGCATCGCGTCCAGACCCTCGCGCCCGGAGTAGGGCTCCAGCGTGCAGTCCGTGGAATCGGTGAGGAGCTCGAGGGCGACCCGCGGATCACCACCTCGGATCGCCTCGGCCAGCCGCGCCACGTCGCCGACGTTGCGGTGCGACCCGGTCAGCCGCACCACCGACGGGACACCAGGACCCTGGACCAGCTCCGGGGATCGTGAGATGTCGGCCAGCACGGAACCGGCCTCGACGGAGGCCAACTGATCGGGATCACCGATCAGCACCAGTCGGGTGCTCCCCGCCACGGCCTCCACCAGCCAGGCCATCATCGTCGAGGAGATCATCGACGACTCGTCGACCACCACCACCTCGAAGGGCAACCGATTGTGGGACCCGTGGGTGCGGGCCTGTCGACCGGGAACCACACCGAGCAGCCCGTGCAGGGTACCTGCGTGAAGCCGCACCCGATCCGGGTGTTGCAGCTTGGCCGCCACCGAGGTCTCCAGACGTGAGGCGGCCTTCCCCGTGGGCGCGGCCAGGGCCACCGTGACCGGGGCCTGTGCGGCCAGGGTGTCGAGAATCCGGGCGACCACCGTCGTCTTGCCCGATCCCGGACCACCCGTGATGACGCTGGTCCACGACGTCGTCGCCGCACGCACCGCCTCGTCCTGGGAGGGGTCCGGTGCCATCCCCTCGGGTGTGGACAGTGCAGCGGGGGCAGGGGGCGGGGGTAGGGCGCTGCGCTGCCGCAACGTCTCCACCAGCTGCTGCTCCTCGCGGTGGAACCGGGCCAGGTAGACCAGGCCGTGCTGCAGCCTGAACGGCCGGTCCTGGTCCTCGGTGGTCGCCACGGCCGGGGATGCCGCCACCGCGTCGAGCCAGGCCTGCGGCTCAGGCCAGGGCAGCTCGGCGGCCTCGGCCACCGACCCGTCGTCAACGGCACCGGGAACCACCAGCGAGGCTGCCCGGGCCAGCTCCAGGCACACCGAGCCGAGGCGCAGTTCACGCACCGTCAGGGCCAGTGCCAACAGCACGACCTCGTCGTCCTCACCGCAGTGGGCGGCCATCCGGCGGGCCAGGTGGAAGTCGGCCAGGCCGATCATGCCCGCGGCCGCGAAGTCCCGCAGGATCCCGGTGGCGGCGACGGGGATCTCGAACTCAGCCACGGTCGCCTCCCAGCACCTCCGAGACCGCGACGGTCAGCTCCGCAGGAGGACGCCACTCGAAGACCCCACACCGTCGCCCCTCGACGACGGGGGTCGCGGGGCCCGCCATGCCACGCACGAACAGGTAACCGACCCCCGCGAGATGCCGCTGCGGTGAGTACCCGGGAAGCCGCCAGGCCAGGTGACGGTGCAGCGCCGCGCAGTACAGCACCGCCTGGAGGGGGTAGTGGGCCTGCATCATCGCCTCCGCCATCGCGTCCGGGGTGTAGTGACCCACCGCGAGCTCCTGATCGGGCAGGGTGGGGACCCGGTTGGTCTTGTAGTCCACCACGAGGAAGCCACCGGAGGGCAGCTGGAGCACCGCGTCGATGGAGCCGGTCAACAGGCCACTCAACCGCGCGCTGGCCTGCTCGGTGGCGAGCAGGCGCCCGGGGTAGGCGGCCAACGGGTCATCGGCCGGGAGCAGCTCCGCCATCGCCCGGGCCAGGTCCGCGACGGTGCCGGTGGCGCCCCCGGTCCCGAGAGGGAGGTCGAAGTCCAGCTCCGGCAGGCGGGAGGAGACCGGGAGGTCTGCCAGACAACCGTCGAACAACCCCCCGAGCGGGGTGGTGACCATCCGGGACAGGGCCGAGGCCAACTGGGCGCACTGGGCCGGATCCAGGCCCAGCCGTGGGGCCCGCTCCGTGACCAGTGAGGGCAGTCGGGTCTCGTGCCGGGACCAGTCCACCTGCTCCAGCACCTCGTGGACCAGCGTGCCGAACCGGGCCCCGGCGGGCAACCCGTTCATGGGGGAGGGCTCGGCCAGGGGACCCGAGAGCTCGGTGGGCAGCAGGTCGAGATCCGGCTCATCCGGGGCGTGCTCGTGGAGGTCCGCCGTCAGCCCCGAGTACGAGGTGCGTCGCCAGTCGGGATCGACGCGACGCCCCATTCGGGAGACCCGCAGGGTGGGACGTGACGCCGAGGCAGGCGGGGGGGTTCCCTCCCGCCACGGGGACGACCTGACCGACGAGGTGTCGACCAGGCGGGGATCGAAGGGGAACCGCTGCGGCAACCGGGGGTACTCCCGGGCCAGGTCGTCCCGCCCACGATCCCGACTGAGCAGCGCGGTCAGGGGCCCTGAGGCGGAGCGTCGATCCTGCAGGTGCCAGGCGATCGCCAGGTGCCCGGCCCGGGTCAGGGCGACATAGAGCAGCCTCAGCTCCTCCTCCCGGCACTGGGACTTCACCAGAGCCGCGAGCGGATCCCGGTGGGAGGGTCGGGTGCCGACGTGCAGCACACGGCTCCCGGAGGCGTCGACATGGGGGATGGCTCCCCGCAGGTTGACCTCCGTGACACTGACCTGGGGCAGCAGCACGACCGGGTACTCCAGACCCTTCGCACCGTGCATGGTGCCGACCCGCACCGCGGGCACGTCGCTGGCCAGCTGTTCGGGCAGTTCCTCGTGCTGGATCAGGCGTTCCAGGTGGGAGTGGAGCTCGGCGACGGTGCGCGCCGGTCGCGACAGCAGCAGCTGCCCCACCTGCTGCAGGTCACCGAGACGGCGTTCCCCGTCGCCGTGGACCACCAGGGAGGCAGCCAGGTCGTCGAGCACCGCACCCACGAGACCGCTCACCCCGGAGGCCGCGAAGCAGGCCCCGAACTCGTGGATCCTCCTCGAGGCAGGCGTCTCGTCCTGCTCGCTGAGGAGATCCCCGAAGGAGACCCCCAACAGATCACCGAGGGCGGCCGTCATGACCTTGCCCCGGGTCGGTTGGGCCACCGCGGCGAGCAGGGCCAGCCAGTCCCGGGCGGCGGGGGAGTGCAGCACCGAGTCACCACCGGTGAAGGTCGCCGGGACTCCCCCTTCCTGCAGCGCTCCGACCAGGGCCAGGGCGCGACCCCGGGTCCTGGTCAGCACGGCGATGTCGGTGGGGGCGAGGCGACGCTGCTCGGCCCCGACCCGGATGCTGCCATGGGTCAGCAACGCGGTGGTGTGGGCCACCAGGTCCTCGGTGATCTGCTGCTCGGAGTGGGCCCCACCCCGGATCCACACCCGGGCCGAGGGGGCGTCGGGCAGCACCAGGGTGCCCTGGTCGTCGCGTCGCATCACTCTCACCGGCTCCACCCGGATGCCGGCCCCCAGCTCGAGATCGCCGAACAGTTCCCGCACCCCGTCGACGACCCCTGCCTCACTGCGGTGATTGACCGCCAGGGTCTGTTTCGGCATGATCCGTGCGGCCTCCAGGTAGCACCCCAGATCCGCGCTGCGGAAACCGTAGATCGACTGCTTCGGGTCCCCGATGAGGATGATCGAGGTGTCATCGCGTTCCACGAAGCATCTCCGGAGGATCGCCCACTGGTCCGGGTCGGTGTCCTGGAACTCGTCCACCAGCACGAACGGGAACCGCCGGGCCAGCTCAGCACACACCAGATCGGCGACCTCGGAGTCGGTGACCAGGTGCCGCAGCCGTCCGGGCAGGTCGTCGAAGGAGACCAGGCCCAGTTCACGGCGCCGCCGGGTGAAGGCCTCACGCACGGCCCGGTGGTACGACAGCGCCTCACGGTCGTCCGAGACCAGCTCCAGGTGGGATCCCGCAGCCACCTCGGCGATGCCGAGGGCACGGCGGGGATCGAACGGGGGCTCGGGTTCCTCCAGGTAGCGCCTCAGGTACTCATCGGTGGCGCACTGCCGGATCAGGGGGCGCAACTCCGCCCTCACCTCGTCGTCAGCCCAGTCACCGAGCACACCGAGGGAGCGGAGCTGGTCCTGGCAGAAGGAGTGGATCGTCGCGACGGTGGCCGAACCGAAGTCCGCAACCGCGTGGCGCAACCTGCTCACGGCCACCTGAGGGTCGGGCTGCGAGGCCAGGTGCCGGGCGACGGGATCAGTCACGTCGCGCCCGGCGAGCACGAGCTCGATGTCGTCGGCCACCGAGACGAGGCGCCGACGCAGGCGGCCACGCAACTCGGTGGTGGCCGCCCTGCTGAACGTGAGGACCAGCAGGTGTCGAAGTGGTACGTCGAACTCAGCGACCAGCCTGGCTGCGAGGCCGACCAGGGTCCAGGTCTTGCCGGTACCCGCGCTGGCCTCCAGCAGCAGTGGGCCGTCGGGCAGATCGGCGGTGATGTCGAAGATCATCGGGTGGCCTCCAGCAAGGGAGCATGAAGGGCGAGGGCCCAGCGACCGAAGGCACCGTACCGGTCATCCCCCGGGGGGTCCTCGGGTTGGGGGTGGTCCTTGAAGAGTTGGTTCGCCGGACCGTCGTAGAAGTGCTCCCAGTGCGCGGCGCGCCACGCCCAGGGGGAGTCCCAGTGATCCACGGGGCGGGCCCAGGCCTCGGGGGCGAACCGTCCCTGCCGGATCGTCAGCACCAGTTCGCGGGCGGGGGCCGCCGGGACCGGGACCAGGCGGGAGCGGGCGAGCACGGCACCGCGGACCAGCCACTCCAGCACACCGAGCGGATCCTCGGGAGGGGTCAGGGTGAGTGAGGCCGGCCGATGACGTCCGAACTCCTGGTGCAGGTGGTGCACGCGGGCGGTGGTCGTGGTCCCCGAGCAGGCCAGGGCCAGCAGCTGGACCCATGGCTCGAACAGCGGTCCAGGAGTGCGGCTGGGAGTGAGGTGGACGATCCGGTCACCGCGCAGTCGTACCTGACCGACCAGGCGGACGGGCCCGACCTGCACGTCCACACCGCGGTCGAGATCCGGGGATTCCCAGTCGCTGCGCGCCTGGACCCACAGCTTCCCGATCAGGTCGAGCTCGGCCTCCAGGGCACGCCTGCCCAGGGCACCGCCGGGAAGCAGCTCCCGGCGCTGTTCGGCCAGCGCGGCATCCCAGGGCGGGACCCCACTGCGTGCGGCGGTCAGCAGCCGGGAACGGATCCCCCACGACTCGAGGCCGTCGGTGCGCAGTGACAGCTCATCCTTCGGCACATCGCCACTGGGGGGACGGATGGCGGCCCGCTCCCGCAGGAAGGCTGCTGCCGGGTCCTTCAGGAACCGGGCGACCTCGTCGATGGTGATCTCGGGCGAGGTGGGCAGCTCGGGCAGCCGCAGGGCTGCGCGGCGACGAGTGGTGCAACTGCTCCCGGGCCTGTCACCCCGCGCCCGCAGGGCCTGCGCCGCTGCCAGAGCGGCCGTGTCGAAGCTCGGCCGTGACCCGGTGAAGTTCTCCTCGGCGTGAGCGGTGACGCGACAGGGTACCGGTTCGACCGCGACACCGAGTCGCTGGCCCAGCCAGTGCAGCACCGTCGGTTCCTCGACCCGGTCCCCGGTGATCGGATGGTGCCCCTGGTGGACCACCACGAGCTGGTCCGCGGCGCGGGCCAGGCGCTCCAGGTGCTGCAGCCGGACGACACGTTCATCGGGCAGCTCGTCGGGCTCGGGTGCATCGGCCGGTGTGGCCGGTGCCGGGTCGTCGAGCCCGAGCAGGGCCACCACCTTGAACCCGACCCCCGCCAGGTCCGCGGGTTCGGCGACGGTGAGGTTTCCGCTCCCGACCAGTGGTCTGCTCGGCGGCTGCACCGCGAGTTCGTCGACGACGTGGGCGAACTCCGCGGCCGTGAGGCGGACCGGGCTGGGGGCGGTCTCACCTCCCAGCCGCGAGAGCCGGGAGACGGCCTCCTCGATCATCCACTCCTCGTCCCGGGGCAGGGCCGTGACATCGGTGATCAGCCGGAGTGCCCGCCCCACCCACTGGGCCATGGTGGCGGGCGTGGTGTCCTGACAGTGACGACGCAGTCGCGAGTAGAGCTCGGTGAGATTCCCGATCAGGTCCAGCTGCGGTGACGCGATGGCCTCGGCGCCCGAGATGGGCAGGGCGAGGCTGTCAGGTGGCAGCGCCAGCCCCGCCAGGAGCCGATCCAGACCACGGGCCATGGTGTTGCGGGTCATCCCGGGCAGGCCCTGGGCGGCACGGTGCTGGGCATCGAGGCCCCATCGGACACCTGCGGTGGCGAACAGCTCGGCCAGTTCGGCTCGCTCCGGCAGGTCCCAGCGGTGGCTGAGCGGGGGCAGGGTGAACAGGTCGAGCAGAGCGGAGGCCTCGGCCCTCGAGGAGAGCAGCCGGGTGGCCCCGGCCACGACCAGCAGGACCGGGTTGGGGTCGCGGGCAGCCGCTGGACGTTGCAGCCGGAGGGTGCGCCCCGGATGTCCGGGGTGCTCGCTCGAGGTCGAACCCAGCGGCGAGAGGGCCGCAGCCAGGGCAGGCCACCACGACGGTGCATCCGGCACGACCACGAGGATGTCCCGGGGCTCCAACCGGTCGTCGGCGGACAGGAGGTGACACAGCTCGTCACGCAGCACCTCCGCCTGGCGGGCGGGACCGTGGGACGCCAGCCAGGTGACCTCCGCGGGGACAGCGGTGTCGTCCAGGTCGAGGGCGATGATCTCCTGCGCGGCGCTGGTCAGCAGCAGTTCCGTGGTGGGGGACAGGTCGGTCACCAGCAGCAGCGCCGTCGGGAGGTCACGGTGCTGTCCCAGCTCGCTGCGGAGCCGCTCGAACTCCTCCACCGGATCCCACTCCAGGATCTCCGCGACCCGGACGAAGAGTTCGGGCAGCCAGGTCAGGTGCTCGGGCAGACCCACGGGGTCGGGGTCGGCCAGCCAGCCGGCGACGAGATCCAGTCGGTGCGCGAGGTGGAGGCCCATGAGGTGAGCGAGACGGCGTGAGGTCACCCGCAGCCTGCCCTCGGACAGGTGCGCCCGCAGGGCACGGTGCCCTGCCACGAACTCCGCGTCGCCCAACACCTCCCACACCGCGAGCTGCAACCTGCGTCCTCGCCAAGGAGAACGTTCCCCCTCGCCGAGACGCAACTGGATCTCGTCCAGCCACTCCTCCGGGGTGACGAAGTCCACCCCGGAGAGGACACCGAGTCGTTCGGCCAGGGCCTGGCCGGCCAGCCTGCCGACTGCGGGGGTGGGAACGATGACCCGCGCCCGGTCGAACACCCCGAGGCCCAGGGAGCGCAGCCAGTCCGCCAGGTCGTCCAGGAGGTTCTCCCAGCGGGCTGCGGTGCGTCGCTGCAGCGTGATGGTCGTCCCCTCCCTCAGACCGTACGGACCCACCGGTTCCACAGGGGACGGAACCCCCTGCGGTGCCAGAACGTCGACGACAGTGGTGACAGCGCGGCGTGGTCGAGGAGCACGGCCCGGGCATCGGCGCGGTGGGCCCGGTGCATGGCGTGCTCCACCAGCAGACCACCGACCCCTGAGGTGCGAGCCGTGCTGCGCACGGCGGCGAACCCCAGGTAGCAGATCGGGGACACACCGACCAGGGGGGCGGCCCACTGTGAGTCCCGAGAGGGGTTGAGGGTGAGCAGACCGACGGGTCGGTCCTGCTGGAGCGCGACGAAGGTCCACTCCGGGCGGTGCAACGCCTCGTCGAGATAGACCGCCAGCAGTTCCCTCGCGTGGGGGCGATCCATCGTCGCACCATAGGGGAGCTCCCCGACGTGCAGCTCCAGCAGCAGTTCCAACAGCTCCTCACGTTCCGAGGACACCGGGGGGCGGACCGTCGTCGTGGCCCGGTGTCTCGGGGCTGGCTCGTCACCCACCAGCCGCACCGCTGCACTGGTCGCGGGGTGGAAACCGTGGGTCAACAGGCCGGGGATCAGCTGCGTGGCCAGTGCCGGAACCGTGACCGTGAGCCTGGCCGGGACGGCCTCGCGGGAATCCAACCAGATCCCCAGCAACTCCTCGAAGGCCGTGGCGGAGGGGGAGGACGCGGCTCGGAAGAAGAAGTTCTCCGTGACATCGGCCGACCACAGGGCGTAGGCCATGTCCGGATCGGTGTGGGTCACCTGCCAGGTGGCGGCCAGGTCGTCGCCGACCCTGACCCAGTTCTCCCCGGTCGGGACCTCCGCTGCGCCGAGCAGTGGGTCGAGTTCGGCCAACCAGTGATTGTGTGCTGTGGTCAGCTGCGTGATCCGGTCATCCATCGGTGGTCCTCATGTTCCTCGCGCTCGGCTGGTCACAACCTACCTCACCGTGAGGAGGCCGTATGGTGGGGACCCAACGGACGGGAGGAGCAGCAATGGAGGCGGTCGACGGGGCAGGGCTGCGCAGGCTGCCCGCAGCGGTTCGGGGCTACTGGGTGGTGACCCATCTGGTGTGGATCGCCGTCGTGGCCGTCGTGGGACTCGGGGTGGTGCTGGGCCTGGACTGGTCCCGGTGGTGGTTGCTGGTTCCCGCCGGGATCGTCGTGGTGCTGTGTCTCGACCTGCTGCTGATCCCGCTGCGACACGCCCACCACGGGTATCGGGTCAACGCTCGTGAGGTGTTCATCACCAGGGGACGACTCATTCGGCACAGCGTCACCGTCGCCACGCCCAAGATCCTGAACGCGGAGGTCTCCGAGGGCCCGATCCAACGGCGGTTCGGCCTGGCCACGGTGACGGTCAACCAGGTCGTGGGGGACCACGGGATCGGACCGATCCGGCCAGAGGAGGCCGAGCACCTGCGGTTGGAGATCTTGGCCGCCGCGGAGCGGGAGGAGCCGTGACGCCCTTTCGCTGTGCGCCACGCAGCATCCTCGCGGGTCTGCTGGGTGACCTGCCCAAGGTCCTCGGGCTCGTGGTGATCCTGTTCCTCGGGTCCACGGACTCCGGAGGTCTGACCGGTGTGATGTTCTGGGTGGCCCAGGTGGCACTGGTGCTGCAGGTGCTGGCCCGTCCCGTCGAGTGGTTCGACAACCGTTACCGGTTCATCGACGCCGGGATCGAGCACCGGTCAGGCATCCTGAGACGCTCGGTGAGGTCCCTGCCGTGGGATGCCGTGACGGCGGTGGACGTCAGCCAGAACTGGGCACAACGGATGCTCGGGGTCCACCAGGTCCACCTGACCCAGGAGGCCAGCCCCTTGAGCGGCATCACCCTTCGTGGGATCGGGGCCGACCTGGTCGCCGAGATCCGGGCCCTGGTCCGTGAGGCCGGTCAGGACACCGCCCAGGACCCCGTGCTGACCGAGGGACCCGGAGTCGTCGAGGCATCGGAACCGGGGCGGGAGACGGTCACCATCCACCGTGCCACCTGGAAGGAGCTGCTGCTCATCGCGTCGGTCCGGGGTCAGGCCTTCCTGCTCGGTGCCGGCGCGGTGTACTCCCTGTGGGAGTTCCTCGACAACCTTCCCGCCGTCACGGAACATCTCGACGACATCAGTGGGGTTCCGACCTGGGGGAAGCTGCTGCTCGTCACGGTGCTGGCCGTGACCTTCGGTGTGTTGTCCACCATCGTGAAGTACAACGACTTCCACGTGCGGATCGAGGACGGCCAACTGGTCACCACCTACGGGCTCATCGGGCGCCGGGACCGACGGTTCGACCCCGGGTCCGTCATGGGTCTCGTCGTGCAGCGCAACCTCCTGGAGCGGCTCCTCGGCCGGGCCAGGTTGGGGGTGCTCACCCGTGACCGGGCGGTGGACCTGGAGACCAACACCGTGTTGCCGACACTGCCGCTGCACACCGTCGAGGCGGTGGCCCGGGAACACTTCCCGGACGTGGTGCCATCGAGCCCACTGGCCGCATCCCCCGCGCAGATCGGGGCTGCCGTCGTCAGACTCCTGGTGCTCATCGCTGTCCTCGCGAGCGCCGGGTGGCTGCTCTGGCTCACCCGACCCGGGCCCTGGACGGTGGGCGCGGTGATCCTCGTCGCCTGGCTGGGCCCGCTGTGGCTGTTCACCCGTGCCTTCACCGGGTTCCGGCTCGATGCGAGCGCTCGGGTCGTGGTGGTCCGGCGTTCGGTGGTGGGGGAGAAGGTCACCACGATCCGTACCCGTTGCGTCCACGCCGTCGGGACGACCATGGTGGCAGGGCGCCTGTTCGGGGCCTGGTTCTCCACGTACGCGGGAAGTCCGGAACGTTTCTGGGCGTTCCGGGTGACCCCGCCCGAGGTGGCGCGGCTGCGCTCCCGGCTGCTCGAGGGAGCAGAACCTGTTGGTGACCCCTGTTTGAATGGTCCTCGTGACTGACCCCATCCTCGATGCCCTGGACCCTGAACAGCGTCAGGTGGCCCTCCTGCTCGATGCGCCCTTGGTGGTCCTGGCCGGGGCCGGGACGGGCAAGACCCGGGCCATCACGCACCGCGTCGCCCACGCGGTGCGCGAGGGTCGCTACGCGCCGAACGCCACCCTCGCCGTGACCTTCACCACACGTGCCGCAGGAGAGCTGAAGACCCGTCTGGCCGGGCTCGGGGTTCGGCGGGTCACGGCCCGCACCATCCACGCCGCGGCATTGAGCCAGTGCCGCTACTTCTGGCCCGGGGCCTACGGCTCGGAGTTCCCGGCCGTCGCGGACAACGCCTTCTCCCTGGTCGCCCGCGCCGCCAACCAGGTCCTGGGCAGCGCCGAGACCACCCTGGTGCGTGACCTCGCCGCGGAGCTCAGCTGGGCCAAGTCCAGCAACGTCCCACCCAGCCGCTACGTGGATCGCGCCCGGGGCCGTGACCTGGCAGGGGTGGAACCGGAGCAGGTGGCCCAGGTGATGGTCGCCTACGAGAAGGCCAAGTCCCTGGCCGGGGTGGTGGACTTCGACGACATCCTGCTGTGCGCGGCCTCGATGATCGCGGAACGGCCCGAGGTCGCAGAACAGATCCGTGCCACCTACCGCCACTTCGTGGTGGACGAGTACCAGGACGTCTCGGCCATCCAGCACCGGCTGATCTCCCTGTGGACCGATGACCGTCCCGACATCTGTGTGGTGGGTGACCCCCAGCAGGCCATCCACGGTTTCGCCGGGGCACGTGCCGACTTCCTGCTGGGCTTCGCGGCGGAGCACGACGGGGCCAGGACCGTCCGGCTGGTGCGCAACTACCGATCCAGCGGGGCCATCGTCGACCTGGCGAACCGGGTGGTGCGCCGCCACCGCGGGGCTGCTGACCTGCGGGCGAGTGGGCAGCAGGGATCGGCTCCCGAGTTCGTCGCCGCGGGTACCGAGGAGGACGAGGCCAAGGGCGTGGTCGCATGGCTGCAGGAGCGGCGCGAGGAGGGGATGCCGTGGAGTGAGTGCGCCGTGCTCTACCGGATCAACGCCCAGTCCCCGGTGATGGAGGCGGTGCTGGACGCCGCCCGGATCCCGTACCGGGTCAAGGGCACGGATCGGTTCTGGGAGCGGACCGAGGTCAGGGACGTGGTGAACCGGCTGCAGCGAACGGCCATCGACCATCCCACCGCCACACCACGGCAGCTGCTGGACCTGGTACTGGCAGCCATCCGCTGGAACGAGCAGGCACCGTCGGGGATGGGGGCGCAGCGGGAGCGGTGGGAGTCCATCGCGGCGCTGGTGCAACTGATCCGGGATCAGGACGCGCTGGACCCGGAGTGGAGCATCCCGGAGTTCGGGGCCTGGCTGAACGACCACGCCACGCTGGAGACCCCACCTGTCAGCAGCGCGGTGACGCTGGCCACCATGCATGCGGCCAAGGGGCTGGAGTGGGATGCGGTGGCCGTGATCGGGGTGCGGGAGGGGATGGTCCCCTTCGCGCTCAGTCAGGAGGAACCCGCCCTGTCGGAGGAACGACGCCTGCTGCACGTGGCCGTCACCCGGGCCAGGCAGCGGTTGCGCATCTCATGGCCGTCGGATCCGGCGAGAGGACGCGGTACCCGCTCGCGGTTCCTGACCGGACTGGTGCCGAGGACGGCTGACCGGATCGAGCAGGCGTCGGCCGGGCGGAAGGGCAGCCTGAGATCGAGGACCTGCCGGGTGTGTCAGGACCAGCTCCACGACGCGACCGAGCGCAAGCTGGGGCGGCACCTCACCTGTGAGGCACCCTACGACGAGGCGCTGCTGGCCGTGCTCAAGCAGTGGCGGTTGGAGACCGCGAAGGCCGCATCCCAACCGGCCTTCGTGGTGTTCACCGACGCCACCCTGCAGGCCATCGCCGAGGCCGAGCCGACGGATCGGGCCTCCCTGCTCCGCCTGCCCGGCATCGGTGCGGCGAAGGTGGATCGCCACGGTGAGGCCGTGCTGGAGGTCATCGCGAACCATCTGGGGAGGAGATGAGAAAGTCCCCGACCGGTGGCTCGCCTTCCCCTGCGTGCCGTCCCGGACGGGGACACATCAATGGTGAACCCTGAGGTGGCTGTTCGTCAAGTGGACGCCGGAACTCACTCCCCGAGGAGCTTGCGCAGTTCGGCGTCCAGATCCCCCTCATCGCCCGAACGGTGGTCCGGATGGACGTACGACAGTGGGTCCGCGAGGTGCTGTGCGCCGGGCAGCAGGTCGGGGTGACGCCAGATCGCATCCCTGGCCTCGGCCCCATGGGCGTGCTCCTGTGAGGCCCAGAGGTTCTCCGCGTCCCTCACCAGCCGGGGCCGGAGCTCGAGGCCGAGAAGATCGGTGAACACGTCACGGGTGGGCCCCCCGGAGGCCCGACGGCGACGCACCACCTCGGCCAGCTGAGGTGCCGTCGGCATGTGCTGGGCGGCGGCTGCGGTCACGTGATCGACCCACCCCTCGATCAGTGCCAGCAGCACCTCCAGGCGACCGAGGATCTCCAACTGGACGGGGGTGGATGCGGGTTTGAAGAAGGAACGTTGCACCTGTTCACTGACGGCGACGATCTCCTCGAGGTTCATCCCCTCCATCGTCGGCTGGATCTGTTCACCGAGCGCCTCGAAGTCGATGTGGATCTCCCGGGCGAAGTGGGCCAGCAACGCCTCGAGCTGGGGGGTGAGCCACCCCACCGAGTCGAACAGTCGCTGCCTGGCGGACTCGCGGATCAGCAGATGGATCATCACGTCACGCTCCGGGAGATCGAGGTCCCGGGTGAACTCCGCGACGTTGGCGGGCAGCACCGTCGCCCGGGACCCCGCAGCCAGCCGGATGCCGACCTCGGAACCGGTCAGGGTGGTCCCGGCCACGGCCGCCAGCACCTTCGCCAGACGCTCCCGGTACATCAGTGACGCCGCCGTGCGCATCATCGGGGCGAGCATCTGGGACAGTCCCTGCAGCTGCTGGTCCTCGGGATCGGTGTCACCCGCCCCCCGTTGCAGCGCATCGGCCAGACCGTCGATGATCGGTTCCACCAGCTTGCGCCACCCCTGGGAGGTGGCCATCAGCCATTGTCCCCGACGCTGGACCTCAGGAGGCAGACCGGCGCCACGGAAGGAGGTCACCGGATCCAGCCAGGCCTGGGCCAGCCGTTCCGCGTCCGCGATGGCCAGCTTCTCCTGGGGCGTCAGCTCCGGATCCGGCCCCTGTTCCTTGGCGGTGTTCATGGCCCGGGTGATGGTGGTGCGCCATGCCGCGTCGGGATCCTGGTCGGCAGGAGTGAACCCCAGACCGCCGGATGCCTGGAGATGCTGCAGTGATCGCATCATGTCGGACAGGTTGAGGTCATCGGCCGACAGGCCGAACTGCTCCAGCAGCCGACGGAGCTGCTCGAAGTCGAAGCCTCCGGGTGTGGTCATGACGTCCCTTTCACGATGTGCTGGACTCCATTGAACCTCATCGCGTCAAGAACGACGATGAGGCTGGGCTTGATACGCTTGCCCGCATCTGATCGTGAGTTGACGAAGGGGGCCTGGGTGTCGCGCAACCTGGTGGCGGTGGTGTCCTCGGTGCTGTTCGTCGTGTTCGCCGTCGCGATCGTGCTCATCCCGGTCCCCTTCGTCACGTGGCGCCCGGGCCAGACCGTCGACGTGCTGGGAGGCACCGAGGAGGGGCCGCTCATCGAGATCTCCGGACTGCCGGTCAGCTCCAGCGGGGGCACACTGCTCATGACCACGGTCTCGACCACCCGCGTCGACTCCAACGTGAGTCTCCCCGAGGCCCTCATCGCCCATGTCGCCGAGGACTCGGACGCCCTGCCCCGGGAGATCCTCTACCCGGCGGGGAAGTCGTACGAGGAGGTCCAGAGCGAGGCCGTGGCCCTGATGGACACCTCGCGTGGCAACGCCACCGTGGCCGCGCTCCGGGCCGCCGGACAGACGGTGACCGAGATGCCCATGATCGCTGCGGTGACACTGTCCGGTCCGGCGAACGGGGTGCTGCAGCCCGGTGACCTCGTCGAGGCCATCGACGACACACCGGTCAGCAGACGTGAGGACATCCAGGATGCCATCCGCAGGAGAGGCGTCGGGGAGCCGGTCGTGTTCCGCGTCATCCGGGGTGGCGACATCCTCTCGCTCACGGTCACCACGGTGCAGGGCACGGATGGACATCCCAGCATCGGCATCAGGATCACCACGGGGTACCGCTACGCACCGACGGTCACCTACCGGATCGACCCGGTGATCGTCGGGCCCTCCGCCGGCCTGGTCTTCGCGCTCGCCGTCTACGACCGCATCACCGACGGTGTCCTGCCCGAGGGGGCGGTGGTGGCGGGGACCGGGGCCATCGACGCGGCGGGCAAGGTCTCGGCCATCGGTGGTGTCAGGGAGAAGATCAAGGGCGCCGAGAAGGCCGGCGCCACCATCTTCCTCATGCCCCGGGCCAACTGCCAGGACCTGGGAGTGCTGAACACCTCCATCCGCCTCGTCCCGGTGACGACGCTGAAGGATGCCATCGCCGCCCTCCAGCTCCTGGAGGAAGGAAAGACCGATGAGGAGGTGCCCACCTGTGGGTGAGCCGGACAACAGTCGACTGATCGCTGCTCTCGCCGAGATCGAGCGTCACGTCTCCCAGCTCGGCTGGGACCAGCCGGCCCGGCTGTTCGCACTCGTGCCGACCGGAACGCTCCTCGACCTGGAGCCACAGCTTCGTGATCGCGTCACCGAGACCGCGGTCGATTCCCTGACCGCCGTCGAACAGGACGAGTTCGTCGTCGGGGACGACCTGTTCGAGAGGCTGCAGCGCATCGGGTGGCCGGACACGGTGACCGGCTGTGCCCTCGCGATGGAACGGGCCCTGCTCCCACCCGAGCACGAGGACGAGATCCCCGCGGATCCCGACGAGGCCGTCGCCTTCGTCAACGCGCACCCCGCGCGCACCGATGTGCGTTTCGTGGTCGGCGTGTTGCGCGACGGCAGCAGGCACGGCCTGGCCCGTGTCGTGTCCAACCCTGAGGACCTGCTCGGTGCCGAGGACCTGGTGCCCGGACTCGCCGACGCGCTCCTCGCCACTTTGTCCAAGGAGGCATGATGGCCGCTGAGCAACTCGAGACCCCCCGCCGGAGCCCGCTGCTGATCACGGGAGTCATCCTGCTCGCCGCCGCGGCGCTCCTGGCCCTGCTCGCCCGGTTCTGGACCGACTTCCTGTGGTTCAGGAGCGTCTCGGCCACGACCGTGTTCCTCACCCAGCTCTCGGCCCGCGTCGGCCTGTTCGTGGTGTTCGGACTGCTGTTCGGGGCCGCCCTGTACGCCTCGTTGTCCGTGGCCTACCGCCTCAGGCCACCGGTCAGGCGCAGCAACCTGGACTCGGAGCTGCTGATCCAGCTGAGGGACAACCTCGATCAACGGTCCCGACTGATGCTGCTCGTCCCCTCGCTGCTGGCCGTGGTCGTCGGTGGGGCCTTCGCAGCCGGTCACGAGAACGTCTTCCTGGCCTGGATCCGGGCCACCGAGTTCGGGACCCGGGACGCCGTCTTCGGGCTGGACGCGTCCTTCTACGTCTTCCACCTGCCGTGGTGGCGGTTCGTGCTGTCCTTCCTCACCTTCACCGCCATCCTGTGCCTCGTCGGTGCGGTCATGATCCACTTCCTCACCGGTGCGGTCAACGCGGCCGCGTTCCGGGGGAGCGGCAACACCCGGGCCGGGAAACCGGCACAACGCCAGCTGTCGGTCCTGCTCGGGATCATCCTCCTGCTCTACGGCATCTCCGCGTTCCTGGACCGGTACGGCTTCCTCACCACCCAGAACAACCTCTTCACGGGCGTCAACTACACCGATGCCACCGCCCGCATCCCCGCCGCCCTGATCGTTTCCTGCATCGCGCTGATCTGTGCCCTGCTGTGCTTCTACAACGCCTTCAAGGTGCGTTGGAGCATCCCGGCGGTCGCGGTCGGTCTGCTGGTGGTGTCCTCGATGATCGTCTCCTCGGTCTACCCGTGGGCGATCCGCAGCTTCGTGGTGCGACCGAACGAACCGGACCTGGAACGTCCCTGGATCGAGCACAACATCGAGGCGACCCGCGGTGCCTTCGGCATCGACGACGTGGAGATCACCGACTACGAGGCGGTGACGACGGTCAGCGCCGGACAGCTTCGGGCCGATGCCGAGTCGCTGCCGGCCATCCGACTCATGGATCCGGCGGTCATCGCCCCGACCTTCGAGCAGCTCCAGCAGGTCCGGGGTTACTACCGGTTCCCGGACACCCTCGATGTGGATCGTTACGCGATCGACGGGAGGGAGACCGACGCCGTCGTCGCAGCCCGTGAGCTCGACCTCGAGACCGTTGAGGCCGGGAACACCTGGAACAACATGCACACGGTCTACACCCACGGCTACGGCATGGTCGCCGCGTACGGCAACCGACGCGAGTCGAACGGGGAGCCCACCTACTTCTCGGGCGGCATCCCCACCGAGGGGCTGCTCGCCATCGAACAGCCCCGGATCTACTTCGGGGAACAGTCCACCCACTGGGTGATCGCCGGTGCCCCGGAGGGGGCGGAGCCGGTGGAGCTCGACACCCCCGGCGGTGGTGAGGGCCACACCGAGACGAAGTTCACCTACACCGGTGCCGGTGGGGTCCCCATCGGGAACTTCATCAACAAGGCCGCCTTCGCCATCCGGTTCGGGGACGTCAACCTGCTGCTGTCCGAGCGGGTCAATGCCGAGTCCCGGCTGATCCATGACCGGGTCCCGGTGGAGCGGGTGCGACAGATGGCCCCGTTCCTCACCGTCGACTCCGATCCGTACCCGAGCGTGGTGAATGGTCGGATCGTGTGGATCATCGACGCCTACACCACGACGGCCGACTTCCCGAACTCCACCCGGGTGGACTGGACCAACGTCATCCAGGACACCCGGACCTCGGCGGACCAGATGTTGCGTGGCACGCAGGTCAACTACGTGCGCAACTCCGTCAAGGCGACGGTGGACGCCTATGACGGCACGGTCACCCTCTACGGCTGGGATGAGACCGATCCGATCCTCGCCACCTGGTCGAAGGTCTACCCGGGGCTGATCACCCCGAAGTCGGAGATCTCGCCGGAACTGATGGCGCACCTGCGTTACCCGCAGGACCTGTTCAAGGTGCAGCGTCAGGTGATGGGGCTCTACCACACCACCAGTGCCTACACCTTCTTCCAGCAGTCGGACATCTGGGAGGTGCCTGCGGACCCGGTCAAGGGCGGGCAGCAGGGCACGAAGGAACCTCCGTACTTCCTGACCATCAAGTGGCCGGGTGATGAACAGGCGCACTACTCCAACACCACCGTCTTCGTGCCACGGGGACGTGAGAACCTCTCGGTCTACCTCGCGGTCAACGCCGATGCCACCAGCCCGAACTACGGCAAGCTCAGGGCGTTGAAGCTCTCGGATGCCAAGCAGATCCCGGGCCCCGGGCAGACCTACAACGCCATCTCGACCAATGAGGCGGTCGCGGATCGGTTGCTGCCGTTCAACCGGCAGGGCAATGCACGGGCGATCTACGGCAACCTGCTGACGCTGCCCGTGGGCGGTGGTCTGATGTACGTGCAACCGATCTACACCCAGACCAGTGAGACCAGTGGCGGGTACCCGGCTCTGCGGTTCGTCGTGGTGCGTTTCGGTGAACACGTCGGGATCGGTGACACCCTGCAGGCCGCGCTGGACCAGGTGTTCCAGGGGGATGCCGGAGCGGCGACGGGGGAGGAACCGACGGGTGAGGAACCGACCCCGAACCAGCCGACCCCACCCGATGACCGGACCCCGGCCGAGAAGGCGAAGGTGCTGGTGGCCGAATCCGTGACGAAGCACGCCGAGGCCGACGAGGCCCTGCGTGCCGGTGACCTGGGGGGCTACCAGCGACTCAACACCGAGGCACGTCAGAAGCTGGAGGAGGCCCTCGCCCTGCTGGAGGAGGGGTGATCAGGCGCTGGCGGGACGGATCTCGTGCGTGATGCCGTGGCGGGTCAGGTCCGCACTGACCCGCTCAGCCGGCCCGACGATCACAGTGGTGAGGTCAGCCGGGCGCACCCGGTGCCGCCACACCCCGGTGACCTTCTCGGCGCTGGTTCGCTCCAGTGAGGCACTGATCTCGTTGACGAAGCGGGGATGCTCCCCGGCAGCAGCCAGCAATGCGCTCTGGTGGGCGATGTCGGCCGCGGTCTCGTTGCTGAGCGGGGAGACCTGCACCAGGAACCGAGCGCAGTCCCGGATCTCCTGGGGGGTGAATGCCTTGGCCAGGGCCACCTGGTCATGGATGTGGGCCACCGCCTCGGCGGTCGCCTCGGTGGCCACGGAGGCCCCGACGGTGAACCAGCCGTCCTGGTGCCGGGCGACGACCCCACCCGAGACCCCGTAGGTGAAGCCACGGCGTTCCCTGAGCTCCAGGTTCAACCGTGACGAGAAGGCGCCGGCCATCGCGTGGCCACCGAGCTTCAGTGCGGCCCAGTCCGGGTCGCGTCGTCCCGGGGTGAGCACGGCACACCGGATGACGCTCTGGGCTGCATCCGGGTGATCCACCACCACGCATCCGCCGACACGTGCTCTCGGGGCTGTCGGTGTGTCGGGCCGAGGGATCGCCTCCCAGTCGGTGAACCTCGCCACCAGGGCCTCATCGGGGATCCGGTCCAGATCCCCCGCGATCACCAGCGTCGCCCCGGTGGGCCGCCAGAACCTGGCGTGCCAGTCCCGGACCTCGGTTGAGGTGATGTCGGCCAGGCTCTCGGGGGTGCCGGTCAGATCACGTCCCTCCCGGGTGTTCGTGCCGAACAGGATGGCTCGCAGCTGCTGCCAGACCCGTCCCTGAGGAGTTGCCTGACGTCGTCGCCACGCCGCGTCCAGTGCCTCCACGTGATGTGCGACGCTGTGCTCCTCGAAAGCGGGCTGCCGGACCACATCGGCGAACAGGGGGAGTGCCGCCTCCAGGCGCCAGGTCGGGACACTGAGTGTCAGGCTGCTGTGGTGCCAGGCGACGGAACCGCCGAGGGCCGCTCCCTGGAGCTCCAACTCCTCCACGATCTCCGGGTGGTCGACCGTGGCCTCGTCAGAGGTGTGGAGGGCGACGCTCGCCACGCCTTCCACGTGAGACGGTTCATGATGGACCGGGGCGGGAAGCACCAGCTCGACGGAGACCAGTCGTTGTCCCGGCAGGTGCGTGCGCCACAGTCTGAGGCCGTTGTCGAGGATCCTCTCCTCCGGGAGGGGGAACTGCCAGGGCGCTGGGTCGCGGACGACGGGACGGCTCACGGCTTCTCCTCGGGCAGGTAGTGGAGTGCTGCAGCGTCGGTGCGCCCGGCGAGGGCACGGGCGATGTCCTCGCTGTGGATCGCGGCCAGGCGATCCAGGTGCGCATTCATGTCCTCCGGGTCCCCATGCGTCAGCCAGGCGTCGGCGGCGACGGCCGCCCTGCCCTCGACGGAGGCCAGTTCCTCGAGCCAGTCCCGTTCCGCCTTGGCCCGGGCTCGGGCGAGCTCCCGTCGGTCAGGGCCCGTGAAGCCGCACAGTTCAACCCGGAGGGCCTCGGTCAGCTCCTCGGGGGAGACCCCCTCGGTCGGCCGGGCCTGCACGACGGCCAGTGAGGGGCCCCGCAGGTGACCGATGAGGAAGGTGTGGACCTCCTGGGCCACGGCGTTCTCCTTGACCAGACGGCGGTGCAGACGTGACGCATGTCCCTCGCCCAGCACTGCGAGCCCCAGCTCCAACGCCAGGAAGTCACGGTGTCCGGCAGGTGGTGCCAGCCAGGAGAGGTGGATGAGCGGGTGGGGCACCCGTCCTCGATGCACCAGGGACTGGGCCGAGGTCATGGGGTCACCCGGGGTGGTGCGCTCGGGGACCGGGGCGTCGGTGATTCCTGAGAAGTGACGTTCGACCAGATCGACGGCCTCGGCCGGGTCGACCGCCCCGGCGAGCACGAGGCGTGCGTTCGAGGGCCGGTACCAGCGTCGGTGGAAGGCGGTGACGTCGTGGAGGTCCGCCTCCGCCAGGTGGGCCATCGACCCGATCGGCAGGTGACCGTAGGGATGGTCCGCGGGGAAGTGCTGTGTGACCAGGGTCTCCAGGAGGTCGCCGTAGGGGCGGTTGTCGTAGCGTTGCGCCTTCTCCTGCGCCACCACGTCACGCTGGGCGTCAAGGTTGGTCTGCGAGATGTCCAGGCTGCGCATCCGGTCGGCCTCGAGCCACAGCACCAGTTCCAGCGCCCCGGGGGGCACGGTCTCGTGGTAGACGGTCCGGTCGGAGGAGGTGTAGGCGTTGACGCTGCCGCCGAGGGCCTCGATGGTGGCCATGTGCTCCCCCGGAGCCACCTCGGCCGAGCCCTGGAACATGAGGTGCTCGAAGAGGTGTGCGAAACCCGTCGCCCGGGGGTCCTCGTCCACCGAGCCGACCTGGAAGGTCAGGTTGACCGCGACGGCCGGGGAGGAGGGGTCCGGCAGCACGGTCAGTTCGAGGCCGGCTGCGAGCCGGTGCCGTTCGATCACGTGGTGGTGACTCATCGGGCGGGTGCCGCTCTCAGTGGTCCCCACCCTCCTGACGACGGCGCCAGCGTTCCTCGAGTTTCTCCATGAAATCGCCGCTGGAGTGCTGTCTGGCGGGGCGTGGGTGACGCCCTCCGTCGTTCGGGACGCCGTCCTCGGCGATCCGGGTCCAGGCACTCAGCCCGATGATCGCAGAGATCAGCATGATGACGAAGCCGGCCACGGAGATGGCCGGTTGGATCTGGATGCCGATCACCAGTGCGGTCAGCCCTGCGATGAAACCGAGGACCGCCAACGTGGCACGGCGTTTCTGGACCCGGAACTGCGGCACGCCCCGCAGGGTGTCGGCGAGTGTGGGGTCCTCGGCCATGAGGGAAGCCTCGAGCTGCTCCAACCGTCGCTGCTCATGCTCGGACAGAGCCATCCGCAGTCTCCTTCGTACGAGTGTCCAGAACTACCTGGGGATCCCATTGTATGGGGTGTGGAAACCGCTCACGGTCATCAGCCCCGTCGCCGCACGAGTGAACGTGGTGCGAGGATCGCGGCGAGTCGACCAAGCCCTGGGGCATCGGCCAGCAGAAGTCGTCGAACCTGTCTCGTGAGGGCGGGCAGTTGCCCCAGATCCGGTGCCCGGCGGGCGTACAGACTCTGTTCCACGAGTTCGGCCACGGCCCGCAACCGTTCCGTGGCACCACGTGACAGGTCGGTGCCCATCGCCTCGACCGCCGCGACGGGGGAGCCCGGCTGCCAGGTGAGTCCCAGGTCGGTGAAGGTGTCACGGATCTCCCGCCAGGCCGACGATGCCAGCACCGGCACCTCCTGCGAGCTTCGCAACCGCATCCACCCACGGGCGGCTCGCACCAGGGCCGGGATCGACAGGAGCACGACGAGGGCCAGCACTCCCAGCAGGATCAGGGGCAACGCGCCGCCCCCCTGTCCGCCGGACGGGCCACCCTCCGGGGTGACGACCTGGCCACTGGGTGAGGGGGTGGGTTCGGCGCTCTGCGGCTGTGAGGGCTCCAGGGTCGGGGAGGGGGAGGCCGCCTCGGGGGTGGGCGTGGCCGACGGCGGTGCCGGGGCCTCCTGGTTCTGGTTGGAGCCCGCCGAGTCGTAGGACTTGGTGGGTTCGAAGGGCACCCATCCCAGACCCTCGAAGTACAGCTCCGGCCAGGCGTGCATGTTGTCGGTGGTCACCACGAAGCCCTCGCCCTCGGGCGTGCCTCCGGTGAACCCGACCGCGACCCTGGCGGGGATCTTCAGCATCCGCGCCAGCAGCGCCATGCTGATGGAGAAGTGGATGCAGTAACCGGCTCGATCCTTCAGCAGGAAACTGGCCAGCGCGTTCGTGTCGGACCCGCTGGGTGCGTTCAGGGTGTAGGTGAACTGATCCGACTGGAAGAACTCCACCAGGGCCAGTGCCTTCTCCCCGTCGGTCTCGGCGCCCTCGGTGATCTCGGCCAGGAGGTCGGAGACCTGTGCGGGGACGTCGGAGGGCACCTCCAGGCTGCGGTCCCCGTCAGGGCTCTGCCCGGCCCTGGCGCGAGCGATGGTGGCCGCGTCCGGCTTCGGCACCACCGAGACGGTTCGGTAGTCCAGGCGGGTGCTCTGGGTCTCGCCCGCATCACCCGTCGCCACGACGCTGAGGGTCTCCGGGTCCCAGGCCCAGTTCCCATCGGCCTCGAAGCCCTCCGGGGAGAACGGGATGGGCAGGTACTGGGAGGGGAACCGCATCGCGACGTTGAGTTCGACCCTGTCCCCGGGGAAGTCGTACGCCCCCGAGAGGTCGCCGGTGCGCAGCTTCATCGAGTCGAGCTGCGCCCCGTTGGAGGTGAGCTTCGACATGGCCGTGGTCCTGAGGTAGTGCGGTGCCCGATCGCTCGAGGAGTAGGTGAGCACGACGACCGGATCCGGCAGGTGGAGGTTCTGCTCCAGGTCCAGCGTCGGGTCACTGAGCTGGATGGGCTTGTCCTTCTGGTCCGAGGTCCAGGACTGCTTGTCGCCCATCGGCAGGAATGTCGAGACCCCCAGGGTGAGCGCGACGGCGAGTGCGGCGGCCACCCCACCCAGCAGCCATCGGGCCCCTTCGAAGCGTGAGGTTCCCGGACGGGGGGCGGCGAGCAACACCGCGGCGTACCCCAGCGCGACCGGCAGGAACAGGTGGAAGGGGATCTCGACGGGTTGGACGAGCGCGGCGATCCCGAACGGCAGGGCCAGGGTGGCGATGGCCCAGGCCGGCTGGTCGAGGGCATCGGCGAACATGGTGGTGAGGCTCCAACTGGTCGCGGCGAGCAGCAGCAACAGCCAGGCCGCCTCCGGTGAGGCCTGTACCGGGAGGTCGGAGGTGGACAGCGAACGCACCCCGGCGGCGGTCAGGGTGCCCCAGCCCTCGAGCCAGTCGGTGGTGGGGGAGAGTGTCACCCCGCGCCATCCGAGCAGGCCGAAACAGGTGAGCCCCGTCAGCAGCATCGTGACGGTGCGTCCCACGCCGAGTGCGGCCAGAAGGGCTCCGAGCACCCCCGGGGCCACCACGACCAGCACCAGGTCCCAGCCGAACAGCGGTCCCTCGACCAGTGGATCGGCGGGCATCAGGGAGGCCAGCACCGCGACGGAGATGACCGGGGGCAGCAGGAAGGAACGTCTCGACATCACAGGGCCTCCCGTCGGGCCATGAGGAGCTGCCAGCCCTCCGGGACCGAGGTTCCCGGGGCGTAGGAGGCGAGGTTCCAGCCGGTGCTCGACAGCAGGCGACACGCCTCCTCGTGGGCCCGGGCACGTTCCGGTGGCAGGTCGAAGGCGACGGCGTCCGGGACGAGGGCATCGGTCTGGGCCAGTCCGGCGGTCGCTGCGACGAGGGAGGCGGCGTCTCGTGCGGTGAGGACCCCGAGGCACGCGACCAGCGATCTGGCCGCGCTCAGTGCGTCGGGATCCGCGAGGCAGTCCTCCAGGGATTCCCGTCCGGAGGCCTGGATCTCGGTCATGGCGGCGATGAGACGTTCGGAGGACGACGAGCCCTCACCGCGCAGTGGCTGGAAGACCACGCCGTTGGCACCGACCACCGCGATACGCAGTCTCTCCTGCAGCAGGGCGGTCGCCAAGGAGGTGCCGAACGAGATGCCCCACTCCAGGGTGGAGTTGCGTCCCGTGCCCAGGTGGGCCTGGGCACGGGTGTCGACCAGGACGGTCATCGCCGGGTCCCAGGGCTGCTCCTCCAACCTCACCATCATCTCCCCGCGTTTGGCGGTCATCCTCCAGTGGACACGACGCAGCCCGTCACCGTGCCGGTACTCACGCACCAGGACGTCGTCGGTCCCGGCCTGCCCGACGCGCTGTGGCGTCGCCTCGCCGGTCGTGCCCACCGATCTGCCGGAGCGGGGCAGCGGCAGGTGCCAGATCTCGGGGGTCACCCGGAGCCAGGCCGGTTCCCCCGGCACCCGCCAGCGCTTCCAGGCGGTGGCGAACGGATCGAAGTTCTTGGCGCTGAGTGGGCCGAGTGGGAAGTGGCCGCGCATCGAGGTGGGGACCTCGTAGCCCGCGGCCTGCCGCCACACGGTGAGGCCGCGCGCCAGGTCGAAGGAGGCGTGGGGTCCGAGTGAGTCCGGGGTGTGATCCTCGAAGGACAGCGAGGAGAAGCCGAGGTGTCGGGAGTTGCTGACCAGCAGCCGGGCGCGGGCGTGTTCCCCGATGCTGACCGATGGTGGAACGACGCTGCGTTCCACGGCCAGTCGGGGGGAGAGGAACAGCACCACCAGCAGACCCAGGCAGGGGATGGCGGCCAGGAACAACCCGACCCAGGCCAGATCGGGTTCCCCGATCCAGCTGGTGGCGATCGTGATCGCCCCTCCTGCGATCAGGAGGGTCCATCCCCTGGCCGTCAGACCGGAGCGGAACCGCATCTCAGCTCCGGTGGGGTCGGGGGACGGAGTCGGCGATCTGGGCCAGGACGGATTCGTTCTCCCGGCGTGCCACCTGGGCGTCGACGGTCAACAGCACGCGGTGTGAGAGCACCGGCACGACCAGCGCCTGCACGTCCTCCGGGACCACGTAGTCCCGGCCCGCCAGGGCTGCCTCGACGCGCGCCGCACGCATGAGGTGGACCGAGGAGCGGGGACTGGCGCCGAGTCGCAGCTCGGGGTGGGAACGGGTCGACTCGACGACGCGCACGATGTAGTCGCTGACCACCGGGGCCAGGTAGACGGCCTCCATCGCCTTGATGCCCTCGCGCACCTGTGTGACGGTCGCGACGGGGGAGACCGCCCCCAGGCTGTCGCCGGTGGCAGCGGCCTGCAGCATCGCCACCTCGGAGTCATGGGGCGGGTAGCCCATCTCGATCCGTGCCATGAAGCGGTCCCGTTGGGCCTCGGGCAGGGGGTAGGTGCCCTCCATCTCGATGGGGTTCTGGGTGGCGACCACCATGAAGGGTTCGGCGAGTCGATAGGTACGACCATCGGCGGAGACCTGCCCCTCCGCCATGGCCTCCAGCAGGGCGGACTGGGTCTTGGGGGAGGCCCGGTTGATCTCATCACCCAGCACGACGTTGGCGAAGATGCCGCCGGCCTTGAACTCGAACTCGCGCGTCGCCTGGTTGAACACCGACACCCCCGTCACGTCGCTCGGCAGCAGGTCGGGGGTGAACTGGATCCGGCTGACGTGCCCTTCGATGGCTCGGCCCAAGGACTTCGCGAGGACCGTTTTGCCGACACCGGGGACGTCCTCGATGAGGAGATGTCCCTTGGCGAACAGCGCGACGACCGCCATCCGGATCTGCTCGGGCTTGCCGACGATCACCTGGCTCATCGCCTTCTGGATGCGCCTGGCAAGGTCCGCAGCCTCGCTCGGCGTCATGGTCGTAGCTGATGGGTGGGTCATGTGTCTCCTCGGTCTTCCCCGGACGGTGTGACGACCAAGAAGCCTAAAGCATCCACGAAACACCTGCCGTGTGGAGCGCGAGTGGAGCGAAGTGGGGTATTGTGGTGGCCAGTGGAGCAAAGTGGAGGGGATTTGCTGGGAAGGGGGTGCCCCGGATGTTCCTTGGGACTCACACACCCAAGCTGGACGAGAAAGGGCGACTCATCCTGCCGGCGAAGTTCCGCGAGGCCCTCGAGGAGGGGCTCGTGGTCACACGGACGCAGGAGCGTGCGTTGGCCATCTACCCGAAGGAGACGTTCGAGGCCCTCATGGCCCCGGTCAGTTCCGCTCCCACCACGGTGAAGCAGGTCCGTGACTATCAGCGCATGCTGACGGCAGGGGCCAGCTTCGAGGTCCCGGACAAGCAGGGGCGCATCACGATCCCACCGATCCTGCGCGCCTATGCCGGTCTGGACCGTGACGTCGTGGTGATCGGCGCGATGAACCGTGCCGAGATCTGGGACGCCACCCTCTGGGCCGAGTACCAGGCGGAGCAGGAAGCCGGCTTCGCGGAACTCGACGCAGAACTGCTGTCCCACCTGGGGCAGTGACACGGAGCCCGTGACGGCGGTCCGTCACCGGGTCGACCCTGACCTTTCTTCCCCGAGGCCAGGTGCGAATCCGGTGGAGGAACCCCCGCCACGGGACCCAGCTTGGGGAATTTGGGGAATCAGTTGGAAGGGAGGGCCAAGCGATGTTCACCGATGTGCACGATCCAGTGATGGTGGCGCGGATCGTCGAGCTGCTCGGCCCTTCCCTCCAACGCCCCGATGCGGTTCTCGTGGACTGCACCCTGGGGCTCGCCGGACATGCCCTGGCCATTCTCCGGGCCGCCCCGGGAGCGCGACTGATCGGGATCGATCGGGACCGTGACGCGCTCGAGGTGGCGGGTCAGCGGCTCGCCGGATTCTCGGACCGGGTCACGCTGGTGCAGGCCGTCCATGACGAGATCGGTGACGTCCTGGCCGAGCTCGGACTCTCCCGGGTCGATGCGATCCTCGCGGACCTGGGGCTGAGTTCGTTGCAGATCGATCGTGAGGACCGAGGCTTCGCGTACCGCGTGGACGCCCCCCTCGACATGCGGATGGACCAGTCGCACGGTGTCACCGCGGCAGAGGTGCTCAACACCTTCAGCGCGGCAGAGCTCACGTCGGTGCTGCGTCGCTACGGGGAGGAGCGCTTCGCGCGGCAGATCGCGACGGCGATCGTCACCGAGCGGGAGCACCGGCCGTTGACGACATCGGCCCAGTTGGTCGGTGTCGTCGACCGGGCGATCCCGGCCGCCGTGCGGCACCGGCAGGGAGGGCATCCGGCCAAGCGGACCTTCCAGGCCCTCCGGATCGAGGTCAACGACGAGCTGCAGGGGCTGGGCCGGTTCCTCCCGGCCGCACTGCGCGCGCTCGGTGTCGGTGGCCGGATCGCGGTGCTGGCCTACCACTCCCTGGAGGACCGGCAGGTCAAGCAGGCCTTCGCGGCACACGCCACCGACCGGGCCCCACGCGACATGCCCGTCGTGCCGGATGCGCTTCGGGCGGAGTTCCAGCTCCTGACCCGCGGAGCCGAGAAACCTGATGCACAAGAGATCGAGACCAATCCCCGTGCGGCGTCAGCCCGACTCCGCGCAGCCCAACGGATCAAGGAGGCAGCGTGACCACCACCACCCTGGACCGGGGGGTCGCCGCTGAGGCGACACCCACACCTCGGGGCCGACTGCGCATCGCCGCTGCCCCGACGAACGTCTCCACCCTGGGGTTCCTGCTCATCGTGGCGGGGCTCGTCGTGGTGGGGATGGTCGCGGTCATGATCATCACCACCCAGGTCGGGGCGCAGTCCCGTGAACTCTCGGCCCTCAGGAAGGAGGCGACGACCCTGTCGTACCAGGAGGCGGCCCTCACCTCGGAGCTGCAGGAGGTCGCGAGTCCCGGGTCCCTGGCGCTGCGTGCGGCCGAGCTCGGCATGGTGCCGAACCCGTTCCCCGCCTTCGTCGACCTGTCGACCGGGCAGCTGCTCGGGGAACCCCGGCCGGTGCAGGGTGACGAGGCCCCCTACATCACACGGGGTTCCGGGCATGACCCGCTGCCCACCCTGCCCAGCCCGGGAACCCAGCAGGCCGAGGGTCCGACCGGGACGGAGGAGGCATGAGCACCCCTCAGGGGCGCTCGGCCCCACGCCGTCGTCCCGCGACGAGCCGGGCGAGGCCGACCACGTCCCGGACCCGTCCGGTCAAGCGGCCGACGCAGCGCCCCGGGAGCAACCGGGGACGCCGCTACCGCAAGGGGGTCCACCTGCCGGTGGGGCGTTCCCGATTCAGGATCCGGGCCTTCATGCTGGCCCTGGCTGTGCTGCTGTTCGGCTGTGTGCTGCGGGCGGTGCAGCTGCAGACCTTCGACTCACAGGCGTTCGCGGCCGAGGCCGCTGCCAAGATGCAGAACACCCGTGAGCTGCTCCCGGAGCGCGGTCATCTCGTCGATCGCAACGGGGTGGTGCTCGCGGGCACGGAGTCGGCGATGCTCATCACCGTCGACCCCGAGCAGGTCCAGTGGAACGGGGCCGACACCCGTCACCCGATGAGTGAGAAGAAGCAGCAGGAGGCCGAGGCGGCACCCCAGGCCGTGGCGAAGATCCTGGCCACCCATCTCGGGGGTTCCGAGGAGGAGTACCTGGAGACCCTCCTGAAGAAGGGCTCCCGATACGAGGTGATCGCCCGCAAGGTTCCGGCCGCCACCTGGCTCCTGATCGATGCCGACATGAAGAAGGGCATCGACGGTGACGGCAAACGTCGTTGGTACGGTCTCTACGCCGAACCGGACCCGATCCGGACCTACCCCAGCCGAACCCTGGCCAGCAACGTCATCGGTTTCGTCAACGGCGAGGGTGAGGGCGTGACGGGTCTGGAGGGCTCACTGAACACGGAGCTGGCGGGCACCGTCGGCTCCGAGGTCTACGACCGCTCCACCTACGGGCGGATCCCGCTCGGTACCAATGTGCTCACCCCGCCGGTGGGCGGCACCTCCTACTCCCTGACCCTGGACGCGGACCTGCAGTGGTTCACCGAGCAGCGCCTGGCCGAGAGCATCCGGCAATCGGGGGCAGAGACCGGGGTCGCGCTGGTGATGAACGTCAACAACGGCGAGATCCTCGCCCTGGCGAACGCCCCCTCCTTCGACTCGGCGAACCCGGGGGCCGCCGACGTCAGTGACCTCGGCAACCGTTCGGTGAGTGCGGCCTACGAGCCGGGTTCCACCCAGAAGGTGCTCACCATGGCGGCCCTGGCGGACTCGGGTCTGGTGACGCCCGACACCCAGCTCACGGTTCCCAGCCGGATCGCCTCGGGTGCCGGACACGTCTCCGACTCCTTCGAGCACGGCACCATCAAGCTGACCGCCCGCGGGGTCGTCGCACAGTCCTCGAACATCGGCACCATCCAGCTGGCGCGCCAGCTGGACAAGGAGAGGATGCACTCCTACCTGACCGAATTCGGTCTGGGGGCCAAGCCCGGGACCGGCCTTCCCGCCGAGACCCCGGGGCGGCTGCCCGGACCCGACATGGCGGACTACACCAGGGACCAGATCTCCTTCGGGCAGGGGCTGTCGGTCTCCGCGGTGCAGATGGCGGCTGCGCTCTCCGCGGCGGTCAACGGGGGGGTCTACCACCAGCCCCACGTGCTGAGGTCGGCGACCCGGGCCGACGGCACCCCCGTCACCCTGGCCGAACCGACCTCGCGTCGGGTGATCTCACAGGAGGCCTCGGCGATGGTGGTCGAGATGATGGAGTCCGTGATCACGGGGGTGGGCGACGGTGAACGGGCCATCCCCGGCTACCGCACGGCGGGCAAGTCGGGCACGGCGCAACGCTTCGACGCGAACTGCAAGTGCTACAACGGCTACACGGCTTCCTTCGTGGGGGTGGCGCCGGCGGAGAACCCGCAGATCCTGGTCTACGTGGTGCTGGATCGCCCCACCAACGGCAACCTCGGCAGCCAGCTGGCCCTGCCCGTGGTCAACAGCATCCTCCAGATGTCGTTGCCGCGCTACAACGTCCTGCCCTCGGCCACACCGGCCCGGAACGAACCGCTGACCTGGGAATGAGTACGGTGCGACCGGAGCAGGTGCCCGGTGTGACCCTGCGGCGGCTGGCCTCGGACCTCGGGCTGGGGACCGACCTTCCGGAGACCCCGGTCACCGGGATCCGCCTCGACTCGCGACAGGTGCAGCCCGGCGAGGTCTACGTCGCCCTGCCGGGAGCACGTACCCATGGGGCCCGTTTCGCCTCGCAGGTGGCGCAGGCCGGGGCACTGGCCATCCTCACCGATGCCGAGGGGGCTGACCTGGCCGCAGGGGTGGGGATCCCACTGCTGGTGAGTGCTCGGCTGCGACCAGACGCCGCCGAGCTCAGCGCCCGGATCTTCGGGCGACCGGGGGAGGGACTCCAGCTGTTCGGGGTCACCGGGACCAATGGGAAGACCACGACGGTGGCGCTGCTCGAGGCGATCCTGAGTGCCGGGGGGTGCCGGGTCGGCACCGTCGGCACCCTCGGTTTCCGGCTCGACGGGCAGCTGTTGGAGACTGATCGCAGCACCGTCACCACCCCGGACTCCCCGGACCTGCAGGGTCTGCTGGCCCGGTTCCGGGAGGCCGGGGTCGACGCGGTCGCGCTGGAGGTCTCGAGCCACGCCATGGCACTGTCGCGGGTGGACGCGCTGCGTTTCGCCGTCGGGGCCTTCCTGAACCTGGGGCGTGATCATCTGGACTTCCACCGCGACGTGGCGGACTACTTCGAGGCGAAGGCAGCCCTGTTCACCACAGAACGCCTGGATCGCGCCGTGGTGTGGGTCGATGACGAGCACGGACGCGAGATCGCCCGGCGTTGCGTGGCCCAGGGGCTGGAGGTCCACACCGTCGGCACCACCGAGGCGGCCCGGTACCGGTTGCGGGACCACACCGCGGTGGCCCCGCTGGGAGGATGTGCCCGGCTGGAGACCCCGGAGGGAGTGACGGAACTGCGGTTGGCGATGCCCGGCTGGCACAACATGGTCGATGCCGCGGTGGCCTTCGTCATGGCCCGCTGCGTGGGGATCCCGGTGTCGGACATCCTCGAGGGACTGGCCACGGCCCAGGTGCCGGGGCGGATGCAGGTGCTGCCACTGCCGGAGACGGCTCCCACCGTCGTCGTGGACTTCGCCCACACGCCCCAGGCGGTCACGGCGACGCTCGAGGCACTCCAGGGCTTCCCCGAGGTGATCACGGTGCTCGGCTGCGGTGGTGATCGGGACGCAGTCAAGCGGCCGCTCATGGGACAGGCCGCGGCACGGCTGAGTGACCTCCTGGTCGTCACCGACGACAATCCCCGCACCGAGGACCCGGCGGCGATCCGCTCACAGATGTTGAGCGGTTCCCAGGACGGACGTGCCCGTGTCGTCGAGATGCCCGGCCGACGGCACGCCATCGAGTTCGCCCTGAGGGTGGCCGGTGGCGGTAGTGTGGTGGCCATCCTCGGTAAGGGGCACGAGCGTGGCCAGCAGATCGGCGACCAGGTGCTTCCCTTCGACGATGCGGTGGTTGCTCAGGACGCCTGGCACCAGATGGAAGGACGTGATCGATGAGGGCCAGGCGGCTCAGTGAACTGGTCGAACTCATGCAACCAGCACCCGTCGAGGTCCTCGGCGACGACGCCGTGGTGGGACCGGACGTGGTGCTCGACAATCGGCATGTCACCCCGGGGGCCCTGTTCGTCGCGATCCCCGGTGAGCGGGTGGACGGCCATGACTTCGCCCCTGACGCCGCCCAGGCAGGTGCTGCTGCGGTGCTCGGCACCCGGCTCACCGAGGCAAGCCTGCCTCACCTGCTGGTGGAGGAGAGCGTCTCCGGTCTTTCCTGGCTGGCACGGGGCATCGTGCGTGAGGCCCGTGCCGGGGGCATGAGGAGTCTCGGCGTCACCGGGTCCTCCGGGAAGACCTCCACCAAGGACCTGCTGGCCCAGGTGCTGGAGGCCGAGGGGCCGACGGTGGCGCCCGTCGGGAGTCAGAACAACGAGATCGGGGTTCCCCTGACCGCCTGTCGGGTCGATGACGACACCCGATTCCTGGTCTCCGAGATGGGGGCGCGGGGCGTGGGTCACATCGAGTGGCTGACCTCCCTGGTCGGTCTCGACGTCGGAGTGGTCCTCAACGTCGGTGCCGCCCATGTCGGGGAGTTCGGTGGGGTGGCTCAGACCGCCAGGGCGAAGGCGGAGATCATCTCAGGCCTGACCGCCGATGGTTGGGCGGTGCTCAACGCCGACAGCCCGGCCTGTCGTGACATGGCCTCGCTCACCTCGGCCCGGTTGGCCTGGTTCGGTGAGGGTGGACTGCCCCGGGGGGAGATGCAGGTCTTCGCCCGTGACGTGGCGTGCAACGAGTCCTCCCAGCCACGGTTCACCCTGATGGCCCGCCGGGGTGAGATGGAGGAGCAGGCCCCGGTCGAGCTCCAGGTGATCGGCCGCCACCAGGTGAGCAATGCACTGGCAGCCGCAGCCGCGGCCCTCGCCGTCGGCATGGACATCGCCACGGTGGCCGAGCGCCTCTCCGCGGCGCAGCCCCGCTCCAGCTGGCGCATGGAGCTGATGCGGCTGAGAGAGGACCGGCTCGTGCTCAACGACGCCTACAACGCCAACCCCGAATCGATGGCGGCAGCCCTGCGCACGGCGAGTGAGCTGGCCATGGTGCAGCGGCAACGCCACCCCGGTGCCCGCCTCATCGCGGTGCTGGGGGACATGCTGGAGCTGGGGTCGATGACCACGGCGCATCACACGGCGATGGGGCGGCTGGCAGCCGATCTCGAGGTGGATGAGCTGCTGGCCGTCGGGGAACACGCCCCCGTCCTCGCCGCCGCCGCGGTGGAGGCGGGGACCCGTGCCCGGGTCGCCACCCGTGAGGAGGCCGCCGAGCTGCGCCTCGAGGCCGGGGACGTGCTGTTGGTCAAGGGGTCGCGTGGCATCGGTCTGGAGCAGGTCGCGGCCGCCGTCGCGGAGAACGTGGGGGAGGAGCAGTCGTGAAGACCATCCTGCTGGCGGGCGCGCTGGCCCTGCTGATCACCCTGTTCGCCACACCACGCTTCATCACGTTCCTGACCAGGCGTCAGTACGGGCAGTTCATCCGCGACGACGGGCCGCAGGAACACCTCACGAAACGGGGTACCCCCACGATGGGTGGGGTGGTCATCGTCGCCTCCGTCGTGCTGGCCTACACGTTGGCCCACCTGATCCTCTGGCAACCCCCGACCGTCTCCGGGTTGTTGCTGATCGGTGTCACGGCAGCGATGGGCTTCCTCGGTTTCCTCGACGACTGGGCCAAGATCTCCAAGGAGCGCTCCTTGGGGCTGACCGCCCGTGGCAAACTCATCGGCCAGTTCCTCATCGGCGGCACGTTCGCGGTGCTGGCCCTCAACTTCCCCGATGAGCGGGGGCTGAGACCCGCCTCACAGTTCATCTCCTTCCTGCGGGACATCCCGTGGCTGCACCTGCCGTTCATCCTGGCGGTGGTCTGGATCGTGTTCCTCCTCATGGCCTGGCCGAACGCCACCAATCTCACCGACGGTCTCGACGGTCTGCTGGCGGGCAGCGCCACACTGGTCTTCGCGGCACTGACCCTGGTCAACATCTGGCAGTTCAACCAGTGGTGCGGCCGCAGTTCCAGCGTCGGCCCGCTCTGCTACGAGGTGCGGGACCCCTACGACCTCGCGGTGGTGGCCTTCGCGATGGCGGGGTCCTGTTTCGGTTTCCTGTGGTGGAACGCGAAGCCCGCGAGGATCTTCATGGGGGACACCGGCTCGATGGCCATCGGAGCGGCACTGGCCGGTCTGTCGATCCTGACCCGGACCGAGTTGCTGATGGTGGTGCTGGGCTTCCTGTTCGTCATGGAGGCGGGGTCGGTGGCGCTCCAGGTGGGCTACTTCAAGCTGACCAAGGGCAAGCGCATCTTCAAGATGTCACCGATCCATCACCACTTCGAGCTGCTCGGGTGGGCCGAGGTGACGGTGGTGATCCGGTTCTGGATCATCTGTGGGCTCTGTGTGGCCACTGCCATCGGGCTGTTCTACACCGAGTGGGTGACGGGACAGTGAGCGGTCGGCTCGACGGCAGGCACGCCGTGGTGGCTGGACTCGGTCTCTCCGGCATGGCCGCCGCCGATGCCCTGATCGCACTGGGGGCCGAGGTCACGGTGCTCGACGACGACCCCGGGCTCACGGATCGGGCCGGGCTTCTGGAGTCCCTGGACGCGACGGTTCGGCTCGGGGTGGGGGCCACGGCCCGGCTGCCCGAGGAGTGCGATCTGCTGGTGCTCTCGACGGGCTGGAGCGGCACCGAGCCGCTGGCGGTCGAGGCCGCCGGGCGCGGTGTGGCGGTGTGGAGTGAGGTGGAGCTGGCCTGGCGGCTCCACTCGTTGGGTGCGACGGTGCCCTGGGTGGGGGTCGCAGGAGAGCGGGACCGGGTCGAGGTGGCCCGGCTGGTGACGGCGATGCTGAGTGCCGGGGGACTGCGGGTGGCCGAGGCCGGATCGTGCGGCCGCCCAGTGGTCGAGGCCGTCCTCGACGACGCCCCGCGTGACGTGATCGTCGTCGAGCTGTCCGCCGCGCAGCTGCGGGGTGTGGAGAGCATGGCCCTGCACTCGGCGGTGGTGCTGGCCTCAGGGAGCGACGACGCCGACCTGGCCCGCTGCTACGAGCGGGTCACCCATGCCTGCGTGTACAACGTCGAGGACCCCGCCACCGAGGACATGGTGGCCGAGGCGGAGGTGACCGAGGGGGCGCGCGCCATCGGGTTCACCACGGCGATCCCGGCCATCTCGATGGTCGGCGTGGTCGATGACCTCATCGTGGATCGCGCCTTCGTGGCGCAGCGCCACAGCTCCGCGCTGGAGCTGGCCAAGGTCGATCAGGCCGGTGGCCGGGTCGCCCAGGCCGCAGCCGCGGCGGCCCTGGCCAGGAGCCTCAAGGTCCCCGCCCAGGCGGTGGCGGCTGGGCTGCGGGCCGTGAACGACCGGGACTGACCGGTGGAGGGCGCGCGAGCAGGGCTCGCAGCGTCGTTTCGGGACCACCCGGGCCATGTCCGCGCCCCCACCCGGTCCCACTGGTCGTGAATCGTCGCTTTTGCGTCACTTCGGGACCACTCTGCCCCAGTGGTCGCGAACGGATTCCGCTGGAGCAGTGGTCCAGGTCCTCTTAGGTGGGCACGAATCGCCGTTCTGCTTGTCCCAGACCCCTGGTGAAACGTTCCAAGCACAGGCAACCCGCCAGTTCGGGCGCGCTCCTGTTCGCGCAGCCTCTTGGCAGTGATTGACCGACACGCGGGCCGCCTCCACCCCATTGCCCGCTTCAGCCACGAACATGGTGGGTGGACGGGCCGCGGGGCGCCGTTTCGTCCGTCTTCCCCGTCAGCGCCTCGAGGAGTGAGATGTCCAGCACCTCAGTGACGGCACCACCGCCCGGTTCCCTGGTGCGCAGCTTCACCCGTTCCCCGATGGCGGATCACCACCTCATCATCTTCGCCACGGGCATCCTCACCGCCATCGGCACCATGATGGTGCTGTCCTCGAGCGCGGTGATCGCGCTGTCACAGGGGGAGTCACCGTACTACTTCGTGATCCGCCAGCTGCTGTTCCTCGCGGTCTCCCTGGTCGTGCTCATCCCGATCAGCAGGATGAGGCCGGATCTGCTGCGTCGGCTCGGCACCGTCGGCTGGATCCTCGCCTTCGTGGGGCTGGCCCTGGTCCAGACCCCCCTGGGGTTCGAGATCTACGGGAACCGGAACTGGATCAGGGTGGGCACACTGTTGACCATCCAGCCCTCCGAGTTCGCCAAGCTCGGCCTGGTGATCTGGGGGGCATCGGTGTTCCACGTCAAGCGCCGCAAGCTGCACCGACCCATGGATCTGTTCATCCCCTTCGCCCCGGGCGCGTTGGTCCTGCTCGTCCTCATCCTCATCGGCAAGGACCTCGGCACCGGTCTGGTCTTCGGGGCCATCATCTTCTGCCTGCTGTTCTTCGTCGGTACCCCGTTGCGCATCCTCGCCCCGGTGGGGCTCACCGTCATCGGTGTGGTGACCCTCCTGATCATGGGATCCCCGAGCCGCAGGGCGCGTTTCATGATCTTCTTCGACCCCCAGTCGAACGCCGACCTGGCCTCCCAGCCGATGGCCGCACTCTACGCCCTGGCCTCCGGCGGTTGGTGGGGGCTGGGGCTCGGGGCCAGCAAGCAGAAGTGGGGCGGCCTCAAGGAAGGGGCCCACACCGACTTCGTGTTCGCCGTGCTCGGGGAGGAGCTCGGCCTCTTCGGCGTGCTGCTGGTGCTCGGCCTGTTCGCACTTCTGGCGCGCAGTGGTTTCCAGGTGGCGCTCCAGTCCGACAAGATGTTCAATCGACTCGTCGCGGCGGGGATCACCAGCTGGTTCCTGCTCCAGGCCCTGGTCAACATCATGGTGGTCATGAACCTGCTCCCCGTCCTCGGCGTGCCGTTGCCCTTCATCTCCTCGGGAGGATCAGCCCTCATGTCCAACCTCATGGCGGTCGGTGTCCTGCTGGCCTGTGCCCGTGACACACCGCGGGCCCGCGCCCACCTCGCAAGCCGCAAGAAGGCCCCGGGGCCCCGGATGACCAGTGTGCTGGCGGCAGGGGCGGACTCGTGACCCGGGTGGTGCTGGCCGGTGGCGGGACGGCCGGACACACCTCACCGCTGATCGCGACGGCGCAGGCGCTGCAGGACCTGGATCCTCAGGTGGAGATCACCTGCATCGGCACCGCGAAGGGGCTGGAGACCAAGGTGATCCCCCGGGCCGGGCTGTCGTTGGAGCTGATCCGTCCCGTCCCCTTGCCACGCACCCTGAACCTGGACCTGGTGAAACTTCCCTGGAACCTCGTGCAGTCGGTGCGTGAGGCGCGGGCGATCCTCCGCAGGGCCAGAGCCGAGGTGCTGGTGGGTTTCGGTGGTTACGTCTCGATCCCCGCCTACCTGGCTGCACGGACCATGCGGGTCCCGGTGTGCGTGCACGAGGCCAACCGGGTGGTGGGAGTCGCGAACAAGGTGGCGGCACGGTTCGCCCGGTTCACCGGTTACACCTTCCCTGAGACGAGGATCCGGGGTGGGGTCAGGATCGGGATGCCGATCAACCGCTCGATCACCTCCCCGGCGATCAGTCGGCAGGAGGCCAGGCAGCGCTTCGGTCTCGACGTCGAGCGTCCGACACTGCTTGTCAGCGGTGGTTCCCAGGGAGCACGCGCCATCAACGAGGCGGTGATGGCGGCGGTCCCGGACCTGCTCGGGAAGGGGATCCAGGTCCTCCACGTCCTGGGCGGCAAGAACTTCACTGAGCGCGATGTCGTCATCACGGACCCCTCCGGTGCGCGCTACGTGCCGGTCGCCTACGTCGACGACATGGTCGAGGCCTACATGGCGGCTGATCTGATGGTTGGTCGGGCGGGGGCCGGAACCGTCATGGAGACCGCCGTGCTGGGCCTGCCCGTCGTGTTCGTCCCTCTGCCGTGGGGCAACGGGGAACAGGCCAGGAACGCCGCCGGTCTGGTGGCCGACGGGGCCGGCATCATGCTGCCGGAGGCCGAACTCGGCGCGGCTAGACTCGTGGAGGTGGTCGTGCCGGTGATCACCGACCCGAAGGAGCTCACCCGAATGGGTGAACTCGCCCGACCACACTCCCCGGCCGATGCCGCCGATGTCCTGGCCCGGAAGGCACTCCTGGCCGCGTCAAGAGAAGAGGAAAAGTGACCCTGCTGAACCCGATCGAGGTCGTTCCCGCCACCGAGGTTGGCCCTGTCCACTTCATCGCGGTCGGGGGCTCAGGCATGAGTGGGGTCGCCCACCTCTACGCCGAGCTCGGCATCCCGACCAGTGGGTCGGACCGATCCGACTCCTCCACCCTCCAGGCACTGCGGCGCGTCGGCGTCACCTGCCACGTCGGCCACGACGCCGCTCAGCTGGGTGACGCCCGGACCGTCGTCATCTCGTCGGCGATCAGGGAGGACAACGTCGAGCTGGCCGAGGCACGTCGTCGTGGGCTCCGGGTGTGGCACCGCTCGGCAGCGCTGGCCGCACTCATGATGGGCAAGCAGGGGGTGGCGGTCGCAGGCACCCACGGCAAGACCACCACCACGGCCATGACGGCGGTCATGCTGAGTGAGGCGGGTGCTGACCCGAGTTACGTGATCGGTGGGCCGTTGTCCACCACGGGGGTCAGTGCGGCCGTCGGAGAGGGTGAGGCCTTCGTGGTCGAGGCCGACGAGTCGGACGGCTCGTTCATGCAGTACCCCACGAGGATCGCGGTCATCACCAACATCGAGGCGGATCACCTGGTCAACTGGGGCACGCCGGAGGCCTATGCCGCCGGCTTCCACACCTTCGCGACCCAGCCCGAGGTGGCCTGGGTGGTCATCAACGTCGACGACGAGGGCTCCAGGACCCTGGCCGATCAGCTCGCCGCCGAGGGCCGCCGGGTCGTGCGTTACGGCGAGGCGGAGGATGCCGACGTGCGGATCAGCGACGTCAGGCCCTCGGGCAACGGGGTGACGGCCATCCTGACCGCCCGTGACGCCGCTGGGCCGATCACGTTGCAGGTGCCCGGCAACCACAACCTGGCCAATGCCTCCGCGGCCTACGCGGTGGGGCGGATCCTCGGTCTCGACCATGACGCGGCGGTCGAGGCCCTCGGCCGGTTCGAGGGAACCCTGCGCCGATTCCAGCTCATCACGGACACGGCCGGGATCCGGGTCTACGACGACTACGCGCACCACCCGACGGAGATCCGGGCGGCGCTGAGTGCTGCCCGTCGCGCCACGGAGGCCGGCAACGAGGCCACGGGACTGCCCGGGCGGCTCATCGCCTGCTTCCAGCCCCACCTGTACTCACGGACCGTGGACTTCGCCGACGAGTTCGGTGAGGTGATGACGTTGGCGGACATCGCCGTCATCAACGACGTGTGTGGTGCCCGGGAGGACCCGATCCCCGGTGTCACCGGAGAACTCGTGGTGGACGCGGCCAGGAGGCACGGGGCGAAGGACGTGGTCTACGTGGTCGACAAGTACGACCTGCCCGCCGCCCTCAACGAGATCGCCCGTCCCGGCGACCTCATCATCACCCTCGGGTGCGGCGATGTCACCATCGTCGGGCCGTTGCTGGCCCCGTTGCTGGCGGAACGCCCGGAGGCGCAGCCCAGGTGAGCAGCACACCAGGCAGGCTCGCCCCGGCCCGACGGAGCCGGTCGCGACGGCAACGGCTGACCCGGACGATTGTGCTCGCTCTGGCCGTGCTGCTGCTGGTCCTGAGCGGGGTGGCCACCTGGCTGTTCGGTTTCTCCTCGGTCTTCGCCACCACGCAGGTGGTGGTCTCGGGCACCTCCCTGCTCAGCGAGGACGAGGTCGTCGGGGCCGCCCGGGTGGAGTTGGGGCGTCCCCTGGCGGTGCAGGATCTCCAGGGGATCAGGTCCCGGGTGGCCGAGTCGTTGCCCGCGGTTCGTGAGGTGGAGGTGAAACGCCGGTTCCCCCACACCGTGGAGATCCTGGTGACCGAACGTGAACTGTCCTACCTGTGGACCGATGACGGGGTGTTGCGCTGGGTCGATGCCGAAGGGGTCGTCTACCACGAGGGCGGGGACGTGCCCGCGGGGACGGTGGCCGCGCAGGTGCAGGGTGAGGTCGACCAGCGGCTGCTGCGGGACGTGGCGACGGTGGTCGGGGCCGCCACCCCGGTGCTGGGGGAGCGTGTCACCCTGGTCAGTGCGCAGGCGGTGGACCAGATCGAGATCAGGCTCGACGACGGCGATTCCGTGGTGTGGGGCAGCGCTGACCAGTCGGACATGAAGGCCCAGGTGCTGGCCGTGCTGCTCAGTGTCGACGCCACCGTCTACGACGTCTCGGCCCCGGGTGCCCCCACCACGCGATGAGGATGCCCTCAGGGGCAAACCCTCAACCTTGGGTTGAGGTGTTTTCGGCCAGAACACGGCATGGCTGTTGGAACAACCGCGGAAGGGCCCCTAGCCTACTTTCGACTACTAAGTGAGGAATGGCGGTCATGGCAAGCGCATCTCAGAACTACCTGGCAGTTATCAAGGTCGTCGGTGTCGGCGGCGGCGGGGTCAACGCCGTCAACCGGATGATCGAGGCGGGGCTGCGAGGGGTCGAGTTCATCGCGGTCAACACCGATGCGCAGGCACTGCTGATGTCGGATGCCGATGTCAAGCTGGACATCGGTCGCGAGTCGACCCGTGGACTGGGTGCCGGGGCCGACCCCGCGAAGGGACGTCAGGCCGCGGAGGAGCACGCCGAGGAGATCGAGGACGCCCTCAAGGGGGCCGACATGATCTTCGTCACCGCGGGTGAGGGGGGTGGCACCGGAACCGGGGCGGCGCCCATCGTGGCGAAGATCGCCCGTTCGCTTGGAGCCCTGACCATCGGTGTGGTGACCCGTCCCTTCTCCTTCGAGGGACGTCGACGTGCCACCCAGGCCGACTCCGGCATCGAGCAGCTGCGCGAGGAGGTCGACACCCTCATCGTCATCCCCAACGACAAGCTGCTCCAGATGACCGACCACCAGATCGCCATCGTCGACGCCTTCAAGCAGGCCGACCAGGTGTTGATGCAGGGTGTCTCGGGCATCACCGACCTCATCACCACGCCGGGTCTGATCAACCTCGACTTCGCCGATGTCAAGTCGATCATGAGCCAGGCAGGCTCCGCCCTGATGGGCATCGGTTCCGCCCGTGGCGAGGACCGGGCGAGGGCCGCTGCGGAGATGGCCATCAGCTCCCCGTTGCTGGAGGCCAGCATCGATGGTGCCCACGGCGTGCTGCTGTCCATCGCCGGTGGGTCCGACCTCGGGCTGTTCGAGGTCTCGGCCGCCGCGCAGCTCATCGAGGAGGCCGCCCACGACGAGGCCAACATCATCTTCGGCACCGTCATCGACGATGCCCTGGGTGACGAGGTGCGGGTCACGGTCATCGCGGCCGGGTTCGACGGTGGCACCCCGCACCACACCCGCCTGCCCCGGGTGGAGCACACCCGCGGGCAGCAGCGCACCCCGGCGGCACCTCCCGTCGCCCCGGCACCGGTGGCGCCCCGCGCACCCCAGGCCGCGCCGATGCCGTCCGCGCGTCCCGAGCCGCAGCCGCGCCCTGCACCCAGGATCGATGACGACGAGCTGGATGTTCCCGACTTCATGAAGTGACGGCGTGTCGGCTCCGTCAAAACGGTGCCGCCCCTTCGGCACCGGGTAGTCTTCTTCCGAGACGAAAGGGAGGGAGACACGTGGGCGTTCGCAAGATTGCCGAGTGGATGGGCCTCGTCGAGGACGGTCGTTACAACGACGTCAGGGACGAGTTCTCCGAGGAGTACGTGGCCGAGGAGTACGAGGAGTACGAGCCCTCCGAGGCCAAGCCGGTCTCGCGCTCCGTGCAACGCCGTCCCCAGGCACAGCCTCAGACCCAGTCACAACCCGTGGTCACCGAGACCCCCAGCACCCCCCAGGTGGCAGACATCAGCCGAATCGTCAGCGTCCGTCCGCGCAGCTACAACGAGGCCCGCGCCATCGGTGAGAACTTCCGCGACGGCATTCCGGTCATCATGAACCTCTCCGACATGGAGCCGGGGGAGGACAAGCGTCTCGTCGACTTCGCCGCGGGTCTCATCTTCGGTCTGCGCGGCAACATCGAGCGCGTCTCCAGCCAGGTCTTCCTGCTGTGCCCCCACAACTTGGTGGTGGGGCCGGAGGACAAGGAACGTCTCGCCACCGGCGGCTTCTTCAACCAGAGCTGACCGTTGATCACGCTCATCCTGGTCTGGATTCTCAGGATCTACCTGCTGGTGCTGCTCGGCCGGGTGATCCTGTCGTGGGTGCCCCTCCTGGCCCCACAGTGGACCCCGAGGGGGCCGGTGCTGGTCCTGGTCGAGGGCATCTACTTCCTCACCGACCCGCCGGTGAAACTGCTCCAGCGTCACATCAAGCCGGTGCGCATCGGGCACGTCGGCCTCGACCTGTCGGTGCTGCTGCTGTTCCTGCTGGTCCAGCTGCTGATCTGGGTCGTCATCCTGCTGCCCCTGTAGAACTGGGTCACCATCCCTTGAGTTCACCTTGAGGTTCCGTTGGACGTTCGGGAACATTAGAGTAACCTGAACGTTGACCCCAATGTTTCTCAGCATTGGGCCCGAAGGTATCTACGACTGGGAGATGAGAATGAGCCTGACCCTGGAAGAGGTTCGCCGAGTCCGGTTCCGGATGGCACGGCGTGGGGCCACCGGTTACGAAGTGGGGGATGTCGATACTTTCATCGACAAGGTGGAGGAGTCCTTCGCCCAGTTCGAGAACGAGCGTGATGTCCTGCGGCGCGAGGCCGAGGCCGCCCGCAACGCCAGTGTTGCCCCCGGTTTCGACGACCGTACGATCGCCGTCAAGGACCAGGAGATCGAATCGTTGCGCGCCGAGGTGGAGCGGCTGCGCGCCGAGGCCAGCAGTCACACGCAGACGCAGGTGATGGCGCCGCTCGCCCCCACCGATGACGGTCGGGTGCAGCAGCTGTCGCAGGACAACCAGCGACTGCGTTCGGAGAACGACCGGCTGCGCCGTGAGCTCGACGAGGCGCGCACGGCCCAGGTGAGCCAGATCTCCGGCAAGGCCGAGACCCTCACCGTCGCGACCCGCGAGGAGGCCACCCCGGCCGTGGTCCGGCTGGTCTCCCTGGCCACCGAGCAGGCCGAGAAGCTGGTCGAGGAGGCCAACACCGAGGCACAGCGCAAGCTGGACGAGGCCAAGCGCCAGGCCTCCGAGATCACCATCGACGCCCGGACCAAGGCGGAACGGGTGGAGTCCGAGGCCCGCGTCAACGCCGAGCAGATGACCCGTGACGCCCGCGACCGTGCGGAGCGGGTCAACGGGGAGGCCGATCGCCGTCGCGCCGAGCTGTTCGCCGACCTGGAGCGGGAGCAGGCGATCCTCACCCAGAAGGTCGCCGCGTTGCGTGGCTTCGAGGCCACCTACCGCGACAACCTGCGCACCTATGTTGGCCGCCATCTGGAAGGGCTCGACCGTGACCTGCCGGAGCCGCTGGACGTTCCGGAACTCGCCGAGCGTTCCCGGACCCCGCGTCTCGACGCACTCGCAAACCAGGATCTGCGCGCCTGAACCGCAGCTGGCTCACTGTCCGGTGGAGGTGTAGTCTCCACCGGACAGTCTTTCCTTCCGCACTTCAAGGATGAACATGGCAACCACGACAACCGAGGAGCCGAGGGCTCCGAAGTCGCTGCCCGTCAGGGATGGCGAGGACCCCTGGACCGATGAGGAGATCCAGGAACAGCGAGAGGCCCTGGCCGAGGAGCTGGAACGTCTCGAGAAGAAGGTGGCTGCCTCGGATCAGGAGTTGAGTGACCTGCTGCTGCAGGGCAACGACGGGGCGGGGCGGGACCCGGCGGATGTCGGCTCCTCCAACTTCGAACGTGACCAGGAACTGTCCCTCGCCCAGAACGCCCGGGAGATGGCGGATCAGGCACGCCTGGCGCTCCACCTGTTCGACGAGGGCAACTACGGTCTCTGTGAGGTCTGCGGGGAGCCCATCGGCAAGGGACGTCTCCAGGCGTTCCCCAGGGCCACCCTCTGCGTGGCCTGCAAGCAGCGCGAGGAACGACGCTGAGTCGTCGTGGGTTGATCCTGCTGGCCGCCGGTGTGGGGCTGCTCGGACTCGGGATCGACCAGGCCACCAAGGAGGTCGTGCTGGCCGCGTTGACCCCTGCCGTTCCCCACGAGGTCCTGGGGGTCCTGCTGCGGTTCACCCTCGTGTTCAATCCCGGGGCGGCATTCGGGCTCGGGACGTCGTTCACCGTCGCCCTGAGCATCTTCGCCGTCGTGGCCCTCGCGGCCTGCCTGTTCGTCGGGTTGCCGAGGATCCGCACCGGGTTCCAGGCCGTGGTGCTGGGACTGCTCATGGCGGGCATCTCGGGGAACCTCCACGACCGGCTGCTCCGACCACCGGGCGTGTTGCGCGGTCATGTCGTGGACTTCATCCAGCTGCCGAACTTCGCGATCTTCAACGTGGCGGACATCTGCATCACGTTCGCCGCAGGACTCATCATCCTCAGCTCACTCCGGAGCCCGCGGCCCCAGGACCAGGGTGAGCGGGTCGAGGAGTTGTCATGAGCGTCTTCCTGGTGCCCGAGGCACTCGCGGGGGAACGCGTCGACGTCGTGGCGGCGAGGATCACCGGGCACAGCCGCTCCCGCATCGCCGAGCTGATCTCGGAGGGGGGAGTGCTGCTGGACGGGGTGCCGGTGACCAGGGCCTCCCGGAGTGTGACCGCCCAGGCGATGCTGGAGCTGGTCACGGCTCCCCGGCCCGACCACGTGGTGGTGCAGCCCCGACTCGCCGACGGGCTGGCCGTCGTGCACCAGGACAACGACATCGTGGTGGTGGACAAGCCGGCGGGGGTCGCCGCCCACCCGAGTCTCGGCTGGGACGGGCCCTCGGTGACGGAGCACCTCGCGGCCGCGGGGATCACCATCGCCACCTCCGGGGCCCCGGAGCGACAGGGGGTGGTCTCCAGGCTCGACGTCGGCACCTCGGGTCTGATGGTGCTGGCCCGTTCGGAGCAGGCCTACTCCGTGCTCAAGCAGGCGTTCCGGGACAAGACGGTGGACAAGACCTACCAGGCACTGGTGCAGGGGCACCCCGACCCGTTCGTGGGCACCATCGACGCCCCGATCGGAAGACATCCGGGGCACGAGTGGAAGATGGCCATCGTGCAGGGGGGACGCGAGAGCGTCACCCACTACGAGGCCCTCGAGGCACATCGTGCCGCAACCCTGCTCGAGGTCTCCCTCGAGACGGGACGGACCCACCAGATCCGGGTCCACATGGCAGCCATCGGTCATCCCTGCTGTGGCGACCCACTGTACGGCGGAGATCCGGAACTGGCACGACGACTCGGGCTCGACCGGCAGTGGCTCCACGCCACGGAACTGGGGTTCCAGCACCCGGTCTCACGGGAGTGGGTGAGCTTCGGATCGCCCTTGCCGCCAGACCTTGCGGAAGCGTTGCGCGTCGTACGGGAGGGGTAGCTTTTCGCGATAGGCTGTCCTCGTGCGCAAAGCTAAGATCGTATGTACCCTGGGGCCGTCCGCGAACACGACGGACCGCCTCGTTGAGTTGATCAACGCGGGAATGAACGTCGCCCGCCTCAACATGAGCCACGGCGACTACGACGAGCACGAGGGCCGCCTCAATGCCGTCCGCGAAGCTGCCATGCTCACCGGTCGTACCGTCGGTGTCCTCGCTGATCTGCAGGGGCCCAAGATCCGGCTCGGCAAGTTCGCCGGTGATCAGAAGTACTTCCTGGAGCGCGGTGACAGGTTCACCATCACCATCGAGGACATCCTCGGTGACAAGGAGCGCTGCTCCACCACGTTCAAGGGACTCCCGGGGGACGTCAAGCCCGGGGACCACATCCTCATCGACGACGGCAAGGTCGGCCTCCGGGCCATCCAGGTCAGCGACACCGACGTGGTGTGTGAGGTCACCGTCGCGGGCACCGTCTCCAACAACAAGGGCATCAACCTGCCCGGTGTCGCGGTCTCCGTGCCCGCGATGAGCGAGAAGGACGAGCGGGACCTGCGCTGGGCCCTGACCAAGGACATCGACCTGATCGCCCTGTCCTTCGTCCGCTCCGGCGACGACATCAAGCGTGTCCACGAGATCATGGACGAGGTCGGCAAGCGGCTGCCCGTCATCGCGAAGCTGGAGAAGCCACAGGCCATCTCCAACCTGCAGGACATCATCGACGCCTTCGACGCCTTCATGGTGGCACGTGGTGATCTCGGCGTGGAACTTCCGCTGGAGGAGGTGCCGCTGGTCCAGAAGAAGATCATCCGTGCTGCTCGCAAGTGGGCCAAACCGGTCATCGTCGCCACCCAGATGCTGGAGTCGATGATCTCCTCGCCGCGCCCCACCCGCGCGGAGGCCTCCGACGTCGCCAACGCCGTCCTCGACGGTGCCGACGCCGTCATGCTGTCGGGTGAGACCTCCGTCGGTGACTACCCGGTCATCACGGTGCAGACCATGGCCCGGATCGTGGAGAACACCGAGCGCGAGGGACATGCGGAGATCAACACCATCGAGTGGGACCCGCACACCACCGGTGGCGTCCTTGCCAAGGCCGCCGTCGAGGTGGCCCAGCGGGTCGGTGCCCGCTACCTGGTGGCGTTCACCAAGTCCGGTGACACGGCTCGTCGACTGTCCCGACTGCGCCCCTCGATCCCGCTGCTGGTGTTCTCCCCGGAGAAGTCCACCCAGCAGAACATGACCCTCACCTGGGGTGTGGAGGCCCACATCACCCCGAACTTCACCGAGCAGGAGCAGATGGTCGAGACCGTCGACTCCTACCTGCGTGATCGGGGGATGATCGAGGTGGGGGAGCGCATCGTGATCCTCTCCGGTTCGCCGATGGGTGTGCCGGGCAAGACCAACAACCTGCGTGTCCACAAGGTCAAGGTCAAGGGCGAGATCGATCTCTGATCCCGACCGTGGTGACGGGGGAGGGCCTGCGGGCCCTCCCCCGTCGGTCGTGCCACGGAGCCTGTGGCAGGACCGCAACTTCCTGACGTTCTGGAGCGGTCAGGCGCTGAACCAGTTCGCCTCCCAGGTCACGCCCGTGGCGATGTCAACCCTGGCGATCCTCACGCTGGGGGCCAACGAGGCCCAGGTGGGACAGCTCAGGGCGGCATCCGTGCTGGCATTCCTGCTCATCGGGCTTCCGGCGGGGGCGTGGATCGACGGGATGCGGAAACGTCGGGTCATGATCGTCGCCGACGGTGTGGGTGCGCTGCTGCTGGGGCTGGTCCCCGTGCTGTTCTTCCTGGGACGGCTCGAGTTGTTGCACCTCTACGTCATCTCGTTCCTGCTGGGTGTCGGCTCGGTGTTCTTCGACGTGTCGTACCAGAGCTACGTGCCCGGACTCGTCGGACCTGCACGGATCCCCGAGGCGAATGCGAAACTCGAGACGAGCCAGCAGCTGTCGCGCATCGCAGGGCCGGCCGTCGCGGGGTGGCTCGTCGCCCTCCTGGCTGCTCCCGTGGCGTTGCTCGCGACCATCGGAGGCATCCTCGGGTCGCTGGTCGCGTTGTCCCGGACCCGGGACGATGAGCGCCCCAGGCCACGACGCGAACGCCCCTCGGTCCGGGCAGCCATCCGGGAGGGTCTGGTCTGGGTCTTCGGGGATGAACGGCTGCGGCGGATCGTGGCGACCTCCTGCCTGTTCAACTTCGGTCAGACCATGGTGGGCACACTGGTGGCGGTGCTCATCCTCCGGAACCTCGGAGCCGGGCCACAGATGATGGGGCTGTTGTTCGGACTGGGCGGTCTCGGTGGGCTCGTCGGGGCGGTGACGAGCAGGCAGCTCTCGCTGCGTCTCGGTGAGGGACGCATGATCGTGGTGGGTGTGAGCGGTGCGGCACTCCTGCTCACGTTGCAGCCCTTGGCCGCGGTGACGGGTGGGCGGGGCGCCCTGGTACTGCTGGCGGTCCAGAGTTTTCTCGGCAGCGTCTTCATGCTGCAGTACAACATCGCCCAGGTGAGCTACCGCCAACGCATCACCCCCACCGATCTGTTGGGGCGCACCAATGCGAGTGTGCGTTTCGTCGTGTGGGGGATCGTCCCACTGGCCGCCCTCGTCGGTGGCGGGCTGGCGGGCTGGGTGGGGATCGCCCCGACCATGGCCATCGGCGTCTTGTGTTGCCTGGTCGGGGTGCTCCCCGTCGCGACGGGCCCGTTCTGGGGTTCGGGGAAACCGCTCAGCGGATCCGCGTCGCCCTGAACTCCATGGCGGGTTCGGCGAAGGCGTCCTGGGAGGCGATGAGCTGCAGTTCCCGGGTGTCGGCCCTCAGGGTCCGCTCGAGCATCGTGAAGACGCTCGAGGTCGTGCGTTCCAGTGCCTCCGCCAAGGAACCGGTGCGCAGCCAGTGTGCGGTGAACAGGGCCGCCGTGACGTCGCCGGAGCCGTTGCGCTTCATCGGCAACCGCGGCGTGGTGATGAGCCAGGCCTCGTCCCGGTCGGCAGCGATCATCGAGAGCTTCTCCTCGCCGAGGTCGGGAAGCTCGACGGAGGTCACCAGCACCGTGCTCGGACCGATCCCGAAGGCCGTGTCGACGGCGGCGAGTGTGGAGTCCAGGTCGAGGGGGGTGGTGCCGGTGACGAAACCCAGCTCGAACTGGTTCGGCGTGATGAGGTCGGCGCGGGGTACCACACGGTCACGGATCAGGTCCTGGACCTCCGGGGCGACATGGCACCCCGATCTCGCGTTGCCCAGCACCGGGTCACAGGCATAGACCGCGTCAGGGCTGTGCTGCTTGACCTTCTCGACGGCCTCGAGGATCGCATCGCCGATGTCGTTGCCGCCCTGGTAGCCCGACAGCACCGCGTCGACGTCGGTCAGAGCACCACGTTCCTCGATCCCGGTGACGATCTCACGGATGTCGTCCCCCTTGAGCATCGGGCCGCGCCACGCACCGTACCCGGTGTGGTTGGAGAAGCAGACCGTGTGGACGGGCATCACCTCGACACCGAGCCGTTGGAGAGGGAACACTGCTGCGGAGTTGCCGACGTGGCCGAAACTCACCGATGACTGGATGGAGAGAAATCTCATGGTCACATCGTGCCACCTCCGGTGACCGCGTGTTCAACCCGGTACCCGGCAGGGGACTTGAACCCCTACGACCCTGCGGTCAGTTGAGTTTGAGTCAACCGCGTCTACCATTCCGCCAGCCGGGCAACGCCGACCATTGTGCCACACGGATGTCCCTCAGGGCACCTTGTCCGATTGGCCGAAAGTAGACATTTCGGTGCTGCGGTGGTGTATGGCGTGGTCAGGCGCGCTAGGATGCTCCACGAGATTCCCTATCAAGTGACCTGAGGGTCCACTCAAAGGAGATTGGAGCTTGGACATGGGCCAGACCCGGCCAACCAAGGTGCTCGTCGCGGAGGACGAGGCGCTGATTCGTCTCGACCTGGTCGAGCTCCTCACGGACGAGGGATTCGAAGTGATCGGACAGGCGGCTGATGGCGAGGAGGCCGTGAAGCTGGCCCGTGAGCTCGAACCCGATCTCATCATCATGGACGTCAAGATGCCGAAGCTCGATGGCATCACCGCTGCGGAGGCCATCGCGGAGGAACGGATCGCCCCCATCGTCATGCTGACGGCGTTCAGCCAGCGTGATCTGGTGGAGCGGGCCCGCGACGCCGGCGCGATGGCCTACGTGGTCAAACCGTTCGACGCCACTGATGTCGTGCCGGCCATCGAGATCGCGATGGGCCGGTTCGCCGAGATCAAGGCCATCGAGGAGGAGCTCGCCAACCTGGAGGATCGCTTCGAGTCGCGCAAGATCATCGATCAGGCCAAGGGCATGCTGCAGGAGGGGCTCGGGCTGTCGGAGCCGGAGGCATTCCGTTGGATCCAGAAGACCGCCATGGATCTGCGCAAGTCGATGCGTGAGGTGGCCGAGGGTGTCATCTCACACAAGAAGAAGGGCTGACCCTCACCGGGGGAGCAACTGGCAGGTCAGCCGTCCCACGGCCGTGGGACGGCCCTGCTCATCGGTGACCTCGACGGTGTAGACGGCGGTCCCGGACCCGATGCGGACCGCGGTGGCAACCCCGGTGACCACGCCGCCGCGGGCGGGACGCAGGTGGGTCACGTTGAGATCCACCCCCACGGGCAGGCGGTCCGGCTGCCCGGCGAGCCACGCCGCCACCGACCCCAGACCCTCGACCAGGGCGGCCGTCGCCCCGCCATGGAGGAGACCAGCGGGTTGTCGGTTGCCGACCACCGGCATCCGGCCGACGACACGCTCGGCGTCGGCCTCGAGGATCTCGATCCCGAGACGACGATGGAACTCGGCATCGGGCGGCAGGTCTGTCATGGATGTCAGTCTCGCACAGTAGATTGGGGGGCGTGAACCGACTGCTGCTCATCGACGGACATTCCATGGCCTACCGGGCCTTCTTCGCCCTGCCGGCCGAGAACTTCACGACCTCGACGGGTCAGCACACCAATGCGGTGCACGGTTTCACCTCGATGCTCATCGGGCTGCTCACCACCGAGCAGCCCACCCACGTCGCCGTCGCCTTCGACGTCGGGCGGGAGTCCTTCCGCACCGAGTCGTACCCGGACTACAAGGCCACCCGGAGTGCCTCCCCGGTGGAGTTCCGGGGCCAGGTGGAACTCATCAAGGAGGTGCTCGACGGGCTGCGGATCACCCACCTGGAGATGCCCGGCTACGAGGCGGACGACATCATCGCGACCCTGGCCACCGAGGCCGGTGCCAAGGGGTTCGAGGTGCTCATCTCCTCCGGTGACCGGGACGCCCTGCAGCTGGTCACCGACGCGGTGACGGTGCTGTACCCGCGCAAGGGGGTCAGCGACCTGGTGCGGATGACCCCGGAGGCGATCCAGGACAAGTACGGTGTGCCGCCCCACCGATACCCGGAGCTGGCGGCGCTGGTGGGGGAGACCAGCGACAACCTGCCGGGGGTGCCCGGGGTCGGACCGAAGACCGCGGCGAAGTGGATCGCGAACTTCGACGGGCTGGACAACATCCTGGCCCGGGCGGAGCAGGTGCCGGGGAAGGCCGGCGAGTCGCTGCGGGCACACCTCGACGACGTACGCCGGAACCGTCGGCTCAACCACCTGGTGCGGGACCTGGGGTTGCCGGTGCCGGTGGAGCGGATGGGACGCCGCGACTGGGACCGTGATGCCATCACGCAGTTGTTCGCCGCCCTGGAGTTCCGTACCCTGCGGGACCGGCTGGCCCAACTGTACGGTGGCCAAGCGGTGAAGGACCCGGCAGGACAGGCCCCGGCCTTCCGGGTCGACGGTGTGGAACTGGGGGAGAACGAGGTGCAGGGCTGGCTCGAGGCCCACGCCGCGGGTGGGGCCGCGCTCGCCTTCGTCGGCACCTGGGGTTCCGGGACCGGGGACCTGCAGGGCATCGGGGTGGCTGCCCCGGACGAGGTCGGCGCGTGGATCGACTGCGCGCGGTTGTCACCCGGGGACGAGTCCGCACTGGTGGCATGGCTGGCCGATGCGGACATCCCCAAGACGGTCCACGCCGGGAAGGGACCGCTGCTCGCCGTCTGGGAGCGGGGCTGGGAACTGGCCGGTGTGGTTCTCGACGTGGCCCTGGCTGCCTATCTGCTGCGTCCGGACGTGCGTGGGCAGGAGCTGACCGATCTGGTGCAGCGACACCTCGGCCGGGAGCTGTCGGCCGAGGGCGGTGGTGCCCAGGAGTCGCTGTTCGACGCCGATGAGTCCACCACCGCGCGGGACGCGATGCTGCGTGCCCGTGCCGTCCTCGAGCTGGCCGAGGTGCTGCGTCCTGAGCTCGACACCCAGCCCGCCGGGGAGCTGATGCAGAGGATCGAGCTTCCGCTGCAGGTGACCCTCGCCCGGTGTGAACGCAGTGGCATCGCCGTGGACCGGGACGTGCTGGACGAGCTCCGGCAGGAGTTCGACGCCGCCGCACTGACGGCACAGCAGGCCGCCTGGGACTCGATCGGGCACGAGGTGAACCTCGGTTCCCCCAAGCAGTTGCAGACCGTGCTGTTCGATGAGCTCGACATGCCGCGGACGAAGCGGACCAAGACCGGCTGGACCACGGACGCCGAGGCGTTGGAGTCGCTGTACGCGAGGACGGAGCATCCGTTCCTGGCTGCCCTGCTGGCGCACCGGGACCGGATCAAGCTGCGGCAGACCGTCGACACCCTGCTGGCGGCGATCCGTGACGACGGACGCATCCACACCACCTACGCCCAGACCATCGCCGCGACCGGTCGGCTGTCATCACTGGACCCGAACCTGCAGAACATCCCGATCCGCACGGAGCTGGGACGCAGGATCCGCTCCGCCTTCGTGGCCGGTCCCGGGTATGAGTCCCTCATGAGTGCGGACTACTCGCAGATCGAGATGCGGCTCATGGCGCACTGCAGCGCCGACGAGGGACTCATCGCCGCCTTCGCCTCGGGACGGGACTTCCACGCCGAGATGGCCGCCACCGTGTTCGGGGTCGATCCCGGGGAGGTGACGGGTGAGATGCGGGCCCGGATCAAGGCGATGAACTACGGGCTGGCCTACGGGCTGTCCGCCTACGGGTTGGCCGCGCAGCTCGGGATCTCCACGGCGGAGGCGAGGACGCTCATGGATGACTACTTCTCCCGGGTCGGGGGAGTGCAGCGGTACCTGGCGGAGGTGGTCGAGGAGGCCCGCAGGGTCGGCTACACCGAGACCCTGCGGGGGCGTCGTCGTCACCTGCCGGATCTGGCCTCGACGAACCGGCAGCGTCGCGAGATGGCGGAGCGGGCAGCGCTCAACTCGCCGATCCAGGGGTCGGCGGCCGACATCATCAAGCTGGCGATGCTCGGTGTGGAGGGCGCCCTGGGCAGGGCGGGGCTCAGCAGCCGGATGCTGCTCCAGGTCCATGACGAGCTGGTGCTGGAGATCGCTCCCGGGGAGCAGCAGGCGGTGGAGGAACTGGTTCGGACGGAAATGGGCACCGCCATGGAGTTGGCGGTGCCCTTGGAGGTCTCCGTCGGGGTGGGTGACTCCTGGTTCACGGCCGCCCACTGAGGGGCGGCCGTGGGTGGGGATCAGGAGGCGTCCGTGACCGGCTTGAAGCGGAAGAAGACGCGGGAGTCCCAGTCGTCGGTTCCTTCCTTGTGGTCCCAGCAGATGATGATGGCCAGGGCCGGGTCACCCTCGAGACGCACCATGAGGTCGGAGTCCGGGTTGTAGTCCTCGACCATGATCTTCTCCGCGTCGACGTACTCGTAGCAGGCGGTGCGCCCCTCGGCGTCCCACAGCTTGATGGTGTCCCCGGGCTTGAGCTGGGGCTCACCACCCTCGTAGAGCTGGTTGCCGACGGCACCGCCGTTGCGGTAGGTGTGGATGGACATCACGACCTGACCGGCATCCGATGCCGGGGCGGGGCCACCGTTCCACCAGGAGGCGGTCTTCGGCTGGTTCTTCGGCGGGGCCGCGATGAGGCCGGCGTCGTCGACGTTGAGTGAGAGCACATCGGCATCGACGCCGAGGGACTCGATGGCGTAGCGGACCGGGATGAACCCGGTGCCCTCCGGTGGGATGCACGTACCGTCCGAGGTCGGGGTGGGGTCTTCGGCCGCCGGTTCGGTGGCGGGGGTGCTCTCCTCGGGGGTGGCCACCGCGGTCGTGTCGTTCGTGGAAGGGGTGGACGACTGCGAGGTCGGTTTGAAGATGAACAGGAGGGCCACGATCATGACGATGGCCAGGGCAGCGGCGGCCAGTCCGATCTGGACCTTGCGGTTCTTGAAGGCTTCGGCGAGATTCACGGGACCAAGGGTAGTAGTTGGGGGCCGCACGACAAACCGCTGGAGTGTCCTGACGGTCGTTTGACCCGCCTTGCCGGAGCGGATAGGCTGAGCCTGCACTGTGGCCTGCCTACCCTCGGACAGAGGGGGGTCGGCGTGTCCGAGGTCCCCGATCGATTCCCAGCGGGGAGTTCGACGGGGCCCGGGTGCGACACGTCCATTGCGAAAGCCCTACTACATGTCCTCCTCCTCCACTGAGGCATCGACCGTCGTGGTCGACGATTTCGGCACTCCGGAAGCCTTCCTGGCCGCCGTTGACGCCACCATCAAGTACTTCAACGACGGCGACATCGTCTCCGGCACCGTCGTCAAGGTCGACCGGGACGAGGTCCTGCTCGACATCGGTTACAAGACCGAAGGCGTCATCCCCTCCAAGGAACTCTCCATCAAGCACGACGTCGACCCCTTCGAGGTGGTCCAGGTCGGCGATGAGATCGAGGCCCTGGTTCAGCAGAAGGAGGACAAGGAGGGTCGCCTGATCCTGTCCAAGAAGCGCGCCCAGTACGAGCGCGCCTGGGGCACGATCGAGAAGATCAAGGAAGAGGACGGGGTGGTCTCCGGCTCCGTCATCGAGGTCGTCAAGGGTGGCCTCATCGTCGACATCGGCCTGCGTGGCTTCCTGCCCGCCTCGCTGGTGGAGATGCGCCGCGTCCGCGATCTCCAGCCCTACGTCGGCATGGAGCTCGAGGCGAAGATCATCGAGCTGGACAAGAACCGCAACAACGTGGTGCTGTCCCGTCGTGCCTGGCTGGAGCAGACCCAGTCCGAGGTGCGTCAGACCTTCCTCAACCAGCTGCAGAAGGGCCAGATCCGCAAGGGCGTCGTGTCCTCCATCGTCAACTTCGGTGCGTTCGTGGATCTGGGCGGGGTCGACGGTCTGGTCCACGTCTCCGAGCTGTCCTGGAAGCACATCGACCACCCGAACGAGGTCGTCGAGGTCGGCACCCCGGTCACCGTCGAGGTGCTCGAGGTGGACATGGACCGCGAGCGAGTGTCCCTGTCGCTGAAGGCCACGCAGGAGGATCCGTGGCAGACCTTCGCCCGGCTGCACCAGATCGGTCAGATCGTGCCCGGCAAGGTCACCAAGCTGGTGCCGTTCGGTGCGTTCGTCCGGGTGGGCGACGGCATCGAGGGCCTGGTCCACGTGTCCGAGCTGGCCGAGCGTCACGTCGAGATCCCCGAGCAGGTGGTCACCGTCGGCGATGACGTCATGGTCAAGGTCATCGACATCGACCTGGATCGTCGTCGGGTCTCCCTGTCGCTGAAGCAGGCGAACGAGGGCTTGGACGTCGCGGCCGACGAGTTCGACGCCTCGCTCTACGGCATGGCCGACAGCTATGACGAGCAGGGCAACTACATCTACCCCGAGGGCTTCGACCCGGAGACCAACGAGTGGAAGCCCGGCTACGAGGAGCAGCAGGCCGCGTGGGAGCAGCAGTACGCCGAGGCCCAGGCCCGTTGGGAGGCCCACAAGCGGCAGGTGGCCGAGGCCGCCGAGGCCGAGCGTCAGGCCGCGACCGAGGCGGGTACCGGCTATGCCTCAGCAGCCGAACCCGGTGAGGGTTCGCTGGCCTCCGATGAGGCGCTGCAGGCCCTGCGTGACAAGCTGACCGGCAACAACTGATCTGCTGGAACTCTGCGGCCCCACCCGAAAGGGTGGGGCCGCAGTGACTTCGGGCCAGATTTTTGCAATGACGCACAGCAGGAAACTCGACTGGCCATGGCTTTCTCATCCCCACGGCGAAAGGAGAATTGAGGTGTGTTCTCGCGTCATCTCGCTCGTTCTCCTGGTCAAGGCGACCTCGGGAACCGGTATGGCCTGTTGGCCGGCTGGGGCCGCGGGCGTCGGCCTGCAGCGTGGGCTCCTCAGTCCTGTTCCCGATCAACTGGAATGATGCGTGCAGGAGGAATGGCTCATGAACTGTGCCAGGAAAACCCGGATGCTCTGGCCTGAGACCTTCGGGCGATGACTGCTCTTCGCGATGGCCATCCACCAGCCGCTGGCCTTCCTCTCCTCGATGCTGGTGGGCTGGGTCAAGCAACTCCCACTCGCGGTGACGATGCTGGAGGTGTGGCTCTGGGCCTTCGTCATCGCCACCGTCACCTCGGTGGGGCAGGCGGCTGCGGCCGGCCGGGTGTCTCGTTCTGGGAACTCCTCTTCGGTACCTCGCCCACTGACTCCCGGTGATGCCGCCACCATGACTTCAAGGGGTCCCGCACCAGATGGTGCGGGACCCCTTGGTCCTGTCAGGTCGTCGTGCCCTCCCAGGGCGGGCAGGAGCACATCAGGTTGCGATCCCCCCAGGCGTTGTCGACCCGGCCGACGGGGGGCCAGTACTTGTCCACCCGGAACGCACCCGCCGGGAAGCAGCCCTGCTCGCGGGAATACGGTCGGTCCCACTCGGCGACGAGGTCCTCCACCGTGTGCGGTGCCCGGCGAAGCGGCGACTCCTCGGCGCTGACGGCCCCGGAGACCACCTCGTTCGCCTCGCGGGCGATGTCCAGCATCGCCGTGACGAAGCGATCCAGCTCGGCCAGGGTCTCGGACTCGGTGGGCTCCACCATGAGGGTGCCTGCGACGGGGAAGCTCATGGTGGGGGCGTGAAAGCCGTGGTCGATGAGCCGTTTGGCGATGTCGTCGACACTCACCCCGTGCTTGGCGAAGCCTCGGGTGTCGACGATGCACTCGTGGGCCACGCGGCCATTCTGGCCGGTGAACAGGATGGGGTAGGCCTGTGCGAGTCTCGTCGCCAGGTAGTTGGCGCTGAGGATGGCCACCTTCGTGGCCTGGGTGAGGCCAGAGCCACCCATCAGTCGGATGTAGGCCCAGGAGATGAGCAGGATCGAGGCGGAGCCCAGCGGGGCCGCCGAGACCGCGCCGGGTTCACCGGTGCCGGGATCGCTCGGCAGGTGTGGCCGCAGGTGCTCCTTGACCCCGATCGGGCCCATGCCCGGCCCGCCTCCGCCGTGGGGGATGGCGAAGGTCTTGTGCAGGTTGAGGTGGCTGACATCACCGCCCAGATCGCCCGGCCGGGCCAGCCCGACCAGCGCGTTCATGTTCGCGCCGTCGATGTAGACCTGCCCACCGTGCTGGTGGGTGATCTCGCACACCTGTCCCACCGTCTCCTCGAACACCCCATGGGTCGAGGGATAGGTGATCATCACCGCGGCGAGCCGGTCCCCGGCCTCGGCGGCCTTGACGGCGAAGTCGTCCAGGTCGATGTCGCCGTTGTCCCTCGCCTTCACCGCCACCACCGTCATCCCGGCCATCGCGGCGGAGGCCGGGTTGGTGCCGTGCGCGGAGGTGGGGATCAGGCAGATGTCACGATCCTCCCCGTTGCTGCGGTGATACGCGGCGATCGTCATCAATCCGGCGTACTCGCCCTGGGCCCCGCTGTTCGGCTGCATCGAGAAGGCGTCGTAGCCGGTGATCCGACACAGCTTCTCCTCCAGGTCCGCCACCAGCAGCTGGTATCCCGCGGCCTGCTCGGCCGGGGCGAACGGGTGCAGGCCGGAGAACTCCGGCCACGTGATGGGCAACATCTCCACCGCTGCGTTGAGCTTCATGGTGCACGATCCCAGCGGGATCATCGCCCGGTCCAGCGCCAGGTCCCGGTCGGAGAGGCGGCGCATGTAGCGCATCATCTCGGACTCGGCCCGGTTCATGTGGAACACCGGGTGGGTGAGGTAGTCGGAGGTGCGCAGCAGCTCCTCCGGGATCGCGGGGGTCGTCGCCAACTCGGTGACCGGCTCGATGCCGAAGGCATCCAACACCCGGCCGAGGATCTCCAGGGTGGTGGTCTCGTCGACGCTGATGCCCACCTTGTCGCGGCCGACCTTGCGCAGGTTGATGCCCCGCTGCTCGGCGGCGGCGAGGATTCCCGCCTGTCCGACCCCGACGGTCACCGTGACGGTGTCGAAGAAGTGGTCCGGCTCCACCGTCGCCCCACCCGCCCTGAGCGCCTCGGCCAGGGTCACCGCCATGAGGTGGACGCGCTGTCCGATGGCCTTCAACCCCTCGGGGCCGTGGAAGACGGCGTAGAAGGAGGCCATCACGGCCAGCAGCGCCTGCGCGGTGCAGACGTTGGAGGTGGCCTTCTCCCGACGGATGTGCTGCTCCCGGGTCTGCAGCGCCAACCGGTAGGCGCGGTTTCCCGCCGTGTCCTTCGAGACCCCGACGATCCGGCCGGGCATGGAACGCTTCAGTGCGTCCCGGCAGGCGAGGAAAGCGGCGTGCGGGCCGCCGAACCCCATCGGCACCCCGAACCGCTGTGCCGACCCGATGGCGATGTCGGCCCCCATGGCTCCCGGTTCCTTGATGAGGGTGAGGGCCAACAGATCCGTGGCGACGATGGCCAGGGCCCCGGCCTCGTGCAGGGCCTGACACCGTGCGGTGTGGTCGCGCAGGTGGCCGTGGGTGCCGGGGTGGGGGAGCAGGGCGGCGAACAGGCCGGTGGGGTCGAGCTCCGTCACGTCGCCGACCACGAGCTCGATGCCGAGAGGTCGGGCCCGTGTGGCCAGCACACTGAGCACCTGGGGGTGCAGGTCAGCCGCGGCGAAGAACCGGTTGCGTTTCCGCTTCCCTGCGGCGTGGGCCATGTTCATCGCCTCGGCGGCCGCCGTCGCCTCGTCCAGCAGGGAGGCGTTGGCCACCTCCAGACCGGTGAGGTCACTGACCATGGTCTGGAAGTTGAGCAGCGCCTCGAGGCGTCCCTGCGCGATCTCCGGCTGGTACGGGGTGTAGGCGGTGTACCACGCCGGGTTCTCCAGGATGTTGCGTTGGATCGCCGGGGGAGTGACCGTGCCGTGGTACCCCTGCCCGATCAGCGAGGTGCGGACCTGGTTCGCCGCTGCCATCCTGCGCAGCTCCTTGATGACGGCGCCTTCGGTCAGCGGGTCCCAGTCGAGGTCATCCTGCTGTCTGAGGTGCGCGGGGACGCACTGGTCGATCAGCTCGTCCAGACTGGTCACGTCGAGCACGTCCAGCATCGTCGTCATCTCCGCCGGACTCGGGCCGATGTGACGGCGGTTGGCGAAGTCGTCGGGGTCGTACGAGGTGGGGTTCCAGGCCGACATCAGCCGATCAACGCCTCGTAGGCCGCAGCATCCAGGTACTCCTCCAGCACCGAGGGATCGGTGACGGTCATCGTGAAGAACCAGACGTTCTCCGGGTCGGCGATCACGGACTCGGGATCATCGGTCACCGCCTGGTTGACGGCGGTGACCACGCCGTCGGCCGGGGCGTTGATGCCGAAGGTGGCCTTGGTGGAATCCAGCACCACCAGCTCCTCCCCCTTGGTCACCTCGGCATCCACCTCGGGAAGTTCGACGTAGACGATGTCCTGCAGCTGCTCGGTGGCGTGGGGGGTGAGGCCGACCGTCACGCGGTCCCCCTCGATGGCCAGCCACTCGTGTTCCTCGGTGTACTTCAGCATGGTTCTCCTTCAACCTCAGCGTTTGTAGGAATGGGGGATCAACGGCAGATCGGTGACGGTCATCGGGATGCGTCGTCCTCGGACCTCCGCGTGGACCACCTGCCCGGGAGCGTACCTCGTGGGCAGCATCGCCATGGCGACCGGGCCGCCGACGCTCGGACCGAAACCGCCGGAGGTGATCTGGGCGATCGGTGTCGTCGCCTCGGTGTCCGGGAAGACCGGGGTGCCCTCGCGCACCACGGCCCGCCCCTCAGGGCGAAGCCCGACCCGGAGTCGCGTCGGGCCGTCGGCGAGCTCGGCCAGGATCACCTCGGAGCCGGGGTAACCGCCCGCCCGGGAGCCATCTGATCGGCGTACCTTCGGGATGGCCCACCCGAGACCGGCCTGGACCGGGGTGATCTCCGGTGCGAGTTCGTGTCCGTACAACGGCATCCCGGCCTCCAGGCGCAACGAGTCACGGGCCCCGAGCCCGGCGGGTGCCACCCAGTCCAGGGCCAGCAACGCGCGGGCCAGGGGGATGGCATGATCGTCGGGGACGGAGATCTCGAAACCGTCCTCGCCGGTGTAGCCGGAACGGCTGACCCACAGCTCCACACCGTTCCAGGTGAGGGGGAGGGAATCCATGAACACCAGCTCCGTCGCCTGGGGAACCAGGGTGGCGAGTGCCTGCTCGGCGCGTGGCCCCTGCAGTGCCAGCAGGGCACGATCCGTGAGGTGCTCGACCTCGATCCCGGGCAGGGTGCGCAGCAGGGCGAGATCGTGCTCGGTGCGGGCGGCGTTGACCACCACGTGGAATCGGTCCTCGTGGTTGGCGAACATGAAGTCGTCCAGCACGCCGCCGTTGTCATCGGTGAACAGCCCGTAGCGTTGCCGCCAGGTCTTCAGCCCCAGCACGCTCGCCGGGGTGAGTCGTTCCAGAGCGGTGGCGACCTCGGCCAGGTTCCCGGAGGTGGGGCGCAGCCACACCTGACCCATGTGGCTGACGTCGAACAGCGACGCGGCCTGTCGGGTGTGCTGGTGTTCGGCGATGACGCCGCTGTAGCTGACCGGTAGCTCCCACCCGGCGAAGTCCACCAGACGAGCCCCGAGCTCCACGTGCAGTGGGTGGAGGGCTGTGGTGATCGGTGACATGCGAACCCCTTTGATCGATGTGTGGCCAGCTTAGACCCTGGGGCGGGGTAACGCCACGACGCAGCCCCCCGAGTCGGGTCGGGGACCCGCGGACCTCGCCCACCGTCCGGGAGCAATCACAGCGCTGATCCAGCCCTCATGGCGCACGAAATTTTTTCAGGATTGTTCTCGAATACCCCTTGTTCTCGAATCTCTCATCGATTATAATGGGGGCATGACCACCCCCCTTCCCGTCACTGTCGCTGAGGCCTTCGACGTCCTGGCCGACACCGAGGCGCAGTTGCGTGCGGTGGAGGTGGCGCAGGTGATCGCGATCGCCCGGGTGGTGGAGCTGTACCGGGTGGACCAGGCAGCAGTGTTCGAGGCATTCGAGGAATGCCTGTCGGCTCATGTGGATGGCTCGTCCGGTGTGGGGGAGTTCCTCGCCCTCGAGGTCGGAGCGATCCTCGGCATCAGCCCCAGGGCGGCGATCTGCCGGATCGCCGATGTGGTCACCGTCAGGGACCGGTTCCCGTCGTCGTGGGATGCCTTCCTGGCCGGTGAGGTGCGGTGGTGGCAGCTCACCGAGGCGATCCACCACCCCGGTGTCTCGGGATTGGGTGCCGAGGGATCCCGCTGGTTGGACCACCAGCTCAGCATCGCGTTGCGCACGTCGTCGTGGCAGCAGGTCCGCAGACACCTTCCCCGATGGGGTGGTGCAGGCCGACCCGGCTGCGGCTGCAGAACGGGAGGCCGTGGCGCGGGAGGATCGGCACGTGTGGGTCAGCGGGATCCAGGATGGCCACTGTGCCCTGTCGGGTCGTCTGGCCGCGCGCGATGCCGTGGATCTGGACCACGCATTGACCAGTGTGGCCGGGACCATCCCCGAGGAGGCGGGAACCTTGAGGCAGCGACGCGCCGCCGCGTTGGGTGTCCTCGCGCGGCAGGCCGCCGGGCAGGACACCCTGCCCGCTGCCACGGTGATCGTCCACATCGATGCTGATGATCCGGTGCTGACCGGTGAGGGTGAGGCGTGTGGGGTCGCGGAGATCGAGCACTGGGGTGCGGTGCTGAGCAACCGGTTGCCGGAGTTCCTGAAGGACACGCGGGTGACGGTGCGTCCGGTGATCGACCCGTGGCGGCTCCCACCGCAGGATGGGCACGACCCGTCGGTGGCGTTGTGGACGGCGGTGACCGCACTGATGCCCACCGACATGTTCCCCTACGCGGCCAGCACGTCCCGGCGCTGCGACATCGACCACACCATTCCCCACGACGACCACACCCCGGGCCTGACCCGGTGGGGCAACCTCGCGCCGTTGTCACGCAGGACGCACCTGGGCAAGACCTTCGGTGGCTGGTGGATGAAACGTCAGCGTCCCTCGAGGGCAAGAGAGGGTAACTGGCCGATGATCCGGTTGGTCTCCAGGGAGAGGGTCACCACCCGTTTCAGCAGGTCGATGACGTAGCGCGGGTTGCGCTGTTCCCGGCACCAGTCGTTGGGGTCGTTGACGATGCCCGAGGACTTGTCGGTCTTCACCACGTAACGATCCATCACCCACTCCAGCGCCGAGCGACTGCCCAGTTGGTAGGCGAAGACCTCCCCAGGGATGCCGCCCAGCCTGACATGGGAGTTGTAGATGAGCGTGCTCCGGTCAGTCTTCGAGGCAAATTTCATCTTCGTCGTCGTCACGGCGAACAGCTCGTAGGCATCCAGCCCGGCCCGGGCGGAGATCGTCTCCTCCAGCGGGTACGGGTCCACCTCCTCGTAGCCGATGTGGAGCTCCAGCAGCTCCTGCCCGGTTGCGGCGAAGGCGTGAAAGTCGTCCCCGCTGGCGGCGAGCGGGATGCGGGGCAGCATCTTCCTCAGGTCGGCTGCGAAGCGTTCCCGGTACTGCGGCGAGTGCAGCACGGCGTAGACGTAAGCGAAGATGTCATCCTTGGTCACCGCGCCGAAGGCCTGCTGGAAGTGGGCCAGGGCCTCATCGGTGATGTTGTCGATGCGGCGGTACCCGCCCACCAGGTCGGCATCCAGGTTGAACAGCATCTCTGATTCCGCGCGCTTCGGTCCCGGCTCGTAGGTCCATCGCGGGAAGAACTGGGAAGTGATGACAAAGGTCGCGCAATCCACCAGATCCTCTGCTGCCAGCACTGAGAAGTGAGCTTGGGCATGTGGGGAGATGACCTGGAACCCGATGTTGGGGACATCGGGGGCCGGGAAGATCGAGTGCATCCGGTAGACCATGTCGTTCATGGAGCGGCTGAAGTAGCTGTGCTGTTTCGTGAAGGGGCGATAGCTGGACAGCCGCAGAGCGGCGGGGTCAAAGCTGTGGCGCACACCACGCTGATGATCCTTGAGCAGGCCTCGGCTCCAGGAGATCCTTGACGGATCGGAATCAGCCTCCGCGCCGAGACAGGCGTTGTAGGCCGCGATCATCCGGGACATGTTGTCCTCGAGTCCGGGCTGGCTGAAGTTGTAGCACCATGTGTCGCGGCTTGTCGCGAGTCCTCGGGAATGGAGCTTGAAGATGGCTGGTTCTCCGCTCTTCGAGCCGATCGGCATGAAGGAACTGAACAGGTCGTCGCGCTGGTTGAGCCAGTCGCCGTGCGCATTCGGGGTGATCTGTTCCCAGCCCTCGTCGTCCAGGGTGGCCTCGGCCAGGAGCGCCAGTTTCTCCTCCCGGGAGAGGAAGTCGCCGATGTCGCGGTAGTGAATGGTCGGGGGGGGGGGGGGGGGGGGGGGGTTTGCCGTTTTCTTCACACCGAGCACGATGGCGACGGTGTTGCGACTGCCGGAACCGAAGATCTTTCCGCCCTCCTTGCGGGACAGCTCACCAGCGGTGCGCTGGTTGCCCCGCAGGTTGAACACCCACAGCTCGGAGAACTCCTCGGCCAGGGACAGCCGCATCCCGTCGGCGGTGTTGCCGTCCAGCCAGCCGCCGTTGGAGACGAAGGCCATGATGCCGCGCTCGGCCAGCCGGTCGGTGGCCCATCGGTAGGCCCGGATGTAGGAGTCGTAGAGGTTGTTCTTGTTCGTGGCGCTCGAGCGCGCCGCATAGGTGTCGCGAATCCTGCCGTCCAGGCTCGGGTACCTGAGGTTGGCGTTGTTGTCGTTGGCGCTGCCCTGGCCCACCGAATAGGGTGGGTTGCCGACGATCACCTGGATCGGGGTCTGCAGCTGCCTGGTGATGCGCTCATTGTTGGCAGGCAGCAGCGAGGTGTCCGCGCGATCACCGGTCTCACTGATCTGGAAGGTGTCGGTGAGGGTGGCCCCGGGGAATGGGACATAGCTCTGCTCCCCGGTGATGGACTCGTAGGTGCTCTCGATGTTCACGCAGGCGATGTAGTAGGCCAACAGCATCAGCTCGTTGCACCACAGCTCGTGCGCGGCATCCGTCGCCCCGTACTTGCGGGGCAGGTCCTCTGGCGCGATGATCCCCGATTCCAGCAGCCGCACGATGAAGGTCCCCGTCCCGGTGAACGGATCGAGGACCTGGACCCCCTCATCGCTGAGACCCTGCCCGAAGTGGCGACGGCTCAGTTCGTCGGCAGCACGCAGGATGAAGTCCACCACCTCGACGGGGGTGTAGACCACGCCCAAGGACTCGGCCTGCTTCGGGAAGGCGTTCTTGAAGAACTTCTCGTACAGGTCGTGGATCACGGTCTGCCTGCCAGCGGCATCGGTGACCGCTGCGGCCCGGGTCCGCACCGACCGGTAGAACCGCTCCAGGTGCTTGGTCTCCGCCTCCAGACCCTGCCCTTCCAGGACATCGAGCATGGCCTGCATCCCGATGCTCACCGGGTTCGACTGGGCGAAACCGGACCCGCCGAACAGCGCATCGAAGACCGGTGCTGTGATGAGGTGCTGGCTCAGCATCGAGACGGCGTCATCCCGGGTGATCGAGTCGTTGAGGTTGCCACGAAGACCTGCGAGGAACTGCTCGAACCGAGCGGTGACCTCCTCATCCGCCTGAGCCAGCAACGCATTGATACGGGCCACCTGGGCGGCTGACATCTCGGCCACGTCGGCGGCCCACCGGTCCCAGTACTCCCGGGACCCGACGCGGCTCACGATCCGGGAGTAGATGGCGTCGCGCCACTGCTCCAGGGCGAACAGCGGGAGCTGAGCCGCCCCGGAGGCCGCCCCCGAGGTGTCGACGATCACAGTGCCGGAAGGGTCCTTCCCGCCGTTCAGTTCGATGGACTGGATCACCGACTCGAACCGGTCGTCATGGGCGCGCAGCGCGTTGAGCACCTCCCAGACCACCTTGAACCGTTTGTTGTCGCTCAAGGCCTGTTCCGGGGCCACCCCTGCAGGCACCGCGACCGGCAGGATGATGTAGCCGAACTCCTTGCCGGGGGCCTTGCGCATCACCCGTCCGACGGACTGCACGACGTCCACGGCCGAGCTGCGAGGACTGAGGAACATCACCGCATCCAGGGCGGGAACATCCACCCCCTCGGACAGGCAGCGGGCATTGGTCAGGATGCGGCACTCACCATCGGGGACATCAGCCTTGAGCCAGCCCAGTTCCCTCGCGCGGACCAGCGCGTTCATGGTCCCATCGACGTGCCGGGCCTGGCAGCTCAGCAGACGTGCTTCTTCAGCCCCGGCGGTGGCGGTCACCACGTCGTCGAAGACCCTCGCCACCTGCTGGCTGGAACGGATGTTCTCCAGGAAGGCGACGGCCCGTTTCATGGGCGTGGCGTCCGGCGGGAAGGAGGAGCTGGGATCACCGGTCGCGGAACGCTTCGCCAGCGAGTTCCAGCACCCCATGATCCGGGCCGCGTCATCGAGCGGGATCTCCAGTTCCTGCCCGGCCTGCATCTGCTGCATGGGGGCGGCCATCTGCTCCTCGGAGACCACGAGCACCAACACCTTGTAATCGGTCAGCAGGTCCTGTTCCACGGCCTCACCGAAACCCAGCCGATGGAACACCGGGCCGAACCGGGTGTGGTCATCCATCGAGGTCAGCTCGGCGGAGTGGGCCTCGGCCCTGTCCTTGACGGCGTCGCTGAACAGGCGTGGGGTGGCGGTCATGTACAGGCGACGCCTGCCCTTCAGGTACTGGGGGTCATGAACCCGCACGAAGTCCGATTCCGTCGTGCCCGCCAACGTGACACCGGTTGTGCGGTGAGCCTCATCACACAGGATCAGGTCGAACTCAGGGGCACCCAGATCCTGGGCCTTGGAAACCACGGCAGCTGACTGGTACGTGGAGAAGGTCACCGTCAAACCGGCACCACGACGGCCAGCCGTCAGACGACGGTGCAGCTCGGTGGGGTCGGTGGTGGCGGGCAGTGGCAGGTCGTGCAGTGCGATGTCCTCCGCGGCACGGGAGGCCTTCGTGTCCGAGCACACCACCGTGGCGCGAAGATCGAGTTCAGCCTGGGCGGACCACTCCCTGAGGGTCTGGGCCACGAGTTGGATCGAAGGGGCCAGGAAGAGTACCCGCAGGCTGCCGCCCTCCGCCTCGGCCAGCTGCTCGGCCAGCTTCAGGGAGGTGAAGGTCTTGCCGGTGCCGCAGGCGCTGATCCACTGGCCCCGATCATGCTCGGCGAAGCCAGCGAGGATCTTCGTGATGGCCAGGTCCTGGTGAGGGCGGGTGCGGTAACGACGAGCAGGCCTGAGATCGACGGTGATTCGGGCTCGGTCGGCGAACACCCAGTCGATGGGAGAGGACTGCAGCTGTTCGAGCCCGATGCGAGTGACCGGGATCTGCTGGTCCGAGAGGGCTTCCTCGGCGTGCCTGGACCAGAGATCAGTGGTGGAGATGATGATCCGGTTGGAGAACCCCACCCCGTCCCAACGTTTCCCGGAGGCCGTGAAGAAGGAGTCGATGTCCTTCTTCTGCAGCACCTGAGCGCGGGAGTAGAACTTGCACTGGATGGCGGTCCACTCCCCGGTGGCACGGTGCTGCGCCACCAGATCGATACCGACATCGGCCGTCCCCGCCCGGTGGGCCCAGTCATTCCACCGGGAGACGTTCTCGTAGGTGTCACGGAGCAGGGGATCGTGTTCGAAGTAGCTCACCATGAGTTCTTCGAACCGGGTGCCCCGTTCACTGTTCGACGCTGCGTCGTCGAAGGCCTGGATCACATCGAGAACAGTTGTGGTCACGTCGCTCCTCGCCTGCTGGGACCTCGCCTGTCGGGTCAGGGTTCATCCTGACAGGAACGACATCGTGACGTCACCTCACCGACACGAATGGGAATCAGGCGGCCTCGGCGGAGCGCCTGCGGGAGCGCAGCCGCAGCACCACCCACACCACCAGGGCGACGGCACAGGCGACGAGGACGATCTTCGAGAAGAGGTTGACGTAGTCCTCCGCGACGTGCCAGTTCGATCCCAGCATGTACCCGGCGGTGATGAGGACGGTGTTCCAGATCGCGGCACCGGCCGTGGTCAGCAGGGTGAACCGCAGGAAGTTCATGTGGGTCACCCCGGCCGGGATCGAGATCAGGGACCGGAAGATCGGCACCATGCGGCCGAAGAACACCGTCAGGCTGCCACGCCGATGGAAGAAGGCCTCGGTCTTGTCGATGTCCTCGGTGTTGACCAGCGGCAGTTTGCCGAGGATGGCCCGGGTGCGTTCCGGACCCAACCACCAGCCGAGCCCGTAGAGGGCCCAGGCGCCGACCAGAGAACCACCGGTGCACCAGATGATGGCGCTCCACAGGGTCAGCCCCGCCTGCCCCGTCCCGGCCGAGAAACCGGCGAGCGGCAGGATCACCTCCGAGGGCAGGGGGGGAAACAGGTTCTCCAGCGCGATGAGCAGGGCGGCACCGAAGCCACCCAGCATCTCCATGATGCCCACGGCCCACGCTGCGATCCCCGTCAGCTCGGCTCCGGTCTCCAAAAGCACGCTCGTTCCTTTCCTTCGGCCCACCCATGATGCCCCGGGAAACCTGAGGAGAAAAACCGAAGACCCTGTGGAGCGCCTGTGGAACGCTCAGCCCAGGTCGATGATGCGCTGCAGCTCGCGCAGCCGAGGGACCGCGACGGTGCGCAACTTCTCCCTGCGCTGCTGCGGGTCCGACGACAGGGCGTCCTTCCACAACGAGCGTCCAGCCATGGCCCCGGCCGCCCCGTGCCGAACCGCCGTGCCGACCTGCGTGACGAAGGTCTCGTGGTCCACCCCGGCGGACAGCACCGCCCACGGCACCTCGGCCGCTGCCCTGGTCACCGCGTCACATCCCGCCGCCGACCCCGGGTAGGGCAGCTTGAGCATCTTCGCCCCGCAGGCGACGGCGAAGGCCGCCGCCTGTTCGATCAACCCGGGGAAGACCGCCGCGTACTCCTCGGGGGACTCGCCGTCCAGCCGGTAGGTGAGGATCTCGACGATGAGCAGCAGCCCTACCGCCTCACATCGTTCCACCAGATCCCGGACCTCCTGCGCCACCGGCGAGTCCAGACCCTGCCGGTCCGGCCGCAGGTGGAACAGCATCTTCGCCGCATCCGCACCCAGCCGACGGACGTGCTCCGGTGTGGCCCCTGGCACGCAGCGGGCGTACCGCAGACCGTCGACCACGTCGTGTCCTGAGGCGTCCATCCCCACGACCAGGGCGGTGGCCCGTCCCAGGTGCCCCCTCATCGATCACCCAGGGCAGGGCCACCTCCGCATCCAGCAGGATGGCCGGGGCCGCGGCCCCCAGGAGACGGGCCAGATCCCCCTTCGCATCCCGCAACTGCTCCGTGGTGACGGCCCCGGCATCGCCCATCACCGCCTTCATGCTGGTGCGCTGATCGGCGGCGACGATCAACACCCCTCGTCCCGGGGTGCTGATCCGCTGCAGTGCGCGACGCTCGAGTGTGGTCAGTTGATTCATCCTCGATTCCTCACAGGTTCATGTGGTGATCAGACGACGTGCGAACGCTGCCGCTCCATTGGCGGTTCCCTGCCGGTGCGGCGAGACGGTGAGTCCCGGCAGCACCTCGGACCGGGCGCGAACGACACATCCCATGTCGGTCCAGCCGCCGGAGAGTCGGGACGCCACCGCCGGGGGCAGCTTCTCGTGGATGATCCCCAGCAGACGCCGGATCTCGTCGTTGCCGTGCTCCAGGGTGGCCAGGAAGAGCTCCTGCGGGGTCACGCCGTCGCTCACGATCCGGATGTGCAACTCACCGTCGTCGTTGCGGGCCCCGGAGATCTCCACGGCCCCGGTCGGGAGTCCGGACCCGTCCAGCTCGAGCACCGCCCGGTCAAGCCGTTCCCGGCCTGCGGCATCGGTGATCCCGATCAGCTGCAGCACCCGTCGCAGCAGGAGCCCGCTCTTGACCCCGGCGACGAGAACGCTCCGGCCCGGCAGCACATGGGGCACGCAGTTGATCAGCGCCCTCCCCAGGTGCTGCCTGGCCCGGAAGTCGAGGGGGCTCTCCAGGACCCGGAGCAGCACCTCGGCGGTGCCGAACGAGACCAACCAGGTGTCGGGCTCCAGCCCGAGACCGGCCGCAGCGACCAGATGGTCGTGACCGGCGACGGTGACCCGGGCGTCATGGAAACAAGGAGGGAGCCAGGAGCTCCGGGTCACCCCGAGCAGTTCCCCCGCCACCAGCCGCGGTGGGATGAACGCCGGGGTGAGCCCCAGCCAGGTGAGGAGTTCCGCCCACGGAGCCCCGGTTCCCTGATCGATGAGCCCGGTCCGGGCGATGAGCGACGGTTCCGCCACGAGGGGACACCCGAGTCGGGTGGCCACCCACTCCGGCAGCGAGGCCCAGGTGGTTCCGGCCGGTGAGATGTCGTGGTCGCGCAGCCAGGCGAGCTTCGCCGCCGTGACCTGCACCCCCCACGGGAGCCCCGTGTGTCCCGCACACTCCTCGCGGAGTGTGCGGGGCAGTTCCGCCACCTGCTGCGCACCACGTGGATCGAACCATGCCATTCCCGGTGTCCGGGGCCGCCCCTTCGCCATGACGAATCCCGTCTCACCCATGCCGGCCAACGCGATGGCCGCCACGTGGGCATCGTCGGGAAGCAGCTCCGCCGCCTGGCGGAACAGCTCGGCGACGGCGTTCCCGAGGTCCTCGGGATGGAGGTCGGTCCTGCCCCGGCCCCCCGTGCGCCACGGGGTCGGGACCCGGGTCTCGGCCACGGGGTGGGCGTCCTCGTCCTCGACGACCATCTTCAGGAAGGTGCTGCCGAGATCGACACCGGCCACCAGGTGGGACATGGCATCGCTCACGAACACTCGGAGGCGTACAGGGCCTGCTGGCCCTCCTCCGTCTCCAGGGTCTCCGGGGTGATGATGGTGAAGCCCGTCTGGATCTTCTTCTCGGTCGCCTCCCCCTTGATCGCGGCGAGCGCCTGCCGGACACCCTGCTGTCCGATGTCGTACGGCTGCTGGGCGATGATCGCCTGGAGCGTGCCGTCCCTGAGGGCCTCCACCTGGACCGGACCCGCGTCGAAGCCGACGACCTGGACCTGCCCCTTCACCCCGGCCTGCTCGATACCGGTCGCGGCACCTCGGCGCTGAACAGGTTCGTGGCGAACACGGCCTTGAGATCCGGGTGCTTCTGCAGTGTCGCGGTCACGATGTTCGCGGCCTCAGCGGGCTGGTTCTTCGCGTACTGCACCCCGACGTACTCGTACGTGCCGTCCTTCGCCGCGGCCTCCTCGAAGCCCTTGACCCGGTCGTCACTGGTGGAGATGCCCGGCTGGTTGTCGATCACCAGCACCTTCCCGCCTCCCGGGACGAGCTGTTGGATGGCCGTGAACGCCGCGGCCCCACCGCCGATGTTGTCGGATGCGATCTCGGAGACCGCGAACGACGGGTCCTCCACCGTGGTGTCCACCAGCACCACCTTGGAGTCCTTCGCGGCCTCCTCCAGCGGACGTTGGAGGGCGCTGACGTCGTTGGGTGCGATGAGGATGGCCGATGGTCTGGTGGCGGCCACGGAGGCCACGATGGGTTGCTGCAGCGCCGGGTCCCATTTCTGCGGACCCTGGACCGAGACCTCGGCCCCGAGCTCGGCAGCGGTATCCCTGACCCCACACTCCATGGAGATGTAGAAGTTGTCACCGATCACCCCTGGATGAAGGTGATGGTGGGCCTTCCTCCACCGGAGCCCGTACCGTCGCCGGAGTTGCCCGCACCACTCTGGTTCCCGGTCGTGCAGGCCGCCATGCCGGTGGCCACGAGCAGCGCCGCGCTGACGAGAACGACTCTGTTCCTGCGCATCTCACTTTTCCTTTCGGTTGGTTGACAGGAGCCTTGCGAGCAGGCCCCGCTGGTCCTGACCGCGACTCGCGGCGGCGCGTCGCTGCTGGCCGAGGTAGACCGCAGCGACCAGGAAGGCGCCGACCACCACCTGCTGCCAGTACGGCTGCACGCCCAGGATGACGAAGCCGTTGCGGAGGGTGGCAGGGATCAGCAGACCGATCACGGTGCCGAAGACGGTCCCGAAGCCGCCGAAGAGGCTGGTACCGCCGATCACCACACCTGCGATGACATCGAGATTGGTGAGGCTGTGACCGGCGATCGTGGTGGAACGGTAGAAGGCCAGGTTCAACAGTCCGGCCACCCCTGCCAGGAAACCGGCGAACATGTAGACCTTGATGAGTTGCCGATCGACGTTGATGCCGACGCGACGTCCTGCCTCCGGGTTGGAGCCGATGGCCTCGGTGTGGAGACCGAACCGGGTGTGTCGTAGCAGCACGATGCCGACGGTGACGACGACGGCGGCGATGATGACCAGCACCGGTACGCCCAGCACCCTGCCGAAACCGATGCTGCGGACCAGGACCTCCGGCATCGAATGACTGATGAGGACGACCCCGACCCCCTTGTCACGGATCCGACGGATGAGGTCGAGAACTCCCTTGGTCTGCACCACCCCGAGAGCCGCGGTCGGTTCGTCGAGGAAGATCACCTTGCTGGCCCACGCGGCGGCGCGGGCCACCGCGATGGCCTGGCGCTGTCCGCCGGACATCCCGGCGACGGGTTTCCCGAAGTCCCGGACCGTCGCGCCCAGATCCTCGAAGGCCTCGATTCCCTGCTGTCGCATGACGGAGCGCTGCATGAAACCGAGACGTCCGAGCCAGCCGCGTCGCATCACCTCCCGGCCGAGGAACATGTTCTCGACGGGATTCAGGTGATTGGCCAGGGCGAGATCCTGGAAGACGGTCTCGACACCGCGCTCCCGCGCCTGGGTCGGGTTCGCGAGGGTGATGGGGAGCCCCTCGAAGAGGAGGGTTCCCGCATCGGGCGCATCGGCACCTGCCAGGATGCGCACCAGGGTGGACTTGCCCGCCCCGTTGTCACCGATGAGGGCGGAGACCTCCCCGGGGCGGACGTCGAAGTCGGCCCTCTGCAGGGCGGCGACGTTGCCGAACGTCCGCACGATCCCCAGGGCCTCGTAGAACCGGTTCGGTTGCTGTACTGGTCATGATCCTCCTTGATCCGACGTGAGGGCGGGGGACAGTTCGCCCGATCCCCGGGGGATCAGACGACACGGGACGTGCTGGATGCCGCCGCCTCGCGGTGTCAGACCCTGCATGCGGGGCAGGAGCGCGGCCACGGCGGCCTCGCCGATGGCGGTGGCACTGTGGTCGATCACGGTGATGGCGGGGGAGAGGCTCCCGGCCAGGGGGAAGTCGCCGTAGGAGATCACGGCGATGTCGGTGCGGTGGAACTGGTGCAGCACCGGGACCACGCCCAGGGTCAGCCGTGAGTTGGTGGAGATGATCGCCGTCGGGGGCGCGGGCAGTTGCAGCAGACGGGTGAGTGCGGGTGGGACGTCGGCCGCCTGGGGCAGGTCACAGCAGATGAGGTCCTCGTCCACGACCAGGCCGTGTTCGGCCATGGCCTGCCGATATCCGTGCTGACGGAGCCGGGTGGTCTCCATCGCCGGGGTGTCACTGATGACCGCGATCCGGGAGTGGCCGTGCGCGATGAGGTGTTCGGTCGCCCGACGGCTCAGGGCCACGTCGTCGACCACGACGGACAGGGCCGTCGGCACCTCACCGATCCGGTCGACGAAGACCAGCGGGGTGCGACGCAGTTCAGCGGAGGCCAGGGAGTCCGCGGCCAGTGGTGCGACGATCATCCCGGCGCATCGTCGTGCGATGAACATCTGGACGGCGTCGAGCTCCCTGACCCGTTCCCGGTTGCTGGAGACGATCAGGCAGGTGTAGCCGTGTTCGGCGAGACCGCGCTCCACCGCAGCCGCCAGTTCGGCGAAGAAGACGTCCCCGATGGAATCGACCAGCACACCCACGCACCGTTCCACCCCGAGGCGCAGGGAACGGGCGGCCTCGTCCGGGGTGTAGTTCAGCTCCGTGATGGCGGCGGCCACCAGGGCGCGGGTCTCCGGTGCAACGCTGGGGTGGTCGTTGAGGACCCGGGAGGCCGTCTTGATGCTGACCCCCGCACGCTGCGCCACGTCCTTCAGCGTGACGGAACCATCGTGGGTCATGGTGCCTCCGTCGCCGCTGCGGGGAGTGCCGTGAACACGGTGGTGACCTGATCGGTCACCGGGAGCAGGGCGTCGACGGCGAGGTGGGGGACACGCGGTGGGCCAAGGTCCCAGGTCGGGGGACGACCGTCGCTGCGGCGGAGGATGGCCTCATCGCGCGTGGACTTGCCGACCCCGGCGGGCCCGGAGATGACGACGGCGTGGTGCACCGGGGTGCTCATGGTGCGAGCCTCGCCACGGCACCTGCGGCACCCGACTCGGTGAGGCTGGCCAGCGCGCAGACGTAGGCCTCGCGCAGCCGCGGATGACCGCCCAGGTCGTCGAAGACCTCGCTGAACTCGAGGAAGGTGCCCGGAGCCTGTTCGTCGCGCCCGGCCCAACGGCGCAGCTCCTCGGCCCGCCGATCGGTGAGGTCGGCGACGGTGAGGATGCGGGTGCGCCAGGCCGTCAGCACGAGGGCGGCGATCCCGACCGGGCCGTTCGTGGCGAGCTGGTCCCGGACCACGGGCATCAGGAACTTCGCGATCCGGTCCGATGAGTCCACCACCTGTCGGGCCAGGGTGTCGGCGAGGTGTGTCCCTCGGAACCGCTCCATCAACTGGTCGCAGTAGTGCTCGAGGTCTGTCCCCGGAACCGTTCCCAGCGTCGGGACGGCCTCCTCCAACATGTAGCGGCGGATGAACCGTGAGAACCTCTCGTCACGGCAGGTCTCGTGGACCATCGTGAAACCGGCGAGCAGGCCCAGGTGGCTCATCACCTGGTGGGAGGCGTTGAGCAGACGCAGTTTCATGCGCTCGAACGGTGCGACATCGGGCACCAGCTGCGCCCCGACCCGCTCCAGCGGTGGTCGTCCGGCCGGGAAGTGGTCCTCGACCACCCAGTGGATGAACGTCTCCGCGCGCACCGGCCAGGCATCGACCAGACCCAGCCGGGCCAACAGGTCAGCGGCGAGCTCCGGGGGCACCACCGGGGTGATCCGGTCCACCATCGAGTTGGGGAAGGCGACGTGCTCGGCCACCCAGTCGGCCATCCCGGGGTCGTGGCCCCGGGCGAAGCCGGTGAGCGCCCGCCGCGCCGCCTCGCCGTTGCCCTGGATGTTGTCGCAGGACAGCACCGTGAAGGGGGGGCAGCCCTGCCTCGCGCCGTCGCCGCAGTCCTTCCAGCAGGAACCCCCAGACACTGCGTGGTGGTTGCTCCCCGGCCGTCCGGAGTGCATCGGTCAGTTCGTAGCCGCCCTCGGTGATGGTCAGTGAGACGATCCTGACCCCGGGGGAGGCCAGCAGGTCCAGGATCTGCCCGGTGTCCTCGGGGGCGTGGAGGTGGTCGAGGATGCTGCCGATGACCCGGGTGTGTTCCTGACCGTCGGGATCGACGGTGGTCAGGGAGTAGCGGCAGTCCTGGGCACGGGCACGGCGAACCGTCTCGGCATCCCCGGGCAGGAGTCCCACGCCGACGATGCCCCAGGTGAGGTCCCCGAGTGCCAGGACGTCGTCGATGAACACCGCCTGGTGGGCCCGGTGGAATCCACCGACCCCGATGTGGACGATGCCGGGAGTCACGGCCGAGCGGTCGTAGCCGGAGACGTCGAGATCCATGGTTGCCTCCTTCAGGACGTGAGGTCGACGATGAGGTCGGCGTGCTCGCGGGTCGCCTCGACGCGCTCGGCGTTCGCCCGGTCGACCCCCAGCACCCAGGCCGTGGCCCGTTCCTCGGACTCCCCACCGGACATGCGCCGGGCGACGAGCCGTCGTACGCGCTCCTCGGCGGGCACGTCCAGGAACCACACCTCGTCCAGATGGGCACGGACCCGGTGCCACCCGTGCTCGGTCTCCAGCAGGTACAGCCCCTCGACGATCACCAGGGGAGTCGCACGGGGCACCGGGACCGCGCTGCCCACGGCGGTCTCCAGGCCGCGGTCGAAGCGGGGTGCGTAGGTGACCTCCTCGTCGGCTGCGGCCAGTCGTGCCAGCAGGGAGACGAACCCTGCGACGTCGAAGGTGTCGACGGCTCCCTTGCGGCCCCGACGGCCCAGGTCCTCCAGCACCGGGTTGTCCAGGTGGAAACCGTCCATCGGGACGATGACCGCCTGGCCGTGCAGCCGGTCGCGCAGTTGTGCGCTGAGGGTGGACTTGCCCGATCCGGGGCAGCCGACGATGCCGATCAGACGGCGTTCCCCGGGGGTGAGCAGGCGGCGGGCACGCTCTGCCAGGGAGTCGAGGTCGGCGGTTGTTCTTCGAGGGGTCACGGCTACCTCCACCATGTGGTCGAACGCATCGTTGCATTCACATGGAGACACCGTAGAATCGTCATGACATCGTTGTCAAGGGGTCTGCGCGATCTCGGCAACACCCAACCCACGTCGTCAGGGGCGGTGAGGCCCGCGGCGGGAAGGAGAGCAGGCATGGACATCAGGTTCGACGGCAGGCCGGTGCTGGTCACGGGTGCCACGGGTGGGATCGGCGCGGAGATCGTCCGGCAGCTGGTCGCCGCGGAGGCCGAGGTGATCGCGGCGGGGCGGAACCGGGAACAGCTCGATGTGATCCGGGCCGAGACCGGGTGCCGGAGCGTGGCCTTCGACCTCACCTCACAGGAGGAGGTCGAGGCGGCGGTGGGTGACCTGGAGCTGTGGGGAGTGGTGAACTGCGGTGGTTTCGGCGGCGAGATCGCCACCCCCATGGACACCGACATCGAGGTCTTCGACAAGGTGATGGCCGTCAATGCCCGGGGGACGCTGCTCGTGACGAAGTACGCCTCGAGGTCCATGATCCGGGCGGGGGTGGGTGGGTCGATCGTCAACGTCTCCAGTCAGGCGTCACTGGTGGCGCTGCCGAACCACGTCTCGTACGGCTCGTCGAAGGCCGCCGTGGACAACATCACCCGCGTCAGTGCCCTGGAGCTGGGCAGGTACGGCATCCGGGTCAACAGTGTCCACCCCACCGTCGTGATGACCGAGATGTCGGCCTTCTACTGGGGACGTCCTGAGATCGGGGACCCGTTCCTGGCGCAAATGCCGCTCGGGCGGTGGGCCACCCAGGCGGAGGTGGCGGCACCGGTGCTGTTCCTGCTGAGCGATCAGGCCTCGATGATCATGGGTGCACACCTGCCGATCGACGGTGGCTACACCTGCTGCTGAGCACCGCCTCGCGGTCGGGACGACAGGACTCGAACCTGCGGTCTCCTGCTCCCAAAGCAGGCGCGCTAGCCACTACGCTACGTCCCGGTGCCCTCATCGGGCTCATAGAGTCTAGAACACCTCAGGGGTGATCCACCAACGCACCCGCCCCGGGTCAGTGCTCATCGACCCCGAGCACACCCGTGACCAGGGAGGTGACGAGACTGATCACGAGGCTGCCGAACAGCGCGGACCAGAAACCGTCCACGTGGAAGGGCAGCCCGAACTGCTGGCCCAGCCACGCGGTGAGCGTGAGCATCGCGGCATTGATGACCAGCAGGAACAGCCCGAGGGTGAGCAGGACCAGACAGCACGACAGGGCTGTCGTGATCGGTCGGACGACCGCGTTGACCAGGCCGAGGATCCCCGCGACCACGACCAGGGTGATCACGTACTGCTGATCGCTGTCGGCCGTGATCCGGACACCCGGCACCAACCAGACGGCCGCTGCCGTCGCGAGGGCACCGGCGATGAGCCGCAGAACCATCTTCATGACCTCCACGGTAACCGCAGCACGGAAAAGGCCCCCACGCTCGTGGGGGCCGATGGAGCGGATGACGGGAATCGAACCCGCGTAGCTAGTTTGGAAGACTAGGGCTCTACCATTGAGCTACATCCGCGCAACTCGAGCGAGTCTAGCAGCAAGTCGTCGGTGTGCCCACTTCGCGGCGGGCGCTAGACTGACGCGCGACCATTTTCAACTTCCAGGAGTCCGCACGTGCCCAGCACCTTTGAGAAGCTCAGCCCCACCCGGGTCAAGCTCACCGTCGAGATCCCGTTCGCCGATCTGAAGCCCCACCTCGACAAGGCATACAAGGAGATCGCGCAGAGCGTCAACATCCCCGGTTTCCGCAAGGGCAAGGTGCCTGCCGCAGTCATCGACCAGCGCTTCGGGCGTGGCGTGGTGCTGCAGGAGGCCATCAACGAGGCCCTGCCCATCGCCTACCAGCAGGCCGTGACCGAGGCCGGGGTCGTGCCCCTCGCGCAGCCCGAGATCGATGTCACCAGGCTCGAGGACAACGAACTCGTCGAGTTCGTCGCCGAGGTCGATGTCCGTCCCGAGTTCGACCTGCCGGACTTCAGCGCGATCAAGGCCGAGGTCGACGCCCTGGGTGACCAGGAGGAGCAGGTGGAGGAGCGGATCAACCTGCTCCGCAAGCGTTTCGCCACCATCACGGAGGTCGACCGCAAGGCCAAGAAGGGCGACGTGGTGACCATCGACCTGACGGCGTCCCAGGACGGCGAGGAGCTCGACGAGGCCGCGACCACCGGCTTCAAGCTCACCATCGGTGAGGACCAGGGCATGATCGAGGGTCTCGACGAGGCCGTGCGGGGACTCAAGGCCGGCGAGTCCGCGACCTTCACCTCCACCCTGGTCGGTGGCCCACAGCGTGGCCAGGAGGCGGAGATCACCGTCACCGTCACGCAGGTGGCGGAGGAGGAGCTGCCCGCCCTCGACGAGGAGTTCGCCCAGAACATCTCCGAGTTCGACACGGTCGAGGAGATGCGTGAGGACCTGGCCCGGGCCGTCGAGGCCCAGGCGAAGGCCGAGCAGCTGGCCGAGGCCCGCGACAAGGTGCTGGAGGCGGTGCTCGAGAAGGTCGAGATCGAGCTGCCCGAAGGGGTGCTCAGCCGTGAGCTGGAGGCGCGTCGCGCGCAGATCTCCGAGCAGCTGGCCCGCGCAGGGCTGGATGTCGAGACCTACCTCGCCCAGGCCGAGGACGAGGACGCCAAGGACGCGGAGGAGTTCTGGGCCCAGGTGGACGAGCGTTCCACCCAGGCGCTCAAGGCGCAGCTGCTGCTCGACAGGTACGCCGACGAGAACGAGGTCCCCGTCGCGCAGCAGGAGCTCACCGAGCTGATCCTCCGTCGTGCAGCGGAGTCCCAGACCACTCCGCAGGACGTGATGAACCACATGATCGAGCACAACCACATGGGTGAGTGGATGCAGGAGATCCGCCGGGGCAAGGCGCTGGCCGCGATCTGCGAGGCCGCCACCGTGGTCGACTCGGAGGGCAACACGATCGAGATGGCCCCCGAGGCCCCGGCCGATGTCGAGGTCCTGGAGGAGGCCGAGCCGGTCGAGGACGGCGAGCCCGAGGTCGACGAGAAGGAGTGAGTGATGGGGGCGAATGAGCAGGGACGGTCCCTCGGCCTGCCGAAACTCGCGATCGCCGCCCTCGTGCTGGGTGCCATCGCATTGAGTCTCGGGCTGCTGAAGGAACTGAGCGCCGTCATCGCCCCCACCTTCCTCGCGGTCAACCTGCTGATCGCCTCGTTCCCGATCTACACGGCCCTGACCGGACGCAGGGCTCCCAGCCCGGTGGCGGCCATCGTCACCGGGCTGGTGGTGCTGCTGATCTTCCTGGCCTCGCTCGGGGCCATCGTGTGGTCCGGCACGGCGATGGTCCAGTCACTGACGGCCTACGGTCCGCAGTTCACGAGTCTCTACGCGCAGTTCATCGACTGGCTGGCCGGGCTGGGCTTCGACCAGACCGCACTGCTCAACCAACTGAAGTCCATCTCCCCGAGCAGCGTGATCGGGCTGGTCGGCAACGTCGTCTCCGAGATATCGAGCGCCACCGGGCTGGTGCTGGTGGTCCTCATCGCCATGGTCTTCATGGTCATGGACCTGCCCTCGGTGGGGCGTCGCTTCGCCGTCACGGATCGGCTGCACCCGGACTTCACCGACGCGCTCGACTCCCTCACCCACGGCATCCGTCGGTACTGGCTGGTGACCACGCTGTTCGGCCTCATCGTGGCGCTGGCCGACGGTGTGGTGCTCGTCTCGGTGGGGGTGCCGCTGCCCCTGGTGTGGGTGATCCTGAGCTTCATCACGAACTACATCCCCAACATCGGGTTCATCATCGGACTGCTGCCGCCGGCCCTGCTCGCGCTCTTCGAGAAGGGGCCCTGGGCCGCCGTCGTGGTGGTGGTCGCCTACAGCGTCCTCAACTTCGTGATCCAGTCCATCATCCAGCCGAAGTTCACCGGTGACGCGGTGGGCATCTCCCCGACGGTGTCGTTCCTGTCCCTGTTGCTGTGGACCGCCGTGTTCGGGGCTCTGGGTGCGCTGCTGGCCCTCCCGCTGACCCTGACGGTCAAGGCCCTGCTCATCGACAACGACCCGAAGGCCCGGTGGGTCGGTGCCTTCCTCGCCTCCGACCCCGACTCGGTCGACACCAGCGACTGTGCGGACCACAACTGAGACACGACGGTGCGCATTGGGCGGGCCACACTTGGTTTGTCGGGGACAGTCGGTAACTTTGTCCTCGTGACCGACAAGCGAAACGAGATCTCCATGGCTGCGCCGCAGGGGCCGGGCCTGGGGTTGACTGACAACGTCTACGCCTCCCTGCTCGCCAACCGCATCATCTTCCTGGGCTCCGAGGTGCGTGACGAGAACGCCAACGCCATCTGCGCCCAGATGCTGCTGCTCAACGCCGAGGACCCGCACTCGGACATCTACCTCTACATCAACAGCCCCGGCGGTTCCGTCGACTCCGGCATGGCCATCTTCGACACCATGCAGTGGATCAGCAACGACGTCGCCACCGTCGCGATGGGTCTGGCCGCCTCGATGGGACAGTTCCTGCTGTCGGCGGGCACTCCCGGCAAGCGGTACGCGCTGCCGCACAGCCGGATCATGATGCACCAGCCGTCGGGTGGCCTCGGTGGCACCGCATCCGACATCCGCATCCAGGCGGAGCAGTCGTTGCACATCAAGAAGACGATGGCTGAACTCATCGCCCAGCACACGGGGCAGAGCATCGAGCAGATCGAGGCGGACTCGGACCGTGACCGGTGGTTCACCGCCGAGCAGGCACTCGAGTACGGCTTCATCGACCACGTCTACGAGCGCGCGTCCCAGATCAACGAGAAGGCCCCCAACCAGTGAACATGAACTACTACATCCCGCAGTGGGAGGAGCGCACCAGCTACGGGCTGCGCCGCGTCGATCCCTACACCAAGCTCTTCGAGGACCGGATCATCTTCCTCGGCACCCCCATCAACGACGAGATCGCCAACGCGGTCATGGCACAGCTGCTGTGCCTCCAGTCGATGGACTCCGAGCGTCAGATCTCCATCTACATCAACTCGCCCGGTGGCTCGTTCACGGCACTGACGGCGATCTACGACACGATGCGCTACATCAAGCCGGACATCCAGACGGTCTGCCTGGGACAGGCGGCCTCGGCCGCCGCCGTGCTCCTGGCCGCAGGGACCAAGGGCAAGCGGCTGGCGCTCCCGAACAGCCGCATCCTGATCCACCAGCCCGCCACCGAGGGGGGCTACGGTCAGTCCTCGGACCTGGAGATCCAGGCCAAGGAGATCATGCGCATCCGCGAGCTGATGGAGCACATGCTGGCCTCCGACACCGGCCAGGACGTGGCGAAGATCAGCCGTGACATCGAGCGTGACAAGTACCTGACGGCCCAGGAGGCCGTGGAATACGGCATCGTCGACGACATCCTGCCGTCCCTGAAGGAAATGAATCCCTGATCACGGTGACCGGTCCGGGTGTTGTGTCCCCGAGGGACCCCCCGGACCGGTACTGTGGTGGACGACCGCGGCGCGGTCGGAAGGAGTGGGCGGCGTGCCAAGAATCGGAGAGTCCAGCGAGATCTTCAAGTGCAACTTCTGCGGCAAGTCGCAGAAGCAGGTGAAGCGTCTCATCGCAGGGGCCGGTGTCTACATCTGTGACGAGTGCATCGGGCTGTGCAACGAGATCATCGAGGAGGAGTTTCCCGAGAGCACCCCGTCCCTGCTCGAGGAGGACCTGCCCAAGCCGCGCGAGATCCGCGACTTCCTCGACCAGTACGTGATCGGACAGGACGCGGCGAAGAAGGCGTTGGCTGTCGCGGTCTACAACCACTACAAGCGCATCCTCGCGGAGAGCTCCAGGCCTGCCCGTCATCGTGGCGGGGACACCGTCGACGTCGGCAAGTCCAACATCCTGCTCATCGGCCCGACGGGGTGCGGCAAGACCTATCTGGCGCAGACCCTGGCCAAGATGCTCAACGTACCGTTCGCGATGGCCGACGCCACCGCACTCACCGAGGCCGGTTACGTGGGGGAGGATGTCGAGAACATCCTGCTGAAGTTGATCCAGGCCGCGGACTTCGACATCAAGAAGGCCGAGACCGGCATCGTCTACATCGACGAGATCGACAAGGTGGCGAGGAAGTCCGAGAACCCGTCGATCACCCGTGACGTCTCCGGCGAGGGGGTGCAGCAGGCGCTGCTCAAGATCCTCGAGGGCACCGTCGCCTCGGTCCCGCCCCAGGGAGGACGCAAGCATCCCCACCAGGAGTTCCTCCAGATCGACACCACCAAGGTGCTGTTCATCGTCGGTGGGGCCTTCGCCGGACTCGAGGAGATCATCAACACCCGCATCGGCAAGCGGCCAGTGGGGTTCAGCACCGATTCGAAGCGTCCCGAGGAGCTGGAGGAGCCCTTCTCCGCGGTCCGCCCGGAGGACCTCCACAAGTTCGGGCTCATCCCTGAGTTCATCGGTCGGTTGCCGATGATCACCACGGTCTCCCCGCTCGACCGCGAGGCCCTGGTGCGGATCCTCGTCGAGCCTCGCAATGCACTGACCAAGCAGTTCGCGCGACTGTTCGAGCTCGACGGGGTGCAGCTGGACTTCACCGACGACGCCGTCGAGGCCATCGCCGACCTGGCGCTGGAACGCGGCACGGGGGCCCGAGGACTCCGGGCCATCCTGGAGGAGCTGCTGCTCGACGTCATGTTCGAGGTGCCCTCGGCGGAGGACGTGGCCCAGGTCGTCGTCACCCGTGAGGCTGTGCTCGGCCAGGCCGTCCCGGAGCGGGTCCCGAGCGAACTCGTCGCCCGTCGTCGCGACCTCTCCGCCTGAACGTTCGCAGCTGTTCCCGTGGGGCGGAACTCCGGTAGGTTTGGCCCATGACTTCCGGCTATCTCCGCTTCCCCCACATCCATGGTGATCAGGTGGTCTTCGTCGCCGACGACGACCTGTGGTTGACGACGGTGGCGGGCGGTCGGGCACATCGACTCACCGCAGAACACGTCCCGGTCCGATCACCTCGTTTCTCCCCGGACGGGACCAAGATCGCCTACGTGCTGGGCGAGCCCGGCAACCAGGACCTGTGGGTGCTGGACCTCGACGGTGGCCGTCGTCGGCTGACCTGGCTGAGTGCCCGACGGATGCAGGTCTCCGGGTGGGCCGATGACAAGCACATCCTCATGGCCTCCATGCACAACGAGGCACTCAGGGCACTGTCCTGGGTGTACTCGGTCTCCCTCGACGGGGACGTCGAACGCAAGCCGTGGGGTCCTGCGATGAGTGCAGCCATCCACCCTGACGGACGTGTCGCCGTGGTGTCGCCGAACTTCCGGGGACCGGAGCACTGGAAGCGATACCGGGGCGGGATGGCGAACCGGGTGTGGGTCTCCATCGCCGACGGCAAGGACTGGAGTCGGGTCCTCCCGCAGGAGACCGCGAGCCTCACCGGCGCCACCTGGTGGCGGGACCGGCTGATCTTCACCTCGGACCTCGGGGCGAGGCTGCCGAAGAGCGTCAAGGACCAGGGGCAGGTCTGGAGCGTGCGTCCGGATGGCACGGACCTGCGCAACCACACCCATCACACGTTCGAGCAGGGTTACTGCCGGGATGCCACCACCGATGGTCAACGGGTGATCTATCACGCCCGTGGCCAGATCTACTGGATGCAGAACCTCGATTCGAAACCGAGACGGCTCAACGTCAAACTGGCCCTGGGGGCACCGGACCAGCAGACGGTGGAGGGCACCGATCGGCTGGACGGCATCGCCCCGGACCACGGCGGCGACGGCTCACTGCTCGTGTGGCGTGGCCAGGCCTGGTTCCTCACCCACCGCTCCGGTCCGGCCAGGGCGCTGTCCGATCTGCCCGGGGTGCGGATCCGGGAGGCGATCCCGCTGGGCCGCAGTGGAAAGGGCATCTGGGCCACCGATGCGGAGGGCGAGGACTGCCTGGAGATCGTCCAGCTCGACGGGGACGGCGACCCGCGTCGGATCTGTCACGGTGCCGTGGGCCGGGTGCTCGCCCTGGCCGCGTGCCAGGACGGCAGTCGCGTGGCCGTGGCCTCGCACGACGGGGCCATCCACGCCGTGGACGTCGCTGCGGGCACGGCACGCAGGGTGGGGCTCTCGGCCGGGGGCGAGGCCACCGGGTTGACCTTCAGCCCTGACGGTCGTTACCTGGTGTGGCGGGAGGCCTTGCGGGGTGAGGGGGCCGTCGGGAGGCTGGTCGGCCACGACTTCTCCGAGAACAAGGGATTCACCCTGACGCGGGGACGGTTCAACGACTTCAGCCCCACGTTCAGTCTCGACGGGAAGTACCTGTGGTTCCTCTCCAGTCGCAACATCGACCCGGCCTACGACGAGCTCGGTTTCGACCTGGGGTTCACCAACACGGTCCGCCCCTACGTCATCCCGTTGCGGGCCGAGGACCCGGCACCGTTCGGGCCGTCCGCGGACGGCTGGGCCATCAGCGATGGCGATGACGCGGACAAGAAGGGGGCAGCCCACGACAGGTCCGAGGGCGAGGAGACGAAACAGGAATCGCTCGTCCTCGAGGTCGAGGGTGCGGAGGACCGGATGGTCCCGCTGCCGGTGCCGGCCGGACGCTATGACCAGTTGATGCCCACCTCGGGTGGCATCGCATGGCGCAGGCTGAACCCGTATGCGGGAGTGCTGGGCAGTGGTCGTCCGCCCGGCTCGGAGTCCAAGGACACCGTCGAGGCCTTCGACCTGTCGCGCCGGAAGAGCACGGTGCTGGTCGAGGCCTGTGATGACGCCGCCGTCAGCGGGGACGGCAAGCAGCTGATCGTGCGCAACGGGGACGAGCTGTGGGTGCAGGGCAGCGACGCCAGGCCCGAGGACGACGAGGCGAGGATCACCGTGGACCTGGGACGTCTGCGTCGTACCCAGCAGCCCCGTGACGAGTGGCGGCAGATGTTCGACGAGAACGCCCGTCTGATGCGGGACCACTTCTGGCGTGAGGACATGAACGGGGTGGACTGGGCAGCCGCGTGTGCGGCGTACCGGCCACTGATCGAGGAGATCACGACCCACGACGACCTCGTCGACGTGCTGGAGGAGACCGTCGCCGAGCTCAACACCTCTCACGCCTACGTCATCCCACCCCACGGTGAGGGGGACCAGCGGGTCGCGTGGCTGGGGGCCGAGTTCCGCCGCAACAGCAAGGGTGAGATCGTCATCGCACGGATCCTCGACGGGGAGTCCTCGGACCCGATGGCCCGTTCACCGTTGCGGGCCGCCGGGGTGGCGGCCAGACCCGGGGACGTGATCCTCGCCGTCGATGGTCGCCTGACCGCCGAGGTCCCGGACATCAACGCCCTGCTGCTGGGGGCGGCGGGCAAACCCGTCGAGCTCACCCTGGTGCGGGGACGGATGAAGCGACGGGTCGCCGTCGTGCCGGTCGAGTCCGAAGGGCCGCTGCTCTACCACGAGTGGGTCGCGGCCCGGGCGGCCCGGGTGGAGAAGAAGTCCAACGGCCGGGTCGGCTACCTGCACGTGCCGAACATGATGGCCCAGGGCTGGGCCGAGTTCCACCGACTCATCGACGAGGCCAGCCGCAAGGAGGCCGTCGTGGTGGACGTGCGCTACAACGGGGGCGGCCACACCTCCTCACTGGTCCTGGAGCGATTGAGCCGCAAGGTGGTGGCCTGGGGGATGGGGCGTCACCACCAGGACGCGGAGCCCTACCCGTTCCAGGGCATGCGTGGCCCGGTGGTCTTCGTCACCAACCCCTACGCGGGATCCGACGGCGACATCATCACGGCTGCGGCGCAGAACCTGAAACTGGGCCCGGTGGTGGGGGAGCGCTCCTGGGGTGGGGTGATCGGGATCGACGGTCGTTTCGACCTGGTCGATGGCACCGTGGTGACCCAACCGCGGTACGCGTTCGCGTTGGACAAGCAGGGTTTCGGGGTGGAGAACCACGGCACCGTCCCGGACATCCCGGTGGAACTGTCACCCGCCGACTGGGAGGGTGGGGTGGACAGGCAGCTGGACGTCGCTGTCGCCGAGGCCCTGGCCCGGCTGCAGAAGAAGGCCGCGGCCAAACCCCCGGTGCTCCCGCCCCCCGCGTTCCGCTGATCCCGGTCAGCTCGCCGATCGGGCGCAGGACTTCGCCAGGGCGCGTTGCAGGCACTGGGCGAATCCCCGGGCCGCACTCGGGGTCAGCGCCCCGTAGTGCAGCAGCAGGGCGTGGTGGCGGGGCCGCATGGCGAAGTCACCCAGGGCAGAGACCTGGTACCCCGAGCGTTCAAGCTGCATCTGCACCGCCAGCTCGTCCGCCCCATCGGGCAGCTGCAGCACGATCTCGGTGCCGCTCGGCTCCCCGAGGGCCTGGACCTCGGGCACCACTTTCGTGAGTTGCTTGAGCAGGGCGTCCCGGCGTTCCTGGCACAGTGACAGGGCACGGTTGCGGTGTCGGTACAGCGCGCCGGAGCTGATGAAATGGGCCAGGGCGCGTGCGGGGAAGTCCGAGACGGGGGCGAGGTCCTCGGCGCGTCGGTGGAACCCGGGGTTCGTGATGAGCCAGACCACGGCCAGCTCGGAGCTCAGCAGCTTGGCCGGGGACCCGAGGTAGACCACCTGGGCCCCCGGCGGTGCCATCGAGAACAGGGTGGGTTCCGGGGCACGTCCGAAGACGAACTCGGCATCGAGGTCGTTCTCGATGATGAGGCCACCGGTGCGCACCGACCAGTCGAGCAGCTCCCGGCGACGCTGCTCGCTCATGGTCACCCCGGTGGGCCACTGCCTGGCCGGGGTGACGTGGACGGCACGATCGGTGCCGGTCAGCATGTCGATCCGGAGCCCGTGCTCGTCGACCGGCAGGCATCGCACCCGGCAGCCGTGGTCGATGAAGTGACGTTGGATGCGGGGATAGCCCGGGTCCTCGACGACGATGCCCTGTCCCCTCAACTCGGCGCTGTGGACGATGTCGGCGACCACGCTGCCGATGCTGGGACGCAACACGACCTGTTCGGGGGCGAAGGTCATGCCCCGGAAGGAACGCAGGTGCTTGTGGAGTGCGGCGATGAGGTCCTGCGGTCCGCTGCGGGAGCAGTCCGGGGCGATGGCACGTCGCCAGGCCCGGTTCCACTCGCGTTGGTCGAGGGCGGCCTCGTGCATGTCGGCGGGGACCGTCAGGTTGAGTGTGCGTTTCGTGCTGTCGGGCTCACTCGTGGGGGCGGGCGAGGGCGCGGCACCGGAGTCCAGGAGACTCCGCGCTCCGGGGCACACCGTGGTGCCACTGCCGTGGACGGAACGGACCACACCCAGACCGGCCAGTGTCTCGTAGGCCTGCACGACTGAGGAACGGGAGATCCCGTGGGACTCCGCCAGGCTGCGGGAGGAGGGCAGTGGGTCGTCGTCGAGGAGACTGCCGTCGGTGATCGCGGTGAGGATGGCTGAGACCACCCGCTGGGCGATCGGGTGGATCTCGGGGTCCATGATGAGACGTGGGTGCAGCTCCGGTGCTCTCCTGGCCATGGGGGAAGGCTACCCGGCACGTGGGCTGCAGGACACCGGTTCACCCGGGTGTCGGGTCACCCAGGTGGTCACCTGTCACGGGCCAAAGTGGTCTGGGCTGAGTGGGTGACGCCGCGCAAAACTGGCCACTGCAAGGCCAGTTGGCAGGCCTCGGGGATGGTCCCGGGGTGGTCGGCTCCAGGAGAAGGAAGTCAAGGTGGACATCAACACGATCATCATCTGGATCCTCATGGGATTCATGGTCTTGGGTGCTCTGGACCGCGCCATCGGGAACAAGTTCGGTCTGGGGGAGCAGTTCGAGGAGGGCTTCAACGCCATGGGTCCCCTCGCCCTGGCCATGGTCGGTGTGATCTCCTTGGCCCCGGTGCTGGCCAAACTGCTGAACCCCGTCATCACCCCGCTCTACTCACTGGTGGGGGCCGACCCGGCGATGTTCGCGGGCACCCTGCTGGCCTGTGACATGGGCGGTTGGCCACTGGCGGAGCGGCTGGCGCAGACCGAGGAGGCCGCGAAGCTCTCCGGCTTGGTGCTCGGCTCCATGATGGGTGCCACCGTCGTCTTCACCATCCCGGTGGCGCTCGGCATCATCGACAAGAACGACCGTGGCTACCTGGCCAAGGGCATCCTGGCCGGCATCTGCACCATCCCGATCGGGGTGCTCATCTCCGGACTCGCCGCAGGTTTCCCGATCCTCATGATCCTGGTCAACCTCATCCCCATCGTCGTGGCCGCCCTGCTCATCGCCCTCGGGCTGTGGAAGTTCCCCGACGCCATGACCACGGGCTTCGAGTGGTTCGGCAAGTTCCTGGTGGCGCTCATCAGCATCGGCCTCATGATCGCCGTCTTCGAGGCGAGGACCGAGGTCAAGATCATGCCCGAGGGCTGGGAACTCGACCCGGCCAGTGAGGGGATCGAGACCGTCGGTGTCATCGCGATGATGCTGCTGGGTGCCTTCCCGGCCGTCCACCTCATCATCAAGTTTGCCAGTCGCCCCCTCGGCAAGGTCGGTTCCCTGCTCGGGATGAACGACGCCGCCGCCGGTGGCATGATCGCCACCCTGGCCAACAACATCCCGATGTTCCAGATCATGAAGAACATGGATCCCCGTGGCAAGGTGCTCAACGCCGCCTTCGCGGTGAGCGCGGCCTTCGCGCTGGGCGACCACCTGGGATTCGTCGCCGCCTCCTCCCGGGAGATGATCGCCCCGGTCATCGTCGGCAAGCTGGTGGCCGGATTCGCCGCCATCGGTCTGGCCCTGCTGCTGTTCGGTCGTTCCCTGCCCAAGGCCTCCGAGGCGGCTGCGGCTGTCGAGGCAGAGGCAGAGGGAGCCTGAGGCATGAGGATCGCTCGAGTGGTCGGTGTGGCCGTGTCGACGGCCAAGGTGGAGAGCCTGCGGGGCAGCAAGTTGCTGGTGCTGCGTCCGGCCACCCCCTCCGATGAACCGCAGGGAGAGTTCTTCGTCGCCGCAGATGCCGTCGGTGCCGGGACCGGGGAGCTGGTGCTGGTCGCCAGCGGCAGTGCCAGCCGTCAGACCGAGTACACCGACGACGCGCCGGTCGATGCTGTCGTGATGGCGATCCTGGACTCCCTCGAGGTGGACGGCGAGATCACCTTCAGGAAGCAGTGACGATGACGACGGGGACACGGGAGATGCTGAGTGTCGGCATCGACATCGGGACCACGACGAGTCAGCTCGTGGTGTCCCGGCTCACCGTGTCCAACCAGGCCAGGGTGGGGCTGGTGCCCCGCCTCGACGTCGACGAGCGGGCCGTGCTCCACCAGAGCGAACCGCACCTCACCCCGCTCAGCTCCCCCGAGGAGATCAACGTCACCGCGCTGGTCAGGATGATCCACGAGGAGTACATCCGAGCCGGTATCGACTCCTCCCAGGTGGAGACCGGGGCCGTGATCATCACCGGGGAGACCGCGCGTACCCGCAACGCCGAGGCCATCCTCCAGGGGCTGTCGGACCTGGCCGGGGACTTCGTGGTCACCGTCGCGGGGCCGAGCCTGGAGTCCCAGATCGCCGGGCGTGGCTCAGGTGCCTCCGACTGGGCCGCTGACCACTACGCGACCATCATCAACGTGGACATCGGTGGCGGATCGGCCAATGCCGCCATCTTCCGCGCTGGCAAGCACGTCACCTCCGCAGCCGTCATGGTCGGCGGCAGGCAGGCCATCATCGACCCCGACAGTGGTCGTCTGGTCCACCTCAAACCTGCGGGCCGGGACATCGTCGAGCACCTCGGGCTGGACATGCGCGTGGGCGAGCAGGTGTCGCTGCAGGTGCTGAGACAGTTCACCGACGCGATGGCCGACGTGGTGGTGGATCTCGTCCTGGGCCAGACCTCCCCGCTGGGGGAGAAACTCGCCCTGACCCCGCCGTTGGCCGTGGACGGCCCCGTCGCCGCGTACTTCGTCTCCGGGGGAGTGGGGGCGGCCTACTACGACGACGTGCCCTCCGAGACCGTCGCCGAGGTGGCCCGGTACGGCGACGTCGGGCCGCTGCTCGCCGCCTCGTTGCGGGAGAATCCCCGCTGGCGGCAGCTCCGGGTGGAACGACCAGCACAGACGTTGCGTGCAACCGTGCTCGGTGCCGCCAGCCAACAGGTCACCCTCTCCGGTTCCACGATCTGGGCGGAGCGTTCCCACCTGCCGCTGAAGAACCTTCCCGTCATCGAGCCCAGGATCCTGGAACACGTCCCCGCCTACCGGGACCCGGAGGCCGTCCGGCGCGCCGTCGCCCAGGCCGTGCAGCGGTGGGACCGAGGAGAGAGCGATCCCGGCAACTTCGTCATCGCCCTCGACCTGCCGGCACTCATGGTCTACCCGCAGGTCATCGACCTGGCCGCAGGACTCGCGGCCTTCGCCAGCGACTACCTGCCGGCCGACAAGCCCCTGGTGCTCGTCACCGAGCAGGACTACGCCCAGGTGCTGGGCCAGACCCTCAAGTCCAAGGCCCCCGATCGACCGGTCATCGTCGTTGACCAGATCGGGTTGGGCGAAGGCGACTTCATCGACATCGGTGAACCGCTGTTCGACGGCCGTGTCGTACCCGTGTCAGTCAAGACTCTCGTCTTCTACCAGTGAGGACCGAAGGAAGGAACACCATGCAAGCAGAGATCGAGGAGGTGGCCTGATGTTGCTGCGCACCAAGCTGTTCGGCGAGACCTACGAGTTCAAGGATCTCAAGGAGCTGCTCGCCAAGGCCAACGAGGAGAAGTCCGGCGACCAGCAGGCCGGTATCGCCGCACGTTCCTCGGCGGAACGGGTGGCGGCGAGACTGGTCCTCGCGGAGGTGCCGCTCTCCGCGCTGCGTGAGAACCCGGTGATCCCGTACGACGAGGACGAGGTGACCCGCGTCATCGACGATGCGGTCAACGAGACCATCTACAACGAGATCAAGAACTGGACCGTCGGTGAGTTCCGGGAGTGGATCCTCAGCAACAACACCACCAGCGACATGATCAAACGGGTGAGCAACGCGCTGACCGGTGAGATGGTCGCGGGCGTCACCAAACTGATGAGCAACCTCGACCTCGTGCTGGGCGGCCGCAAGATCACCGTCGTCAAGCACTGCAACAACACGATCGGGCAGCCCGGCAGGCTCGCCTCCCGCAACCAGCCGAACCACCCGACCGACTCCGTCGACGGCATCCGGGCCACCGCCTACGAGGGACTGTCCTACGGTTCTGGTGACTCCGTGATCGGGATCAACCCCTCCGATGACTCGGTGAGCAGCGTCAGCCGCCTGCTGGAGATGACCAAGGAGATCATCGACCGCTGGGAGATCCCGACCCAGAACTGCGTGCTGGCCCACGTCACCACACAGATGGAGTGCATGAAGCGGGGCGCCCCGGTGGGGCTGTTGTTCCAGAGCCTCGCCGGATCCCAGAAGGCGATGGAGAGCTTCGGCGTCAGCGTCGGTCTGATGGACGAGGCCTACGAGATGGCGAAGAAGTACTGCTGGACCGAGGGGCCCAACTACATGTACTTCGAGACCGGGCAGGGCTCGGCACTCTCGGCCGATGCCCACAACGGTGCGGACCAGCTCTGTCTGGAGGCCCGGATCTACTCGATGTGCAAGCGGTGGGACCCCTACCAGGTCAACACCGTCGTCGGTTTCATCGGTCCCGAGTACCTCTATGACGCGACGCAGATCACGCGGGCCGGTCTGGAGGACCACTTCATGGGCAAGCTCACCGGCATCTCGATGGGCTGCGACGTCTGCTACACCAACCACGCCAAGGCCACCCAGAACGATCTGGAGAACCTGGCGGTGCTGTTCGCCTCCGCCGGTGGCAGCTTCATCATGGGCGTGCCCCAGGGTGATGACGCGATGCTGTCCTACCAGTCCACGAGCTACCACGACGCACCTGCACTGCGTCAGGCCCTCGGGCTGCGTCCTCTGCCCGAGTTCGAGGCCTGGCTCGAGGACATCGGGTTGTGGCGCAACGGTCAGCTCACCGATCTCGCCGGTGACCCCTCCTTCTTCCTCAAGAGGTGATTGACATGACTGAGAACCTTGAGCAGATCGTCGCCCGCGTCATCGCGGAACTGAAGCGGGAGGGGATCACCGCTCCCGCCACCACACCGGCTCCTGCCGTACCGACAGCGCAGGGCGACCTGGTCATCGACCTCCCTGACCCCACCGTCCCCGAGGAGCGTCACAAGCTGCGGGTGGACAACCCGTACGACGCCGACGGCCTCCGCAACCTCTGCGCCACCACGAATGCCAGGATCGGGGTCGGTCGGGCCGGGGCCCGTCCCAAGACCCCGAACCTGCTGCTGTTCCAGGCCGACCACGGGGTGACCCAGGATGCCATCTACGGGGTGGTGGAGGAGGAGACCAAGGATGCGCTGGGCCTGTTCAGCGTCTCCAGCCGGGCCCAGGACCGCGCCGAGTACCTGCTGCGGCCCGACCTGGGGCGGCTCCTCACCGATGAGGCCAAGGCGACGATCACGGAGCGTTGCAGGAAGAACCCCGATGTCCAGATCTGCGTCGGTGACGGCCTGTCGGCGGCGGCGATCACCAACAACCTGGCGAACATCTACCCGGTCATCGAGCAGGGCCTGACCTCGGCCGGATTGACGCTCGGCACGCCGTTCTTCATCGAGAACTGCCGCGTCGGGGTGATGAACGACGTCAACACCATCGTCCAGGCCAAGGTGCTGATCCTGCTCATCGGGGAACGCCCCGGGCTCGGCATCGCCGATGCGATGAGCGTCTACATGGGCTTCGACCCGCAGCCCGGCAAGAACGACGCCGACCGGGACCTGATCTGCATGATCACCACCCACGGCGGCACCAACCCCCTCGAGGCCGGTGCCTACGTCGTCGAGGTGGTCAAGAAGATGATCCAGCACGGTGCTTCCGGGGTGAAGCTCCGCGAACTCGCAACCGGTGCCTGAGGAGGAGACCATGGCCATTCTTGAACCCATCAAGCCCACGATCCTGGCGGCCCGCATCATCTCCAACGTCGACCGCGGTTTCGCCAAGCACCTGGAACTGGGGGACGAGCACCGGGCCCTGGCCCTGGTGACCTGCGACATCGACGATGCGCTGTACGTCTCCCTCGACGAGGCGACCAAGTTCGCCGAGGTCGACGTCGTCTACGCCAAGAGTTTCTACGCCGGTTCGGCCCACGCCTCTGGACCGCTGTCCGGTGAGATCATCGGCATCCTGGCGGGGCCGACCCCTGCCGAGGTCCGGTCGGGTCTCGACGCCTGCATCGCCCACTGCGAGGAGGAGGCCTTCTTCTACGCTGCCGACGAGGCCGGGGAGCTCGCCTTCTTCCCGCACCTGATCAGCAGCACCGGGACCTACCTGTCGAAGGAGGCCGGGATCCGTCCCGGCGAGGCCCTGGCCTACCTCATCGCACCCCCACTCGAGGCCACCTACGCCCTCGATGCGGCGATGAAGGCGGCCGAGGTCGAGATGAAGGTCTTCTTCGCGCCGCCCTCCGAGACGAACTTCGCCGGTGGTCTGCTGACCGGGTCGCAGAGTGCCTGCCGTGCCGCGTGCTCCGCGTTCCAGGACGCCGTGCTGGACATCGCGGCCAGCCCTCGGAGGTACTGAGGTGACCGACAAGCTCCATGACGCTGATCTGTTGTCCGTGCAGCAGGCCCGGGACCTGTGCACGAATGCGCGAAAGGCCATGCGGCAGTTCCAGTTCGCCTCCCAGGAGGAGGTGGACCAGATCTGTGAGGCCATGGTCGCCGCCGCGATGGCGGAGGCCGGACGGCTCGGCCGGATGGCCCACGAGGAGACGGGCTTCGGGTACCCCGCCCACAAGAAGCTGAAGAACGAGTTCGCGGCCTCCAACGTGTGGGAGTCCATCAAGGACGTCCCCACCTGCGGGATCCTGCGGCACGACGAGGAACGCCGGATCGTCGAGATCGGCTGGCCCGTCGGGGTGATCGTCGCACTGACCCCCTCGACCAACCCCACCTCCACGGCGATCTTCAAGATCCTCATCGGGGTCAAGGCCCGCAATGCGGTGGTCGTGGCCCCCCACCCCTCGGCGGCCAAGTGCACGGCCGAGGCCGTGCGCATCATGATCGAGGCGGGGGAGAAGGCAGGGATGCCGCCCGGCCTGGTGGGATGCCTCACCGACATCACCATCGACGGCACCAATGCCCTGATGGATCATCATGCGACGTCGATGATCCTCGCCACGGGTGGCCCCGGCATGGTCAAGGCCGCACACAGCAAGGGCAAGCCGGCACTGGGCGTGGGACCGGGCAACGTCCCGGCCTACGTGGACCGCAGCGCCCACATCGTCAAGGCCGCCCAGATGATCGTGGAGTCGAAGTCCTTCGACTGCTCCACCATCTGCGCCACCGAGCAGGCGGTGATCGCGGATGCGCCCATCGCCGAACGGCTCAAGGCGGAGATGCAGGCCCGCGGTGCCCACTGGTTGACCAGGCAGGAGGCGGACAAGCTCGCTGCGAGGATGTTCCGTCCCAACGGGATGATGGTGGCGGACCTGGTGGGGCGCACCCCCCAGTACATCGCTTCCAAGGTCGGGATCGAGGTGCCCGCCGACGCGCGCATCCTCGTCGCCGATCTCGACGGGATCGGTCCGGAGCATCCGCTGTCGAGGGAGAAGCTCACCACCGTGCTCGGCTGGATGGTCGAGGACGGGTGGCGTGCCGGATGTGCCAGGGCACTGGAGATGCTGACCTTCGGCGGCGACGGGCACACCGTGGTCATCCACTCCCGTGACGAGGAGTCCGTCCTCGCCTTCGGGATCGAGAAACCCGCCTTCCGGGTCATCGTGAACACCTGGGGATCCCTGGGGGCCGTGGGCTGCACGACGGGGTTGATGCCGTCGCTGACCCTGGCCCCGGGTGGCATCGGTGGTGCCGTGGTCTCCGACAACATCACCATCCACCACGTGCTCAACATCAAGCGCGTGGCCTATCAGCTGCACGACGCCCCCGCCGTGGCGCGGGCACACGGTGGCGGGGATGCCGCCTCGACCAGGGCAGCCGCCCCGATGGCGGCGACCCATCAGGATGCAGCTGATGTGATCGAACGCATCGTCGCCAAGGTGCTCGCCGAGATGCAGGACCGGGGCGGGAGTTGACCGGGGAAGGAGATGTGAGTGACGGTCCAGACAACCGACAGCGCCTCCACCGAAAAGGTGGAGCCCCGTGGGGGCGCGACCAAAGCGGTTCCACCAAGCAAGGCCGAGGCCGCATCCGCGGCAACGGCAACCACCAGGAAGAAGCCAGCAACCAACACAAAGAGGAGTACTCCCATGGCTGATGTCCAGATGATCGCTCTCGGCATGGTCGAGACCAAGGGCCTCGTCGGCGCCGTCGAAGCGGCGGACGCGATGGTCAAGGCCGCCAACGTCCGCCTCATCGGCAAGGAGCAGATCGGTGCCGGTTACGTCACCGTCATGGTCCGTGGCGATGTCGGTGCGGTCAAGGCCGCCACCGATGCCGGTGCCGCTGCTGCCGGTCGCGTCGGTGAGCTCATCAGCGTGCACGTGATCCCGCGTCCCCACGGTGACGTCGAGATCATCCTGCCCGGCGGCAAGGCCTGAGATCGATGGGTGGTCGCCTCGTCATCACTGCTGACCGGGTCCGCGACGCTGTTGGAGGCAGCCTCGAGGTCCCGGCGGGAGCGGTCGTCACGCCGCTGGCGCGGGACGTGGCGGCGGATCTCGGGGTCACCCTGGTGGAGGGCACCGGAACGCAGGCAGCCGCCCCGGCCAAGGGGCAGGGTGCTCTCGCTGACCAGGTGCGCGACATCGTGACGAAACTGCTGGCCGGAACAGGGCTCGGGACCGGGGTGAACGCCCCGGCCCCGGCCCATCCGGTCAAGCTGTGTCGCGGTGACCAGGTGGTGACCGAGCCCTTCCCGTACCCCGGGCCGCAACCCGGCCAGCAGGTCAGGACCGCTGATGTGGTCACCGGTGAGGACGGTTCCCCGATGGCGGCGGGATACATGTCGCTGACCAAGGGTTCCTTCCCCTGGCACTTCAGCTACGACGAAGTCCAGATCGTCCTCGAGGGGGAGCTCCACCTCGGGACCCCGGACGGCGTCCGTGTCGGTCGTCCCGGGGATGTGCTCTACGTCCCCAAGGGCTCCGACATCACCTTCGGCACTCCCAGCTGGGCCCGTTTCGTCTATGTGACGTTCCCGGCTGACTGGGAGGCCGGACTGTGACCGTGATCTCCGAGGCGGACCTGCGCGCCCAACTCCGTCGTCCCACCCGAGGGGCCGTGATCGATGTTCCTGCCGGGGCCAGTCTCACGCCCTCGGCACGGGACTTCATCAAGGAGTGGGGGCTGCAGGTCCGCGAGATCCTGACCGAGGACGTGGCCGCTGGTCGCCCCGGTTGGTTGCGCGAGTCGGTCTTCCCCGTGGTCAAGGCCGAGCAGCCGCCGCGCTGCGGGACCTGTCAGGGGGAGATCACCCGTAAACCGGATGCCCTGACCCAGCTCAACGCCACCCAGTTCGTCCACAAGACCCATCCCAGGATCAGGTTGCGAGGGCAGGCGGACAGCCTCCACGCGTTGGTGCTCATGGCCCAGGCGCAGAGCACCGTGTCCGGTCCGCGGTGGCTGACCGAGGCGTTGGGGGTGCTCGCCGCGTACTGCAGGGAGCTGACCAGCGCCGAGTACAACGAACGTCCCGCGGCTGCACTCGAGCTGCCGGGCTGGGACGAGAAGGCGATCCACAAGGCCACCCATGATCCCGACGGGGTGCTGGGGGTGCCGCACGCCACCATCGACGGTACCTCTCCCGTCCTGATGCACTGGCTCAACCTGTGCCGCACCCACTGCCGGGAGCTGGAACTGACGGCCCTGGACACCTTCCCGGACCCGGAGCATCCCTACGGACCGTCGTTGAACCACGCCCTCAATCGCCTCTCCAGCGCCTTCTACCTGCTGCAGCTCAGGCTCGGTGAGGGGGAGGAGTGAAGGGAGTCAAGAAGCTGATGGCCGCGGCCAAGGCATCGATGAAGGCCGCGACACCGCTGCCGGCGAGTCTGCCCATCAAGGTGGGGGTGGATCTCGGCACCGCGTTCACCGTCATCATGGTCACCGATGCCGACGACCGGCCCCTGGCGGGGGCGAGCGTCTTCGCCGACGTGGTCCGCGACGGCGTGGTGTGGGATTTCGCCGGGGCCCGGGAGGTCGTCGCCGGACTGAAACAGGACCTGGAACGGCGTATCGGCCGTACCCTCGTCTCCGGGACCGTCACCGTCCCTCCGGCCGTCCATGACAGCGATCACCGCGCTCACCGCTACGTCATCGAGGGGGCAGGCATCGACTGCACCCGGGTGATCGACGAGACCACGGCCGCCAACGCGGTGCTCAGGATCAACGACGGTGCCGTCGTCGACATCGGCGGTGGCACCACGGGAATCGCTGTCATCAAGGGCGGCGAGGTGGTCAAGGTCGTCGATGAGCCGAGCGGTGGTACCCATCTCTCCCTCGTGGTGGCGGGAGGGCTCGGGATCAGCTTCGAGGAGGCCGAGAAGCTCAAACGCAAGCCCGCCCAGCAGGCCCGGATCGCCCCGATGGTGGCCCCGGTGCTGGAGAAGATGTCCACCATCGTCGCCCGCGCCATCGAGGGCCACGACGTCCCTCACATCCACTTGGTCGGAGGAACCAGTGCCTTCAAGGGTGTCGAGGAGATCATGACCCGGATCACCGGGGTGAAGGCCACGGCTGCCCCCCATCCCATGCTCGTCACACCGCTCGGCGTCGCCAGCTGGGCAGAACCCACCACCGACTGAACCTGAAGGAGACCACCATGGCACGCCAGATCGTCACCCAGGACCAGATCATCCAGCTCCTGGCCGAGGGGGCCTGCGAGCTGCGCGTCGATGCCGATGCGATCATCACCGATGTCGCCGCCGAGCTGGCCCAGGACCGGGGGCTGCGGATCATCCGCGGCACCGACACCGTCTCGGGTGCACCGAGCACACGGTCGACACCGACGCCGACATCGCAGTCAAGCGGTGCAGTGCCACCCCCGCGTGATGAGGTCCGACGTGCCGTCGTGGCGGCGCTCGGCGCCGAGCCGGAACAGCTGGATGCCGTGCTGGACCGAGTCCTCGAGGCCTGAGATGAGCGTTCGGACACATCTCATCCCGATCGCGGCGTCGGGGGACAGCAACGCGGCCGTGCGGGTGTTGACGCAGGTGTTGCGTGGTGCCGCCACCATCGACCTCGGTCCGGCCTTCACGGCTGACCCGACTGCGGTGGCGAAGGACCCCGATGCGGCGTTGGGCCGGGCCCTCGACATGGTGGAGGCCGCGGGGGAGGAGGTCATCAGCCACACCACACTGCCCGCTGCGCTGCAACCGCTGACCCTCGAACTGGGGGCGAAGCTCGCCGCGACGCTCGGGGCCGGGGTCGTGCTGGTGCAGGACTGGGAGGACGCCGCTGCGCTCGAGGTGGCGACCACCGTCTGCCGGGCCCACGGGGCCGAGGTCGTCGCGACCTTCGACGGCCGCAGTCTCCGGCTCGCCGAGTTGCCCGACCTGGCCGCTCCGAACGGACTCGGTGTGGCGGACATCCTGCGGGACCTCGTCGCCGGGAGCCGCCCGGTCGTTCCCGCTGAACGTGACGATCTCCTGCTGGGGCTGCTCATCGGGCTGGCCTCCGGTCAGTTCCCGCTGCCCGCCTCCGTCCTGGTCGACGGCGAGCCCCGTGGCAGTCTGGCCGAGATGTGGCGCAGCCTGCTGCCCCAGGTACCGTTGCGCCGTCGCGGCGAGGTGACCGCACCCCAGCCGACGAAACAGCAGCTGGTCACCGTGCTCGACAGGCATCACGAGAAGGCCGTCACCCCGGTCCGGTTCCAGCGAGGACTGCTGGCCGAGGCCAGGGCGGCGAGTTCCCACATCGTCCTGCCGGAGGGTGTTGAGCCGCGCATCCTGCGTGCCGCGGATCAGCTGTTGCAGGACGGGGCCGTGAGGCTGACCCTGCTGGGTGATCCCGATGAGGTCGCTCGTCTGGCGGCAGCGGAGGGGGTCGACATCGACGGTGCGGAGGTGGTCGATCCGCTCACCCATCCGTGGCGGGACCGGTTCGCCGACGAGTACGCGGAGCTGCGTGCGAAGAAGGGGGTCACCCGGGAGCAGGCCTTCGAGAGGATGGCCGACGTGTCCTACTTCGGCACGATGATGGTGCGTGATGGCCTGGCCGACGGGATGGTCTCCGGTGCGATCCACACCACCGCCCACACCATCCGTCCGGCCTTCGAGGTGATCCGTACCCGGCCCGGGGTCTCGGTGGTCTCCTCGGCCTTCTTCATGTGCCTGGCCGATCGGGTGCTGGTGTTCGGTGACTGCGCGGTCAATCCGAACCCGACCCCGGCCCAGTTGGCAGACATCGCGGCGGCCTCGGCCGAGACGGCCCGCAGTTTCGGTATCAACCCCAGGGTGGCGCTGCTGTCCTACTCGACGGGGACCTCCGGTGCCGGGCCGGACGTCGAGGCCGTGACCGAGGCCACCCGGTTGCTGCGCGAGGCAGCCCCGGACCTGGCCTGCGACGGTCCGCTGCAGTTCGACGCGGCGGTGGATGCGAAGGTCGCGCGTTCCAAGGCCCCGGACTCGCCGGTGGCCGGACAGGCCAATGTGCTGATCTTCCCCGACCTGAACGCGGGCAACATCGGCTACAAGGCGGTGCAACGCACCGCCGGTGCACTGGCCATCGGTCCGGTGCTGCAGGGCCTCAACAAGCCGGTCAACGACCTGTCCCGGGGTGCCCTGGTCGAGGACATCGTCAACACGGTGCTCATCACCGCGATCCAGGCCGGGGCTGCCCGGTGACGTAGCCGACGAAGAACGGCCTGCCGCCAAGGACGTACACGCCAGCCTCTTCTGCCAGGGATTCGTGCCGGGAAGGGCGTGGCTTCAGCCCACCCTGTCTGCTGGAAGTCGATCGCCCGGTTGACAGTACGTGATTCCTGACTACAGTTCTTAGTGATCACTAACTAAGGAGATGGGATGAAGTCAGGATCGTCCACGGGCGTGGTGGCGCTCACCGCTGGTGCCGCATTCATCGCGGGGCTCGACAACCTCGTGGTCACCTTCGCGTTGCCCGCGATCCAGCAGGACTTCGGGCTGGAGGTCTCCGCGCTGAGCTGGATCGTGAACGCCTACACCTTCACCTTCGCCGTGTTCATGCTGGCGGCAGCGGCCGTCGGGGAGCGCATCGGCAGGAGGACGGCCTTCCAGGTCGGGGTGGGCATCTTCACCGCCGCCTCCATCGTGGTTGCCCTGTCACCCGGTGTCGAGGTGCTCGTGATCGCCCGGGCCGTCCAGGGAGTGGGGGCGGCGATCCTCGTCCCGCTCTCCTTGACCCTGCTCGTGCAGGAGACGGTCGAGGAGAGACGCCCGGTGGCCATCGCCGTCTGGTCGGCGGCTCAAGGGCTCGCAACGGCGATCGGCCCGCTGATCGGTGGGGCCATCGTGCAGTTCGTCGGTTGGCAGTGGGGCTTCTGGATCAACGTACCCATCGGCCTGCTGCTCATGTTCGCTGCGCCACGCATGGTCCGCGACCTCACCACCAGCACAGGGGCCTTCGACCTCGTCGGTCTCATCGGACTCTCGACGGCGGTGCTGGCCCTGGTGATCGCCCTGACAGCAGGCGGTCCCGCACTGGCCATCGGCGTCGGTGCCGTGGCTGTGGTGTCGTTCGTCTGGTTCCTGGGTCACATCCGGCGGTCCCGACACCCGGTCATCGATCCCGGCCTGCTGAGCTCGAGGGGATTCACCCTGACCAATCTCACCGCGTTGTTGGTGACCGCCGGGATGTTCGGGGTGGTCTTCCTGCTCACCCAGTACCTCCAGCGGGTGCGTGGGTACGAACCACTGCAGGCCGGGTTGCTCACCCTGCCCTGGACCCTGCTGCCGGTGCTCGCGGCCCCCATCGCCGGGCAGCTCGTGCCCCGGTTCGGCACGGGGCGCATCCTGACGTTCGGTGCCCTGCTCCAGGCGGCCTCACTGGTCTCGTTCGCCCTGGTCCTGCGGCCTGACGTGCCCTACCTGCTCCTGCTGCCGGGGCTGCTGCTCGCCGGGCTGGGGATGGGTGCCTTCTTCGCGGTGCTCGCCACCCAGGCCCTGCGCTTCGTCCCGGCCAAGGATGAAGGGATCGCCTCGGGCATCAACAACTTCGTCCGGGAACTGGGCGTGCTCATCGGTGTCGCGATGCTCACCGCGGTCTTCATCATCACCGGTGACCAGAGCGATGCCGCACAGTTCACCCGAGGTCTGGTCGCAAGCCTGTGGGTCGGGGCAGCGGTCCTCACCCTCGCCGTGGTGAGCAGCCTGTCAACCCCGAAACCGGATGACTCACCTGCTGCCTGAGGAGCGCTGCCAGGCCCTGGTCACCGTGCACTGACCGATCTCATCGAGCTGGAGGGCGGCGGCGACGTTGTAGAGGACCCAGCCTCCCATCATGTCCCCGACCACCTCCGTCGAGGCGCCGGACAGCGACCCGACCAGGCGCCAGATGCGCTCGAAGCGTTGCGCCACGACCTCGCGGATCTCCTCGTCGGTGCAGCTGGCCGCCCAGGCCTGCAGCTGGAGGGTCAACAGTTCCTTCTCCTTCGACAGCAGGGCGTCGTAGGCCGTGGCCAACGCCTGTCCTGGCTCAGCGGCGGTGGCGTTCTCCGCGGCCTCCAGCAGAACGGCCTCGATGCGGTCGCAACACAGTTGCCACGTCGCGATGAACAGTTGCAGCTTGGAGCCGAAGAGCTGGAACAGGTAGGGCTGGGAAACTCCCACCCGTGCGGCGATGGCCTGGGTCGATGCGCCGTGGTAGCCGGAACGGGCGAACTCATGGGTGGCCGCCGTCAGCACCTGGTGCCGACGCTGCTCGGCGGACATCCTGCTCATTGAGCCAGCTCGGCCTCGGCCGTGAGCGGACCGTCGGCGACCTCCCAGGTGATCTCCCCGGTGATCCGGCACACCGCCCTCAGGTCTGCCTCGACGGCCTGCAGACGTTCCAGTGAGGCCTGCTCGCCCCGGAAGACGACGGCCGTCACGGGGGTCTTCATCGAGGCCTTCGCACTCGACTTGGCACCGCGTACCGCGATCAGCACGGCGGCGACATCCGCGATGAGCTCGGTGGCGCCGTCAGTGTTGACCTCCGTGGGCACCGGCCAGGCAGCCTTGTGGATCGAGGAGCCGTGGGTCCACGACCAGGTCTCCTCCGTCACGAACGGCAGGAACGGGGCGAACAGCCTCAGCTGCACGTCGAGGGCCAGGGCCAGGGCATGCTGGGCCGAGGCCTGTTCCTCGGGGGAGTGGGTGCCGTAGGCGCGCTCCTTGACCAGCTCCAGGTAGTCGTCGCAGAAGGCCCAGAAGAAGGACTCCGCCACCTCCAGTGCAGTGGTGTAGTCGAACTCCTCGAAGGCCCGTGTGGCGGCGGTGACCACCTCGGCCAGCCCGGCCAGCATCGCCTTGTCGACGGGATTGATCACCCGGGCGAGATCACCCGGCTCCGGTGCCATCGACAGCACGAACTTCCCGGCGTTGAGGATCTTCATCGCCAGGCGACGGCCCACCTTCATCTGTGACTCGTCGAAGGGGGAGTCCATGCCGGGACGGGCCATCGCAGCCCGCCACCGGACCGCGTCGGAGCCATACTTCTCCAGGATGTCGGAGGGCACCACGACGTTGCCCTTGGACTTCGACATCTTCTTGCGGTCCGGGTCCACGACGAAACCGGAGATGGTGGCGCGCTTCCATGGCAACGAGTGGTTCTCCGCATTGGCGCGGACCACCCGGGAGAACAGCCAGGTGCGGATGATGTCGTGGGCCTGAGGGGCGATGTCCATCGGGAAGGTCAGGGCGAACAGTTCCGGGTCCCGCTCCCAGCCGCAGGCGATCTGCGGGGTCAGCGACGAGGTGGCCCAGGTGTCCATCACGTCCGGGTCGGCGATGAAACCGCCCGGGACGCCGCGCTGCGACTCGTCGTAGCCGGGCGGGCAGGTGGTGACGGGATCCACCGGCAGGCTCGCCTCGTCGGCGACGATCATCGCCTCGTGGTCGGGCTCCCCGTCGGCATCCAGCGGGTACCACACGGGGAACGGCACCCCGAAGAACCGCTGCCGGGAGATCAGCCAGTCCCCGTTGAGCCCACTCACCCAGTTGTCGTAGCGGTGACGCATGTGGTCCGGGGTCCACTCCAGCTCCTGGCCCCGCTCCAGCAGTGTGGCCTTCAGCTGCTCGTCACGGCCGCCGTTGGCGAGGTACCACTGCCGGGTGGCGACGATCTCGAGCGGCTTGTCACCCTTCTCGTAGAAGTTGACGGGACGCGAGATCGGCTTCGGCTCACCGTCGAGATCACCGGAGGAGCGCAGCAGCTCCACCATCGCGGCCCGGGCGGAGAAAACGGTCTTGCCCGCCAGCTCGGCGTACGGCTCCGGATTCACCAGCCACTCAGGGGTCTCCCGCTGCAGCCTGCCGTCACGGCCGATCACGGTTCGGGTGGGCAGCTCCAGTTCCCGCCACCACTGCACGTCGGTGAGGTCACCGAAGGTACAGCACATCGCGATTCCGGCACCCTTGTCGGGTTCGGCCGCAGGATGGGCCAGCACTGGCACCTCGACCCCGAAGACGGGGGAGGAGACCGTGGTGCCGAAGAGGGTCTGGTAGCGCTCGTCGTCGGGATGGGCGATCAGGGCACAGACACTCGGCAGCAGCTCTGGCCGGGTGGTCTCGATGAACACCGGGCCGTCCTCCCGGTGGAAGGCCACCCGGTGGTAGGCCCCCGGGTGCTCCCGGGACTCGAGTTCGGCCTGGGCGACGGCGGTCTGGAAGGTGACGTCCCACATGGTCGGGGCATGGCTGAGGTAGGCCTCGCCCCGGGCCAGGTTGCGCAGGAAGGCGCGCTGCGCCACCGCCTGCGTGGTCGGCGAGATCGTGGTGTAGAGGGTGTCCCAGTCGATGGACAGCCCGAGGTGACGCCACAGCTCCTCGAAGACCTGCTCGTCGATGGCGGTCAGCTCCTGACACAGCTCCACGAAGTTGCGGCGAGAGATCGCCACCTGTCGCTTCGGGTCGGGTTTCGCCGGGGGGGTGAAGTCCTCCTCGTAGGGCAACGACGGGTCACAACGCACCCCGTAGTAGTTCTGGACGCGTCGCTCCGTCGGCAGACCGTTGTCATCCCAACCCATCGGGTAGAACACCTGCTTGCCGAGCATCCGCTGGTGGCGGGCGATGGTGTCGGTGTGGGTGTAGGAGAACACGTGGCCGACGTGCAGCGATCCCGAGACCGTCGGTGGCGGGGTGTCGATGGAGAACACCTCGTCGCGGCTGGTCGGTCGCTGGAAGGCGTAGGTGGCGTCCTCCCGCCATACCTGCGCCCACTTGTCCTCGAGTCCTTCGAGAGCGGGCTTTGCAGGCAGGCCGGAGGCATAGTTCGTCATGGACAGGCATCGTAGTTGTGCCTGCCGAGAACCGTCGAATGGAAACGCCCCGGGGCGTCTTCGTTCAGGAGTTCTTGAGCTTCTCGATCGCCTCCATGAGGGATTCGGCGGTCGGCTCGATGAGGACGCTCTTGGCGGCCTCGTCGTAGAACTTCAGTTCCTTGCCGTCGACGGTGAAGGTCGGGGTCTGCGTGATCCCGTTCTCCGACATCGCCTTGTAGGACTTCTCCGCGAAGTTGGCGTAGGCCTTGTCGTCGTAGAGCTTCTGGAACTCGGTCAGGGCCTCGCCGGTGATCCCGGCCTGGGCGGCGAAGTCCACGCGGAGCTGCTCATCGCTGAAACCGGCCCCCTCGTTCGGCTGGTTGTCGAAGACCACCTTGTGGTATTCGCGGTACTTGCCGACGGCGTCGGCTGCGGCCGCCGCCAGGGCGGCTCGCGAGGAGGACTTCGCGTTGCCGTCACGGTTCACGCTGTCCAGGAAGTAGGCGGTTCGGATCTCGACCGTGATCCTCCCCTCGTCGACGAGCTGGGTGACCACGCTGCCGTACTCCTGCTCCCGAGACTTGCATCCCGGGCACTGGTAGTCCTCGTAGATGACCAGGTGCGGGACCTCGCCGCTCGGTTTGGTGTCCTGGGAGACCAGCTGGATGCCGTGGCCCTCGGTGGCGTTCGGTGGCGTCGCCACGTTGCTGTTCCTGCCCACGACCTGGGTGAGGACGATGGCGACGATCGCCACGGCGATGATTGCGAGCACACCGAGGCCGATGCCCATCATGCGCTTCTGGCGGGCCTGGCGTTCCTCCAGCTCCTGCTGCCGTCGCAGGGCTGCACGCTTGCTCAGATTCGAGTTGTTGGCCATGTCGGGGTACTTCTCATTCCTTCTCGTCCGCGTCGCTCGCGGAGGTGCTTTCAGTCATTGAACGGGTGGGGGTCCCGAAAAGTGCCCGGTCCAGGCTGAACAGTGACTGGGGACGCAGCATCAGCCAACCGCACAACGTCGCCATCCCGAGGTTCTCCGCCATCTTCAGGGGGTACTGGGTCTGCGAGGCATCCACCTCACCGCCGGTGCCGAAACAGCCGCAGTCGATGTTGATGCCCTGACTCCAGACCCAGGCGATGCCCCCCATGAACATCAACAGCATGACGAAGATCGCGGCCGCGGCCCACCGGGTGAACAGTCCCCCCAGCAGCAGCAGGCCCGCGGCGATCTCCACCACGGGGAGCACGATCGACAGGATGTGCGCCACGTCCCACCCCACCAACTGGTACGCCAGGATGTTCGCCCGGAAACCCTCCATGTCGACGATCTTGACGGCCCCCGCCCACACGAAGACGATTCCCGGGATGATGCGGGCGATGAGGCCCACCCAGTCCTTCCAGGAACGGATGGACGACGCAGCGTACGAATCGGTCACCAGCTCATCCTAGCCGCCTAGAATGAGCGGATCATGGATCACACCACCCTCGTTGAAGAATTGACGGCCCGCTGGCCCGAGCACCGGATCGGCCGCAGCCTGAACCGCATCCAGGCCCTGATGGACCTGCTCGGCAACCCCCAGCAGGCCAGTCCCGTGATCCAGGTCGCCGGAACCAACGGCAAGGGGTCCACCTGCATCATGATCGACTCCCTGCTGCGTGCCACCGGGCTCCGGACCGGGAGATTCGCCAGTCCACACCTCAGCGACGCGCGGGAACGCATCTGCCTGGACGGGGAAGCCCTGTCGAAGGAGCGGTTCGGTGAGGTCTGGGAGGAGATCGAACCCTTCGTGCAGCTGGTCGACCAGCAGCACCTGGACGGCATCGACATGACCTTCTTCGAGGTCATCACGGGGATGGCCTACGCCGCCTTCGCCGATGCGCCCGTCGACGTCGCCGTGGTGGAGGTGGGGCTCGGGGGCAGCTGGGACGCCACCTCCGTCGTCACCCCCGAGGTCGCCGTGGTGACCCCCATCGGGGCGGACCACACCCACATCCTGGGCGAGACCCTGGCCGAGATCGCCACCGAGAAGGCCGGGATCATCAAGCCCGGTTCGACGGCGGTGCTGGCCGGGCAGGAGCCCGCCGCGGTCCAGCCACTGCTGGCGCGTGCCGTCGAGGTGGGGGCCGTGGTCCGGGCGGAGGGTCCGGATTTCGGGCTGCTGGAACGCCGACCCGCGGTCGGGGGGCAGGTGATCCGGATCCAGGGTCTCGGAGGACCCGTCGGGGAGCTGTTCCTGCCGCTGCACGGTGCCCACATGGCCCGCAACGCGGCACTCGCGGTGGCGGCGGTGGAGTCCTTCCTCGGCGGTCAGGGGCTGGACCCGAAGATCATCGAGGAGGGGTTGGCCGAGGTGAAGGCCCCGGCCCGACTGGAACTCGTGAGGACCTCCCCGGCCGTGGTCATCGACACCGCCCACAATTCCCAGGCCGCACGGGCCACCGTGGACGCCTGCCAGGAGGCCTACGCCTTCACCCCCACCATCGGGGTGGTGGCCATGATGGCCGACAAGGACCAGGCGACAGTGCTGCAGACCTTCGCCGAGGTGATGCAACAGGTGGTCATCACCCGGGTGCAGGGAACACCCCGGGCGTTGCCCACCGCCGAGCTCGCCGCCCTGGCGGAGGAGATCTGGCCCGCGGGCAGGGTGCACCAGGCCCCGACGATGGCCGATGCCCTGGAACTCGCCACCCTGCTGGCCGACGCGGCGGGCCCAGGAGCCGGGGTCCTCGTGGCAGGATCCCTCATCGCCGCTGGTCAGGCCCGCGACCTGCTGGTGAAATAGCTGTCATCCAGTCAGAACACACACCCAGCAAGGAGCACCGCAATGGCGCGTCAGTCCACGTTCGTCATCATCAAACCCGACGCCTTCGCAGCCGGTCACGTCGGCCACATCCTCAGCCGCTACGAGGAGGCCGGACTGGTGCCGATGAGGCTCGAGGTGTGGCACGTCCCCGCTGAGCTGGCCGACCGGCACTACGCCGAGCACCTGGACCGGGACTACTACGCAGGACTGCGGGAGTTCATCACCTCCGGACCGTTGGTGGCCTGCGAGTTGGTGGGTGAGGGTGCCATCGAGCTGGTCCGGACCCTCAACGGGGCGAAGAACCCGGCCGAGGCGGAACCCGGGACGATCCGTGCGGACTACGGCACCAGCATCCGCCGCAATGCCGTCCACGCCTCCGACTCCCCCGAGAGTGCGGCGCGCGAACTGGCGTTGTGGTTCGGCAACGAGGAGAACTGACCCTATCCTTCTCGGCATGACCGACACCCTGCCGGAGTTCTCCCTGTACCCGAAGCTCGAGCCGTTGCTGACGGGCGTGTCCAAACCCATCCAGTACGTGGGAGGTGAGCACAACAGCATCCGCAAGGACTGGGAGTCGGTCGAGGTGCGCTGGTGCCTGTCCTACCCGGACGCCTACGAGGTGGGTCAGCCGAACCAGGGTGTGGCGATCCTCTACGAGATCCTCAACGAGCGTGACTGGATCCTGGCCGAACGCACCTACGCCGTGTGGCCCGACATGGATGCGGCCATGCGCGCAGCGGGGGTCCCGCAGTTCACGCTGGATGCGCACCGTCCCGTCGCCGCCTTCGACGTGCTGGGGTTCAGCTTCTCCACCGAGCTGTGTTACACCAACATGCTCTCCATCCTGGACCTGGCCGGAATGCCGATCCGGGCCGCCGAACGAGGCGATGACCATCCCATCGTGCTGGTCGGGGGACACGCCGCGTTCAACCCGGAGCCCATCGCCGACTTCATCGACGTCGCGGTGCTGGGTGACGGGGAGGAGGCCTCACTGCTCGTCAGTGAGATCGTGCGCGAGTGGAAGGCCGAGGGGCGTGAGGGTGGTCGTGAGGGGTTGTTGCTGCGGTTGGCCCTGACCGGGGCCTTCTACGTCCCGGCCTTCTACGATGTCGACTACCTCGACGACGGCCGGATCCAACGGGTCGCGCCCAACCGGGAGGGGGTGCCCTTCCAGGTGCGCAAGCACACCCTGATGGACCTGGACCAGTGGCCCTACCCGGCCAGGCCGATCGTCCCGATGGCCGAGACGGTGCACGAGCGCTACTCCGTCGAGATCTTCCGGGGTTGCACCCGCGGCTGCCGTTTCTGTCAGGCCGGGATGATCACCCGGCCGGTGCGGGAACGCAGCCTGACCACCATCGGCAACATGGTGCAGCAGGGCCTGGAGGCGACCGGGCTGGAGGAGATCGGGCTGCTGTCGCTCAGCTCCGCCGACCACTCCGAGATCGGCGACGTCACCAAGCAGCTCGCGGATCGGTACGAGGGCACCAACGTCTCGTTGTCGCTGCCCAGCACCCGCGTCGACGCCTTCAACATCGACCTGGCCAACGAGCTGTCCCGCAACGGCCGACGTTCCGGTCTCACCTTCGCACCGGAGGGCGGGTCGGAACGGATGCGGAAGGTCATCAACAAACTCGTCAGCGAGGAGGACCTCATCACGACGGTGGCCACGGCCTTCAGCAACGGCTGGCGGCAGGTGAAGCTGTACTTCATGTGCGGGCTGCCCACCGAGACCGATGAGGACGTGCTGCAGATCGCGGAACTCGCCTCCCGGGTCATCGAGACCGGACGCAAGGTCTCCGGCACACGTGACATCCGCTGCACCGTCTCCATCGGAGGATTCATCCCGAAGGCCCACACGCCGTTCCAGTGGGCCGCGCAGGCCGACCACGAGACCATCGACCACCGGCTGCAGCTGCTCAGGGAGCGGATCCGCCAGGACAAGAACTACGGTCGTGCCATCGGACTGCGCTACCACGACGGCAAGCCCGGCATGGTCGAGGGGTTGTTGAGTCGAGGGGACCGCCGGGTCGGGGCCGTCATCGAGCGGGTCTGGCGTGAGGGTGGCCGGTTCGACGGGTGGAGTGAACACTTCGACTTCGAACGGTGGGAGACCGCCGCCAACGAGGAGCTGGGCAGGATGGGCATCGACCTGGCCTGGTTCACCACTCGGGAGCGCGACTACGAGGAGGTGCTGCCCTGGGATCACCTCGACGCCGGCCTGGACCGGGACTGGTTGTGGGAGGACTGGCAGGACGCCCTCGACGAGGTGCCGGTGGAGGACTGTCGTTGGACCCCCTGCTTCGACTGTGGGGTGTGCCCCCAGATGGGCACCGACATCCAGATGGGGCCGACCGGGCAGGCCCTTCTGCCGCTACCGGTGCTGCACCCCGACCTGGGCCGTGACTGACGGTTCGTGCTCGATCCGCCAGTCACGGCAGCTGATGAGCCCCGTGACCGTCATCGGGACCGTGAGCACCAGCAGCATGATCAGTGGCCAGGACCAGCCGCCGGTGGCCTCCTGCAGCAGCCCGAAGGCGAACGGTGCGGCCGAGGCCAGCAGGTACCCAGTCGACTGCACGAAACCTGACAGCGCGGCGGTCCCGGCCGCGGTGTCGGCCCGCAGCCCGAGCAGCGCCAGGAACAGCGGGAAGGTGGCGAGTCCTGCGGCGATCAGCAGTGCCCACAGCCATGGCGCCGTCGTCGGGGCCAGCAGCAGACCCAGGAAGGCTGCGGCCATGGCCAGCGACAGGATCAGCAGCATCAGGTGGGGCTGGGGGCGCCGGGCCACGTAGGCCGGCAGCAGGAATGCCGGCGGGATCCCGGCCCCCGTCGTGATGGCCAGCATGAAACCGGCATCGGCCTCACTCATCCCGGCCGCCTGGTAGATGCTCGGCAACCACCCGAAGACGGTGTAGGCGGCCGCTGACTGCAGGGCGAAGAACAGGGCCAGCGCCCAGGCCTTCCGGCTCCCCGCCACGGCGCGGACCGACAGCCGGGACGTCGTGGTGTGCAGGTGCGGGCGACTCAACCTGAGCAGTGGCAGCCAGACGACGGCGGCCGCGACCGCGAGCAGGGACCCGGCGGTGAAGGCGGCCCGCCACCCGCCGAGGGCGACCGCCAGGGGGATGGTGGCGCCACTGGCGAGGGTCAGCCCCAACGCCAGTGACAGTGAGTACAGGCTGGTCACCAGTCCGATCCGGTTGGGGAAGTGGAGCCGCACCAGGGAGGGAAGCAGGACATTGGCCAGGGCCATCCCGGCCAGGGCCACCGTGGAACAGGCGAGGAAGAGCCACGGGCCGTCCACCCAGGCCCGCACGAGCTGACCGGAGATCAGCAGCAGGTAGGCGATCCCGATGGTGCGGTGCGCGCCGAGCCGGTGGGCGAGCCACGGTGCGATCGCTCCGACGACGGCGAAGCACAGGGACGGCAGGGCCGTCAGCACCCCGGCGAGGCTGGGCCCCAGCCCCAGGTCAGCCTGGATCTGGGACAGGGCGGGGCCGACGGAGACCGCCACCGGGCGCAGGTTGAAGGCGAGCAGCAGGAGTGCCGCCAGCACCAGCCAGGTGCGGAACCCGTACTTCCCACCGGCCATCAGGCGGCCGCCTCGGCCTCGCGCAGTGCGAAGGCCATCACCGGGCTGAGCGGCAGGGTCGGGATCAGGGTGGCCTGCAGGGCGTGGTAGAGATCCGGTTTGCCCGGCCACACCTTCCCGGCCGGTTCGTTGCCGGGGTCCAGCTCGTGGTGCCAGGAACCGGCCTCGAGGTCGAGCAGGTGGACGGCGGCGAAGTCCCACCATCGGGCGTAGTCACGGGCGTAGCGTTTCTTGCCGGTGCGTTGCCACAGCGTGGCGGCGGCACCGATGGCCTCGGCCGTCACCCAGTGGAGCCGATCCTCGACGACCGGGGTGCCGTCCCAGTCCGTGGTGTAGAGGAACCCGGGGAGGCCGTTGCGGGCCCAGCCGTCGGCGACGGCCCTCCTGTAGAGCCGTTTCGCGGCATGCGCCCAGCCCTTGGTCGGGCCGGGCAGATCACCCAGTCCGGCATCCTCGAGGGCTGACTCCACGTGCAGCAGCAGCCGTGCCCACTCCAGACCATGACCGACGGTCGCCCCGTAGGGTCGGAACTGATCGGCCTTGTGATCCTCGTTGTAGTCCGGCAGGAACTCCCAGTCGGGGGTGAAGTGCTCCGGCATCCGCCAGCCGTTCAGGGCGGCCTGCCCGGCGGCGAAGGCGGCCAGGTGGGCGGCGCGACGCAGCCAGTGCGGGTCCCCGGTGGCGTCGGCCGCGGCCAGCAGCGCCTCGACGCCGTGCATCGTCGCGTTGATGCCCCGGTAGTCGCTGGGAGTGCTGAAGTCACGGTTCCACGACTCGATCACCAGCCCGTCGTCGTCCAGGAAGTGACCCTCGTAGACGCCCAGGGCCTCCTGCAGCAGATCGACGGCGCCGTCGAGGTCCGCGGCGACGGCGGAGCAGGCCGCCAGCACGACGAAGGCGTGGGCATAGGCCTGCTTCCCGGCGGGACCGTCCCCGGAGGCGTCGTCGAACCAGCCGCCGTGCTCCTCGTCGCGCAGGGCCCCGGTCAGCCCACTCATGGCGGCCTGTGCCACAGGTCTGGACCCCGGCACCCCCAGGAGGTGACCGAGGGCGTAGCAGTGCACCATGCGGCAGGTGCTCCAGGTCGCAGGGGGACGTGTCGGGTCGTTGCTGCCGTCGCTGTTCAACCAGGCGGCCCCGAGTCCCGGCACGGGGCAGTTCCGGGCGAAGTCGAGGAGACGGCGGGTCTCGCCACGGAGCCAGTGGGTGTGATCAGGGGAGCGCAACCAGTTCGACATGGGTCCATCCTTGCGTGTACGGGGCCGGGCGTCCATGCGGGATAGGATCAGGGCTCGTGGCCAAGAAGCAACCCCCCATCCAGCAGGCACCGCCGGTCCAGCGGGTTCGACTCCGTTATGCGCGTCGAGGGGCGGCCCGGTTCACCTCCCATCGTGACTTCGGAAGGATCCTGGAGCGGGCGCTGCGCCGAGCCGCGGTCCCGATGGCCTACTCGTCCGGCTTCAATCCCCACCCCCGCATCTCCTATGCCAACTCGGCCCCCACGTCGGCGGCGAGCGAGGCCGAGTACGTCGAGCTCGCACTCGCCGCGGAGTGTGACCCGGCGAAGGTCCAGCGGGCCCTCAACGCGGTGATGCCCCAGGGGCTGGTGTTTCTGGAAGCCGCTGATGCGGTGCGGGAGTCGCTGAGCGATCTGCTCGAGGCCTCGGACTGGGAGGCCGCGGTGGCCGACTGCCCGCCGGGGTCGCTGGCGAGGGCCGCGGTGGCGCTGCTGGACTCGACCACCGAGACGGTGGAGCGGATGACCAAGAGCGGGATGCGTTCCTTTGACGTCCGCCAGGCGGTGATGGCGTTGTCGGTGCCGGATGACCAGCACGTGGTGATGCGACTGCGACATCTCACCCCGCTCGTGAGACCCGACGACGTGATGACGGTGCTGCGTCGCCTGGAGCCCGGAATCCCGGCCACTCCGGCGTTGCTGACGCGTCTTCGGCAAGGGCCGTTGGTGGAAACAGGGATCGGTGACCCGTTGAATCCGAAACCTGTGGAACAATAGGGCACAGGTCTTGCACCGCCGGTGCTCCCGTGAGGTTGCCCAAGGGGTTGGAGACCGCGACGAGATGAATCGACCGCGGCGACCCCCGGACGTCTCCGGGTGACCTTGAAGTCTTGTACGGCGCAGCGTGCTGCGCCCGATCCCGGCGCACCCGCGCCTGAAGGAGTCAGGATGACTGAACCCACGTCCAACGATGCCGCCCTGCCGGGGCGCCCTCGGGTCCATCAACTCGCCAAGCACATCGGTGTCACCAGCAAGGAGCTGCTCGCCGAACTCGCCGAACTCGGGCACGAGGTCAAGAGCGCCTCCTCGGTGGTCCCGCCCGAGGGGATCGAGGCCGTCCTGGCGCGTCGCGCGCCCGAGGAGGAAGCGGAGGCAACCGAGCCGGAGCCCCTGCCCGAGGTGCAGGAGGAGCTCCCCGAGGCACCGCAGCCGACCCGCCGTCGCCGTCGTGCCGCGTCCCGACCCGCCGGGCCTCCGGTGGAGGTGGCCGTACCAGCTGCTGAGATCCCGGTCACGACGGTGGCCGCAACCGCGGTCCAGTCGGTGGACCCGGACCAGGGCCACACCGAGGACGGTGCTCCCCGGCAGCGTCGTCGTCGTGCCACCCGGGCCGCGGGTGGACCGAGCGCCGAGCAGGGTGGTGCCGAGGTCGTGAAGGCTGAAACGGTGGATGAGGCGGCCACACCTGAGGCGTCAACCCCGGAGACCGTCGAGGACAGGCCCGCGGAGGAGACGGCACCGCGTGGTCGCCGTCGTCGTGCAGGCCGTGGTCGCAGCCGTGTCACGGAGGAGGTCGCACCCGAGGAGTCCCGGGCGGAGGCGGAATCCGAATCCGCGGATGACGGCATCGCAGCCGCGTTGCGGATGGCCGAGGAGGCAGCCCGGAGTCGTCGCGCGACGATCAAGGATCCGTTCGCCGTCACGGCGGAGGGACGCACCGAGACCCTGGCGAAACTGGCCGATGCCATCGCTGAGGTGGGGGAGCCCCAGACGGAGGAGGACGAGGGGTCCGACGAGGGCACCGAGGACGTCGAGACCGGGGATGCCGCCGAGGACGAGCGGCCCGGTCGTCGTCGGCGTCGTCGTGGCGGTCGTCGTCGCCGCCGTGGGCGTGACGCCGAGGACGAGAGCGAGACGTCCGAGGACTCCGAGGAGGCCGGTGAGGTCGGTGACGACCAGGACAGCGAGGAGGAGTCCGACCAGGACAACGGGGACGGCGGCGAGAACGCCGACTCCGAGGAGGAGACCGGGACGAGGCGGCGCAGGCGTCGTCGCCGTCGCTCCTCGGAGGCCAAGGGCAGCTCCGACGACGAGGTGACCGGCATCGAGGGATCCACCCGGATGGAGGCGAAACGCCAGCGTCGCAAGGAGAACCGCGCCGCGGGACGGCGTCGCGCACCGATCCTGAGCGAGGCGGAGTTCCTGGCCAGGCGTGAGTCCGTGGATCGTCAGATGGTGATCCGGCAGCGTGAGGACTACACCCAGCTCGCGGTCCTGGAGGACGGGGTGCTGGTGGAGCACTACGTGGACCGGGCCTCGGCCACCTCGCTCATCGGCAACGTCTACCTGGGGCGGGTGCAGAACGTGCTGCCCAGCATGGAGGCCGCCTTCATCGACATCGGCCGTGGCCGCAACGCCGTGCTGTACGCGGGCGAGGTGGACTGGGACTCCTTCGGGGTCACCGCCGAGGACCGCAAGGTGGAGAAGGTCTTCAAGTCGGGGCAGACCGTGCTGGTGCAGGTCACGAAGGACCCCGTCGGTGCGAAGGGGGCCCGGTTGACCGGGCACATCTCCCTGCCCGGTCGCTACATCGTCTACTCACCCGGTGGTCATCTCTCCGGGATCTCCCGCAAGCTGCCCGACAGTGAGCGCGCCCGGCTGAGGCAGATCCTGGGTGAGCTCATCTCCGACGACGAGTCGGTCATCGTGCGCACCGCGGCCGAGGGGGTCTCCGCCGAGGAACTCGTCCGCGACGTCAACCGGCTGAAGGCGCAGTGGGAGGTCATCGAGAAGAAGGTGGCCGCGGGCAAGGCCCCTGAGGCCCTCTATGCGGAGCCCGATCTGACGCTGCGCATCGTGCGTGACCTCTACACCGAGGACTTCCGCCAACTGACCGTCCAGGGGGATGACGCCCACGAGGCCATCACCGCCTACGTCAGCCACGTCGCCCCGCACCTGGCGGATCGGGTGGAGCGGTTCGAGCCGGGGGAGGACGGGCGTGACATCTTCGCCCAGCACCGCATCGACGAGCAGATCGCCAAGGCCCTGGAGCGCAAGGTGTTCCTGCCCTCCGGAGGGTCGCTGGTCATCGACCGCACCGAGGCGATGACCGTCATCGACGTGAACACCGGACGTTTCACCGGCTCCGGGGGCAATCTCGAGGCCACCGTCACCAGCAACAACCTGGAGGCCGCGGAGGAGATCGTGCGGCAGTTGAGACTGCGGGACCTCGGCGGCATCATCGTGATCGACTTCATCGACATGGTGCTGCCGAGCAACCGGGAGCTGCTGCTGCGACGGCTCGTCGAGTGCCTCGGCCGCGACCGGACCCGTCACCAGGTGGCGGAGGTCACCAGCCTCGGACTGGTGCAGCTGACCCGCAAACGCATCGGCACCGGCCTGGCGGAGGCCTTCACCGAGGAGTGCGAGCACTGCCACGGTGCCGGGTACCTCCGTTTCGACGACCCGGTCGACTCCCAGGCCCCGGCTGACGGTGGTGAGCGGAAGTCGGGCGGTCGCCGTCGGAAGAAGAGCTGACGTGCAACGCGCCTCCCGTCGGTTTGACCGGCGGGAGAGCGCAACGTAGAGTTGTCCCCCGGTGTTGTGAGCCGTGCCCCATGCGCGCGGACGGGCACCACGCCCCCTGGCCTGACGGCCGCAGGGGATTCAGACGTGAGAAACCAAGAAGGTAGGTCAGGCGTGTACGCGATCGTGCGCAGTGGCGGACGCCAGCACAAGGTGGCTGTTGGCGACATCCTCGACATCGACCTGGTGTCTGAAGGCGTCGGCGAGACCGTCAACCTGCAGCCGCTGCTGCTGGTCGATGGCGACACCGTGACCTCCGACGCCAAGGCCCTCGGCAAGGTCTCCGTGACCGCAGAGGTGCTTGGTCTGTCCAAGGGTCCGAAGATCCGGATCCTCAAGTACAAGAACAAGACCGGCTACAAGAAGCGCCAGGGTCACCGTCAGCGGTACACCCAGGTCAAGGTCACCGACATCAAGAACTGAGGTAGCAGCACAATGGCACACAAGAAGGGCGCGTCCTCGACGCGGAACGGTCGTGACTCCAACGCCCAGCGCCTCGGTGTGAAGCGCTTCGGCGGACAGCTGGTCGGTGCCGGGGAGATCCTCGTGCGCCAGCACGGCACCCATTTCCACCCCGGCGACAACGTCGGTCGTGGTGGCGACGACACCCTGTTCGCCCTCGCTGCCGGCCACGTGACCTTCGGGGTCAAGCGCGGTCGCCGCGTCGTCAGCATCGCTCCGGTCGAGGCCTGATCCTCGACCACGAGCACGAGCGACGGGCCTGCCTGATGGTGGGCCCGTCGTTTTCGTCTTCCGCACCAGCCAGGAGGAACCCATGGCCATCCCGTCCTTCGTCGACCGCGTGAAACTGACCGTCCAGGCCGGAAATGGTGGTCACGGCTGTGCCTCCGTGCACCGTGAGAAGTTCAAGCCACTCGGGGGCCCCGACGGTGGCAACGGTGGCGACGGCGGATCGGTGATCCTCAGGGTGAGTGAGAATCTCAACTCGCTGGTGGAGTACCACCGGCAATCGGTGCGCAAGGCCACCAATGGGCAACCCGGCAGGGGGGATCACCAGCACGGTGCGAAGGGCGAGGACGTGGTGCTGGCCGTCCCCGCGGGCACGGTCGTCTCCGATGTCACCACGGGGGAGCACCTGGCCGACCTGACCGAGATCGGCGATGAATTCGTCGTGGCCGTCGGCGGCAAGGGAGGGCTCGGGAACGAGGCCCTGGCCACAGCGGCGCGGAAGGCCCCCGGCTTCGCCCTGCTGGGCGAGGAGGGGCAGTCCCGGCTGATCCAGATGGAGCTCAAGGTCCTGGCCGATGTCGGCCTGGTGGGGTTCCCGTCGGCGGGCAAGTCGTCGCTCATCGCAGCCATCTCCCGGGCCCGGCCCAAGATCGCCGACTATCCGTTCACCACGCTGGTGCCGAACCTGGGGGTGGTGGTGGCCGGGGAGGTCACCTACACCGTCGCGGACGTGCCGGGACTGATCGAGGGGGCCTCTGCGGGCAAGGGGTTGGGCTTTGACTTCCTGCGGCACATCGAGCGCTGCCAGGCGATCGTCCACGTCATCGACCTGGGGACCTGGGAGCCCGGTCGGGAACCACTCGGTGATCTCGACGTCATCGAGGGCGAGCTGAAGGCCCACGGCGGTCTGGAGGATCGGGTGCGCCTGGTCGCACTGAACAAGGTCGACCTGCCGGATGCGCCCGAGCTGGCGGCCCTGGCCCGTCCGGAACTCGAGGCGCGAGGGTATCGGGTCTTCGAGATCTCGACGAAGACCGGCACCGGGCTGAACGAGCTGAGGTTCGCGATGGCGGAGATCGTCGCCGCGCACCGAGCCCAGCTGGCCGAGGAGAAGCCTGAACCACGTCCGGTGCTCCGGCCGAAGCCCGTCGGGCGGGCTGCCGGAGACGACTCGTTCACCATCGTGAGGCAGGGGGACGGCGACGGTGGCCTCCTGTGGCGGGTGCGTGGCACCAAGCCGGAGCGTTGGATCCGCCAGACCGATTTCAACAACGCCGAGGCGGTCGGGTACCTCGCGGACCGGCTCAACCGGCTGGGGGTCGAGGACGAGTTGCTCAGGCTCGGGGCCGAGGAGGGTGATGCCGTGGCCATCGGTGGCGAGGACGCCGTCATCTTCGACTTCCGGCCGCAGATCGCCACCGGTGCCGAGATCCTGGCCAGGCGGGGTGAGGACCAGCGGTTCGAGACCGAGCGTCCGGCCGCCACCCGTCGTCGTCGGCTGGACGCGGAGTACCACGCGTGGAAGGCGGAGCAGCAGGGGCTCGGTGAGCATGAGGGCTGAGGTCGCCGATGCCGAACGGATCGTCGTCAAGATCGGTTCCTCCTCGCTGACCGATGAGACGGGACACCTGGCCCCGGGACGGGTGGCGGAGCTGGCCGAGCACGTCGCCGCCCTGCACGCCAGGGGAACGAAGGTGGTCCTGGTGTCCTCCGGGGCGATCGCCTCCGCGCTGCTGCCGTTGGGCCTGACCAGACGTCCGGGTGATCTGGAGACCCAGCAGGCGGCGGCAGCGGTGGGCCAGGGAATCCTGGTGCGCCACTACAGTGACGCATTCGCCGTGCATGGGCTCCTGGTGGCCCAGATCCTGCTGACCGCCGGGGATCTGCAGGACGGGCGCAGCTACCGCAATGCGCTCAACACCGTCTCCCGCCTGCTCAGACTCGGGGTGATCCCGGTCATCAACGAGAACGACACCGTCGCCACGTCCGAGATCCGCTTCGGTGACAACGATCGGCTCGCTGCCCTGGTGGCGCACCTGGTGCGGGCGGATGCCCTGGTGATCCTCAGTGATGTCGACGGGCTCTACACCGCCCATCCCGCTGAGCCGGGGGCCGAGCTGATCCGTCGGGTCCCCGACATCGCGCAGTTGACCGCCGACACCTCCCGGGTCGGGTCCCGGGTGGGCACCGGGGGGATGAGCACCAAGGTGGAGGCCGCGCGGATCGCCACCTCCGGTGGGGTGAGCGTGGTGCTGGCCCATGCCGACCAGCTGCGGAGGGCACTCGACGGTCAGGAGGTCGGTACCTTCTTCGATGCGACGGGGCGCAGGCGCCCCCGTCGGATGTTGTGGCTGGCGCACGCGGCCGAGGTCCGTGGTGTGCTGCGGATCGATGAGGGGGCCGAGCGTGCCCTCGGGCAGGGACGGGCGTCCCTGCTGGCAGCAGGGATCATCGAGATTGTGGGAGAGTTTGAGGCCGGTGACCCGGTCGATATCATCGGCCTCTCCGGTGATCTGCTGGCCCGTGGGCTGGTGGACTGTGCTGCCCAGACCCTGGCCCGCCGGGTGTGTGACGGGGGACTGGCGGTGCATCGTGACTTGCTGATCGAGATGGTGCAGTAGTGGGTTTTCTTGACGTGTTGGGCTGGGTCGCCGCCTGCACAGGGATGGTCTCGGGTTTGCCGCAGCTGGTGCGGCTCCTGCGGGAGCGGACCAGTGCCGGTGTGTCGTTGCCGATGTGGCAGCTGAACGTGGCTGCCCTGTATGCGTGGAGCTGCCACGGTTTCCACATCGGGCAGTTCAGCCTGCTGATCTCGAACCTGTTGTTGGCCGTGACCTCGACGGCGGTGGTGGTGATGATCTGCCGGGACCGGGGGCAGCCGGTGTGGCTGAAGCTGATCCCGCCACTGCTGTTGAGCGCCTTCCTGTTCGGCGTGATCGATCTGCTGCTCGGTCCGCTGGTCTACGGACTGGTTGCCGTGCTGCCGTTGGCCGTCGGACAGGTCACCCAGTTCCTCGACCTGCGCAACTCCGTCGACATCTCGGGGGTCTCGGGAGGTTTCCTGGTGGTCAACCTGCTGGTGCAGGCACTGTGGCTGGTGTGGGCGCTGCTGATGCGGGAGCACGCCGTCACCGCCGCGTCGACGGTGATGACCACCCTGACCGCCCTCAATCTCGGCTTCTACCTCTGGCGTGCGATTCCGGGTCGTGGTCGAGGCAGCTCGCTGGGGCAGCCTGCTCAGTAGACTCCGGACATGGAGTTCCAGGCACAGGCCCGGGCGGCGCGTGAGGCGAGCCGTCAGGTGGCCATTCTCACCCGTGACGTGAAGGATCGTGCCCTGCACGCGATGGCCGACGCCTTGGCCGCGGCCCAGGAGGAGCTGCTCGCGGCGAACCGGCTGGACGTCGAGGCGGCCCGGGCATCCGGCACACCGGATCCCATGATCGACCGGCTGCGGCTCGACGGGGAACGCGTGGCGGGCATGGTCCAGGGGTTGCGTGATGTCGCGTCGTTGGCCGATCCGGTCGGGGACGTGGAGCGGGGCTGGCGGTTGCCCAACGGGGTCGAGGTGACCCGGGTGCGGGTGCCCTTCGGGGTGGTCGGGATCATCTACGAGAGTCGCCCCAATGTCACCGCCGATGCGGCCGGCCTGTGCGTGAAGTCCGGCAACGCGGCGCTGCTTCGCGGCTCCAGCACCGCCATCGAGTCGAACCGGGTCACCGTCGCGGCGCTCAGGGCCGGGCTGGAGGCCACGGGGATCGATCCGAACGTGGTGTCACTGGTGGAGGGCGGCCGGGAGGTGACGGCGGAGCTCATGGCTGCCAGGGGACTGGTGGACGTGCTCATCCCCCGTGGCGGCGCGGGGCTCATCAACGCCGTCGTCGAGGGTGCGAAGGTGCCGGTGATCGAGACGGGCACCGGGAACTGTCACCTGTTCATCGACGCCACCGCCGATCATGACAAGGCACTGCGGATCCTCGCGAACGCGAAGATCCAGCGACCGAGTGTCTGCAACGCCGTCGAGACCCTCCTGGTGCACGAGGATGTGGCGGCGGAGTTCCTGCCGAAGGCGTTGCAGCTGCTGAGTGAGGCGGGGGTCACCGTGCACGGCACACCTCAGGTGCAGACCTTCTCATCCGATGTGGTCCCGGCCGGGGTGGCGGAGTTCGATGCGGAGTACCTGTCGATGGACATCGCGGCGACGGTGGTGCCGGACCTGGATGCGGCGATCACACACATCAGGCAGCACACGAGCGGTCACTCGGAGACCATCGTCACCGAGTCCAGGAAGAGCGCGGAGCGTTTCGTCGCGGAGATCGACGCGGCGGCGGTGCTCGTCAACGTGTCCAGTCGTTTCGTCGACGGCGGCCAGTTCGGTTTCGGCGCGGAGATCGGCATCTCGACCCAGAAACTCCACGCCAGGGGACCGATGGGGCTCGCGGAGCTGACCTCGACGAAGTACGTCCTGCAGGGGGACGGCCAGATCCGTCAATGACGCCCCGTGGCCAAAGGTGTGGCGATATCTTGTGACTCGGATCGAAGCGGCCCAGCAGGCCGTCGGGGGGATCGCGGTGGGGGCCAGTCACGCCGGTATCCGGGCAGAGGTGCCGGGCTTCCCCGGTCTGGAGACCGGAACCAGCCGACAGTGGAATGGTCAGAGCGTCACCGTCGTGGTGTGGCTGGACTGCGAGTGGTTCTTCGAGGACGGCAGCCTCGTGGCCATCGGGACCGTCGAGAACAGTGATGGCCGAACCGTCGACGGCATCGCGCCCGGGCAGCGGATCAGTGAGGCCGAGGAGTATCTCGGGCAGCCCATCGCGCAGCTGACCGAGGATGATTCGCGGGTCAGGGTGTACCCGGCCAACCAGACCGGACTCCACTGGCGGGTGGTGACCGGCACCGACGACGTGATCCGACGGATCGTGCTGTGTCGCTGCGCCCCGACCCCCGACGCCCTGGTGCTCTCCTTCGAGGGGCTCGGCCAGTGGAAGATCAGTGGTGCCGGGCTTGTCGAGCGAGGTGACTTGGTGCCTGAGGCTGGAATCTGCGAAGGATGGTTGATTCCGACTGGATACGAGGATGATGGGTTCACGATTCGACGGCTCGACCTTGCAGAGGGAACAGCTCCCTACGAGATCTGGGTCGCAACGCCGGCCTCCGGAAAGCAGAGCCCAGTGGTCACCTACGCCGGAGCCAGGATCGGAATGTCATTGGCAGAGGTCAAGAAGCTGCATCCTGATCTCAGGTTCGAGAGGAAGGGTGGTGAGCCGGGGGGAGAGCCAGTGGCTGTGGTCCGTTCCGGGGAACGAGAACTGATCTTCCTCTCGCAGACGATCGGAGATGTCGCCGATACGGCTGTGGTGGACCAGATGATCGTCAGGGACTGGCATCCGGAGCTCTACGGCGAGTGCTGAGATCTCCTGAGGGTGCCGAAACCGGCTAGCATGCTCGGTGTGAACTTGCTGGAATCCGCCATCGGGAGTGCCGCACCGGTGCTGTCGGTGGTCATCGTGGCGTTCATGCTGGGGCTGGCGGCGTTCGGCTGGTGGCTGGGGGCGTCGAAGGGGCCGGGGAGGCGTGGATGACCACAACGGAACTGGCCGTTGCGCGCGTGGGGCGGGAGCGCCGGTACCGGTTGGGCGTGATGGGTGGCACGTTCGACCCGATCCACCACGGGCACCTCGTGGCCGCCAGTGAGGTGGCCGCCAGATTCGAGTTGGACGAGGTGGTCTTCGTCCCGACGGGGATGCCGTGGCAGAAGGCGGATCGGCAGGTCTCGCATGCCGAGGACCGGTACCTCATGACCGTCATCGCGACGGCGTCGAATCCCAGGTTCTCCGTGAGCCGGGTGGACATCGACAGGCCCGGCAACACCTACACCGTCGACACGCTCAAGGACCTGCGGCGGGAGCGGGGTGAGGACGTCGACCTGTTCTTCATCACCGGTGCTGACGCGGTCAGACAGATCCTCACCTGGCACGGGGCCGATGAGTTGTTCGACCTGGCCCACTTCGTCGGGGTGACCCGGCCGGGGGTGCCGATGACCGAGGACGACCTCGCGCATCTGCCGGAGGGGGCGGTGACCCTGCTGGAGGTTCCCGCCCTGGCCATCTCCTCCACGGACTGTCGCGCCCGGGTGCAGCGGTCCGAGCCGATCTGGTACCTGGTGCCGGACGGTATCGTCCAGTACATCGCCAAACGCGGGTTGTACCCGCATCCCGAGACAGGAGTTCCCGTTGACCGTTCCTGATGCCGTCATCGGATGCGTCACCATTGCGGCCCGGGCCGCGGCCGACAAGCTCGGCACCAACATCGTCGCCTTCGACGTGAGCGAGCAGTTGGCCATCACCGATGTCTTCCTCATCGTCTCCGCGAGGAACGAGCGCCAGGTCGGGGCCGTGGTGGATGCCGTCGAGGAGCAGCTCATCAAGCAGGCCGACCTCAAACCGGTGCGCCGGGAGGGGGACCGGGAGAACCGCTGGGTGCTGCTCGACTACATCGACTTCGTCGTCCACATCCAGCACACCGAGGAGCGCAGCCTCTACAACCTGGAGCGGTTGTGGAAGGACTGCCCGCAGATCGAGCTGGACGTCGAGGAGATCGCGGTCGAGGACGTCGAGGCGTGACCCACACCCGGATCGTCATGCTCCGGCACGGTCGCACGGAGTGGAACGGGGCCGGGCGGCTGCAGGGGCAGGCGGACATCGCCCTCGATGCCGTCGGACTGGCCCAGGCCGGTGAGGCCGCCCGGTACTTCCGGGACTGGCACTTCGACGCCTGCTACTCCTCGGACCTGAGACGCGCGATGGTCACGGCTGAGACGGTGGCAGGGGGCCATGACCTGGAGGTCGTGGCGGAGTCGAGACTGCGTGAGATCAACGTCGGTTCCTGGTCCGGCAAGACCACGGCCGAGGTGTCGCAGGAGCTGCCGGACTTCATCGACCTCTACACCCGGGGGGTCGACTTCCGGCGCTCGGCGACGGGGGAGACCCTGGCCGAGATGACCGACCGGGTGGTCCCGATGGTGCTGGAGGCGGCGGCACGCCACCCTGGTGGTCAGGTGCTGCTGGTCACGCACGGGCTGCTCATCTCGACGGTGGTGCAGGCCCTGGTCGGCATCCCCCCGGCCGTGGTGCTCGCCATCCCCGGCAACGTCTGCTACTCGGTGCTGGGGATCGCGGAGGACCGTCGCTGGCTCATCACCCACAACGCGCCGACGGCGGCGGGCGGCACCGGGTTGCCTCCGGCGATGTGATCCGGTACTGTTCTCCGGGTCGAAATGACGGGGCTATGGCGCAGTTGGTAGCGCGCTTCCATGGCATGGAAGAGGTCAGGGGTTCGAATCCCCTTAGCTCCACCCCACGCACAAGGCTCGAACCCTTGCCATCATCGATGGTTTCGGTTCGGGCCTTGTTGCTGTCTTGGGCCCAGGTGAGGGCGTTGGCGTTGATCTCGGGGTCGAGGAGTGGACTTTCTTCTTGCGGATGTCGCGGGCGGCCTGGTCGGAGCGCATGGGGGTGCAGATCAGGGAGAACGATCGTTGGATTCCGCTGGAGAGCAGGATGGGTGAGAGGAAGCCGGGGTAGACCATGGAGCGGGGCCATTCGCTGATCCACAGCACGGCGTGGTGGGCGGAGTCGGTGCGGATACGACTCCAGGTTTCGTTGACCGCGACGGGGCCGGCGGTGGCGAGCTGGTGGCCGATCTGGCCGTGGCGTTCTAGGGTGGCGGCGATGGCGGGGTCGTAGGCCGAGCGCAGGATCACAGCAACCTGTCCGGGTGTGAGCCATCCCGATGGGGTGAGGTCGGCTGAGCGGAGCGCGGCGTTGAGGGTGTTCATTTCTTGGCGCAGGACGGCGGCGGCGCCGCGGATGCCGCCGCCGGCGGTGCGGATCTGCCTCGCTGCGTTTCTCATGTCGAGGGAGAGGGAGAGGGTGGTGGCGTGGCGTTCGCCGGCGGGGCCGGCGCGGTTGATGAGTTCGGCGTAGGTGGTGGCAGCCCAGCTGGTGTCTTCGGGCTGGCCGTGGGTGGTCCACCATTCGGCGAGTCCGGTGCCGGAGTCGGGCAGGGTGCGTTCCAGGATTTGGAGGGTGGCGATCCGGCCGGAGCGGCAGACGGTGGCTAGGACGCGGCCCCAGGCGGTGACGCGGCGTTCTTGTTCGGCAGGGTCGAGGAGTACGAACGCGGGGTGGGTGATCTCGCACACCACCGTGAGCGTGTTCTGGTGGGGGTCGTGGATCATGCCCGCCCCTGTGGTCGGGTCCTCGTATTCGCGCAGCCGGGCTTGGTCGCCGGGCAGGGCGAGGGTTCCGGCGGGGCGTGGGGTGACGATGCGACGCCGGTAGAGGAGTTGTCCGATGGTGGTGCGGTAGACCCACCAGCCGGCTACGGGCACCCATTCGATGACCGGCCGTCCCGCGATGGGGACCCAGGTGAGGAGGACAGCGGTCACCCAGATGGGGGCGGTGTAGGCCAGCCACATCCCGCCCCCGGCGTAGAGGGCGGTGATGATGGTGGCGATCGCGATCCCGACGGTGACGAGCTGGGCCGAGGACAGGCCAAGCAGGATGCCGCGACGGGTGAGCCGGGAGAACTTCACCGGCACCAACTCCGAACCGGTCGCATCCGGTTCGTGGCGGTTGTGCCTGTTGCGGCGGCTCATGACTGCGGCTCCTTCCCTGCACTCGACGGCGGTGGCGGATTGTCGGCGGGCGGCGGGTTCGGCACCGGGGCGGACGGCGCGACCTGCTCACCCGCACCCGACGAGGACGCCCCCAGTGGCTGTGGACCTGGGGCGCTGGGAGGGGTGGGCTCCGCACTGGCCGACGGAGTGCCCGGCTGTGGCGGCGTCCCACCGGGCGCAGCCGCCGGCGGAGGACTCCCACCATTGCCTCCCCCTCCGTTGGTGGTGGGGGTGTGGTCGGCGGCGTCGGCAGCGGTCTCGGCCTGCTGACCGAGTTCGGCACCAGCTTTCGGGCCCGCGGTGGCAGCGTCCTTGGCCACCTGCACCCCGACCACCGCAGCAGCCGCAGGACCCGCAGCTGCAGCAGACCCACCCGACGCTGCCCCCGCCCCGGAAGCCCCAGATCCAGTTGCCCCGCCAGCGCCAGCACCAGCTTCGGCTCCGCCCTGGGATGCCGAGGGGTTCGGGGTGCTCGGTTTCGCCGGCTGCTTCCCGCCACCACCGTTGCTGTCACCGCCACTGCCGTCGAGTACCTGCTGGGGGTTGCCCGGCTGACGGTCCGGGAGCGGGATGGGCCGGTTGAGGGAGTTCTTGGCGTCTTGTTCGGCGCCGATCGCGTGGTACATGTCGAACCCAACGAAGCTGATGAACCGATAGGTCAGATACGGGGCGAACGCGGCCATCGCCATCAGTACGACCCCGGCCAGCGGGTCACTGATCGAGGACAGGTCCCCATCGATCGGCGCGGCGACCTGGGTGATCGCGACCAGGAACATCACCACCAGCACGAGCTTGGAACAGATCAGCGCGACCACGAACATCGCCCACTTACTGATCCACCCCCGCGTGGCGTCCCACGACGACCCCGACAGGGCGAGGGGTGCGAACACGATCGCGACCAGCAGCAGCGCCTTGCGCACCAGCAGCGAGAGCCACACGATCGCCGCGGAGGTGATCGCAAGCCCGGCGAGGAAGATCGTGATGATCGCCCCGACCCCCGGGACGGCGATATTGATCGCGGTCAGCCCACCGGCGAGGATCGTGATCTTCTCGCCCATCGATTCGGTGGTTTCCCCGGCGGCTTGGACGATCCCGATACACAGCTGGTCGACCACCTCCAACAGCAGCCCAGTCAGCGTGATCACCACGAACGACCCCAACACCGATTTGGCGAGGCCAAGAGCGGCGCGGCTCAGGGCCGTCGGGTCACGACGGATGAGGCCGGTGATCAGTTGGAGGCAGAAGAACAGCAGCATCACGAACACCGCGATGCCGAACAGCAGGTTGTAGACCGACAGGTAGCCAGTACTGGTGATGTCGACCAGCGTGGTGGCGTCGAAGACGTTCCACACCGCCTCGAACAACCAGCCCGCCGCAGAGCCCATGGCCTGGGCCAGCCAGTCGAACGGGGCCGACACCAACGACGCGGCGGCCTCACCAGCAGTTTCGCAGACACCTGAGATGACGGGCAGATCACAGATCCCCACCGCAATCACTCCTCACACACGCGGGTTGGAACGGTTGGGTAGGGGTTAGACGGACTGGCCGACGTTCCAGAAGAAATTGATCAGCGTGACCGCGGCGCCGCAGATGATCGCTGCTCCGCACGAGACCAGGACGCCGACCTTGCCGCGGCCGGCCAGGTGCGGGTTGGACGAGTTCGCGCCGAACCCCCACACGATCGCCGAGGTGATCAGCGCCAGCACCGACAGGATCAGCCCGATCGTCATCACCGCGCCCACGATCGTGCGCAGCTGCGAGATACCCGGCAGTCCGTTGTCGTTCGGGGTGATGTTCACATCCAGCGGCACCAGCAACGGCAGGTTCGGCACCACAGCAGTAACAAGATCAATCACGACAAGCTCCTCACAAGCAGAAGTCCTGCCACCGGAAACCCCGGACCAGCAGGAAACCAGAAAGGTCTGCCAGTCAGGTGCGCGCGGTGGCCCGGGCCGTCAGGAGTTGAAAGCTGCTGCCGGGCTGGGCGTCGGTCAGGAAGACGCGCTGTAGTCGGTCAGGCCGATGGTGTTGCCCCAGGGATCCCGGATCTCAATGGCCCAGCCGCTGCGAATGAGCTGCGGTGCCACATCGAACTGGTCGGCCAGATTGCGGGCGTCGGAGACTTTGAACCACGTGGCTGAGCACTCACGCCGATGCCACCTCTTGCTTCTAGCTCAGTGTTGATGTAGCCAGTGGCGTTGCCACGGTGTCTCGACGGCGTGACGGTCGTAGTGCTGTCGCACCCATGCGACAGCAGCGTCCGGGTCGAGGCCGTCGAGGATCGTCATGGCCGCCAGGACCGTGCCGGTGCGGCCGCGTCCGCCACCGCAGGCAACTTCGACACGCTCGACCTCAGCGGCTCGCCACATATCCTCAATGACGCTCCAGGCCCGCTCGCGAGACAGCGGCAGCCCGAAATCCGGCCAGCGGAGCCAGGCGTACGGCCACACGGGGGCCGGGTCGCGCCACATGGCGTAGAGACCACGTTCAGGAAGGGTCTCGGGTACCGCCGACCAGCGGCGTCCTCTGACAAGACGTCCGCTCGGCAACGGCATCACTCCGGCTTCGCTCGCATCCCACAGCACGATGTCCATTGTCCCCTGGGAGGCCTCACGTGGGATCAAGCAGAAGTGTGTGCCCATCTCGCCCGCAGGGCAACAGCAAGTTGACAGACTCCCAGGTCTTGGGTGACGGCTGGCTGTACTGCGACAACCACCACAGGCCGCGCGCCGCCTGTGGTGGTTGTCATCTCTATCTCATGATCCATCCAACGTCCCTGCTTCATTCGGAGGCTAGGTCGCCGGCTCGGCGTAAAGGGGTGCAACTCTCGTGTTCTCACTCGCCGGAGTACGAGCCCACAGACCAGTGATTACCTTCTGGATCTGCGACGGTGGCGACACGACCGCCGTAGGGCTGATCGGCGGGGTCTTCGATGGTCGTGGCGCCGTTTGCCAGAGCCTTGTCATAGATTGCGTCGACGTCAGCGTCTGTCTCGACCACGAGGTAGCAGCGGGCCTGGCCCGCCGTGTCCGGGATTTTGTGGGGGCCTGCATGTCGGATTGAGCCAAGCATGATCCCGCCCGAATCACGCCAGCGCAGTTCGGCATGCTCGACCCGGCTGGGGTCGTCGTCGTTGCGGACAACGAGGATTTGCTCGAAACCGAGCGCGGCGAGGAATGCCAGACCCTTGTCGGCATCGGCGTAGGTGAGGGAGTGAAACAGCTGGGGTTTGGTTGTCGTCATGTGGTCAATCATGGTTGGCGACAAGTGCCAGGTCTTGAAGGTTTGGGAAGTCTTCGGTTCGAGATTTGGGACTGCCTCCGACGAATCCCTTCCATTCCCGTGAGAGGTGCGACTGGTCGGCAAAGCCGCACCTGCTGGCCGCTTCGGTCAGGGATGCTCCTGATGCGACGAGTCGCTGGGCGTTCTCGAAGCGCGCCAGACGGCTGATCTCTTTGGGCGACAGGCCAAACTCTGCCCGGACACGGTTATTCAGGTGGCGTCGGGAGTACCCCACCTCGGCGGCCACCTGAGCAACGGGAAGGCCACCCCCAAGGAGACGCCACGCCGCTGTCACCGTGGGGTCAGGGGTCCACCTATTCAGCCGGGCCAACAGGATTGCTTCCGCGACCGCAAGTCGGTCTGTCCACGAGGTGCGATTGGCAATGGCTTCATGCTCGTCACTGGTCAGTCCTCGTGGCAGGTCGTCTATGTCGACGGTGTGTTCTGCCACAGAGCCGATCGGTGCGCCGAAGATTGCTCTGCATCCGATCGGTGTGACAGCCAGATGGATACCTCGTTGCAGCCCGTGCGTGTGGATCAGCGCCGGCCGCAGATGAAGGCCGGAGATCGAGCACCAGCGCGCCGTGGATTCGCTGGGTTCGTGGAGCCACCCCACATCGAGAGGCTCGTCCACTGCGATGATCACCGTGGCGGCCGTGCTGGGCACTCCCACGTGGACGGCGTCGACCGGTAGCACCATGTCGTAGGCCACCATGGGCGCAGCCAGGCAGCCCTGAAGTGCGGGATGAACCGCCCGCGTCACAGTCGCCATGTCTCAAATCTAGCTAGAGACCACACGCTCTTCCCCTGCGGACGAGAATGCCCCGGGCATCAGCGAGATGGTGCAGCTGCCTTGGTGCGACTAGATCTGGTCGCCGAGGTGGATGAGCCAGTTGAGCCAGGCGACACCGGCGCCGGTGAGGGTGGCGGCGCCGAGGGCGACGAGGAGTCCGGTGCGGGCTTTGGTGGCGGTGGTGTGGTTGCCGTGGGCGGTGGCGATGGCCCAGGTGATAGCGGAGATGATCATGGTGAGTACGGCGGTGATGAGGGTGATGGTGAGCAGGGCTCCGATCACTGTTTGGAGAGTGGTGTTGTCGCCGAGGGCGCTGAAGTCAGGGAAGATGTTCATGGTTGGTTGCCTTGTTTGACGGTGATGTGGACGTGGTCGTAATGGCCGCCGGTGATGTCGGTGGGGTCGTGCATGCCACCGCCGTTGTAGGGGCGCCAGCCCTCGGCATCGCGAGCGAGGGACCAGATCTGGCCTTGCCAGATCAGGTACTCGACGCCGAGGGTTTCGGCGTTGACTTTGAGCCAGTTCGTCAGAGCCCAACCGGCTTCGAGCTGCTGGGGTGTGGGTCGGGAGCCGATGGCGTTGCCGCGCCCTGGTTGTGGCCGCCTACCGTGACCGGTACCAGATCACAGACCCGGACCCGCTCGGCACCCAACCTGAGGGCACGGCGCAGAAGATCGACCGCGCTCGGGCAGAAACCGCGTTACGGACACTGATCCGCCCGACCATCGAGAACGAGCGTCGGCGGCCCGCCGTCCAGGCGACGCGGCACCTCGACCTGTGATGGCGGGCACAAAGAAGGGGGTCTCGCACCGTCCAGAGGGATGGTGCGAGACCCCACAATCTGCCGACCGGGCTACAGAGATCGCTCCGGCGGACCAGCCGCCGGCGCCTCGCGGCGTGTGAACTCGGCCGACAGCCCCGGAGGTTGGGCGGCGCGGTCGGCGGTGAGTTCTTCAACGTCGGCAGCGGAGGTGACCAGGCGTGCGTTGCCGGTATGGAGCAGCTCGTGCGGCCCATGACTGGTGACGTTGGTGACGGGCCCCGGCACTGCACCCACCTGCCGACCAAGCTGGTGGGCTTCGGCCGCCACTCGAAGTGCCCCGACCGTGCGCCCGCTTCCACGACCACCGTCGCGACTGAAATCGCTCCCAACAGTCGGGAGCGGGCCAGGAACCGATGTCGCGTCGGCACCGATCCGGGAGGAAGCTCGCTCACCAGCGCACCCACATCACCCACCCGGTCCAGCAAGTCACGGTTTCCGCTCGGGTATGGGCGGTCCACCCCACCGGCGAGCACCGCGATGGTGTCACCACCGGCCGCCAACGCTGCGCGGTGCGCGGCAGCCTCGACGCCATAGGCGCCACCAGCCACCAGAACACCCTCGCGGTTCGCGAGGTCGCCCGCCAGCTCGCCCGCTACGTGCTCCCCATACGCGGTGGCCGCCCGAGAACCCGTGACCGTCACCAAGTCCTGCAGTGGCCGCGCCAGGAACGACGTTGCCCCGCGCACGAACAGAACATAAGGGGCACGCTCGCCGAGATCATCCAGCGCCCGAGGCCACTGCGCGTCACCCGGGATCAGAGTGGTGATCCCGCTCTCCTCAACCATGCGCAGCCGCTGGTCGAGGTCATCCAGCCTGCCCGGTGAGGTGATGCGGTCACGCCACACCTGACCATCAACCCGGCTCAAACCCGGCACGGTCGTGTCGGTGTCGAGCAGCCCGAGCGTCTCAACGGCGCTCAGGCGGCGCATCAGCCCGCCCGTGACGGGATCATCGGGCTCCGCCAGCATTGCCAGCACCACCCGGGCACGACGTTCATCAACACCAAGACCAGCAACACCAGACATGACGGCTCCTCCTCAAACAGGTTCACCGAGAAGGTGTTCCTGCCGCCGCCCTTGGACTGGTCGGATCGCCCCGCCTGTGACGATCTCGGAGAACGGGGTTTCACCGCCCTGGGGTACGCCTGCGCCGTCGGCAGCGACTCGACGTGTCGACCGTTGATCCTGGGCACGTTCTCTCTTAGGATTGGGTGGTGTGACGCCAGAACAAGGAGGTGACTGCGTGTCGGTCGACGACGATGCGAGCCCAGCGAGACGCGCCCTCCAGCTCGTCGACATGCCAACACCAAGCACCGGGACCTCGCCGGCTCCCTCGCTGACTGGCCCTCCTGTTTCCCCGGCCCAACGTGTCTACTTCTACTCCGCTGATGAATGGGAAATCTTCATCACGGAATGGGGCCACTGGTCTGACCACCTCGTACGTCCAAATCAAACAGCTTGGCGGCCCAGGAGACCGCGGCATTGACGTTGCAGCCTTCAAGACCGACCGTGGCCTCGAAGACTCATGGGATTGTTACCAAGCGAAACACTATGCTGAGCCGCTGAAGACTTCGGACGCGATCCCCGAGATGCTGAAGCTTTTCCGAGGCGTAGTTGATCAATATTATGTACTGCCTGACCAGTACGCGTTCGTTGCCCCTCGCGGATGTGGCAGTTCGTTCAACCGCCTGCTAAGCAAGCCCAGCGAGTTGCAGAAGAAGTTCCTGGACGCGATTGACAACCGGACTCCAGCCACGAAGAACCTCGATGACAGCACCTTGCGGGCGATCCGATATCTAGCAGCAACCACCAACTTCTCGATATTCCGATCCGTTGAGTTCAACGAGATGCTCGACGTGCATCGAAACACGCACTACTTTGCAGCTCGATTTGGGACTCCGCTGCCAGCGCGACCTCCAGTCGGGGAGACTCCTGCCACCCCCACGCCTGTGGAAGCTATCTACGTCAAGAAGCTCGTTGACGTTTACGTCGAGCAAGAGCCGACCTCCTGCACTGATGCGGCCTCCGTGTCAGTGCACACAAGCTACGGGCCCCACCTTCAGCGTCAGCGTGAGTCGTTCTACTCTGCCGAGGCGCTGAGGCTCTACGCACGCGACGCCGTCCCCGAAGGAACGTATGATAGCTCTCTTTAAACAAGATCTTTCTTGTTGATGCGGTATGGGAATGTGTTGTTGGTGATGTAGGTTTCGAAGGCGTGGCGGGTGTCGGT
>NZ_RQZG01000071.1 GCF_003859805.1 Arachnia propionica
GACAGGCGACGCGAACTCGTTCCCCCACCTTTGGCCAGTGCTCCTCGCCGCACAGCTCAGGGTCGTTGTTCACCAAGTCAGCACGGACCATTCCCAACTCTCCCGACTCTTCCAGCCGAACTTGGAGTCCCTTGGCTCGATGCTCTGTCACCACGCCCCATTCCGGCGCCGAAAGCCCTTGAGGATCTGAGTTTCGCCCCGAGAGCGCTTCAGGTACACCGCGCTCCAAGGCAGCGAATGAAAGTTGCCCTTCTTTCCACGAAGGGAATCGTGTGACCAAGATGCTCTGTCCCAGGTCAGGCC
>NZ_RQZG01000072.1 GCF_003859805.1 Arachnia propionica
GACAGGCCGCCCCGTGGACACGGGGCGGCCTGTCGTCATGGGTGCTGCAAGGAGTTGTCGCAGTCCTGCGATGATCCGGCACGCTGTCCGGTGCGGGCGGCACTCTGGTGTCGTCGAGGACGGAAAGGAAGACATCATGAAGACCCTGACCCTGCGTACCGGGATCGCTGCCGCGGCGGTCGTGCTGCTGCTCACGGGCTGCTCCGCCAATGTTGATGCGAAGCCGGCGGATGCTCCGGCTCCGGAGGATCTGCAGAGCCAGTTGCCCGGGGTGGCGGTCAAGACCATCGAGGGTGAGGTCAA
>NZ_RQZG01000073.1 GCF_003859805.1 Arachnia propionica
GTCTCCCCAGCCGATGGCGTCGGCGTCTTGGACTCCCGCCAGCACGTAGACCTCGGTCAGGGTTTGGTCTTCTTGTTCGGTGAGGGGTCCCATCCACATGCCGTCCTCGTAGTGGGCGACGATGGTGAGGTCCGCGGCTGGGATGGGGAGGTAGTGGATGGAGTAGACCCCGGCGTCGTAGGCGTTACCGCGCTGCCAGCCGTGCTTGGTGAAGGCGCCGATGAGTTTCGCCGCCGGGATCTTGCCTTCGGGGATGTCCGGCAACTCG
>NZ_RQZG01000074.1 GCF_003859805.1 Arachnia propionica
GACGTTCTGCCATCTCGGCCACGACCTCAATGTCGACCCGCCGGGACAACAACAAGATTGCCTCCGCCTTCGCCTGCATCAACTTGTGCGGCCCACCACGTTTATAACCCTGCAGGACCTCAAACTCGTCACCCGAAATCTGAATACAATTCACACCAGTGATTCTAAACCATGACACCCCACAAATCTAACACACGCCAGCATGAAAACAGAGGAAACTTCTGTCACCCCATCACCCCGTCAGGTTTTGTTTAAAGAGGGCTA
>NZ_RQZG01000075.1 GCF_003859805.1 Arachnia propionica
CAGCCATCCCCGACCTCATCCTGGGAGTGTTTGGCCTGACCTGTATCTTCTGCATGGTCACCTTCCTCCTCGGATTCTTCTTCTGGTTCCCACCCTTCCTCCTCCCACCTTGGTACCACCGAGCCCGCAGAGCAGGCATCGACCGCCACGACCCCGACGCCATGGGAGCCTTCAAAGCCCTACCCCTGGAAGAACAGAGGCAAGCCGCCCGCAAGAGACAACGATGACCCCCAGTCC
>NZ_RQZG01000076.1 GCF_003859805.1 Arachnia propionica
GTGGTGGAGGCGTTGACGTCGGCGTCGTCGGCGTGTGCGAACACGATCAATGGGTTGTACACGCAGTCGTGTCCGGTGCCGTTCGAGGTCATCTCTGCGGATGCGATCATGCAGAGCGGGGAGATGATGCCGTGGGGTGCCCCGGTGGAGAAGGACCGCAATTGTGGGGAGTCGGTGGTTCATGGGGCTGGGAACTTCCTGAAGTC
>NZ_RQZG01000077.1 GCF_003859805.1 Arachnia propionica
TCGCCTATCATCCGTGGGGATACGAGGTCCAACTTGACGGCTCCGGGGACGTTGGGCTGGTGGGATTGGGGGCGGCAAGCAAAGTGATGATCTACCGCAATCAGGAGTACTGGCCTGACCTGGGACAGAGCATCTTGGTCACACGATTCCCTTCGTGGAAAGAAGGGCAACTTTCATTCGCTGCCTTGGAGCGCGGTGTACC
>NZ_RQZG01000009.1 GCF_003859805.1 Arachnia propionica
CCCGCATCGCAACCGCAAGATCCACCACCAACATCTCCGCACCACCGGTGCCCAACCCGTTGATCAGATGCAGAACACGCATCACAGCCCCTTCGCCGAAGTTCCTGACCGCCCAACGCTACCGCATCGGCCCTCGTGAGGGCCCACCTCATCCTGCGGGGGCACCGGGCCTCGTATCATGGCCGCATGATCCGTCGACGCATCGTCCTGCTGACCGCGAAGTACCCGTGGGGTCCCGGTGAGGAGTTCATCACCCCTGAGCTGCCGCACTGGGTCCGTGACGACGTGGACCTGACGATCATGCCGTGGGAGAGCACCGACTGGCAGCGTGAGGTGCCCGACGGCATCCGTGTCGACGGCCGACTGGACCGGCTGCGTCGCACCCAGTGGCGCAAGGCACTCGCCGTGCAGGCCTTCCGGGGCGGCACCTGGCGTGAGCTGCTCGCCACCGTCGGCACCGGTCACCTCCACCCGAAGGCCTGGTGGCGCACCCTGGTGCCCGCCGCCGCCGCCGAGCTGACCCGCGCCGCACTGGAGTCGCTGGCCCGCGACCACGGGACCATCGACGTCGCCTACTCCTACTGGTTCGACCACCAGACCCTCGGTGCCCTCCAGGCCAGGGCGACGGGGAATGTCCGTGCCGTCGTCAGCCGCGCCCACCGCTACGACATCCAGGAACCGATCTCCCCCGACGGCCGGCTGCCGTTCCGTCGCTGGATGGCCCCCCGCATCGACCTGCTGGCCCCCATCAGCGACGGCGGACTCACCCTGGCCCGCGACCTGTTCGGTGCGCTTCCCGGCAATTCCCGCACCTTCCGGCTGGGCGTCCCGATCGGGGAGCACACCGCCCCTACCCCCGAGGACCCGAACGTGATCCACCTGCTGTCGGTGTCCACCTTCACCCCGGTGAAACGGGTGCCCCAGCTGGTGCACACCGTCAAGGAACTGGCCGCGCGCTGCCCCGGCAGCCGCATCGTGTGGTGCCATGCGGGCAGTGGTCCACTGGAGGCCGAGACCCACCGGCTGGCGCTCGACCTGGGGGTGGAGGTCGAGTGGCTCGGACAGCTGGACCGCGAAGCCCTGGCCGAGGTCTACCGATCCCGACCCTGGAACTTCATCGTCAACGTCTCCAGCTCCGAGGGGGTGCCGGTGTCGCTGATGGAGGCGATGGAGCGGGCCATCCCCGTCGCCGCCACCGCCGTCGGCTCCACCGACGAGCTGGTCGCCCCACCCGGTGGGATCCTCCTGGAGCCCGACGGCACCCCCAGCCAGTGGGCCGAGGCGATCCAGGGTGGGCTGGGACGCAGCGCCGACCCGGCCTGGCGGCAGGGGTTCCGCGACGAGGTGACGGCCCACTGGAATGAGGAACGCAACCAGCGCGCCTTCGTCGACGCCCTGGTGGAGCTGGCTCAGCGGTGACGCAGCCCTGACAGGTCGCGGATCACCTGCGCCGCCCGGGCCTGCCAGGTGTGCTCCCCCCGTGAGGCGAACACCCGCCGTCGGGCCTCGTCCACGGCTGCCCGGTCCCCCACCAGACGGGTGAACAACTCCCGCATCGCCGAGGTGGTGTGGTCCACCCGCCACCCGAGATCGAACTCCTCGACGAGGTTCGCCGCGTGGGTGCCGTTGGAGGCGACCACCGGGATGCCCATGCCCACGCCGTCGAACAGCTTCACCGGGGCGGCGAAGGAGCGGTACAGGTTGGGCTGCACGCACACCGTCGAGATGTGGGTGCGGCGCATGCGCTCGGTCAGGGCCTCACCGGACAGGTGCACGACATCGGTGTTGGCGCCGATCAGGGGCTCGTACTCGTCGCGGACGGCCTCCCACTCCTCGGCACGCGTGCACACCGTCAGGTGCAGACCGTCCACCTGGGCGAGGGCCTCGACGAAGCGACGGATGTCGTACATCTCGCTGACCCCACCGACGTAGAGCACCTCCAGCGGACCATCGGCGGCCGGGGTGGCCTCCTCACGCAGCACCGTGCCGGGTGGCAGCGCCTTGGCCGTCACGCTGCGGCTGATCGGCACGTGCTCCAGCATCGGCAGGCTGGGCAGGTACAGCACGTCGACGACGCCCCGGTACCAGGCGAGGTCGTAGTGGAAGGCGGCCTTCGCGGCCAGACGACGCAGCCTCGACTGCTTCTCCGCGAATCCGGGGAACCGCCAGTAGACGTCCCGGTAGAACAATCCGACCGGCACACCGTGACGACGGCAGGCACGCAGGAACACCGGGTCGAGGAACGGGGCGCGGGGGATGCGGTCGTCGTCGGTGAGCGGGGTGGGAAGGGTGGCGGCCTCCGCGTAGACCAGGTCGAACCGGACCCCGTCCTTCATCGCCTCGGTGATCCTGCGGATGTCCCGGGCGCGCTGCCGGGAGTCCCCCGTGACGGTCCACACCTCGGCCTGCTCCTCCAGCGCCTCCAGCATCCTGATGGGGCGAAGGCCACTGCCGGATGCGGCATCGCGGTCCAGGGGCAACGGATGATGGAAAACGGCGCGAGTCATGGCATCAAACTCTACGCTGCGACACACACCGGTTAGCATGTCACCGTGACGGCACACGAAGAAACCCCCATCCTGGACCTCACCACCTACGTCAAGCGGCTGTTCCAGCAGTTCCTGTCGGCCCTGATCCCGGCCGTGCTGGTGCTGGTGGCCGGAGCCGTGTGGACGCTGACCGCCCCCTCCAGCTGGGAGGCACGTTCCGCCGTGGTCGCGAAGATCCCGACGGCCAGCACCGAGGCGGACGCGACGCAGCAGGGCGCGATGCTGGCCCCGATGGTCGCCTCCGACCTGCTGGTGGCCGAGAACAGTTTCGACGTGGCCTCGCGGGTCATCGCGAAACACCCCGAGATCCAGCCCACACAGCTGAAGTCGATGGTGAAGGTGCGTTCCGCCGGGCTGGGGCTGCAGTTCAACGCGACGGCGGGTGATGCGGCCTCCGCCGCCGCACTGGCCAACGACTACGCCGTCGCCTTCACCGAGGTGCTGAACGAGCAGCACGCCACCAGCCAGGAGGCGTTGCGCTTCACCTACCGGCAGTCCGTGGTCGCGGACCCGAAGCTGGCCGCGGTGCAGTCCGGCAAGCTGCCGCGTGTGGTGATCACCGTCGGGCTGGCCGGGCTGACGTGGGTGGCGGCCGCCGTGCTGCTGGACCTCAGGGCGCAGCGGAGGAGCCGTCGCCAGTCGTCCTGAGCAGGACCAGTGAGGCGATGAGCAGGTACTGCGGGTACAGGTAGTGCAGGATGACGCTGGGGGTCACCCCCAGCACCGGCATCACCAGGGTCACGGTGACGGCGGCGAGCGCCGACCAGTTGGTCGGGATCCGGTTCCGCAGCGCCGCCACGAGGACCACACCCCACACCAGCAGGTAGCCGACGAGCGCCGGGACCCCACCCCAGAGCAGGTTCTCCGCGAGCAGGTTGTGCGGGTTGATCAGTGCCCCGTCGGTGAGGTGGTCGGAGAGGTTCTGCAGGTGATCGGGGGAACCGAACCCGATCAGCGCCCGCACCGGCTCCCGGCTGATGAACGCCCAGATCCGCAGCAGGATCTCGCCCCGCGCGGAGGTGTCCTCGTCCTGCACGTAGCTGCTCATGGCGACCACCAGCACCCCGGCCAGCACGACGCAACCGGCGAGGGTGAGCAGCCACGGCGGGATGGAGGTGCGGTCCCGCATCCGCTGGCTGAACAGCACCAGCAGGCCCACCCCGGCGACCATGCCGAGCAGCGCACCACGTGACCCCATCGCCAGCACCCACACCGCGAGGACGAACACCGTCCCCAGGCACAGCACCTTCGTCGCGGCCCCGGTGCGCCCCAGGAAGGCCCGCGCGGTGAGGAAGAGCCCGAGGATCACCAGGGCGACGGAGAAGTCGTTGTAGTTGGGGTACATCGCCGTGGTGAACCACTCGTAGTCCTGCACCCAGGACGTCACGGCCGCGTCGGGGTAGCGGATGTAGAGCAGCTTGAACCCGGTGAGGACCTCGAGCACCCCGATCACCGCCATCGCCACCAGTGCCCAGAACACCCCCTTGATCAGTGCGTACGCCCCCTTCACCGGGTCCTGGCCACGAAACACCGCGAGGGCGGTCAGTGTGGCGGCCAGCGTCACGATGAAGTAGCTGCGGGAGCCGAACTGGTCGTAGGCCACGCCCGCGATGAAGGCGGGCAGCAGTGAGAGCGCCAACCACGCGGACACGCTCCAGCCACCGGGGGAGGAACGACCGACCCGGATGCCACCCCACAGCAGGGCCAGCGGTGGCAGCAGCAGCGACAGCAGGGTGTTGCCAGGCACCTGGAACACCACTGCGAAGGCGGCCAGAGCGATGAAGAACTCCCCGCCACGCCTGACTGGCCGGGTTGTCGGTAGCACCTCGGTCATGGGTACATCCTTGCACCTGCTGCGATAGGCTGACCGCATCCCACCCCTTTGAGAGGTCACCTTGCGCGTCGTCAGCATCGTCGGAGCCCGTCCCCAGTTCGTCAAGCTCGCCCCTGTGGCCAAGGCGTTCCAGGCCGCCGGCGTGGATCACCGGATCATCCACACCGGGCAGCACTACGACGTCAACATGTCGGAGTCGTTCTTCGTGGAGCTCGGCATCCCGGACCCGGATCTCCACCTCGGCGTCGGCGGCGGCACCCACGGTGTGATGACGGGGCGGATGCTGGAGGCCCTCGACCCGGTGCTGATGGACCTGGAGCCGGACTGGGTGCTGGTCTACGGCGACACCAACTCCACCATCGCGGGCACCCTGTCGGCGGTGAAGCTGCACCTGCGGGTCGCGCACCTGGAGGCCGGGCTCAGGTCGTTCAACCGTCGGATGCCGGAGGAGCACAACCGGGTGATGACCGACCACGCGGCGGATCTGTGCCTGGCCCCGACGAAGGTGGCGATGCAGCACCTGGCCGACGAGGGGCTTGCCGAGCGCTCGGTGCTGGTCGGTGACGTCATGACCGACGTGTGCCTGCTGGTGCGGGACTCGGTGCGGGCCAGTGGACGAACCGCCCCGGGAATCCCGGCGGACGAGCGCTACGTGCTGGCCACCGTCCACCGGGCGGAGAACACCGACGACCCAGCGCGGCTGAGCGCCATCCTCGACGCCCTGGGGGCGCTGGAGGTACCGGTGCACCTGCCGGTCCACCCTCGTCTCAAGGCCCGCTGCGAGGCCGACGGGGTGCGGATCGAGCGCGGGAACCTGAGGGTCATCGACCCGCTGGCCTACCCGGACATGGTGGCCGCCGTCATGGGGGCCGACGGGGTGGTCACCGACTCCGGCGGGCTGCAGAAGGAGGCCTTCCTGCTCGGGACCGTCTGCACCACCATCCGGACCGAGACCGAGTGGGTGGAGACCGTCGCGAATGGCTGGAACGTGCTGGACCCGGACCTGACCGGGCTGGCCACCGCCGCGACCCGTCCGGCCCCACCGGTCGACCCGACCTTCCCCTACGGTGAGGGCCGCGCGGCCGAGGAGGTCGCACGGGTGCTGAGCTCGTCCTGACGGGCTTCCTGCCGGTGGGCGACGATATCGTGTCCTTCATGACCGAACGCATCTTCCTCTCCTCGCCCGACATGACCGCCGCTGAGCAGGAGGCACTGTCGCGTGCCTTCGCGGGTGGTTGGATCGCGCCGCTGGGGCCGGAGGTGGATGCCTTCGAGGCGGAGCTGGCCACCTACTGCGGCCGCGAGCACGCCGTCGTGCTGAGCTCCGGGACGGCGGCCCTCCACCTGGCCGGTCTGGTGCTCGGATGGGGACCGGGCGACGTGGTGGTGACCGCGTCGATGACCTTCGCCGCCACCACGAATGCCATCTGCTACACGGGGGCGACCCCGGTGCTGGTGGACAGCACCCCGGAGGGTGACATCGACGTGGAGTTGACCCGCCGGGCCGTCAGGGAGCAGCTGGACCGGGGGCGTCGCGTGGTGGGTCTGGTGCCGGTGGACCTGCTGGGACACATCGTCGACCACGACGGGCTGCGTCAGATCGCCGACGAGTTCGGTCTGGCGGTGCTGAGCGACGCCGCGGAGTCGCTGGGTGCGGTGCGGGGCGGGCGCCCGGCGGCGGCCTTCGGGGACATCGCGGCAGTGAGCTTCAACGGCAACAAGGTGATGACCACCTCGGGTGGTGGGGCCCTGCTCACCGACGACGGCGACCAGGCGGCCCGGGTGCGTTACCTGGCCACCCAGGCCCGGCAGCCGGTGCTGCACTACGAGCACACCGACATCGGCTACAACTACCGCATGTCCAACCTGCTGGCCGCGCTGGGGCGGGCCCAGCTGGCGCGGCTGCCGGAGATGCTGGAGCGTCGTCGTCAGCACCGGCTGGGGTATCGGGAGCTGTTCGACGGTGTCGCGGGGGTGACGTTCTTCGGGCAGCCCGACGGGTCCGAGCACCCGATCGGGTCCGGCGCCGACCACGACAACTTCTGGCTCACCTCCGTGGTCATCGATCCCGAACGGGCCGGGTTCTCCCGCGACGACCTGATCCAGGCCCTGGCCGCCGACGACATCGAGGCCAGGCCGTTGTGGAAGCCGATGCATGCCCAGCCGGTGTTCCAGCACCTCGACGCCTACGTCAACGGCAACTCGGACCGGCTGTTCGCCCAGGGCCTCTCCCTGCCGAGCGGATCGGCCCTGCGCGATGACCAGGTCGCCAGGGTCCACGCCTCGATCCGGAAGGTGATCGGGCGATGAGGGGCCGCCCCTACGACCTGCTGAAACGCCTCATCGACATCGTCCTGGCGGGACTCGCGCTGGTGCTGCTGTTCCCGGTGCTGCTGGTGGTGGCCCTCCTGGTGCGGCTGAACCTGGGATCGCCGGTGCTGTTCACCCAGGAACGTCCAGGGCGTGGCGGACGGATCTTCCGGATGTACAAGTTCCGCACCATGAAGGACCCGACGCCGGACCTGGTGAGCGACGCCGACCGCATCACCCCGTTCGGTGCGAAACTGCGTTCCACCAGCCTGGACGAGCTGCCGGAGCTGTTCAACGTGCTGAGGGGTGACATGTCGGTGGTCGGGCCGCGACCGCTGTTGCCGGAGTACCTGCCGCTGTACACGAACCGGCAGGCCCGCCGCCACGAGGTGCGGCCGGGGATCACGGGCCTGGCCCAGGTCAAGGGGCGCAACGCGATGCCGTGGGGCGAGCGGCTGGCCTGGGACGTCCACTACGTGGATCACCGTTCGTTGGCCCTGGACGCCCGGATCATCCGGGACACCGTCGCCGTGGTGCTGAAACGGGAGGGCATCACCGAGGAGGGCGAGGTCGCGATGACCGATTTCGAGGGTGCCCCCGACGTCGAGGTCTGACGGCCGGACCGGACATCCGGACCCGACCGGCGTTCTCACCACGCGGGACGTCACCCGCGGGGTCGTCCCGGAGCGGCTAGCCTGCCCCAAGAAATTCTGAGGGGAGCACCATGGGCAGACCGAAGCAGGAGATCTTCAACTCCCGCAACTTCTTCATCCTGGCCGCCATCGGCTCGGCGGTGGGGCTCGGCAACATCTGGCGGTTCCCCTACGTCGCGTTCGAGAACGGGGGCGGGGCGTTCATCCTGCCGTACCTGGTGGCGCTGCTGGCGATCGGCATCCCACTGCTGTTCTTCGACTACGCCATCGGACACCGGTACCGTGGCTCGGCCCCGCTGGCGCTGCGTCGCCTGGGTCGATGGACCGAGACGCTCGGCTGGTGGCAGGTGATGGTCTGCTTCATGATCGCGATCTACTACGCCGCGATCGTCGCCTGGGCCGGCATGTACACCCTGTTCAGCGTCACCAAGGCCTGGGGCGACGACCCGGGCACCTTCCTGGTCAACGACTTCCTGCACCGGGCGGATGCGCCAGGGGTCGGTTTCGACCTCGTGCCGTCGTTGCTGGTCCCGATGCTGCTGGTGTGGGCGGTCACGCTCGGCACCATCGCCCTCGGCGTCAACAAGGGACTCGCCCTGGCCAACCTGGTGTTCATGCCGCTGCTGGTGGTGATGTTCCTCTTCCTGGTGGGGCAGGCCCTGTTCCTGCCGGGTGCCGGTGCGGGGCTGGATGCCCTGTTCACCCCGAACTGGGCCGCGCTCGGGGACCCCGGGGTGTGGGCGGCCGCTGCCAGCCAGGTGTTCTTCTCCCTGTCGGTGGGCTTCGGGATCATGGTCACCTACGCCTCGTACCTGAAGCGCCGCACCGATCTCACCGGCTCCGGTCTGGTGGTCGGTTTCGCCAACTCCGGCTTCGAGCTGCTGGCCGGCATCGGGGTGTTCGCCGCGCTCGGTTTCATGGCCGCTCAGGCGGGCAAGGGGGTCGGTGAGGTCGCGGAGGACGGTCTCACCCTCGCCTTCGTCGCCTTCCCGACGATCATCTCCCAGGCCCCGCTGGGGGCCCTCATGGGGGTGTTGTTCTTCGGGTCGTTGACGGTGGCGGGGATCACGTCGCTGCTCAGCATCGTCGAGGTGATCGTCGCGGCGGTGCGCGACAAGATGGGCATCTCCAAGGTGCAGGCGACGATGGCGGTGGGCATCCCGATGGCCCTCATCTCCATCTGCCTGCTGGCCACCACCACCGGGGTGTACTTCCTGGACATCACCGACCAGTTCGTCAGCAAGTTCGGCATCCTGGCCGGGGCCTTCGCCTGCGTGGTCACGGTGGCGTGGGTCGTGGGCAAGCTGCCGACCCTGCGTCGTCACCTGGACCGGTTCTCCAGCTTCCCGACGGGGCGGATCTGGCTGATCGCGGTGGGGGGTCTCGCCCCGGTGGCACTGGGGTACATCCTCATCGCCGATGTCATCTCCAAGATCCAGGAACCCTACGGGGGTTATCCGTTGGGGCTGCTGGGTGTCCACGGCTGGGGCATGGCCGTTTCACTGGTGGTGATCGCCGTCGTGCTGGCCCGGCTCCCGTGGCGACGCGGCGCCACCATTGAGTTCGACGAGACCGACAACGAGCACGAGGTGTCCGCATGACCATGTCCGCCGTCGTCATGATGATCATCGCCATCGCGACCCTGTGGGGTGGGCTGGTGGCGGCTGCCGTCAACCTGTTTCGACGCCCCGACCTGTCGGCGGCCGACGACGGGGAGCCCCCGACCGTTCCCTGAACCGTCCGGCAGGAGTGCTCAGGAGGTCAGTTCCCAGCGGGCGCTTCTGAAGAGAAGTGGGTCCTCGTCACCAGGCTGAGTCCTGTCAGCAGGGGAGGAGGCGATGGCGTGGCTGGTTCGGGTGAACCCGTCAAGGCGTTGGTGCGCAGTCATGCCAGTGGGGATGATGACGCCTTCTACTCGGTGGCGCTGCAGGTTGCGGCACAGGCTGCCAGGCAGGGGCATCGTCGGCTCGCTGATGGCCTGAGGAAGACCGTCGAGGCCTCACGGACGGATCGTTCCGCGCGGGTGGTGTCCATCGCACAGCCACGGGGTGGGCTCGCTTCGAACCCGGATTCGCAGACCGACCCCTACCCCCCGATCCAGACCCTTCAGGCAACTCCGGTTGCCGTACCGGTGCAGGGGGCAGGAGGGCAGGCGCTGCTCACCCCATGAAGTCGTCGTGGACCCAGTGGTGGAGCACCGCCGGAGATGCATCAGTGGGGAGGCCGTCTCGTGGAGCTCCAAGAAGGAGTTGATGACATCGACCAGCGTCGGGGCCTCCAGCCAGGGACGGTGCCACGTGCTCGACTCCAGGAACAGTTCTTCCTCCTCGGATTCCCACATCAGGAACGTGGCGGTTTCCAAGCCGTCGAGGGAGTCGACGTCATCGCTGGCCACGGTGTGGAGGAAACCGAGGTCCGGCAGCTCGTCGTGGGCATCCAGCAGCGCCGTGAGACCGTGGAACGTCCGCACCGGTCGCCTTTCATCGTCCGGCGGCGAGAGTGGGATTCGAACCCACGGAGGTTTCCCTCGGCCGCTTTCAAGGCGGCTGCACTAGTCCACTATGCGATCTCGCCGTGCGGGAACACCCGCCTGGCTCATCTTACAATGCATCGGATGCCTCCTCGTTCCCCACTCCCACCCCGCCACGGCCTCCAGGCCGCGTGGGTGCGTACCCGGGATCGTGGGGCCCCGGCCCCGTGGGCGACGATGCGCGACTTCCTGCTGGACAGGCTCGGCCCCGGCCGCGACAGCGTCGACCCGATGCTGGCCCGGGGCGAGTTCGTCGACGAGCACGGTCGTCCCATTGCAGGCGACGAACCGTACCGGCCCAACTTCTTCATCTTCTTCCACCGGGAGCTGCGACCCGAGGCCGAGGTGCCTGGCACCCTGGAGGTGCTGCACCGCGACGACCGAATCGTCGTGTTCGACAAACCCCACTTCCTGTCCACCATCCCACGCGGTCGGCACGTGCTGCAGAGCGCCGTCGTCAAGGGCCGCGAGGCGACGGGCCTGTCGGAGCTCTCCGCCGCCCACCGGCTGGACCGGGGCACCGCCGGGGTGTTGCTCATGACCACTGGGCGTGAGTGGCGCCGCGTCTACCAGGACGTCTTCGCCCGTCGTGAGGTGACGAAGGTCTACGAGGCCATCGCGCCGTACCGCCCGGGGCTGGAGTTCCCCCGGGTGGTGCGCTCGCACCTCACGAAACGGGTCGGGGTGCTGCAGGCCGAGACCTTGGACCTGCCACCGAACGCGACGACCCACATCGACCTGGTGGAGGTACGGGGGGACTGGGCCCGCTACGTCGTGCGCCCGGTCACGGGCCGCACCCACCAGATCCGGGTGCACTTCACCCAGCTGGGGCTGCCGTTGCTGGGGGATCCGCTGTACCCGGAGGTCCGCGACGTCGACATCGACGACTTCAGCACCCCGCTGCGGCTCCTGGCACGCGAGCTGTCCTTCACCGACCCCGTCGACGGCACACCACGCACCTTCACCTCTCGTCGAGATCTGGACTGGCCGATCAGCTGACCTCGGTGTCGGCGGGTTTCGGGGTGTGCATAGACTTCCACCATGCGAGCTGTCATCGTCGAAGAGCCCGGGGACATCGAAGCCCTCGAGATCAAGGAGGTCGCCACGCCGACCCCACAACCCGGTGAGGTGCTGGTGCGTACCGTCGCCGCCGGGGTCAACCGCGCGGACATCCTCCAGCGTCGCGGTTTCTACCCGCCGCCGAAGGGGATCACCGACATCATCGGCCTGGAGGCCTCGGGTGTCGTCGAGGCCGTCGGCGACGGTGTGACGCGTTGGGGACCGGGCGACGAGGTGGTCGCGCTCCTGGCCGGGGGCGGCTACGCGGAGTACTTCGTGGTGCCCGAGGGTCAGCTGTGCCCGCCACCCCCCGGGGTGGACCTGGTCACCGCGGCCGGGCTGCTGGAGGTGGCGGCCACCGTCGTGTCCAACATGGACGTCGCGGGCCTGAAGGCCGGGGAGACCCTGCTGGTCCACGGTGGCGCGGGCGGGGTGGGGACCTTCGCCATCCAGTACGCGAAGGCGATCGGGGCCCGGGTCGTCGCGACGGCGGGCAGCGAGTCGAAGGTGAAGCACTGCCTGGACCACGGGGCCGACGCCGCACTGGACTACCACGGCGACTGGGTGGAGGGGGTCAGACAGGCGACGGGAGGTCGCGGTGCGGATGTGATCCTCGACATCATGGGTGCGAAGTACCTGGAGATGAACGTCAAGGCGATGGCCCGGCGGGGCCGCATGGTGGTGATCGGGCTGCAGGGAGGCACGAAGGGCACCTTGAACCTGGGGCTGCTGCTGCAGAAGAACGGCGCCATCACCGCCACGTCGCTGAGGTTCCGTCCGGTGACGGAGAAGGCGGAGATCTGTGCCCGCGTGTCGGAGACGGTGTGGCCGAGGATCGCCGACGGCTCCATCCGTCCGGCCCCGGAGACCCGGGTCCCGTTCGAGGAGGTTCGCCGGGCCCACGAGATCCTCGACTCGGGCGACAACGTCGGCAAGCTGGTCCTGGAGGTCCATCAGGGCTGAGTTCCGCTGCAGATGTGCGGAGCGTTGGGTGTGGCAGCGCTGCCAACAGCAACGCTCCGCACATTTGCAGCGCTCGTTCACCAAGAGGGCGGGCGATCACGTGCGCTCAACGCACACCCCCACCCCATCCCCATGGGCACGAATCGCCGTTCTACTTGCTCGAGACCCCCGGTGAAACGTTCCAAAATCAAGCAGAACGGCGATTCGTGCTGACGTGAATGGGACCCTGCTCGGGGACCACCAGAGCGATGAGTGTGCTCGCGTCAAGGAGGTGGGTCATTCCTCCGCCGCCAGTTCCGCAGCCTCTGCCATGGTGATGACGCGCCGACGCTGACGACGGGCAGTCCTGTGCGCGGACTGGTGGGACAGCCGCCGAGAGCAGTGTCGGCCAGGCCACGCGCGGTCAGCTCAGCGATCACCGACGACACCGATCCGCCCTCGTCACAGGCGATCTCCTTGACCCGTTGGTAGGTTCGCTCAGGAAGCGTCACTGTCACCCTCATGCCTGCATCAGCGGTGATGCCACTGCCAGAACTCGATCATCGACGCGACGTTCGGCCCCTCGACCACCGGGTTGCCGGGGATCGCCCCTGCCGAGAGCAGCCCGATCAGCAGCAACCGATCCACCCCCGCGACCTCGGCGACGGCCCGGCTGGCCTCCTCCTCGGTGAGTCCGAGGAGGTCGCGCACCGCCTCGGGCACCACACCATCGACCCGGCCCGCCAGGATCAGGGCTGCGACCTCACGCGACAGCCCCGTCGCCGTGGCCAGCTCCTCGACCGGTGAAGGCTGCCACGACGGCGGACCCTCGGCGAGCAGTCGCCGGAACCCGGCCACCACCTGGTGCGGATCGTCGACACGCGTCCGGCGCCACTCGGCGACGGGGCGCCCGGCCACCCGGTCAGGGCGTTCCCCGTCCCGGGCGAGCACGAGGGCCTGCTCCTCACCGTCGACCTGCCAGGTGCCGACGCAGAGCCCACCGGCGACACGGTCCCCCTTCCAGGCCACGGGCGGCTCGTTGGGGAAGGTCCAGGCGCAGGCCCGCGATGTCAGCAGCCCCGCGTCGAGACAGGCCTCGACGAGGGCGGCCGCGCCCTGGATCTCGGCGACGTCCCGGCCCGGCCCCGCCGCGACGGCCAGCAGCACCTCAGGGCAGACCGAGGCGAGGGTGAGCGAGGGCTCCCACCAGTCGAGTTCAGGGAGCCGCCCGCTGGCCAAGGCCTCCCCCGCCGCCAGCACCCGCTCCCGGGTGTTGGGGCGGGCCGTCGGGTGACGGGGCGGAAACGCCCAGACCGCGAGGTCGCTGCGGACCGCCACCCCGAGGCCCGGCGACCCCGTCAGTCCGTCGAGCTGGGCGCGACCATCGACCACCAGCCGGTTGATCCGGGCCGCCATCTCGACGGCATCGGCAGCCCGCTCCCGTCCGACGACGGCCGCGGCGACGTCGAGGGCCTCGGGTGAGGCGTCGATCCGCTGGTCCTCCTCCAGGAACCAGGACGTGGTGGGGCTGAGCTCCAGCAGCCGCGCCGCATCCTCGAGGCCGACCTGCCCGACGCACCTGACCCCCGGCATGCCCTGGGCCAGGGCCCTCACGAGCAGCGCCGGGCCGTCGAGGTGGTCCGCGAGCCGCCCCACCTCCTCGCCGACGACGACGCCACCGGCCCGGGTGCTGAGCGGCTGCAACCGGGACAGCTCCCAGTACAGCTCGCGCGGATGCGGCTTCTCCCGGAGCTGCGGCTCGGCCCAGCGTCTGAGCAGCCGCCTGGCACCGTCGTGGGCGACGATGACCGGCCAGCAGTCCTCGATCTCCTCATCGCTGAAGTCCTGCTGCCAGTTCGAGGCCGCCAGGTGGTCCAGCGGGCGCCGGGGTTCGCGGGCGGCCCAGTCGGCGACGGCGTGCCGCCCGGTCAGCCCCATGGAACTGAACGGTGCCCGGGCGGCCGCGAGCGCGTCGAGGACGTCGAGGTCGAGGTGCCAGGCGTCCGCCACGAGACGGAGGTGGCCCGGGAACTCGAGCCCGGAGAGGAACTCGGCGAAGCGGTGCTGACTGCCGTGGGGACGGGAGAACAGCCGCTCCAGGAGCGGGGTCACCCATGTCGTGGCATCAATGCGGCCGGAACGCAGGTCGTCGGCGACCCCGCTGGCCTCGAGGACCTCCAGCCACTCCTCGGGGGTGAACTGCGTCGGCACGATCCCTGCGATCATCTCCCGCACCACCTCGTCGCGGCCGAGAATGCGCAGGTCGTCGAGGTGTCGGCGCCAGAAGTTGATCGAGGCCTCCCCGATCCCGGGCAGCCCCAGGACCTCCCGCAGCAGGACCTGGACCGCTGCCTCCCCGTCACGCCCGGCCGATGCCGCGAGTCGTCGCAGCACATCGCCCAGCTCGGCCTGCGGGGCGAGCCCCGCCGCCACCCGTGCCCTCGTGGCCTCGACGAACACCTCGACCACCTCGTCGGGCGGCAGTTCCCGGGAGAGCTGCGCGATGTGTCGTCGTAGCCCGCTGGTCGTCATCAGGTGTGTCACACGCCTGGAGCGTATCCGATGCACCACGGAGCGATGGCAACGTTCACATCGTCGGGCTGCGACGCCCATGTCAGACCGGGGGTCGCCGAAAGTGAACCCGATGTCAGCATTTCGGCCAATCCATGGCAGTCTAGGGAGAGTTGAAGCGGAGACTTGGCACGGGAGACCCGAATGCAGCAGAAGACACACCGATGGTTCACCAGATCACTGGTCGGCCTCGCGTCGGTGGCCCTGTCGATGACCATGGTGGTCGCGGACAGCTCCATCGCACGCGCCGACGAACCGTCCCCCACCGACCCGACGACCCGGCCCGTGGTCGAGGAGTCGCCGACCCCCGATTCCTCGGAGACCCCGGGCACGGCGACCCCGACGCAGTCCCCGTCCGGGTCCCCCACCGCCGAGCCGACCTCGGCCCAGCCGAGCCCCGACGAGGCCTCCGCCGAGGCGGAGCCCGCCGGCGTGCTGGAGAACTCGCTCAAGGACACCAGCCCCTCCCCGCTGTTCGCGGGCGAGAACGGCGAGTTGACGGCCCGTTTCGGTGAGAACCAGCCCGGCGTCGAGGTCTGGGGTGAGGTCTGGCTGCCGTGGGCGAACCGGTGGTCGAGGACCGCCTCCGTGCGCACCGACCGGACCGGCCAGGCGAAGGTCGCCCTCACCTGGAACCCGATCGCCGGCACGCAGCGTTGGCGGGCGACCGCACGTCTGATCGACGGCAGCCTCCGCAGCACCCCCGAGGTCACCATCAGGCGGGCCGCCGCCATCGCGCAGCAGCCGAAGGGGGCCGAACCCGGCCAGGACGTCACCCTGAGCGGCACCTTCGACGTGGCGCAGCGGCTGAGCATCACCCCCGAGGTGTGGATCCCCAGCCTCAACCGCTGGTCACGCGCCGCCACCACCACGACCGCCGCCAACGGCTCCTTCTCCGTGCAGCTCACCTGGTCGAAGGAACACCACGGCACGCAGACCTGGCGGGTGGCCGCACAGCTGCCCGACGGCCGTGTGGTCCACACCAACGAGACCTCGGTGCTGCGTCGCCGCAAGCCGTCGGTGAGCCGGCTGCGCACCCTCACCGTCGGTCAGGGTGCCTGGACGTGGGGCAACTTCCAGACCAGCGAGCCCATCACCGTGTGGGGCGAGGTGTGGCGCACCGACGTGCAGGACTGGTCGCGCAGCGCCTCGGTGCGCTCTGCCAGCGACGGCGACTACAGCATCAACATCAACTTCGACATCCACCGGCAGGGCACCCAGAGGTGGCGGATCGCGGGTCGTCACGCCGACGGCACCATCCAGTACACCGACGAGTTCTCCGTGGTCCGCCGTCCCCGCCCCACGGTCAGCAAGCCGCGCGTGCTGCCCGCCCGTTACCCCATGCACACCTTCGGCAACTTCCCCACCGATCAGCCGATCACCTACTGGGGTGAGGTGTGGCGCACCGACGGTCAGGGCTGGTCCCGCACCGCGCAGTACAGCACCAGCCGCGACGGTGACTACACCCTGGACCTCAGCTACGGCAACGAGCACGCCGGGACGCTGCGTTGGCGCATCGCCGGGCGCTACCCCGACGGCTCGGTGGTCTACACCGACGAGTTCACGGTGCACCGCACCAGCCCGATGCACCCGAGCTGCATGACCGGCCGCGTGATGTGCGCCACCAAGGACGACAACCGGCTGTGGTGGGTGGTCAACGGCCAGATCCTCGAGTCGTTGGAGGCCCGCTTCGGCAAGCCCGGGATGGACACCCGCGAGGGCATGCACACCGTGAAGTGGAAGTCCCGCTACCACACCTCGAGCATCTACAACGTGTACATGCCGTACGCGATGTTCTTCAACGGCGGCCAGGCCGTCCACTACTCGCCGGGCTTCGCCGCCACCGGTCACATCGGCGCCGGGTCCGCCGGGTGCATCAACGTCCGCGACGAACCCGCCATCGCCAGGATCTACGACCAGGTCCGGGTGGGGGATCGGGTCTTCGTGTACCGGTGAACCGCGGCTGACGCACCGACACCGACCACGGGCGGGTCCGACCGGACCCGCCCGTCGCCGTCCCAGCAGGCACGAACCGCCGTCCCACCTGCCCTTGGAACGACTCAACCCGCGGTCGGCACACGCAACCCGGCGGTTCGTGGCCGCTCAAGGAGCAACCGGGACAGGAACCATCGGACGACTTCCAGTAGGGTGGCCCCGTGGCCAAGGTACTGACTTCCCTCCCCGTCGGCGAACGCGTCGGCATCGCCTTCTCCGGTGGACTCGACACCTCCGTCGCCGTCGCCTGGATGCGTGAGACCGGGGCGATCCCCTGCACCTACACCGCCGACATCGGCCAGTACGACGAACCGGACATCGCCTCGGTGCCGGGCCGCGCCGAGGTCTACGGGGCGGAGGTCTCCCGGCTGGTGGACTGCAAGGACGCGCTCGTCGCCGAGGGTCTGTCCGCGCTGGCGTGCGGCGCCTTCCACATCCGCTCCGCCGGGAAGGCCTACTTCAACACCACCCCCATCGGACGCGCCGTCACCGGCACCCTGCTGGTGCGCGCCATGGCCGCCGACGACGTGTTCATCTGGGGCGACGGCTCCACCTACAAGGGCAACGACATCGAGCGGTTCTACCGGTACGGGCTGCTGGCGAACCCTGCCCTGCGCATCTACAAGCCGTGGCTCGACGAGGACTTCGTCTCCCTCCTGGGGGGCCGCGCGGAGATGAGCACCTGGCTCACCGAACGCGGCCTGCCCTACCGCGACTCCAAGGAGAAGGCCTACTCCACCGACGCCAACATCTGGGGGGCCACCCACGAGGCGAAGACCCTGGAGGAGCTGAACGTCTCCCTCGAGACCGTCGAGCCCATCATGGGGGTCAAGTACTGGGACCCCGGCGTCGACATCGACACCGAGGACGTCTCCATCCGTTTCGAGCAGGGTGTGCCGGTGGCCGTCAACGGCCGCACCTTCGACTCCGCCGTCGACCTGGTGCTCGAGGTCAACGCCATCGGTGGCAGGCACGGTCTGGGGATGAGCGACCAGATCGAGAACCGGATCATCGAGGCCAAGTCGCGCGGCATCTACGAGGCCCCGGGCATGGCGCTGCTGTGGATCGCCTACGAGCGCCTGCTGTCGGCCATCCACAACGAGGACACCCTGGCCAACTACCGCTCCGAGGGGCTCCGGCTCGGCAGGCTGCTCTACGAGGGCCGCTGGCTGGACCCGCAGTCCCTCATGCTGCGCGAGTCGATCCAACGCTGGGTGGCCTCCGCCGTCACCGGCGAGGTGGACCTGAGGCTGCGTCGCGGCGACGACTACACCATCCTCGACACGCGCGGCCCGAACCTCAGCTACCAGCCGGAGAAGCTCTCCATGGAACGCGTCGCGGACGCCGCCTTCGGCCCGACGGACCGCATCGGTCAGCTCACCATGCGCAACCTGGACATCGCGGACTCCCGCGAGCGGCTGGAGCTGTACGCGGCCCAGGGGACCCTGCTCGCCGACCATGTTGACCTCATCGGTAAGCTCGAGCGCGGTGGCGCAGCGACGATTGCGGCGCTGGGCTCGGGGGACACCACCGATGAAGTTGAGGAAGCGGCCCTGCGCTCCGCGATGGACTTCGGAACCGACTGATCGGATGCCCTGACCAGCGAGGAGGCCCCACACGATGACCAGATGGCGACTACCTGCGGCGCTGCTGCTCGGGCCTGCCCTGCTGCTGACCACCATGACGGCGCGGGCGGACGAGACCCCGCCCCAGCCGCCGGTGGTCGCCACGCCGCAGACCCCGACGGCCAGCCCCACCCCGTCGGACCCGGAGCCCTCCGGGAGCCCCTCGGTGGAGCCGGGCACCGGGACCCCGTCACCCACGGGGTCGACGACACCTCCCGTCGAGCCCACGTCCCCCTCCCCCACCGTGGCCGGGGGAACCGACACCACCCCCCAGGAGGCCACCCCCGACGCGATGACCAGCCTGGAGGTCGGCTCCACGGGTCCCGTCGACGGTGATCTCATCCTGGCCGGGAACCACCGGTACCGCTGGACCGGGCGGCTGAGGTCCGCGGGCGAGGTCGTCATCTGGTGGAACAACCCGTCGTACGACACCACGTGGCGTCGAAGTGCCCAGGGCCACACCGACGAGGCGGGGAACTTCTCCCTGAGCGGCCCCGTCGGTCCGTGGAGCAACACCTACCGTTTCACCGTCACCTCCGGTGCCGAACCGGCCGGGTCCGCATCCCCCGTGGTGACGGTCCGGGTCCGCAGCACCGACGACTCCCTGGCCGTCGACACCGATGGCGAACGCCTCGGCAGTCGACTCGTCGGTTCCTCCGGCAACTACGTCGCCACCGGGCTGGCCCCCGCCGGAAGCGCCGTCGTCGTGTGGTGGAACAACCCCGCGGTCAACCAGGAGTGGCTGCCCCTGACCCGGGGGACGGCCGATGCCCGGGGACGCTTCACCCTGATCCACCCGATCGGTCCGTGGGCCAACACCTTCCGCATGGCCGCCACCACGGGGGACCGGCCGACGGCGGCCACCTCCCACGTCACCGTCGAGGTGGTGGGACCCTACGTGTCGCTGGCGGTGAGGACCTCCGGTCACCACCACGGCACCACCTTCGCGGTCAACTCCGGCTGGTACATCTTCGAGGGCGGCACCGCCGCGAACGCCCCGGTGCAGCTGTGGTGGGACGCCGTCGGCGACGGTGGCGGCTGGCGCGAAGGGGCCAGCGGCAGGGCCGACGCGACGGGCCACTTCCGGATCGTCTCCAAGGTGGGTCCGTGGGCCAAGAAGTACCGCTGGACCGCCACCACCGGTCCCGCTCCCGACGGCAGGGCCGACGTCACCACCGTGGATGTCGTGCAGGCCCCGTCGCAGTTCCGGGTCGGCACCACCGGCGAGATGGCGGGCGGGAACTTCCGTGCGGGCAGCGGCAGCTACGTCTTCGAGGGTCGCACCATCCCCGGTGTGCCCGTCCAGGTCTGGTGGAACAACCCCGACTACGATCCCTGGTTCCGCACCCAGGTGAGGACCACCGCCGACGGGCAGGGCAACTTCCGGGTCACCGCGCCGATCGGCCCCTGGGCCGCGACCTTCCGGTTCGCCGCCACCGTCGGCGAGTACCCGGAGGCCTGGGACGCGGCCCCGGTGGCGGTGAAGGTGGTCACGGCGGCGCTGGACCCCGTCGTGGTGCAGACCCCGGCCTCGGAGCTCGGGTCGTCGTGGCGTCCGGGGTGTCCCGTCGGCCCGGGCTCCCTGTCGAGCGTGTACATGAACCACTGGCGACCTGACGGCACCATCGCTCGCGGCGAGATCGTGGTGCGTTCCGATCTGGCGCAACGCACCATCGCCATCTTCGACGCGGCCTTCCAGGAGGAGTTCCCGATCACGAAGATGCAGCCCGCCGCCAACTATCACGGAGCGAATGACGAGTTGATGATGGCCGACGACAACACCTCCGGCTTCAACTGCCGCACCGTGGTGGGCAACCCCTACCGGATGTCCCCGCACAGCTACGGCTACGCCATCGACATCAACACGGTGAAGAACCCGTACTACGCGGCGGGACGCTGGTACCCGTCGTCGAGGTACTCGACGGGGCGCTCCGCCTCCATCCCCGGCATGCACATGCCCGGCACCGTCTTCCCGAGCCAGTTCCGGGCGCACGGCGGGCACTGGGGCAACTGCTACCGGGACTACCATCACTTCGAGCTGACGACGAAGCGATGCTGAGGCGAGGTCTGGCAGGGGTCGTCCTGCTGCTGGTGACGGCGTGCACGGGCTCGCCGTCGCAGTCCCCCGCGCCCACGGATGCCACCACCACCTCGGTGCCGGAGCAGGTGGCCGTGTCGTCGGAGCCGGATCCCACGACGGCGGGGTCGCTGACCGAGGAGTCGTTGCCGCGCACCTGGCTGGGTTTCGAGGGCACCGTCGTGGAGCCGGCGGAGGGCGAGTTCAACCCCAACGGTTCCTGGGTCCACGGGCAGGACCCGGTGCTCATCTCCACCGAGGCGGTGCCGCGGTGCACCCTCGAGGAGCCGACGCCGTTGCCCGTGCCGACCGCCGCCCTGACCGGCACCTACCGCAACCCGGAGGGGAAGGCGGGGGTGGCGATCGCCCTGGAGTTCAGCAGCCCCGCCGAGGCCGTGACCTGGTTCGACGGTTACGGCGCGGCGCTGGCGACCTGCCGGGCGAGCGAGGACGGGCTGTTCCGGATCACGGAGATCGACGCGAGCGACACGCTGATCGTCGATGTCCGGGACTACCACGGGACGATCTGGTCCGAGCGGGTGGACGTCGCAGGCCCGGTGGTCCGGCTGCTGTCCATCGAGTCCGCAGAGACCTTGGACAACCTACGACTGACCCTATGACCGACAGGACTGAAGATTCCCCGGAAGCTTGTTATCCTATGCAAATGATCAATTGACTTTTGTCCATTGACCCGACACGCTTTGAACCGTGAAGGGGCTGACCGAGTGAGATGACTGTGCCACTTTTGACTGTTCGCGACCTGCGCAAGGCCTACGGAGGACGTCCCGTCCTCGAAGGCATCGACCTCGACGTGGCCCGTGGGGAGGTGCTGGGCGTCGTCGGGCCGAACGGCGTCGGCAAGTCCACCGCTGCGTCGATCATCGCCGGCCAGACACCGGCCGACTGGGGGACCATCTCACTCAACGGCGGCCCGATGGACACCTCCCGCGTGATGCTCATCGACCCGGAGCACACCACCGACCCCAACATGACGGTGGCGGAGGTGATGTTCCGTCACGACGACGGCGCCCACTCCTTCGTCGAGCAGATGTACCGGGTGCGTGAGGTGCTCTCGGAGACCGGGATCTCGCTGCGCCCGACGGTCCGCCTGGCCGAGCTCACACCGTCGGAACGCCGCATGACCGAGGTGGTGCGGATGCTGGCGGATCCCAGGGAGCTCATCGTCATCGACGAGTTGAGCACCGGCCTCAACGCCCGTGAGATCGAGGAGCTGCGCTACGCCCTCAACCTGACGGTCAAGGCCAACCGGGGCGTGATCTACATCACCCACCAGCTGGAGGAGGCGCTGAAGGTCTGCGACCGCATCGCCGTGATCCGCAACGGCAAGGTGAGCCGTCTGTTCACGGCCGCCGAGACGACGGTGGAGCAGCTCACCCAGGCGATGTTCGGCTCCGCGGTACGCCTGACCGAGGCGGAGTCCCACACCACCGGGGACCAGATCCTGGACGTGAGGGGCCTGGCCAGCGCCGGGTCGTCGCTGTCCTTCCAGCTGAACCGCGGTGAGATCCTGGGCTTCATCGGCCCCAGGGACTCGGGCGTCGACGACATCAAGCACACCCTGCTGGGGCGGCGTCCCGGTTCGACGCAGCAGCTGACGGTGGCCGGTCGGCCGGGGCGGCTGGATGCGCCACGGGACCTGCCGGGGCTGGGGATCGCGGTGCTGACGAGCATGAGCGACCCGGAGGGCGACACCCACGCGGCCCGCAACATGGCGATGGTCGACGACGAGGTGGACGAGGGCATGGTGGAGGACACCGCCTCGATCCTCCTGCTGCTCCGCAAGGCGGAGTCACGCATCAGCACCCTGCTCAACCGTCCCCTGTCGACGGGGCAGCGACGCTGGCAGCAGATGCAGGAGTTCGCGAAGAAGAACGCGAACGTGATGGTGATGGTGCAGCCGAGCGACGGGTTGGACGTCTCCGCGCAGAAACGCTTCACCTCGATGATGGAGGACATCACGGACCGGGGCGTGGGCGTGGTGCTGTTCACCAGCCGCGAGGACGAGCTGCACCGGTTCTGCGACCGCATCATCCACATCGAGGGTGGTCGGATCCAGGCCGAGTGGAAGAAGGGCCAGGTCAGCGTGGAGCAGCTGCAGCAGATCAGCCATCCGCAGCCGCAGCCGCTGGAGCAGGTCGCCTGGTGACCATTCACTGATCCACCCGGTCAGTGGATCAACTGGTGTAGGCGGTGAGGAGCTGATCGAGGGCGGCGTGTGCCTCGGTCCGCGCGGTCTCGGGGTCGTCATGCTGGGCAATCCACAGCGCCGCCTCGTTCATGGCACCCGACAGCTGTGCGGCTGTGGCCTCCACCAGATTTTCGGCAACCCGGACACTGCGCAGGGCTTCGCGCAGATGGGCAACGGAGTTCTCGTCGTCGAGTCGTCGCCATTCCTGCCAGCCGATGACCGACGGCGCATCGACCAGGAGGATGCGCGCGAAGTCGCGTGAGGTGATCGCATCCAGGAACGCATGAGAGCCTGCGCGGAGCTGATCGGAGGGTGAGGTGTTTGCATCCTCCGCTGCGGCCAGGACTGCCCCGGCCACTTCGGTCTGCAGTCTGGCCACCACTGCGCTGAACAACCCTTTCTTGCTCTGGTAGTGATGGTAGATGGCTCCCCGCGTGACGCCGGCGTCGTGTGCGATGTCGTCGAGGGAGACGTGGGCATGGCCGTGAGTGGCGAACAGTCGGGATGCCGACTGCAGAATCCGTGTGGCCGTACGGGCGGCGTCAGCGGCTGAGGCGCGAGGCATGGAACTCCTTACGTACGCTGTGTATGTATACTGGGATCAGTTACGTGCTCAGTGTATGTAAGGAGAGTCATGTCAGTCACCAGCTTCTACCCCGTTCTCATGTCAGAGGATGTTTCGGCCGCAGCGTCGTTCTACCGTCAGGTCCTCGGCTTCGAGACGACCTTCGAGTCCGACTGGTACGTCAGCCTACGCCTGGGGGGCTTCGAACTTGCCCTCCTGGCCCACGACCACGAGACCATCCCGGAGGGGTACAGCGCTCGCCCACATGGTGTGATCGTGAACCTGGAGGTCGACAACGTTGATGAGCTGCACCAGCGGCTCTCGCAACAAGGCGTCGAGGTCGTTCAGCCGCTCCGGGACGAAGCCTACGGGCAGCGGCACTTCAGCGTCGCCGCCCCCGATGGTGTCCTTCTTGACGTCATCCAGCCGATACCGCCCAGCGGTGAGTACGCGGAAGGTTACGTTGGGGCATGAGGGACAGGTGAGACAGGAGGGTCGTTTTTCCCGCTGGTCGAGCCGGACCGCGAGCGCCAGCGAGCAGTCCGCGTCGAGACCCCGCGACCATGAGCAGCGACCCGACCCCCAGACCCACCCCGCTCGATTCAAGAATCAGCACCGGGCGCCAGAGGTCTCGACTGTCGGGCGCTGGATGCCCTCGGCTCGACCAGCGGGGCCCCTTTCTCCGCTGGTCGAGCCGGGATTCCTGATGCGAAGCGAGGGAATCCCGAGTCGAGACCCCGCGACCATGAGCAGCGACCCGACCCCCAGACTCACCCCGCTCGATTCAAGAATCAGCACCGGGCGCCAGAGGTCTCGACTGTCGGGCGCTGGGTGCCCTCGGCTCGACCAGCGGAAAGAGGAACTGCGCTGGAGTGGCGGAGGTCACCCGTCAGTAGTCGTCCTCGTCCTCATCCTCCTCCTCGATGAGGATCTGCAGGTCGATGTGGAGGCCGACGGGGTTGCCCTCGGCATCCCGGGTCAGGGCCACCGGGTAGGCACCGTCGCCCCAGCCGGAGTGGGCCAGCACGAGGTTCTCGCCATGCTCAGCCTTGGGCAGCACGATGTTCGCCAGTCCTGCACGGTGGTGGTCGTGGCTGTCCATGAGGTTGAACCACGAGTCCTCGCCGTCGTGGTCGAACAGCTCGTCGTTCCAGACACGCCAGTCCTTCGGTGGCATGCAGGTCTTGACCGCCTCGGCATCGACGAAGGCGACGGTGCCCGCGTCGACGCCGACACACCACCAGCCGTCCTCCACGTCGCGAGGGTTCACCTCGCCGTGTGGCACGGCGGGCTCGACCGAGACGGCCTCGCCCGGCCCCAGCACCAAGGAGAGGTACGCCTCCCGCAGGTGGCCGCCATCCTGGGCGAGGGACACATCGGCGATGGTCACCTTCACGGGGTACTCGCCCGGCGGCACGGGGAAGGACTGCGACTCGGAGAGGGTGACGAACGGGTCCGAGACCTCGACGAGACCAGACGGCACCTTGAGGGTGCCGAGGTCCACGACGGTGAGGTTCACCGTCGTCTGTGACAGATCGGGTTCGTCCCCGACGAAGGGGCTGGGTACGGGGCCATCGTGCAGGGCCCAGAAATCCGTGATGTCCATGCTGGCATCATAGGAGGCGGCACCGACAATTCTTCCGCGCTCACCGCGCACTCCCTCACCTGAGCCAGGACGCCAGGCGTTCGGCCGAGACCCGGCCGTCGTGCCAGGTGCGCACGAAGGCCAGGTTCCGCGCGGCCTGGGCCCGCAGTTCGTCGCGGCGGTCCCGGATGGAGAGCATCACGTCCCGCAAGGTCTCCGGGTTGGCCTCCAGGAACTCGGGGGCCGCCGTCATGCGAGACCGCACCGCATCGTTCATTCTGCCGACGGTGACGCGCCCGGCCGCCATCGCCTCGACGGCGGCCACCCCGTAGGAGCCGAACAGCAGCTGGTCCACCACCACGTCACACTCCCGCACGATCCGGCGGAGTTCCTGGTGGGGCACCCCGGAGGGGGCGACGTACTCGATCACCCCCTCGTCGTGGAGGTCACGCAGCACCGGGTCGATGAACTGGGTGCCCTTGATGGGTGGGGTGCGCTGGGAAGGGATGTGCACCACGACGGGGCGCTCGCGCTCCAGCAGCGGGGTCGTCGAGCTCCAGGCGTCGATGTCGACGACGACGGGCAGCCAGGTGCCTCCCGGCAGGTCGAAACCCATGTCCGGGGTGGAGTGGAACACCGGCCAGCCGCACTCGGCCGCGAAGGCGCGGTTGCGTTCGGTCTGGCGGCTCATGGTGGAGCGCCACTTCTCGTCCCCGACGCTGAAGTAGGACCACTCGTCGCGGGCGAGATGCGCCAGGGGGTCGCGCACGTCGGAGCCGTGGGCGATGAGGGCCATCGAGTACCCCATCTCGGCCAGGCGACGGGCATCGGCGGGGAACTCGGCGTGGCGGTCCCAGCGGGCGAAGGTCTTGAAGCCGTCGAGGGCGATGTGACTCACCCCGTCGAAGAATCGACGTGCCCGTGCCCGCCACGCGAGGGGGAGCCGGAACCCGATCCGGGAGAACATCTTGTCGATGTCGAACTGGAAACCGCCGCCACGCAGCGGGACCCCGGAGAAGGACCACGCCGTGACCCCGAGATGTTGCGCTGCTGCCCGCGCCCACGCGGTGGCCTGGCCTGCGTAGTTGGAGGGCCCGATGGCCACCACTGGAGTCATGGCTTCAGGGTAGCGCGACCGTTCGGCCGACAACCTGCGTCCGTGGAGTTCTCTGCCATTCTTCGCACCCGGACCGGCCTCCCGTGGCCAAGAGCGGCAGAGAACCCGGATGTTCAACGCCACACGGCGTCGTCCCAAGCGACGGGTCTGGCTGATCCCCGTCCTCCCTTCAGCGGACTCCGGGCTTTCCGAAATCCATGACGTCACCATCCAGCACGCCGTTCGCAGGCCGCGCTCACTAGGAGGGACTCCAACGGTGTCCGCCAAACAGATGACCATTTCTGGGCTTGCACTCCCGCTATTTCCGATTTCCGGTGTCTCGAAACCTGCTCCCGCCTCGACCCCTGATGTGCATAGGGTGAGGATCAGGTACCCACGACAGCATCGGTGCGAAACCATCCGAAACGAAAGTCAGGAAGGCAGACACAATGCAGAACCAGACACTCGGCATGACCCGCCGCAGCCTGCTCACCAAGGCCGCCATCGGACTGCCAGCCATGGGAGTCGTCGGTGCCCTCACCTGGGCCAACCCCACATCCACCCCCGAGGCCTCGGCCTCGTTCGTCGACGGCATCTGGGGCTCCCGGACCACCGCAGCGCTCCAGGAGTACTTCGGGACCCCGAGGGATGGCATCGTTTCAGGTCAGAATCCGGCGATCATCAGCAACAACACTCGACTGGGAAGCGGCTGGGATTTCAGCGACGACGGGGGCTCAGCCCTCATCGCCGCGATCCAGCGACTCGTGGGAGCAACTCCTGACGGTTACTTCGGCCCACGGACCTCCATGGCATGGCATGCAGCCTTGGGCTACTCCCCCCGTCCGTACTTCGACCAGAACACCACCATCGTCCACACGATCCAGCAGAGACTCGCACGAGGGCAGGGGCTGGTCGGCCACTGACACGACACTCATCACCACACGGTGATGGAACCATGGCGGGGGTGGGACGCGCTGCGCGTCCCACCCCCGTCGCTTGTCATCCGATCCACCAACTCGTTCTGAATTGCGTCGTCCCTTCAGCGGACATCCTTCCCTGCCCCTTGCTTCCGCCGCCGTCCCGGTCTCCGGCCCCTCTCACCCACCTCACTAGGAGAATCTCCGAGCCTGTCCTTCTGATGGAGGACAGGCTTTGCGCTTTCGGTCGGTGTCGCATCGCGCTCGACCCGGCGGAACGGATACTTTGTCTGAACCTCGTATAAACCTACAGTGGGTACCGGTACCACAACAGCAACGACGCGTCACCATCCGAAACGAACAGTCAGGAAGGCAGACACATGCAGAACTCGATCAACCTGAGCCGTCGCAGCCTGCTCACCAAGGCCGCCATCGGACTGCCCGCCATGGGAGTCATCGGGGCGCTGAGCTGGGCCAACCCCGCCGCGACGCCCGAGGCCTCGGCCCTGACCGTCGACGGCGTCTGGGGCCCGGAGACCACCAGGGCACTCCAGGGCTACCTCAAGACCCCGGTCGACGGCATCGTCTCCGGCCAGGACCCGACCTGGCGGCGCGGCAACACCCACCTGGGGTGGGGCTGGGACTGGAGCAACAGCGGTGGCTCCGCCCTCATCCGCGCCATCCAGCGCCGCCTCGGCGTGACCGCCGATGGCTACTTCGGCCCGCAGACCTCCCGCGCCTGGCACAGCCGCATGGGACGTGTCGTCTCGAACTACTTCAACCATCCGGGCATCGTGCGGGACATCCAGACCAGGCTCAATCAGGGCCGGGACCCGTTCCGGGCCCACTCCTCCGGTCCGGTCTGATGATCTGACCTGGATCCGGGGAACTCGTCACCAGCTCCACGCCGATGCGGCCGGACATCGCGCGACGAGTTCCCCGGGTCATCCCGCAACCCTGAACGAACTGAAAGCAGACACATGCAGAACTCGATCAACCTGAACCGTCGCAGCCTGCTCACCAAGGCCGCCATCGGACTGCCCGCCATGGGAGTCATCGGGGCGCTCAGTTGGGCCAACCCCGCCACCACCCCCGAGGCCTCGGCCATCGCCGTCGACGGCATCTGGGGCCCGGAGACCACCAGGGCACTCCAGGGCTACCTCAAGACCCCGGTCGACGGCATCGTCTCCGGACAGGACCCGACCTGGCGGGCAGGAAACACCCACCTAGGTTCTGGCTGGGACTGGAGCGGCGGTGGCGGCTCCGCCCTCATCCGCGCCATCCAGGGCCGCCTCGGCGTGAGAGTCGACGGCCTCTTCGGTCCTGAGACCTCCCGCGCCTGGCACAGCCGCATGGGACGTGCCCCTTTGAACTACTTCAACCATTCGAGCATCGTGTGGGACTTACAGCTCAGGCTCAGCAAGGGACGGGACCCATTCGAGGCTCAGGTCATCCGGCCCTGATGATGTGAATCCGGGGAACTCATCACCAACCCTCCGCCGGATCGGTCCCTTGGATGTTGCATGACGAGTTCCCCAGTTTTCCCAAGGGCGGGTCGCGCTGGCGGCCCGCCCCGCCTGCTTGAATGGGAGCCGTGTTCGACCGTCTGGGCCTGGAGCGCCATGTCGCCGTGATGGCCATCGTCAACCGCACCCGCGACTCGTTCTTCGACGCCGGGCGCACCTTCGAGCTCGCCCCTGCCGTCGAGGCGGCCCTGGCGGCCATCGCAGCCGGGGCGGAGATCATCGACATCGGCGGGGTGCCGTTCTCCCCCGACGCCCGGGAGGTCTCGACGGCCGAGGAGATCGACCGGGTCGTGCCCGTCGTCGAGGCGGTGACGGCGCGGAGCGACGTGCTCGTCAGCGTGGACACGTTCCGCTCCGAGGTCGCGGCGGCGGCCATCGACGCGGGTGCCGCCATCATCAACGACACCTCCGGTCTGGCCGATCCGGCGTTGGCCCCGCTGGCCGCCCGCACCGGGGCCGGTCTGGTGATCACCCACTCGTTGGCCGCACCCCGCACCCACCTGCCGCGCCCGCACTACGACGACGTGGTGGCCGAGGTCCGCGATCACCTCGCCGAACGGGTGGCCCGGGCCGAGGCCGCCGGGGTGCAGCGGAGCCAGCTCGTCGTCGACCCCGGACCGGACCTCAACAAGAACACCCGCCACACCCTGGACCTGATCGGGCACCTCGACGAGTTCGCCACACTCGGGCTGCCGGTGCTGGCCGCCTGCTCCAACAAGGACTTCATCGGCGAGACCCTGGACCGCCCGAAGCCGCAGCGCCTGGCGGGTTCCCTGGCCGCGGCCGCGTGGTGCATCACGCGTGGGGCCCGCATCCTGCGCGTCCACGACGTCGCGGCCCATGTCGACCTGGCCCGCATGACGGAGGCCCTCCTCGGCTGGCGTGATCCCGCCCACCTGCGTCACAACACGTGACCCATCGCTGTGCTGACCTCGGCGAGGCTGCGACGTGCGGCATGGGCGACGAACTCCCGCGGGTTCTCGAATCCGCCCTTGAAGTGGCCGAACAGCTCCAGCCCGATCGTCCCGATGAGGGTGCTCAGGCCCTGGGCCACGGCCAGGATCGCCGGGTCCGGCACGTGCGTCGTCGTGATCCCCTGGGTGGCCAGCCAGTTGCGGATGCGCTGCACGTCGTCGGCGAGTCCCCCGGTCAGCGGCGCGACCTGAGGGGGCGGCTCGGCCACGGGCAGGTCGACGGCGATCCGTGCCAGCAGGATGTTCAGCCGGGTTCCCGGCCCGACGGTCTCCTGGGGCGCGCGGTACCCGGCGACGGGGGTGCCGTGGATGAGGGCGTACTCGTGGGGGTGGGCCCCGGCCCAGGCGTGGACCGCCAGCCAGACCGCAACCCAGCGACCCTCGACATCGCTGCGGGGAACCGCGCTCTCCGCCTCGGCCGCGGCGTCACCGAGTGAGGTGTAGGAGTCGATCACCAGGAGGGTCAGCAGGTCGTCGCGGCTGCGCACGTAGCGGTAGAGCGCCCCGGGGGTCACCCCCAGGTCGCGGGCCAGCACCCGCATCCCGAGCCCGGCCGCCCCGTCGGCAGCCATCCTGCGACGTGCGGCGTCCAGCAGACGACGGTGGAAGTCCGCGCGGGCTTCGACTCGGCTGGCCATGGGGTTCAGTCTCTCACGCCCGGCGGGCCCCGACGTTGGTCCGGCGCCCGCCGCTGGAACTCTCCTGACGAACGGAGCACCCCCTCACCCCGGAGGGCACCCAACTGAGCCGCCCACCCCGAGCACGAACCCCGCCCACCCCGAGCACGAACCGCCGTTCTGCTTGTTTGGCAGCGTTGACATCCGCGTCTCGCGCAAGCAGAACGGCGGTTCGCGCTCGGGGTGGCGAGGCAGAAAGTGCGCCCGAGGTGGCAGGCCAGGAAGTGTGCGCCCGCCCATCCGAGCCCCCGACCCGGGGACGGACCAGCCTGGTGCACCACGTTTCGTGAACACCGTATACACTTCTGGTGAACACCGTTCACGAATTGTCGGAGGAGCCCCCATGTCCCACGTCATCGTCGTCGGGGCCGGCCCACTCGGTCGCGCCGCCACCCATGCCCTCCTGGGCCTGGGCCACGAGGTCACCGTCGCCACCCGTTCCGGCACGAACCTCCCCGGTGCGCGGCACGTCCGGGTCGACGTCGTGACGGGGAACGGCCTGGATGATCTGCCCCCGGCCGAGGCCGTCGTGGCCTGCTGCAACTTCCCCTACACCGCGAAGGCGTGGCGCGCCTGCTGGCCGCCCGCCATCGAGCACCTCATCCAGGCCGCCGCGACTCGCGAGGCGACACTGGTGGTCGCAGGGAACCTCTACGCCAACGCCCTGCGGATGCCGATGCGCGCCACCGACCCGCTGGAACCCGCGACGGTACTGGGCGAGGTCCGCGCCCGGGTCTCCGGGCGCCTGTTCGCCGCCCATGACGCCGGCCAGGTGCGCGGCGTCGAGGTCCGGGGCTCCGACTACTTCGGCCCCGACTCCGGCGACAACGCCCATCTGGGCAGGCGGTTCTTCGCGCCGCTGCTCGCCGGTCGCCCGGCGCGGATCGTGGGCGATCCGGACGCACCCCACACCTGGACCGCCGTCCAGGACTTCGGACGCCTGCTGGCACGCGCCGCCACGGACCCGACGATGAGCGGTCGCGCCTGGCACGTCCCGAGTGCGGCCGCGATGAGCCGTCGGGAGGTCGCCACCCGTTTCCTGGCGCTCGCCGGGCTCGACCACACCCCACGACTGCGTCCCCTGCCGGGCGCGCTGCTCACGGCCCTGGGCTGGTTCTCCCCGACGATGCGTGCCGTCGCCTCCCTGCTGCCGCAGTTCACGACCCCCTACCTGATGGACGACCAGATGACCCGAGACCTGCTGGGCGAGACCCACACCCCGGTGGATGAGACGCTGGGCGCGATCCTGGGCGAGCTGCGGCAGCCCGACTGAGGCGCAGACCCCCGCGTCACGTCGAGAGCAGCGCTCAGGCGCAGTGTTCAGCCGACGACCTCTCCCCACTGGCCGCACCGAGGGCGATCGGGACCGAGCACGAATCGCAGGGGAACCCGGTCGACGTCACCCAGCGACGTCGGAGCTGCTCCCACCTGCTGCTCCCGCTTCTCGGAGAGACCCACGTCCACGACCGGGACGACCGGCGACGGTGAGTGCCCTCACCTGCTACCCTTGGAGAAAACTTCGAGCAGCGAAGTATCTGAGGGGAGGTAGGGGTCATGAACCTCGAGGCGATGTTCCTCGACCAGGTGGACCGCTTCCGCTCCCTGGTGCCGTCCAGGGCCTGGCTGGGCCTGGCCGAGGACCTCAGCAGGAACGAGATCCTCGCCCTGCTGCACCTCCACCGGGTCCGACGCTCCCGCATGAGCGATCTGGCGGCCTGGCTGAACGCCCCCCTCAACACGACGACCGGCGTGGTGGCACGGCTGCAGCAGCGCGACCTCGTGGAGCGCCAGCACAGCCCGGACGACAAGCGGATCGTGCTGATCTCACTCACCGGGACGGGCCGCGCCCTCGTCCTCCAGGGCATCAAGGACACCGTCGCGCTGATCGGCCGACTGTTCGAGGAACTGACGCCGGAGGAGATCGAGGTGGTGCTGAAGGTGGTGGACCGCATCCCCGACCTGCTGGCCGAGTCACGACCCGACCCCGCACCCCGCACCATCCGCCGCATCCCCACCGACTGAGCAGCCACACCGGTTCACCCGGCTGCGCCAAGAACTTCGAAACTCGAACCATTCAGGAAAGGAAGGAAAGCCATGGAACGCATGATCCTGCTGACCGGCAAGGGCGGGGTCGGCAAGACCTCCCTGGCCGCCGCCCACGCCGTCGCCTCGGCACGGGAGGGAAGACGCACCCTGCTGGCCAGCATGGATGCGGCCCACAACCTCTTCGACCTCTTCGACCACCCACCCGCCCCCGGCCTGGTCGAGGTGGCCCCGAACCTGGAGATCACCGAGGTGGATGCCGGACGCGTCGCCGAGGAGGAGTTCCCCGACATCACCCGGGCCATCGGCTCCCTCATCACCGAGATCGACGACGACCAGGTGCTGGACCTGCCCGGCCTCGACCCCCTGTTCTTCCTCCTGCGGGTCCACCAGCTGGCCCTCGATGGACGCCACGACCGCATCATCCTGGACCTCGCCCCCACCGGGGAGACCCTGTCGCTGCTGCAGTTCCCCGAGCTGCTCACGTGGTGGATGGAGCGTGTCTTCCCGCTGGAGCGGATCGCGGTGCGTGCCCTCCGCCCCCTGGTCAAGGGGGTGTGGCGGATCGAGCTGCCGGACGCCCGCGCCATGAACGACGTCGAACGCCTCCACCAGCGCCTCCACGACGTGCAGGGCCTCCTCAAGGACCCCACCGTCACCTCGGTACGGCTGGTCACCCTCGCCGAGCGGATGGTCATCGAGGAGACCCGACGCAGCCACCTGTACCTCAACCTGTTCGGGTACACCGTCGACCACGTCTTCGTCAACGGCCTCTACCCACCGGACGAGATCGACGCCTTCTTCCACACCTGGGTGGAGCACCAGCAGCAGCACCTGGCGGAGATCGAGGCGTCGTTCAGCCACCTGCCCATCACCCGGGTCCCCCGCTTCGGCCATGACCTGCGGGGCCTGGCCGATCTCACCCACCTCGCCGCGACGGCACTGGGCCCCGACGCCTTCGACACCCCGGACGGGCTGGCCCATGAACGCTACGTCACCGCCGACGACGGCTACGACCTCGAGCTGCCCCTGCCGGGGGCCACCTCGGACCGGATCGAGCTGACACGGAGCGCATCCGACCTGACGCTGCGCATCGGTGGCGTCCAACGCACCATCTCGTTGCCCGTCACCCTGCGCCACCACGACGTCGTCGGTGCCGGGCTCCACGACGACGTCCTGACCATCCGTTTCCGCCCCACCGAGGAGAACCAGTCATGAACCACACCAGCGCCACCCACCTCGCCCAGGCCCGCCGCCACCTCCGTGAGGCCGTCCTCGCCCTGCTCCCACCCGTCCCCGGGCAGCACCTGCGCCACCTCGACGAGCGGTGGCGGGCCTGGGTCATCACCTGTCTCGACGACGACAGCGCGCCAACGGCCCCGCGATCCGGGACCCGGAAGATCGACATCGAGGAGTGACCGTGCGGATCATCCTGTTCACCGGCAAGGGCGGGGTCGGCAAGACCACCGTCGCCGTCGCCACGGCCCTGCACCTGGCGGACCTGGGGCACCGGGTGCTCACGATGAGCACCGACCCGGCGCACTCGCTCGGGGATGCGCTCAGCACACCGCTGACCGGCACCCCGAGCGTCGTCGCGCCCGGCCTGGAGGCCATGGAGATCGACGCGCTGGCGGAGAACGACAAGGCCTGGGCCGGGTTGCGCACCTACCTGGGACGGCTCCTGACCCGCGGCGGTGAGGTGTCGTTGGCGACCGAGGAGGCGCTGCTGCTGCCCGGGCTGGGCGAACTGTTCGCCCTGCTGCGGATCCTCGACCACGCCTCGTCCGACCAGCACGACGTGCTGGTGGTGGACTGCGCCCCGACCGGTGAGACGATGTCGCTGCTGAAGTACCCGGAGCGCCTCGACCAGCTGATCAAGACCGCCCTGCCGACGAAGCGGGCACTGGTGCGGCTCCTCGGCAGGCCGTTCGAGCGGCTGACCCGGATCCCGATGCCCGAGGACCGGCTCTTCGACGACCTGCTGAACCTCACCGGTCGTCTGAAGCAACTCGGCGAGCTGCTCCACGACGGCCGCAGCACCACCCTGCGGCTGGTCACCACCCCGGAGCACGTGGTCGTCGAGGAGACCCGTCGCGCCCACACCTGGTTGACGATGTACGGCTTCCTCGTCGACGGGGTGGTGCTCAACCGCATCCATCCGGAGGCCGCGCTGAGCGGCTACTTCGCACGCTGGGCGGAGCACCAGGCGGCCGGCGTCCAGCGGGTGGCGGAGAGCTTCGGGCACCTGCCGATCCACCGGCTGCCGCTGCAGGAGCGGGAGGTCGTCGGGATGGCGGCGTTGCGGTCCCTGGCGCGGCAGCTCTACGGCGACGACGACCCGTCGGTCGTTCAGCACCGGGGCGAGCACATGCGGGTGACCCGCAGCGACGGTGTGCTGCGGCTGCACCTCAGCCTGCCGCACGCCGTGCGGGACGAGCTGGAGCTGCAGCAGGACGGCGGTGACCTGCTGCTCAGCCACCGGGGCCAGCACCGTCGGATCGCACTGCCGGACTCCCTGACGGGCCGCGAGGTGGTGGCGGCGAGGTTCGACGGCGGCGAACTGGTCCTCACCATGGGCTGAGCAGTCATTCCAACACCGGAGGGTTGTCCTGTGGTCCGTGTGGTCACCGCTCACACCGGACCGCGAGGCGAGCAGCCCGGTCGGGACCAGGGACGAGTCCCGGGGAACCGTCGCGAGGTCTCGACGTCTCGGGCACCCCGTGCCCGCGCCCTGAGGTCATCCCGTCATGTCCGCTGGAGCGGTCTCCGCGTCCCGACGCGGGTTCTCCACGGGCTCAGGACCCGACAGCACGGCAGAACCCACCGGGGGAAGGAGCCCACGGCGGGAGCCGGGACTGACGCAGTAGCATTCTCCAGTGATGTCAGGACGGTTGCGCAGGATGTTCGCGGACACCCGTCCCCTCAGCAACCCGGACTTCCGACGGCTGTGGATCGCGAGCATCATCACCGTCATCGGGGCCCAGATCACCGCCGTCACCGTGCCCGCCCAGATCTACGCCATCACCAGGTCCTCGGGGATGGTGGGGCTGACCGGGCTGTTCGGCCTGGTGCCGCTGGTGGTCTTCGGCCTGTGGGGCGGGGCCCTGGCCGACCACATGGACCGTCGTCGGCTGATGCAGATCACGACGACGGGGCTGATCGTCACCTCCGTGCTGTTCTGGGTGCAGGCGGTGTTGCAGCTGAACCAGGTGTGGCTGCTGCTCGCGCTGTTCTCCGTGCAGCAGGCCTTCTTCGCCGTCAACTCCCCCGTGCGCAACGCGATCACGGCACGGCTCCTCCCGAAGGACCAGCTCGCCGCCGCGAGCGCCCTGGGCATGACCGTCTTCAGCGGCGGTGCCATCGCCGGACCACTGCTGGGTGGGGCACTCATCCCGGTGCTGGGTTACGCGTGGCTGTACCTCCTCGACGCCGTCACGATGTGCGCCACCTGGTACGCCGTGCTACGCCTGCCGCGGCTCCCCGTCGAGGGGGCGACGGGGACACCCGGCCTGCGCTCGGTGATCGACGGTCTGGCACACCTCGCCCGGCACGGTGTGCTGTTGATGAGTTTCGTCGTGGACCTCATCGCGATGATCCTCGGGCTGCCCCGGGCCCTGTTCCCGGAGATCGCCCACGTCACCTTCGGCGGTCCCGGGGACGGCGGCATGGAGCTGGCCCTGCTGTACACCGCGATCCCGGCCGGGATGCTGCTCGGTGGCGTCTTCGGCGGCTGGGTGTCACGGATCCGTCGCCAGGGCCTGGCCGTGCTGTGGTCGATCACCGCGTGGGGTACGGCCATCACGCTGCTGGGACTCGCCGTCGCCCTGGCCCCCGTCGCACTGCACCCGATGTTCGTCATCGCGCTGGCGATGCTCGCCGTCGGCGGGGTGGCCGACATGGTCTCGGCCGCCTTCCGGCAGGCCATCCTGCTGGGCGCCGCCACCGACGACGTGCGCGGTCGGCTGCAGGGCGTGTTCACCGTCGTCGTGGCCGGAGGCCCGAGGATCGCGGACATCCTCCACGGCGGCGCGGCCGAACTGTTCGGGCTCGGCTGGGCCATCGGTGGCGGCGGCCTGCTGGTGCTGCTCGGGGTCGCGGTCTGCGCACTGCTGTCCCCCGGCTTCCGCCGCTACACGACCTGACCCCTCACGACTCCGTGATCTGGACCTGCTCCTCCTCGATCTCCTGCAACGGCTGGACGTAGGAGTAGCCCGTGGCGTCGTTCTTCGTCACCGCCAGGATCAGGTCGCAGTGCGGCTCCAGGGCCGTCACCTTGTCCAGCGGCGCCCCGATGATGAGCTGGAACCCCAGGCCCCGCCACGCCCTCACCGCCCGGAACGCGAACTCCCCGTCGGCCTTGATGAACCCCTCGTCCAGCAGCACCGGGGCGAACCTCGGCTTCGTGCGGGTCTCGTCCCCCAGCTGGTAGCGCAACGCGGCACCCACGATGAACGAGACCAGCTCCTGGCTCTCACCCCCGCTCTTGCCACCCAGCGACGCGTAGGTGCTGAGCACCCGGCCCTCGGCGTCCACCTTGCTCGCCGTCACCTCGATGTGACGACGCACGTCCAGCAGGTCGTCACGCGCCGACGAACCGTCGACCTCCGCCAGCGACGTCACGAAGGACCGCAACCGCGCGAAACGCTCATCGGTCTGCTCGTCGTCCCAGTCACCACCCACGGTTGACGACAGCTGACGCAGCTCACGCCGGAACACCGTCAACGCCTGCGGGTGCAGCTGCCGCACCGTGATCCGCAACCGGTCGCCACCGGCCCCGAAGGGCAGGTCCTGCAGGATGTCGTTGACCGGGTCCAGCCGGTCCTGGATGTCCTCCAACGCCTCCTCGAAGGCATCACCCAGCAACTTCAGGTCGTTGCCGCTCCACTGCTGGAAGTACTGCCTGAACACCTCACGGCGCTCCGACAGGCCGTGATGGATGATCCCCTCCAGGATCTCCGCGTACTCCGGGTGGGCCGCCACACCCGTGCCACGGTTCGGATCGGGCCAGCGATCGTTGAACCGCTCGAAGATCCCCTCCAGCTGCGCCCGGAGCGCCTCCGCCCGGTCCTGCTCCGTCGCGGCCTCCGTCCGCAACCGCCTCGCCAGCTCCCGCGTCGCGTCACGGAACCCCTGCCACGTCACCTCGGGACGCACCTCGGCCAGCGTCGCATCCAGCTGCGCCTCGTCGTCGGCGGGCAGCTCCACCACCCCGGCCGCCTCGAGCGCGTCACGTTCATCCACGACGGCGTCCTGCCGCTCCACGATCTCCCCGTGCTCGGCCCGGAACCCCTCCGCCAGGAGCCTCGCCTGGTGGTACTCGGCACGCAGTTCCTCCCGCCTGGCCTCCAGCGCGTCCAGGCTGGCCTTCAGCTCCGTCAGGACGTCCGAGTTCTCCACCAACGCGTCACGGCGGGCCTCCAGCCCCGACAGGGCATCCTGCACCGCCACCACGTCGATGCTTGCCCAGGTGGTGGTCACCACGCCTCGATGGGCGACCTCCTGGCGACGCAGCATCGTCTCACGCTCCTGCAGCTGCGTCAGCTCCTCCGCCAGCCGGGTGCGCCTCAGCACCAGCACCCGCAGCTCCTCCTGCAGCTCCGCCACCCGGGCGGCACTGCTGAACCCCAGCACCGGCCGCTGGTTCCGGTTCACGCCGTGCGCACCCCGTCGTCCCGCCGAGGTCTGCCCCTGGATCGTGACCTTCGGCTCGTCCCCGCCCAGCTGCTCGGGGGAGTCGACGCACAGGTGGTCGAACCCCGGGCGCGAGACCCTGGCCTGCACCCACCCGGCGAACGGCGACCCGGTGCGGAACCGCAGCCGCCCCGACAGGTACCGCTCGTCGACCTCGTCGCTGAGCGGCAGCCCCGGCTCCACCCCCTCGAAGCTGATGCGACGCCCGAGCTCCAGCGAGTCGATCCGCTGCCGCACCTCGGCCTGCCGACGCTGATCCATCAGCATCGTGAGCCCCACCCCGCGCAGCGTCGCCTCGGCGGCACCCCGCCACTGCTCGAACTCCGGCTTCAGGTCCATCAGCTCCGCGACGAAGGGCAGCTCCTCCGGACCCATCCCGCACGCCTCGGCGATCAGGGTGCGGGCCCGGTCGTGCTCCATCGGCACCAGGCCGTCGCGCCGCCCCAGGGACTCGACCTCCTGGCCCAGCCGCTCGATCTCCGCGTCCAGCGCCGGCCGGCTCTCCACCAGCCGGTCCCGGTCCGCCGTCACCTCCCCGCGCAGCTCCTCCACCTCGCCCAGGAAGGTGTGGGCCTGCTGCTGCAGCCGCCCGAAGCCCTGCTCGTCGAGGTCGTCGACGGCGAGCACCTCGATGCGGGCCAGGAACTCCTCGCGCTCCCGGGTCACCCGCGACAACTCGGCCCTGCGACGTTCGATGTCGGCCGCCAGCACCTCCAGCGCCCCGCCACCGTTGTCCCGCAGCTGCCGCTCGACCTCCCGGACCTCCTTGTCGGCCTCGGCCAGGGCCTCCCGGGCGGCGTCGACGGTGGCGGCGGCGTCACGCCGCTGCTGCCGGTTGTGGTCCTCGGCGGTGCGCAGCAACCGCTCCTCGGCCCGCAGCTGCCACAGCTGGAACGGGGTCGAGCCGGATCGGGTGACCCCGTAGCGGTCGAGCCGCTCCACCCGGCCGCGGGCCCGCAGGTACTCGACGTGGAGGCCGGGGACGGGATCCAGGATGCGACGCTTCTCCGCGTCGGTCTCCAGGTCCCGGTACGACTGGTCGAGGCTCGCGAACTGCTCCAGCACCCGCTCGGCCGCATCGTAGGTGCGGGGACGTTCCAGCACGAGCTCCTTGTACAGCCGGTCCACCGTCTTGACCTGGTGTCCGGCCTGGATGCGGGCCAGCAGCCTCAGTGCCCGCTCCCCCTCACCGCTGGAGCCGATGCCGAGCCGCGAGGTGACGGCGTCGAAGAACCGGGTGAGGGTGTCGTGGTGGATGATGGCGGGGAAGTGGGTGCGCATCACCCGCGGGTCGAAGCGGTGGGGGGCGACGTGCTCCAGCTCCGAGAGGTCGAGGTCCCCGGGGATGGTGAACAGCTTCATCGCGACCTCCGAGGTGTGGGTCGCACCGACGGGGACGTAGTAGGTCCGAAGGGGGGTGAAGCGACGCCCCAGGTCGTCCTGGAAGGTCATCGCGAGCGCCCCCCACACGGCCGTGTCGTCGCCGCGCAGCACCTGGTCGGTGCCGTCGTCGGCGGTGTCGCGTTTGCCCTTGAGGTAGGTCAGCACGTTGCGCTGGCTGGCGTCGCGGGCCCGCCCCACCGTCGCATTGTTGGAGGCCCCGTTGAACGGCACCGACGACGGCATCATCAGTGCGGTGTAGGCGTCCAGCAGCGTGCTCTTCCCGGTGCCGGAACCACCGGAGATCAAGGTGGTGCCCTCGGCGAGGTCGATGCGTTTGTACCCGTGGAAGCCACCCCAGTTGACCACCTGCATGCAGCGGGCCCGCCACTGCTGGGTCTCGTCGGCGAACCCGGGCAGCGAGACCTCACTCATCGTCGTCCTCCTCGTCCTCGTCACCGGCCTGCTCGGCGGCACGGGCCGCGGCCAACCGGGCCTCCTGCTCGGGGGTGAGCTCGATCAGCGACGGTTCGGGCTCCACCTCCGGTTCCGGCTGGTTCTCCTGCTGCAGCCAGGCCAGCAGCTCCTTGAGCCTGCCGAGCGGCAGCAGCGTCTCGATGACGGGGGAGATGACGAGCCGGTCCTCCTCGTCGGTGCGTTCCAGGATGCCGACGGCACGCAGGTTCTCGACGGCGTTGCGGGCCCGTGACTCGTCGCCGTAGACATCCGTGGCGGTGGCGGGACGGTAGCGGGCGACGGCGTCGAGGCACTCCTGCCGATCCACCACCACCGCCTCGGTGCCGTGCTCGTTCAGGTGACGCTGCCTCAGGTGGACCATGAGCACGGTCTCCTCGCGGCTGTAGGAGGTGTCACGCAGCAGCGCCGGGAAGCGTCGCGGCACGGTGGAGCGCACCTGCACCTTGTGGGCCACGCCGCGTTCCGCGTCCATCACCAGGTCCAGGAAGAGGTCGTTGAGGCGGCTGCGGATGACGCGACGGTGCCGCAGCAGGGTCTCCCAGGCGCGGGGGTGCTTGTGTCGGGTGAGCAGTGGGTTGCGGATCAGCCCGACCAGGCACTGCCGCACCTCCAGCGGCAGCTCCCCGTCGTCGCCCTCGAAGAGGGACAGACCGGGGTCGCGGTCGTCGTCCTCGATGGCCTCCGGGTCGATGAACCCGTCGTCGACGGGGACCTCGTGGCGGTCGTCGGGTTCAGCCATGGGTGCCTCCCTTCACGGTGGTCAGCTCGTCGGGGCTGGGTCTCAGGTGCGGCAGACGCAGGTCGCGGGCGGTGCCGTCGGGGCGGATCGCGGTGACGGGATCCGTCTCGTCGCTCTCCCCCTGCCACAGGTCGAGGCGGGTGAGGACCTGGAGCAGGCCGAGGAGTTCGACGGGGCGGCGCAGCTCCTCGGGGAGCCTGTTGAAGGCCTCACCGAGGCTGGTGACGTCGGCATCGGCGAGGACCTGGCGCAGGGCGGCCTGCACCTCACCGAGCAGGGGACCACCGAATCTGCGGACCTCGTCCAGCGACGGTGGTGGCGGGGCGGTGCCGGTGACGTCCTCGAGGGCGGCCGGGGGCTGGTCGTCGGCGGGGTCGTGGAAGCGCGTGCGCAGGTGCTCGGTCTCGATCCGGCTGGGCAGCCACGGCATCGGCACGTGGTCGCGGGGGCGGGCGTCGCCCATCCAGGTGGCGAGCTCCTGGTCGAGCTGGCGCAGCACCCGGCCGAGTTCGCGGTTGTGGCGGGAGTCGAGGGTGGTCAGGTGGTCGGCGAGGGCCCGTGAGGCCTTGTGCTGGCGTTCCTGGACGGTGCGCAACCCGGTGCGCAGGATCGAGGTGGCGGCGAGGAACTCCTTGCGTTCCCGCCGGGTCAGGCCGATGCGTTCGGCGAAGGGGTGGTCGACGATGGCGCGGAGGTTGGCGCGGAAGGTGGCCAGCAGGTCCTCGTCGCTGAGGATCGCCAACGCCCCCTCGAAGGCCCGGCCCTGCTCGGTGCCGGCGGTCAGCTCACGGCTGGCGGCGAGGTACTCGTCGAGGATCTCACCGCGGGGGCGTTCGTCGTCCCGGAAGGCCTGGATCATGTCGCGGTGGATGCGCTCGATCTCCTCCTCCAGGCGACGGAAGTCGCCGGGCAGCTGGGAGAGCAGGTTGCGGACGTTGAGGTAGCCGCTCAGCACCTCGTCGTCGGTGGCGGTGCGCAGCTCCCCACCGGCGGCCAGGCGGGCGTGCTCGGCGCTCAGCCGGGCGATCTCGTCCTCCAGGGCCGCGATGCGGGCCTCACGGTCGGGGTTGGCGTCCAAGGCGGTGCGGTTCACGGCCTCGACGATGGTGGTGAGGCGGGACTCGCTGATCAACGCCCGTTCACGGGACATCTCGTCGAGGACCCGCTGGGCGGCGAGGGTGGCGGAGGTCAGCTCGTAGACCTCCCCGCCGTCGTCGTCCGGGAGTCGGCGCAGCCAGCCCTCCCGCATCCAGGAGCGGCACAGGCCCTGGCCCTGGGCGCCGGGCGGGAGTTCGTGGCCGAGGCTGGCGAGCTCCTGCAGGTGGGCGTCGACCTGCGAGTGGAGCCGGTCCGCGCGCACCGAGGTGGTGTGCTGCGGGAAGCACTGCGCGAACACGGCCATGGCGAGCCAGGACCACTTGTGGGTCACGAGTCTCAGCGTCGGGCCCTCGCCCACCTCCTTGAGCCTGGCCACCTCCGTCGCGATGCTCACTCCACCCCTCCTCTGCTCAGCACCCACAGATGGTACAGAGGATCACCGAGGATCGAGCCTCCGCCATGGTCGAGGCCCTCATCGGGCGCGACGCGGACCATGACCTGGTGGAGGACCTGGCCGAAGCCCTTGCGGCACCACTGTGGACCTGCGACTCGACACTGGCGGCCGAGGGACATCGGGCCACGGTGCGGCTCGCCCCGATCAGTCGATGACGTCGATGGACCCGTCGCGGCGGCCCGACCGGGCCGTCACCCCTTGAGGGCCCCTGCCTGTCCGGCCCCGTGCAGGAACTGCTTCTGGAAGACGACGAACAGCACCACCGGGATGACGACGGCGATGAACATGCCCGCCATCAGCAGACTCGTCTCCGCGATCTCCTCCAGCCGGGGCAGGGCGACCGAGAGGGGCTGCTTCTCCGCCCTGGGGAGCACCAGCAACGGCCACAGGAAGTCCTTCCAGGCGAAGATCACCGTCAGCAGGGACACCACCCCGATGATCGGTCTCGACATCGGCAGCACGATCATGAGGAACACCCGGAACGGACCGGCCCCGTCGATCTCCGCCGCCTCCATCACCTCACGCGGCAACGAGTCGAAGAACCGTTTCAGCACCAGCACGTTGAAGGCGTTCGCCGAGTGCGGCAACCACACCGCCCAGAACGTGTTGAGCAGGTTCACGTGCAGCAGCGGCACGTCGAGGACGGTGAGGTAGAGCGCCACCAGCGAGACCGCCCCGGGGATGAACAGGGTCGCCAGCACGGCCCCGCTGAGGATGCCGGCGTACCACGGCCTCAGCACGGAGATCACGTAGGCGCCGGTGAGTGCCACCAGCAGGCTGAGGAACCAGCTGCCGAGCATCACCCACACGGTGTTCATCAGGTACAGGTCGATGTGGATCGTGGTCCACGCCCGTGAGAGGTTCTCCCAGGCGATCCCGCTCGGCCACCACCCGAAGGGGTCACGCAGGATGTCCTGGGTCGTGGACACCGCCGACTTCGCGAGCCACAGCAGCGGTCCTCCGGAGACGAGCACCAGGACGGTGAGCACGACGGCGGAGGAGATCCGCATCGTCCACCGCACCGCGGGGCGTCTGCGGTCGAGCCGGGAGACGATGCCCCGCTCCTCGATCCGGGTCCTGGGTCGTCTCATGAGTCCGTGCTCCATCGTCGGGTCGCCACCAGGTAGACCCCGGACAGCAGGCACAGCGCGCCCGCGAGCATCAGGCTCAGGGCGGCGGCCTTACCGAAGTCCCCGCTGACGAAGGCGTACTGGTAGATGAGCATCATGATGGTGGTCGTGCTGCGGTTGGGGCCGCCACTGGTCATGATGAACGGTTCGGTGAACACCTGGAAGGCCCCGATGACCTGGAGCAGCAGCAGGATCAGCACGACGCCCCGCAGCTGCGGCAGGGTGAAGTGCCACACCCGACGCAGCACCCCCGCCCCGTCGACCTCCGCGGCCTCGTAGACCTCGACGTTGACCCCCCTGAGGGCCGCCAGGTAGATCACCGTCGCCGTGCCGAAGCCCGCCCACACGCTCTGCACCACGATGCTCGGCATCGCCGTCGTGGTCGTCTGCAGCCACGGCACCGGGCTGAGACCGAGCCACCCCAGCACGGTGTTGAACAGGCCGGTCGTGCCCGGGTCGTAGAACTCCTTCCACAGCAGGACCGTGACCACGGGCGGCAGGATCACCGGCAGGTAGGCCAGGGCGGAGGCCAGCCCCCGGGAGCGACGCAGCTCCGAGATGAAGGTGGCCAGGATCAGGGGCAGCGGTCCCCCGATGACCAGGCTGAGCACCATGAACCAGACCGTCTTCGCCACCGCCGTCGACAGGTGCGGATCCGCGAGCACCCGCTCGAAGTTCCGGCCACCCACCCAGCGGGCGACGTTGACGAAGTTCGTGGTCTGGAAGGCCATCACCCCGGTGCGCAGGATCGGCCACCAGGCGAACAGCCCGAAGACCAGGATCGTCGGCAGCGCGAGCACCAGTGTGCTGACGCGCTCCCCGTGACTGCGACGTCGCAGCCGTGATGACGGTGTGGGAATCATCGTGCCCCCTCCCTTGGCTGGAATTCGATGGCCTGCCCGGTGCCCTCGGGGTGATGCCGAGGGCACCGGGAGGTGTGGGTCACTCCTGCGAGGCCAGCAGCGCGTCGAGATTCGTCGCGGCCTGCTCGAGCGCGGCGGGGGCGTCGAAGTCCCGGTCGGTGAACACGCCCTGCACGATCGTGTCGAGCTCGACGTAGACGTCCCCGGCCCCCCGGGCCGGTTCCGCGACCACCGGGAGGGTCTCGAAGCTCGCCAGGTAGTCCTTGAACCGTTCCCGGTCGACGGTGATGTACTCGGCCACCCACTCCAGGTACTTCGCGTGGCGCTGCTCATCCACGGGCGGCACCGTCGGGGCCCCGACCGACAGCCCGTCCTCGGTGCGTGCCCTCGCCGCCGCGACGGCCCGTTCCTGCGAGATGTAGGGGCTCAGCCGGTTGAACTCCACCCATTTGATCCCGGCCGCGATCTCGTTGGGGGTGGCCTTCGGGCTGATCACCGCGATCGCCCCGCCACCGAGGGTGCCGAGACCGCCCGGCGCCTGGGGCAGGGGCGCGATCCCGAAGTCGTCGCCGTTGAACCCGCGTTCGTCGACCGTCTGGTTGTAGGCGTCCCCCGCGCCGAGGAACATCCCGACGCGTCCGGCGGCGAACTCGTTGCGCACGTCAGGACCCTCCAGCAGGAAGTTGCTGCCCGCCGCGTCGGCCTCCCACCGGATCCTGCGCAGCAGGTCCAGGGACTTCGTCATCGCCTCGGTGTCGAGGGTCATGGTGGCCCTGGTGCCGTCGAAGTCCTGGATGGTGCCGCCGAAGGAGTAGTTGAGTGCGGTGAGCATCCACCCGCCGTTGCGTCCGGCGGTGGGCATCACGAACCCGGGGACCCCGGTCTTCTCGGTGATGGTGCGGGCGGTCTCGACGACCTCGTCCCAGGTCGTCGGCGGGGAGTCCGGGTCGAGCCCGGCCTGCTCGAACACCGCGCGGTTGTAGACCAGTCCGATCGTGTACATGTTCCAGGGGATCGCCCAGGTGCGACCCTCGGCGTCGACGCCCTGCTTCCTCAGCACGGGGTTGAGCTCGGAGATCACCTCGCTGTCCGCGACGTGGTCGGTGATGTCGGCGACCTGTTTCTGCTCGACGATGCGCTGCACCTCGGTGAAGGGGACCTCCAGCACCGTCGGCATCGTGCCCCCGGCGAGCATCGCGTTGAAGGTGGCGGGTTTGTAGGTGGTCTCCTCTGGTGTGACGGTGATGTTGGGGTTCGCCTCCTGGAAGGCCTCGATGGTCCTCATGAACTCGGCGCGTTGGGCGGCCTGGGCCTCCGGCGGCATGTTGCCGACGGTGATGGTCACCGCTGCGCTCGGGTCGGGTGCCCCGCCGTCCTGGGGGTCGGTGTCCGGGGATCCGGAGCAGCTCGCGGTGAGCACCATGGCGAGGGCCGCCAGGGTTGCGCACCTGGTTCTCAGATGTGTCCTCATCGTCATCACTCCTTGTCGATGTGGTCGTGGTGGTTGGTCGGTGGTCGGTCAGTGGTGTGCGGAGCGTGCCTGCTGGGCGGCCTCGAAGGGATTCTCCGGGCCGCCCGGTCGGCGGTGTCGGTCGGGTTTGCGGTGGGCGCCGGTGCCGCCCTGCTGCCAGGGGTGGGGCCCGTGGAGGGGGCGGTACTCGACCCCCATGGCGTCGAGGCGTTCGAGGTGGTGTGGGAGTCCGGCCCGGAATCGCGCCCAGTCCTTGACCTCCGGTGCGGACCACGCCACCTCGGCGAGGGCGCACAGCCGGGGCAGCAGCATGTACTCGAGCCGCCTGGTCGTGGTGACGCACTCGGTCCACAGCTGGGCCTGGGTGCCCAGCACCCGGTGCGTGGCACCGTCGGGGATCCCCTCGAGCGGGTCGAAGCGGTGGACCTGCTCCACCGTCGTGAGTCCGCCGATGGCTGCGGCCTCGGTGTCCAGGGTGCTCGGGTAGTAGTCGAGGTAGGTGTGCTCCTGGGGGCTCAGCACCACCTCCATGCCCTGGGCGACGATCCGGGCCGCGGTGCCCGCGCGTCGCCACACCTGGACCAGGGCACCGTCGACGGGGCCCTGGTCGGCGATCTCGTCCCAGCCGACCAGTCGTCGTCCCCGGGAGCGGAGCCACTCGGCCATGTGGCGGGTGAACCAGGGCTGGAGGGCCGTGGCATCGGTGATCCCCCGTCGTGCCGCCTGCGCCATGACCCGTGGGTCGTCGGCCCACGGCGCCGTGGGGCACTCGTCGCCGCCGAGGTGGATCTCGGGCGAGTCGAAGATCTCCAGCATCTCCTCCAGCACCGCCTCGACGGCTCGGAGGCAGTCCTTCGAGAGGTCGATGACGTTGCGGGTGGGCTCGAAGGTGGTCGCGGGGAGTTCCTGACCGGTCCCGGAGGCCGCGAAGCGTGGGAAGGCGGCGAGGAAGGCACCGGCGTGGGCGGGGAACGCGATCTCCGGCACCACCACGACGCCTCGGTCGCGGGCGTGGCGGACGAGGGCCCGCAGCTGTGAGCGGCGGTAGTGGCCGCCGTGCGGGGTGCCGTCCCCGGTGGTGGCGAACAGCCCCCTGGTCTGGCTCCGGCAGCCGCCGATGCGGTGCAGCCGGGGGAACAGCTCGCTCTCGACCCGCCACCCCTGGTCGTCGCTGAGGTGCAGGTGGAGTCGGTTGAGCTTGTGCGCGGCGAGCACCTCGACGAGGGTGAACAGTTCCCGGATCGGGACGAAGTGCCGCACCACGTCGACCATGAGGCCGCGCCAGACGAACCGGGGGGAGTCCTCGACGAGGACTCCCGGCAGGGTGAGGGGGTCCCCGACGGGGGCCGGGCCGCTGGCGCTTGCGGGCAGGAGCTGCCGCAGGGTCTGTCCGGCCCAGTTGAGTCCCGCCGGATCGGCTGCGGTGACGAGGATCCCGGTCCCGTCGATCCGGAGCCGATATCCCTCGGCCGGTGTCGTGTCGTCGGTGACGACCCGGATGGCCCCTCCCTCCTGCCGCGGCAGGGGGAGCCCGGTCCCCGGGGTCAGGATGCGTCGCAGGATCGCCGTCTGCTCGGGGGTGGCGTCGACGGCGGTGTCGGGGGTGGGCGTGAAGGTGCCCGGGAGCGTGACGCACCGTCGGGGGGCCGGGATGACCGGGTTCACCCGCACCTCGCCTCTGATCGCTGGATTCACGATGTGACTCCTTCATCCATGTCTGGGGCCTGCCGGGGCGGCCGGTCAGTTCCCGACGCGGGTCATCGCCAGGGCGAGACGGCGACGGGCCAGGACCGGGCCGCCTCCCGGCCACCGAAGGGTGATCTCGAGTGTTCCCTCCTGGGGCACCGGGAGCAGGACCCGGTCCGGCTCGGGGGCGTGGACCAGACTGCGGGTCTGCACGAGGAACCGGTACCGGGTGTCGTCGATCCGGGTGGCGACGGCCTGCTGGAAGTCGCCTGAGCGGTTGGCGGTGTACCCGCCGCGCGCCTCGAGCGGTGGCACCACCGGACGGCCCAGCCCCCGGTCGTGCCGGGCCCCGACATCGGGCAGGACCGGCCCCGTGCGCAGGTAGTCCGTGGTGTACAGCCGCACCACCTCGCCGTTGACCAGGAGTTTCGAGTCGCGGGTCACGGTGCCGTTCCAGGCACCCAGCTCCTCGACGGAGGCCCTGGAACCGGTGCATCCCGGTCCGGGCGGCGCACCGGTGGGCCAGGGTTCGACGGCGAACAGCTGGAACCCGTCGGGCACGGCCCAGCCGGTTCTCCCCGGCGGGAGGGCGCGGGAGGTGCCCGAGACGGTGGCGTGGACCTCGAGCGCCGGCGACGACTGCCGGGGGAGGTCCACGGTGAGGGCGTACCCGGCGCCGCAGGCCCCGCCGGGGCGGAAGACGGACTCGTTGACCACCGAGTCGCCGTGGGCCCCGCGGTGCCGTCCCCCCTCCCAGCCGGTGATGGTCCCGGCGTCGGTCACGACGAGCTCCGGGCAGCTCACCTCGATGTCGTGCTCCGCGACGGCCGGGGCCCAGGCCTGCGCCGCCGGGGTCCCGAGCCAGGTGGCGGCGATCACCACCGGGGTGGCTGCCGCACCGTGCAGCACCGCCCTCCGGGTGACGGCGGTGTCGTGTCTCCGGGATCGTGATGTTGGCTTCGTTGCATCCATCGCAGTACCTCCGCATGCGTGACGCACATCATGTAGGTCTGTCATCCATAATACAGATGATTGACCTATCCGCAAGCGGCTCCGGGGAATCGTCGCGACCAGCGGTCACAGGGCCGCCGCCCGGGGTCAGGCGTGCGTCAGGTACCCCATCCGCACACAGATGCGATCGGCGCGTTCGATCAACAGGCTGCTCAGCTCCTGCTCCCGTTCCCCGAGTCGCATCGCCGAGACCGGACCCGAGATCGAGATCGCCCCCGCGACGGTGCCGCTGCGGTCCCGGACCGGCACCGCGATGCAGGCCCTGCGCAACGCGAGTTCCTCCCGCTCCGTGGCGTAGCCCTGCTCCGCGATCCGTCCCAGCTCCACGACGAGGTCGTCGAGCGTGGTGATCGTGGCCGCGGTGAAACGCTCGAGCCGCGTCCCGAGCAGGTCGGCCAGCTCCTCCCGGTCCTTCTCGTGGAGCAGCACCTTGCCGAGCGCCGTCGCGTGCAGCGGGCCACCGCGCCCGATCAGGGTGGAGTCGCGGGGCTGGTCCCTGCCCTCGAAGTTGCACAGGTAGAACAACCGCGAACCGTGCGCCTGGGCGACGTTGACCCCCAGCCCGGTCTCCGCGGCGAGTTCCTGCGCGATCTGGCGCGCGTGGAGGTGGAGCGGGTTCTGGTTCAACGCGACGGCGGCCAGCGTGACCACCTGGGGTCCGAGACCGTAGGCCCCGCTGCGGGCGTCGTGCGCCAGGTAGCCCAGCTGCACCAGGGCGTTGGCCATGCGGGAGACCGTGGACTGACCGAGGCCCGTCTCGGCGACCAGGTCGGCGATGCGTCGCTGCGGGTCCTTCGCGGTGAAGGCGGACAGCAACGTCAGGGCACGATCGATGCTCTGGGCGCCCTGCATCCGTTCACGCTCTGCTGGCTTGGGCATGTGGGATCTCACTCCTTCAACGAGGCGACCCTCCCCCCGAGGTCGGGTCGCGACCGTGTGCTCAGTCTGCCTGATCTGACCTCCCGAGGGACATCCCGGACGCCCCGGCCTGCCAGGCGCGGTACATCGACTCCCGGGCGAAGGCCACCGGGGAGGTGGCGCTCAGCCCCGCGTCGACGGGGATCACGGCCCCCGTCACCCCGGACGAGGCGGGCGAGGCCAGGAAGGCGACGACCTCGGCCACCTCCCGTGTCGTCACGACCCGCCCCATGGGATACCCCGCCGTCAGCGGCGACGCCGAGCGGTCGTCGATCAGTCCCGGTGCCACGACGTTGAGCCTGATCCCCCGGGGCGCGTACTCCACCGCCGCCTGTCTGAGCAGCGCGTTGACCGCCCCCTTGGCGGCGGCGTAGGCCGCGTTGCCCGGGTGGGCCAGGGAGGCGTTGACGGAGCTGATCGCGACCACCGAGCTCCCCGACCCCATCACCGCGACGAGCCGTCGCAGGGTGTGGGCGGTGGCGTCCAGGGTGCCGCCCATGACCTGCTCCCAGGTCTCCTGCGTGGTCTCGTCCAGCCGCCCGCCACGCTGCACGGCCAGCCCCAGCACCGCGGCGTCCACCCCGCCCAGGGCGGCCACGGCCTCGTCGACGGCCCGTCCGGCGGTCACGGCGTCACGCAGGTCGGCCACGACGGCCCGCTCGACCTGCCCCTGCCCGGGGTGCAGGTCGATGCCCGCGACCCGCGCGCCCCGCGCGACGAGCAGCGCCGTGACGGCCTGACCGACGGCGGAGGCCGCCCCCGCCAGGACCACCCGCATCAGGTGGCCCCCGCCCCGACCGGCAGCCCCCGCAGCTCCAGCGCCGTGAGGACCTGATGGAGCAGCTCCCGCATCCTGGACGTGGCCCTCCTGGCCGGGGCCCGCACCGTCGCATCGGCGATGATGCCGCGGTGGACGAGCACCTCCTTGTGGACCGCCCAGGCGTATCCCGGCTGGAGCCCCCACACGATGAGCGGCAGCACCCGCTCGAACCCGCGTCTGGCCGCCGTGGTCTCGCCTGCGCGGTGGGCCTGCACGATGGGCACCAGGAGGTCGGTCAGTTCGCAGCCGGGCATGGTGGCCACCGCCCCGCAGTCCAGCTCGTCGATGAGGAACTGCGCGTTCAACCCGCCGAGCAGCCGCATCCGGGTGCCCGCCAGCGCACCGGTGAGCTCACACATCTTCGGCACCGTGGGGGGTGCCTCCACCTTCACCGAGGTCACCCCGGGCAGTGCTGCCAGCTCCGCGATGAGCTGGGGGGTCATGGTCACCCCGCTGGCGCCGGGAGCGTCCTGGACCATCACCTCCACCCCGAGACCGACGGCGTGTGTCCCCAGCGCCCCGAAGAACTCGACGAGCTGGCCCGGAGCCGGTTTGACCAGGAAGGGTGGCAGGACCATCATCACCCGCGCCCCCAGCTCCGCGTACCGGGTGAGCTGGACCCGGGCCGGGGCCAGACCGGTGGCGCTGATCCCGGCGACCACCGGGAGCGGGGCGACATCGACGACGTCCTGCAGGATCGCGATCCGCTCCTCGTCGGTGAGCACGAAGGTCTCGCTCGCCATGCCGAACACGGCGAGACCGGAGGCCCCGGCGGCCACCTCGAACTCGACCAGGCGTCGCAGCGACGCCCGGTCCAGGTCCCCTCCCGTGGAGAACGGCGTGGCCAGCACCGGGACCACACCGTCAAGCCCAGCTGATTCCATCATCACCAACTCCAACACCCTGATTGCTTCATCTGCAAAGTAGGAGTCAAACCTATATAGTGAATATACACCAGTCCGGGAGAGGGCTGGCAACCCGACTGCAGGAGCGATGAGGCACCATGGCGGCACCGACATGAGCAGGATCCACAGCGTCGAGGCATTCCCGCTCCGCCTCCCGGCGAGGACCTCGACCCCACCCGGACGCTACGTCCCGGCCCCCGACGCCCGGAGCATCCACCCCACCCGCGACGAGCTGGTCCTGGTCCGCATCGCGGCCGACGACCACGTCGGCTGGGGTGAGGCCCTGAGCCCGGTCGCCCCCGAGGCCGTCGCCACCATCGTGACGACCACGCTCGCACCGATCCTCATCGGGGCCGAGCTCGACGCCCCCCGCCCGTTGACCCTCCGGCTGCAGGAGGCGATGCGGGAACGTGGCCACCTCGAGGGACACCACGCGGACGCCGTCGCCGCGGTCGACATGGCGCTGTGGGATCTCGCAGGACGCCTGGCCGGGCTCCCGGTCGCCACCCTGCTCGGCGGCGCCGGACGGCGCGAGGTCCCGCTCTACCTGACCAGCATCACCGGGATCGACGACGACACCCGCGCCGCCTGCGCACAGCAGGCCTGCTCATCCGGGTTCCACCGGATGAAGCTGCACCTGACCTCCACCGACCCACGATCGGTGCTGCGCAGCGTGGCCGCCGTGCTCGACGCCGTCTCGACCGTGGCCCGGCACGACGCCTCGCCCCTGGTCGCCGTCGACACCCACTGGGTGCACGACATCTGTGCCGCGCGCCTGCTCGCCGACGCCCTCGCCGACCAGGGGGTGTGGTTCCTGGAGGCCCCGATCGCCCCGGAGGACCTGCGGGGCCACGCGGAGCTGCAACGAACGAGCCGCATCGGCATCGCGGTCGGTGAGCAGCTCCGCAGCCGGTTCACCTTCGCGCAGTGGGCGGCCCGGCGAGCGATGACCATCGCCCAACCCGACATCTGTCGCACCGGGATCAGCGACGGCTCCACCATCGCCACCCTCACGGCGGCCCATCACATCTGGTTCGCGCCGCACAACTCGATGGCCACCCCGCTGGGTCTCGCGGCGAGCCTCCACGTCGCCGCGACCGCGGAGTCGTTGGCCGCCGTCGAGTTCTCCCCGGCGATCCTCGCCCGGGGCGAACACGTGATGACCGGCCCCGGACCCGCCGTCGACGCCGGTCGGGCGCACCTGCCGAGCGGACCGGGGCTGGGGGTCGAGGTCGACGAGGCCGCGGTCCGTTCCCTCGCCGCGATCTTCCCCGACTGACATGGCCACGCTCCACGCGGACCGGGTACCCGGCAGCCCCAGGCTCCGGCAGGGCGAGTCCCCACGCTTCGACACCCGCACCCAAGAGCTGTACTGGGTGGACGCGGCCACGGGCCGCCTCCTCACCGGACGACTCGGGCCCACCGGCCTGCAGCCGGGGCTCACGGTCGACCTCCCCCGCATCGGGTGTGCCGCAGCGCTGGCCGACCACCGGCTCGGCTGGGTCGTCGCCGGGGCCGACTGCCTGTGGTGGGTCCGCCGCGACGGCTCCACCCGGCTGCTGATCGACGGCATCACCCCTGACCAAACCCGGTTCCTGGCCGACGGCACCGTCGCCGCGGACGGGTCGCTGTGGGTCGGCTCCCAGACCTCACCCCGCCGCCCGGCAGGGGCCCTCCACCGGATCACCCCGCAGCTTCGGGTCGAGACGGTGCTGGAGGGGGTCACCGTCTCCAACGGCATCGCCTTCCACGGCGAGACCATGTACTACGTCGACACCCTGCCGCACCGTCGGCTGGAGCGGTTCCGGGTCCACGGTGGGAGGCTCCACGACCGCACCACCGTCTGCGGGATCACGGACGGCAGCCCGGACGGGATCGCCGTCGACGACGAGGGTGCGGTCTGGGTGGCGGTGTGGGGTGCCGGTCAGGTGCGTCGTCACGACCCCGACGGGCGACTGCTCGACACGGTGCTGGTCCCGGCCCGGCTCCCCTCAGCCGTGGCCCTGTGCGGCCACGAGCTCGTCATCACGACCGCCCGCCACGACTCCGCCGAGGACGACGCGGGCGGGTACCTCCACGCGGTGACGGTGCCCGTCCCCGGGCCGGGAGCGCTGCCCTTCGCCGCCGATCCCCGGGGGCTCACCACCCGGTGAGCCCCGCCTCACCTCAACCCTTGTGGCGGAACCACACCGCATTCGCGCGGTGGTAGCCCTCCTCGCGGCACTCCAACCGCACCCGACCCGTGGTTCCCGCCTCGAACCGGAAGGTGCCGAGCACCACCCAGCTGCTCGGGTTCTCCTGCTGGTTGACGACGAACTCCTGCCTGCCGTCGGCGTGGTCGACGACGTAGACCGCCCGCGTCGCGGTCTCCGGGTTCGACGGGTACCAGATCGCCACCTCGTAGTCCCCCGCGACCTCGAGGTCCGGGGTCCAGATCGCGGCACCACCCGTGCGGTCGATCCGGCCGTAGCGGGTGCGGTCCCCGTCCCAGCCCGGCAGGCCGCTCGGCAGCCAGTAGTAGGCGGGGGTCTCGAGGTAGGCCGGGGCGCTGTCCCGGTTGGTGACGAGGCGGTCGTGGCCCGTCACGAGTCGTCGCGGTGGGACCCTGAGCTGCGCGAACACGTCGGGGGAGTCCGCCGTCGCCCGGGCCCGCATGAGGTAGGTCTTCCCCGGGATGGCGTCCGCGGCGACCTCGATCCTGAGCGGGAGCCGGGTCCAGGCCCCCGGGGCCAGGTCGTAGGTGAGGTCCGAGTCGACGACGGACCACCCGAGCGGGATCCACAGTCTCACCTCGGAGGCCTGCTGTCTGGAACTGAGGTTGACGATCCCGACCTCGGCCCCGATGACGGCACCGGGGGTCGTGATCGGTTCGGGTCGCAGCACGAAGGTCTTGACCGGGGCGAGCACCTCGACGGCGACGGGCTCACCCACCACCTCCCCCGTCGAGTGGGTGAGCACGGCCGTCAGCTCCCCCCGGTCCCCGGGGGTCGCGTCCTCGGGAACCGTCACCTCGAACAGGGCCTCGGCCCGTGACCCGGGGGACAGCCCCGGCAGGGCCCGGGTCTCGACGACCTGCCAGCCGTCGGGGGCCCGGACCGTGACCCCCACCTCCTCCGGCACGGTGTGCGAGGCGAGGACCCGCACCTGGAGCCGGGCACGCTCCCCGGCCACCACGTCGTACGGGGCGACGAGATCGACGTGCGCCACGTCGCCCTCGGGGAGTGTCCCGGTCATGACGGGGCTGAGCCGCAGCGTCACCGGGGTCGTCGCACCCCCGTCGGTCTGCACGCGGTAGGTGAAGGGGGCGTCCACGTCGTCGACGGGGACGGTCCACTCGTTGGGGTGGTGGGCCGACTCCAGGGAGACCTCCTCGCCCCCGCTCGAGTGGACCAGCGTCGCCGGGCCGGTGGTGGCGGCCTGCACGAAGGCGTCGTGGCCGGAGCCGTCGGGGCGGGTCAGGAGCATGCCGCGCACCACACCGATCGGGCTCTCGTCGTCGAGGTGGAAGCTCGACGACGAGCGCGTGTCGGGCAACGGCTCCCGGTGCCGCTGCGCCAGCACGTCCGGGACGCCCCGGATGATCACCGACGTGTGGCCGCGTCCGGGGATGGTCATCCGGAAGGTGTCGCGGTGGATCCACACCCGCCCCCTGCGGCCCCTGAGGCCGGGGATGGTGCCGCGGAGCCGTCCGGTCGAGGCGGCCCGGACCTGCTCCCCCAGCCGCACCGTGAAGCGTCGACCCGTGGTGCTCTCGTTGGTGAAGCTGAGGTAGAGGGAGTCGTTGCCGAGTCCGGCGAGCCAGTTGACCTGGGGGTCGTCGACGGTGATGAGGTCCTTCGCCAGGCACGGCCACACCCCGTCCTCGCCGTGGAAGGTGCCGGGTTCGTGGCCGTAGGTGTGGAACTTGAAGAACGCGTAGGTGCTCTCGAAGGCCCCGGGGAAGAAGACCTGACCGTCGGAGCGGACGTGGTGCTCGGTGACGAGGTAGTCGATGGTCATGCCGAGCTGGGCCGGGATGTGGTGGTAGTAGGTGGTGCTCACCCCGAGGTCCATCACGAGCGGGTAGTCGGGTTTCATGTGGCGCACCCGGAACTGCCGGTCGTAGTAGCCCGGGTAGTTGGTGTAGCGGCCCACGACGAGGTTGTGGGCGAAGTCCTGCAGCAGGTCGTCGTGGGTGAGGTGGCCGAGTCGCAGCAGGCTGGCGGACCACGCGGGGATGAGGGAGAACCCGTTGAGGCCGACGTTGTTCTCCGTCCAGGTCTTGTAGGTGGTGAGCTGCTCGAAGGACATGCCGTTGGTGGAGACCAGCCAGGCGGGCACCGTCTCCTGCGGGTGGTCGTGTTCGGGGTGGTCGTGGATGACGGGGGTGGACCAGCGTTCGGTCTGTTCCCGGATCGGTGGCTGGTTCGGCACGGTCACCTCGATGTCGGGGACCGGTCGGGTGTGGATCTGGGTGATGAATCGGCGGGCCTCACGGCGGGCGGCCTTGAGCAGGTTCGGGTCGCCGAGGACCTCGTAGGCGGCCAGCAGCTCCACCCAGGCCTTCGAGAACCAGATCTGGAACTCCTCCTCCGGCAGGTTCGTGGTGTAGGCGACGTCGATGAAGGTCTCCGCGTACCAGGCGGCGACGGCGGCCAGTTCATGCGTGTGGGCGGGGTTGCCGGTCACGGCGGCGGCGTGGAGCAGGGCCCTGATCCGGTACCCGTCCTCCCGTTGTCGGGGTTGCTCACGCAGCTGCTGCACGGCGAGGGTGGCCAGTGCCGGGAACTGGCGTCGCGTCGCGACGTGGAGGGATGCGGGGGAGTTCTGGAAGGCCACGCCACCCATCTGGTTGACCTTGGTCCGGGCCGGGTCCGGGCTCCAGGAGCTGGTGCGACGTGACAGGTGGAACTCGATGGTGGGCAGGGCCCGGTCCCGGTAGAGCTCCTCGGGGGCACCGAGCAGGTAGGCCCCGAGGAGCACGGCGGTGGTGGTGGTCTGGACACGCTGGTCCTGCTCCACGTCGACGAAACCCTTCGCCTTCGGCCACCAGCCGCTCGGGGAGGGGCTGAAGGGGGCGTCGGTGTCGGCGACGTCCCCGGCGCCGGTCAGGACGAGGTCCCAGAGGTTGTGGATCGTCGAGGTCATGGAGGTGTCGTAGATGTTCTCCCGGTAGGCGGTGAAGGAGTACTCGTCGCGCAGGAGTTCCTCGTGGGCCTCGACGATGGTGCCGGGCAGGGCGCAGATCCCGGTGCTGAAGCTGCGTTGCTCGCCGACCGTCATCCGGCTGAGCTCGCCGATCTGCGGGCTGAAGACCGTCGGGCGGATGATGCGTGCGGCACCGCGCAGACTCATGCCGTAGGGCTGCCGGGTCGGCCCGAGTTCGCGTTCGTGGGTGAACTCGATCGAGGATGCGGGGATGAAACCACCGAGTGTGCAGGGCGCGCCGTCGCGGTCCACCTGGATCAGCGTCATCGGGGCGAACAGTTCCTGGGCACTCAGGGCCTGCATGTCCCAGATGTACCGGGCGTGCTGGCGGGCACCGCACAGCACCTCCTGCACCTCGTCCGGGTCCACCTCGGGGAAGGGTTGGTGGGCGACGATGAAGTGGCCGTCGGACGGCGCGGTGAGGGTGTGGGTGACCACGGGGTGGTCGCCTGCGAGTGAGATCCGCACCGTGAGTGCGACCGGGGAGTCGGCTGCGGTGCTCAGCTCGGCCGTGGTGTCGTCGATGCGGGTGAACCCGGGGAGCTGGACCGCGGTGACCTCCATCGTGTCCCAGTAGTCGTCGGGGTTGCCGTCGGCCCCGGCCAGGACGAACCACTGGTCGCCGGGTCCGGTGGCGGAGGAGGAGAGGGTGCGCCACTGGCCGTCGACCAGGACGTCCAGGTCGTGGACGACGGTGTGTCCTCCCGTCCAGGTGGCGGTGTGGAACCTCATGCGGTGTCGTGGGCCGGTGAGGGTTCCGAGTTCGGTGTCGAGGGTGTAGTCGTCGAGAGCATGGTTCGTCATGATCATCTCCATTGTTGACCGAAACTATCTGTATCATAGATGCTCCATCCATTTTGCGCGAGCAGAATCGAGGATACGCATGCAGGACATCAAGCAGCCGGGCTGGGCGCGACGGAGGGCCGACCGATGACGGTGCTGACCGTCGGGGAGGCCATGGGGCTGGTCACCCCGACCACCGCGACCCCGCTCAGCGAGGCGACGCAGTTCCGGTTGGAGACCGCCGGCGCCGAGGCCAACCTCGCGGTCCACCTGGCGCGCAGCGGTCACGCCGTGGCCTGGGCCTCACTGCTGGGCTGCGACCCGGTGGCCGAGCGGATCCTGCGCACCCTGGGCAGCAACGGCGTCGACGTCTCACTGGTCAGGCGCGTGCCCGGAGCCCGCACCGGGATCTTCCTCAAGGATCCGGGGCCCGGACGCACGACGGTCCACTACTACCGCGACGGTTCGGCCGCGAGCGGTATGGATGCCGCCTTCGCCGATGTGCTCCCGCTGCCCCCCGAGACCCTGGTCCACCTCACCGGGATCACTCCGGCCCTGGGACCGTCGTGCCACGCGATGGTCGAGCGGCTCGTGGAGCGGGTGCGCTCGCTGCCCGGTGTGGAGCTGTCCTTCGACGTGAACCATCGGGCCGCGCTGTGGCCCGGGGGCGGGGCCGCCGAGGTGCTGGGGGAGCTGGTCCGGCGGGCGGACGTGGTGTTCGTCGGGCGCGACGAGGCCGCCGCGGTGTGGGGGACGGGATCGGCCGAGACCGTCCGGGAGCGCTTCCCCACCGTGCCTGAGCTCGTCGTCAAGGATGCGGGGGTGGGGGCGACGGCGTTCACCGCCGGGGGATGCTGCGTCGTCCCCGCACCGCCGGTGGAGGTGGTGGACCCCGTCGGGGCGGGCGATGCCTTCGCCGCCGGCTACCTGGCGGCGCGACTGGAGGGGGACGGCGTGACGAAACGGTTGGAACGTGGCCACGCGTTGGCCGCGACCGTGCTGAGGAGGACCGGTGACATCTGATGACCAGGGCACCGCATGGGTGACGGCCCGGTTCGACGCGGAGTTCCGGCCGGTCCCGGCCATGGTGATCCTGCGGGGTCTCGGCCCGGGAAGGAGCCTCGAGCTGGCGGAGGCCGCGTGGGAGGCCGGGATCCGGGCCGTCGAGATCCCGGTGCAGCAGGAACAGGACCTCGACACGCTGCGGGAGGTGGCACGGTGTGCCGGGACGCGCGGGAGATCGGTCGGGGCCGGGACCGTCGTCGACCCCGACCAGGTGGCGGCGGTGCGGGACGCGGGAGCGGCCTACGTCGTGAGTCCGGGCCTCGACCCCGCCCTGGTGGCGACCTGCCTGTCACAGGGTCTGCCACCCCTGCCGGGGGTCGCGACGGGCAGTGAGGTGCAGCGAGCGGTCACGATGGGGTTGACCTGGCTGAAGGTCTTCCCCGCAGCCGTGCTCGGTCCCGGGTGGTTCACCGCGATGCGTGGCCCGTTCCCGCAGGTCAAGTTCGTCGCCACGGGTGGGATCTCCGCGGCAACGGCGCAGGACTTCCTCGACGCGGGGGCCAGCGCGGTGGCCCTCGGGGCGGCCCTGACCGACCCAATCCAGCTAGGCCGTCTGTCCGGGCAACGCTGGTCGTGAACCGTCACATTTCCGACGGTTCACGACCAGTGGACAGCTGCCCTGCCTCAAGTCGACACAGCACAGCCAAGCGAGACGGAGCATCCAGATTCACCTGGTCCACGAACACCTCCACCTCGTTGGTCTCGCGCAGACGGTGCACGGTGTCGACCAGCCAGTCAGGAACCCAGCCGACGGGAGTGCCATCGGTGGTCAGCAGGATCGCTCGCGGATTCACAGGGTTGTCCGGCTCGTCACACAGCTCGAGCTGGTCTCCCACCTTGAGCTCACGAGCCACGGCCTCATTCTGGTGACGAACTCCGGAGATGAAGAACCAGCCCTCGCAGCGGCCGTCGTGCTCCTCGAAGCTGTCCACGACGTGGAAGGTGTCGGTTTCCCGTCCACCTCCAGTACGGGCGAGGATCTCGACAGGCAGGGCATCCTCGGTCAGCCCCAGCCACCCGACGTACTCGCCGTAGTTGACTCGCTTCCGGGACATCACCCGGTTGGCGAAGAACGCTGGCAGCACCTCCGAGACGTAGGGGCGCCCGGTGTCGGGGAACTGGAGCAGGGGATGGAAGCCATCAACGGATCCCACGTCCTCCCGGTAGGCGAAGACGTAGCGGCCGTCGCGGAGGTGCTCGAACTGCCCGACCTCGTGGTATCCACCGTCGACGGGGTTCTTCCAGATGAGTCGGAACTTGACGGCATCCCGGGCCTCCTGCTCAGAAAGCACATCAGCCATCACTGAACGCATCGCTCAACCTCCTCCGGTTCGTCTCGATAATCTTGATCGCCAATCTAGCTCGCTCCTCCGACAAAACCTCTTCGGGCATGCCCCTGGTGGCCACCGCCACATCTCCGGTGTCGAGATCGTGAAGTCGCCCCTCCAAGTACTCGCGAGGTTTTTGGGCGATCAGTCGGAACGCCTCTGCCGCCACCTCCACCGGACGTGCCCGGAAGTACCTGTTCCGTCCTTTACGCACCCACTTCACCAGCTCAGCCTCGTCCTTCAGCAGTCGTGTCACATCCTCCATCCTCACGGCGAAGCCCAGGGCGTTGCCGTGATCGAACGTCGGCGCAAGCCATCTCCTCCCCGAACCATCCTGGATGAGCCCCCAGTTCTCATGGTGTCTGTCACAGGCAGCCACCAAGGCATCCATCATCAAGTACCCGGCGAACAGGTCGAAGGCGCTCCAACACGAGTAGGGCTCTGGTGCTGGGAAGCCCTGGAGTGAACGATGGATGTTCTCCACCGTGTAGAGCTGGTTCCGTGCTTCTGCCTTGTCATACCCTTCCACCCCTTCAGCCAGCAGTTCATTCCCGTGGACGAGCTGCTCCTCGGCGCCGTGGACACGTTTGATCGCGACGCCGCGCCTCCCACCCTCCTTCGCAAGACAGACGCAGGCGGACGGGAGGTCGAGCAGCCGCGCCACCACGTGGACCAGGCACTCAGCCCAGTCCTCCCCGAGCTCACCGCAATCATTCAGCCGCACGTACTTGAACAGCCACCTCGACTCATCAGAGCTGAACCAGAACTTCTTCTTGGAACCCATCTGCTCATCGGTCGAGTCGCCGTGGTTCTCAACATCCACGGGGGTCCAGTCGTACGGCGGATGCCCCTGGCACCTCATCCGCTGGACCTCAGCCGACCTCGTCGCGGGCCTCGATGAAGGCCTGGATGGCCGCATCGAGGTCGTCGCGGGTCAGGGCCGCCGACAGCTGGGTGCGGATGCGGGCCCTGCCCTTGGGCACCACCGGGTAGCTGAAGGCCCGCACGTAGACGCCCCGGGCGAGGATCGCATCGGCCATCCGGGCCGCGCGCGCCGCGTCGCCGATCATCACGGGCACGATGGCGTGATCGGAGACGGGGATCTCGAAGCCCTCCTCCGTCATGCGACGCCGGAAGTACGCGGTGTTGTCGCGCAGCCGCTCCAGGAGGTCCCCGGAGGAGGCGAGCAGGTCCAGCATCGCCAGGGAGGCCCCGACGATCGCGGGGGCCAGGGAGTTGCTGAACAGGTACGGGCGGGAGCGCTGCCGCAGCCACTCGACGACCTTCGTCCGGGCGCAGGTGTAGCCGCCGGAGGCACCACCGAGGGCCTTGCCGAGGGTGCCGGTGAGGATGTCGACGCGGTCCGTGACGCCGAACTGTTCCGGGGTGCCCGCGCCGGTGGGACCGACGAAACCAACGGCGTGGGAGTCGTCGACCATCACCAGCGCGTCGTACTCGTCGGCGAGGGCGCAGATCTCGTCGAGGGGGGCGACGTAGCCGTCCATCGAGAACACCCCGTCGGTGGCGATCACCTTGTGCCGGGCCCCGGAGGCGGCCTCCAGCTGGGTGCGCAGGTCGTCGAGGTCGCGGTTGCGGTAGCGGAACCGGGCGGCCTTGCTGAGCCGCACCCCGTCGATGATGGAGGCGTGGTTGAGCTCGTCGGAGATGATGGCGTCCTGCTCCCCGAACAGGGTCTCGAACAGGCCGCCGTTGGCGTCGAAGCACGACGAGTAGAGGATGGTGTCGAAGTCGTCGGCGATGTCGGGGCGGAGGAAGGCGGTGAGGCGTCGCTCCAGCTCCTGGTGCTGGGTCTGGGTGCCGCAGATGAACCGGACCGAGGCCATGCCGAAACCCCAGCGGTCGAGGGCGGCCTTCGCGGCGTCGATGAGGACGGGGGAGTCCGCCAGGCCGAGGTAGTTGTTGGCGCACAGGTTGATGACCCGGCCCGCCGGGGTCGCGACGTGGGCAGCCTGCGCGGTGGTCAGTGGCTCCTCGTGCTTGTGGAGGCCGTCGGCGCGGAGCTGGTCCAGCTGGGCCGAGATGTCGTCGATGAAGTTCACAGTTCCTCCCAGTTGAGTACGACCTTGCCGGAGCGCCCGTCCCCGGCGACGGCGAAGGCCTCGGCGTGGTCGGTGGGGGCGAAGCGGTGGGTGATGACCCCGGAGATGTCGAGGCCGGAGCGGATGAGGGAGTTCATGGCGTACCAGGTCTCGAAGATCTGGCGGCCGGTGACCCCCTGGATGGTGAGCATGCTGAAGATGATCGTGGAGAAGTCGATGGTGAGGGGATCGGCCGGGGTGCCGAGCAGGGCGATCCGGCCGCCGTGGGTCATGTGGTCGATCATGGACTCCAGGGCGGCCCCGGAGCCGGACATCTCGAGCCCGATGTCGAAGCCCTCCCGCATCTGGAAACGCTCGTAGCTGTCGGCGAGTCTCTCCTTGGTCGGGTTGAGGGTGGAGGTGATGCCGAGGGAGGCCGCCAGTGCCAGACGTTCGTCGCTGAGGTCGGTGATGACGACGTTGCGGGCGCCCTGGAACCTCGCGACCAGTGCGGCCATGATCCCGATGGGTCCGGCCCCGGTGACGAGCACGTCCTCGGCGAGGGCGGGGAACTGGAGGGCGGCATGGACGGCGTTGCCGAAGGGGTCGAAGATCGCGGCGACGTCGGGGTCGAGGTCGTCGGGGTGGACCCAGATGTTGGCGGCGGGCATGGCGAAGTACTCGCAGAAGGCCCCGTCGACGTGGTATCCGATGCCCCGGGTCCGCAGGCACAGGTGGCGTCGCCCGGCCAGGCAGGCTCGGCAGCGGCCGCACACGTAGTGGCCCTCACCGGAGACGAACTGCCCGACCTCCAGGCCGCTCACCTCGGAGCCGAGCTCGACGATGGTGCCCGCGAATTCGTGGCCGAGGATGCGCGGGGTGACGACGGTGTTCGCGGCCCAGCCGTCCCACCGGTCGATGTGGACGTCCGTGCCGCAGATCCCGGTGCGTCTCACCTTGACCAGGACCTCGTTGGGTCCGGGCGCGGGGACGGGGACGTCGATGAGCTCCAGACCCGGGCCGGGCTGCGTCTTCGCCAGTGCCAGCATGGGGACATCGTGGCACAACAGCCCTGTCCACCCACACTCACCCCCGTGATCGACCGGTCACCGCTGCAAACGTGCGGCGCGTTGCTCCTGGAAGCGCTCCCAGGACGAACGCTCCGCGTGTTTGCAGCGCGACCCGGCCCGTGTCCATGACGTATGGTTCTGCCATCCCGACGGCGAAGGAGCCCCCATGGAACGCAACACCGAGCTGTTGCTCCGCGTCGCCCGCATGTACCACGTCCAGTCCGAGACCATGGATGCCATCGCCCACCAGCTCGGGGTGTCCCGCTCAACGGTCTCCCGACTGCTCAAGGACGCCCGCGACCGCGGCCTGATCCGCGTCACCATCGCCGACCCGGAGCGCCCCCTCACCCGCCTGTCCGCCCTGTTCGAACGCAACTTCCGGGTCCAGGCCCACCTGGTCAGCGTGCGCTCCGGCTCCAGCTCCGTGCTGCGCCTCGAGCAGGTCGCCAAGGTGGCCGCCCGCCTCCTCGACGACATCATCACCGACGGCGACACCGTCGGCGTGGCCTGGGGCACCACCACCGCCGCCATCGCCTCCCAGCTGCGACCCCGCGACCTGGCGGGGGTGCGCATCGTCGGCCTCAACGGCGGCGCGAACGACCGCACCACCGGCCTGCCCTACGTCGGCTCGATCCTGCAACGCTTCGCCGCCGCCTACCAGGGCGAGGAACAGCTCCTGGCCCTCCCCGCCTTCTTCGACGACCCCGCCACCCGCGTGGCCATGTGGCGGGAACGCTCCACCCGCCACATGCTGTCCGCGCGAGCCGCGTGCACCGTCGCGGTGTTCGGGATCGGCAGCCTGAAGTCCGAGCTCCAGAGCCACGTCTACGCCGCCAACTACCTCGACGACGACGACCTCGCCGCGCTGGAGGCCGCCCGGGTCGCAGGTGACGTCTGCACCGTCATGGTGCGTGAGGACGGCACCTGGCGTGACATCCCCCTCAACCACCGCGCCTCGGGCATCACCCCCGACGAGCTCCAGCAGCTGCCCCGCCGCATCTGCGTGGCCAGCGGGGCCGCGAAGGCTGCCGCCGTGCTGGGCGCGATGCATGCCGGCGTGGCCACCGACCTCGTCATCGACGAGGAGACGGCCCGTGCCGTGCTCAACCGGCTGCGCCCCGGGCTCGGCAAGGTGTGAGCGAAAACCTCACCCACCCCTTGCCACAAGGCATATGATTGAGTTTCATGACAGATCTCATCGCGACCTCCGTCGTCGACGGTGTGGCCACACTCACACTGAACCGGCCCCGAGCCATCAACGCCTTCAACCTGGAGATGCTGGAGGCCGCCCGGGAGGCACTCGATGCCTGGGCGCGCGACGACGACGTGCGCGAGGTGGTGCTGAGCGGTGCCGGGGAACGTGGCTTTTGCGCCGGCGCCGACGTCCGGGAACTGGCGTCGATGCTCACCGGGAACCAGGCCTGGCTGCACTTCCTGGAGGTCGAGTACCTGCTCGACCTCATCATCGCGCAGTACCCGAAACGCACCACCGTCCACATGACCGGCATCACGATGGGTGGCGGCCTGGGGCTCGCGGTGGGCGCGGATCGTCGCATCGTGGATGCCTCGTCACGGCTGGCGATGCCGGAGACGAAGATCGGTTTCTTCCCTGACGCCGGCGTGATGCGGTGGCTGGCCGCCGCCGGACCGGTGGGCACCCACATGGCGCTCACCTCCGCCGTGATCGGTGGTGGGGACGCCCTGGCGATGGGCCTGGCCGACGAGTCCGGCGACGGCGAGCTGGATGCCCCGTTGAGTCGGGCCGAGTGGATCCGCGACTGCTACGTCGGCGACGACGTGGTGGAGATCGCCCGTCGTCTCGCCGAGCACCCGGACCCCGATGCACAGCAGGCGGCCCGGGACCTTCGGGAACGTTCCCCCTTCGCGGTGCTGGTGTCGATGAAGGCGCTGCAACGTGCCTCGACCCTCGACCACAACGGGGTGCTGCACCAGGACCTGCGGCTGGCGGAGCGGATGCTGCCCGTCGACTTCGTCGAGGGGGTGCGGGCCCTGCTGGTCGACAAGGACAATGCCCCGAGGTGGCGCTGGGCCACGCTGGAGGAGGTGCCGCGCGAGGTCGTCGACGAGGTGTTCGCCTACTGAGGACAGGGGCGTGTTCCCGCCACCCGGCTGTTCGCACCGCGAAGTGGCCGTGGCGGGCCCCGGTGAGGTCTGGGAACCCGTCACGGGAACTCACCCCGACCCCCTCACTCCCGGGCGTCCTCTCGTCTTGTCACGAATCGCCGTCCTGCTTGTGTGGCAGCGTTGACATCCGTCGGTCGCGCAGGCAAATCGGCGGTTCGTGCCTGAGGACGTGTGCTGTGCATAGACTCAGGACCATGAGTGAGCGCAATGTGGCCCTGCCCGCCACCGACGGCAGTACCGACCCCCACCTGTGGTTGGAGGACATCACGGGGGAGGAGGCCTTGGCCTGGGTGCGCAACCGCAACGCCCGGGCGGAGGGGGAGCTGGACACCGACGGTGAGGTCACGGCCCTTGCTGCCGAGCTGAAGCAGATCCTGGACTCCCCGGCGAGCATCCCGCACGTGCGTCGTCGGGGCGATCACCTGTACAACTTCTGGACCGACGCGGAGCACCCGCGTGGGCTGTGGCGTCGCACCACCCCGGAGTCGTTCCGCACCGAGGAGCCGCAGTGGGAGGTCCTCATCGACGTCGACGCCCTCAACGTGGCCGAGGGCGAGGACTGGGTGTGGCACGGGGCCTCGGTGCTGCGTCCCGCCGAGGGGGAGCCGTGGCGGCACGTGATCGTCGACCTGTCGCACGGGGGCAGTGACGCCGACGTCAGCCGCGAGTTCGACCTGGTGGAGAAGCGTTTCGTGTCCCCGGAGGAGGGTGGGTTCCACCGCCCCGAGGCGAAGGGATCCCTCAGCTGGGTGGATCGTGACACGGTGCTGGTGGCCAACGACTTCGGGCCGGGCACGTTGTCGTCGTCGGGCTATCCGTTGCAGGTGCGACGGTGGCGTCGCGGCACCGCGCTCGAGGACGCGGAGCTGGTCTACACCGCCGAACCCTCCGACATGCAGGCCGCGGCCTGGCACGACGACGCGCCGGGGTTCGAGCGTGACTGGGTGTATCGCATCCGCGCCTTCTACGACGACGACCTGCTGCTGCTCGATCCCGACGGCGGCACCACGTTGATCGACGTGCCGGCGGACTGCCAGGCGCATCCGCACCGGGACCTGCTGCTGCTCAGTCCCCGTTCCGAGTTCGAGATCGACGGGGTGCGGCTGCCCGCCGGGTCGTTGGCGGTGGCGCCGTTGGCGTCGTTCCTGCCCGGCTGGGAGGGGGAGGGTCCGCGGGTGCGGGTGCTGTTCACCCCGAACGAGACCACCTCCATCGCCGACTGGTTCCCGACCCGCGACCTCATCGTCGTGGTGGCGCAGGAGGACGTGCGCACCTACCTCACCGTCTTCGTGCCCGACGGGGACGGCTGGCGGGAGCAGCGGATCCACAGGGATCTGCCGGGCACGGTGCAGGCGATCCCCAGCGACTCGGCGATCAACGACGTCGTCCAGGTGGTGGCCAGTGGGTTCCTGCAGCCGCCGACGCTGTACCTGACGGATCTGAGCCCGATGCTGGCGGGTGAGCCGCCGTCGGCGCTGGAGGAGCTGAAGGCGGAGCCGTCGCACTTCGACGCGTCGGGGCTGCGGGTGAGTCAGCACTTCGCGTCGAGTGACGACGGGACCCGGGTGCCGTACTTCCAGATCGGTCCGGAGCAGCCGCGGCCCGCCGAGGAGAGCCCGACGCTGCTGCAGGGCTACGGCGGGTTCGAGATCTCGTTGACCCCGCACTACGGGGCGCTGAGCGGCAAGGCGTGGCTGGAGCGTGGCGGGACGCTGGTGGTGGCGAACATCCGGGGCGGTGGGGAGTACGGCCCGGCCTGGCACCAGGCGGCGTTGAAGCAGCACCGGTACCGGGCCTACCAGGACTTCGCGGCGGTGGCGAGGGATCTGGTGGCGCGTGGGGTGACCACCAGGGAACGGCTGGCCTGTCAGGGCGGGTCGAACGGGGGCCTGCTGACCGGGAACATGCTCACCACCTATCCGGGGCTGTTCGGGGCGGTGGTGATCCAGGTGCCGCTGCTGGACATGCGTCGGTACACGAAGCTGTTGGCCGGTGCCTCGTGGATCGCGGAGTACGGCGATCCGGAGACCAGTGACTGGGACTTCATCCGCACCTTCAGCCCGTACCACCTGCTGGACGAGACGGTGGACTACCCGGCTGTGCTCATCACCACCTCGACGCGCGACGACCGGGTCCACCCGGGGCATGCCCGCAAGATGGCGGCGGCGCTGGAGGGGCTGGGCGCGAACGTGCGCTACTGGGAGAACATCGAGGGCGGCCACGGGGGAGCGGCCGACAACGCGCAGGCAGCGAGGATGAACGCCCTGATCTGGACCTTCCTGGACCACACCATCGGCGGCTGAGACTCTGTCGACAAGTCGTACGTTATGTCATTTCAGGGAGTTTTCGGGCATGTTTGCCCCAAAACGCATAACTGATACCCCAAAAACCTATCGGCGAGTTCAGCCAGCAACCACTGCCAGCTCGGAAACCTCGGACTGGCACTTCGGACCATGCTCGACTGGCTCAGTCAGCTGGAGGCCCGAGCGGTATCCTCCCAGCATGAGTACCACATATGACCTTCGTGTGGGAGATCGGGGCCGCGTGGTCCTTCCAGCGGCTCTGCGCCAAGAGCTCGGGCTGCAGCAGGGAGACGTGCTCTCGGTGACCCTGGCCGACGGTCAGTTGGTCGCCTCCACCCCTCGCGCTGCCTTGGCCCGCATCCGCGCTCGGATGAAGGGAAGCGGGGTCGTCGAGGAACTCCTCGCCGACAGGCGTCGTGAGGTGGAGGCTGGATGGTGACGGTGGTTCTGGATGCCTCAGCCCTCCTCGCATGGTTCGCAGGCGAACCGGGAGCACAGGTGGTGGAGCAGCACCACGAACTGGGCCGAGGCAGTGCAGAAACTCAATGCTCGTGGCTGCCCTGTCGGCGCTGCAAATGCGCGTCGCGTTGCTCGTGAGAGCGTTCCCAACCAGAACGCCAAGCGCATTTGCAGCGGCTTTCTCGATGGGCGTTTCTCAGAGCCAGGCAACCTGCCAGTTCGTGCTCTCCTGCCCGCCCTCACCCCGCGACCCCCAGCAGCCGGACCAGGGCCGCCGCGGCCGCCCCCAGCACCACGACCAGCAGGAACGGGGCCTTGAGCCGCAGCGCCACCAGTGCGACGACCAGGGCCGCCAGCCGCGCGTCGGCGACGACCCGACCCCCGGCCTCGACGGTGGACAGGGCGACCAGTCCTGCCAGGACCCCGACCGTCATGCCGGCCATCGTCACCACCGTGCGGTGGTCGTCGAGGAATCGCCTCGGCACGAGGAAACCGGCCAACTTCGTCGCGAAACAGCCCGCGCAGGCCAGCAGCACCCACCCCCACATCACGCGGCCCTCCTGACCCGCCACCACGCGGCCCCACCACCGACCGCGACCGCCGCGAGGATCGGCAGCCCCGCCGGCAGCGCCGGAACCAGGGCGATCACCACCACCGCAGCCGCGACGGCGACCGCCACCGTCTCCCTGTCCCGCAGCCTGGGCCACAGCAGCCCGCAGAACGCCGCGAGTGCGGCACCGTCGAGCCCCCAGCGTTTCGGGTCGCCCAGCAGGTCACCGAGCAGCACCCCGAGCAGCGTCATGAGGTTCCACAGCACGAACACCCCGAGCCCGGCCGCCCAGAACCCGACCCGCCGATCCGCCGGAACCGTCTGCGACCCCGCCACCGCCGTCGACTCGTCGATGCTGAGCTGCGCCATCGCCACCCGCTCCAGCCCACGCGGATGGAACCACGAGTTCACCTGCATCCCGTAGACGGCGTTGCGCAGCCCCACCAGCCAGGCCGCCGCCCCCGCCGCCAGGCCACCTCCGGTCAGGGCTCCGAGGAACGCGAACTGCGACCCACCGCTGAACATCAGCAGGCTCAGCGTCATCGTCTGCCACAGGTCCAGCCCCGCAGCGACGGCGAGCGCACCGAACGAGACCCCGTAGGCCCCCGTTGCGACGCTCACCGAGGCGGCCATCCGCCTGACGGCCCGCGAGCTCACCGCCTGGTACCGACGATGCCCGCGACGAGCCCTGTGGTCGCCTGTTCAGCCACCTCGAGCACCAGGTCGACGTCCACCCCGGCGTCGAGCTGCCGGAACGACGACTCCAGCACCCCCCTGGTCAGCGCTGCCGCGATCCTGCTGCGGGCATGGTCGAGCACCAGCGCCCCCCAAGCCTGGCTGAGGGCCTCCCGCATCACGTGATGGGCCTGGTCCATCACGCGACGGGTCGCCGGCGACGGCGTGATCCCGGTCGACAGGGTCATCAGCCAGCCGTGCCCCGTCGCCGCGGCCTGACGGATGTTGGCCGCCACCCAGGTCACGATCCTCTCCGCCGGGTCCTCCAGTGGTTCCAGTTCCGCCTCCACCGCGTCCAGCCACGCGGGCAGGTAGCGTTCCAGCACCAGACCACGCAGGTCGTCGACGGAATCCACATAACGGTAGATGCTGTTCCTGGCGATCCCGGCCGCGGCCGTGACCACCCCGGCGGTGAGCTTCTCCGGCTCCCCGGAGCGCATGATCTCCTCGGCGGCGTCCACCAGACGACGCTGCACCATCGCTCGGTGCTGCGCCACGGTCGGTGCTGCGATCTTCGGCACGGGACTCCCTTCCAGGTCGTTGGCGACTGATTGTAGAGTCTCGTCCTCAAACTGTCCGCAACTGGTCACCATGCGACACCCGGGACCACACCCCGGCGACCACCACCGCCACCCGGTTCGCCTGTCCTGGTGCCGGTTCACCTGCCTTGATTCGAATTGCCTGCCCAACAAGACAGGCAATTCCGAACAGGACAGGCAATTCCATCCCAGGACAGGCGAACCGCGGAATGCTGGCTGAACACCGACGGAGCACCGGCCAGGACACCTACGCCTTCACCGTCGCCAGCTCCTCCCACCGGGTGGTGGCCCGACGGGTGAGCATGCTCCGCCTCATCTGCCACGACGGGCCGGGACGCAACCCACCCCACCCGAGACCGATGGTGCCGCGACCGGCCCGCTGCTGCACCTGCTCGATCAGCTCCGCCACCCCGGCGTCCTCGTGCGGGGACCGGAACATCTCGAACGGCACCGAGGCACCGACGGGGGTCAGGTCCATGAGCATGATGCCGGCGCGGGCGTAGTGCACCCCCTCCTGGATGCGGGGCAGCAGTTCCCGGGCCGCACGCATGAGGGCGACGGGGTCGGCGGTCGGGAGCGGCAACCTGGTGATGACGCTCGGGTGGGACTGCTGCCCTGCGCGACGGCTCGTGCCCGCGAAGGCCTGCAGGGTCCCGGCGACCTGCTGGTGGCGCATCAACCGGGCGGCCGCCTGCTGCGTGTAGATGCTCAGGACCTGACGGATGCCCGCCCTGGTCGTGATCCTCTCGGAGAAGGACCGGCTCACGATGAGCTGCTCCTTCCGGCCGGTGCGGTCCTCCTCCCGGTCGATGCAGGCGACACCACGCAGTTCGAGCGCGGTCCGCATCACCAGGACATTGAACCGTCGCCTGATCATCCCGGGATCAGCGGTCGCGAGATCCCAGACGGTGCTGATCCCGAGACCGGCCAGGCGACGTTCCAGCCGTGAGCCGATCCCCCACACCTGCGAGACCGGCAGGCGTTCCATCAGGCCTCGACGCCACTGGGGACGACACGCCGGCCACACGCACACACCGTCGAACACGTCGATCCTCTTGGCGGCCATGTTCGCGAGCTTGGCGAGTGTGCGGGTCGGTGCGATCCCCACCCCGACCGGGATCCGCAGGCACCGCCGCAGGGTGGTGCGGATGTCCCGGCCGAACCGTGCCATCGCCTCGACATCGCGTGCGCTTCGGCGCGGGAGCAGGAGGAAGGCCTCGTCGATGCTGCGGACCTCCAGTTCCGTGGTGAACCGGTCGAGGATGGCCATCGTCCGTCTCGACATGTCGCCGTACAGCTCGTAGTTGCTGGAGACGGCCCTCAGACCGAGCCGTTGCGCATGTGGTCCCAGCTCGAACCAGGGCCGCCCCAGGTCGAGACCGATCGCCCTGGCCTCCGCGCTGGCGGCGACGACCATGCCGTCGTTGTTGCTCAGCACGACCACCGGCACCCCCTCGAGGGCCGGGTTGAACACCCGCTCGAACGACACGTATGCCGAGTTCACGTCGACGTGGGCGATCATCGTCGCTGGTTGCGGAGGTGGTGGATGCAGTAGGTCGCGACACCGAACACGTCCAGCTCGGCCAGCTCGGGCACGACGATGTCCGGGTACCCCCGGCCCTCGGCACGCAGGATCACACCATCCCGGGTGATGTCGAGGCGCTTGACGGTGAACTCGCCGTCCAGCCTGGCCACCACCACGTCACCTGCGCGCGGCTCCTTCGAGGTGTCGACGAGCAGTTCGTCGCCGTCACAGATCCCGGCATCCGTCATCGAGTCGCCACTGACCCGGACGATGAACGTCGTCAGTTCGTCGTCGACGAGCTGCGCGGTCAGATCGATCGGTCCCTCGTAGTAGTCCTGCGCCGGGCTCGGGAAGCCGCACGGAACCGCGACGGGCGCGGCCAGGAGCATCGCCCGGGTCGTCACATCCACTGGCCGTGGCACTGTCGCAGGCATTCCTCGCCGCCCTCTCGTGTCTCGGGTACCGGTTCCCCACAGGGTACCCCGGGAACGACCAGGAATCCAACATGTGTTCGAACATCGGTGGTGAGGTCCTGCTCACGACGCCCCGGCCGACGCGACAGGCCCTAGAGTTGGCGACAGCAGAAGGAGCAACCGATGTCGACGACCCCCACCACCCGCACCTGGCTCGGGTTGTGGGTGCTCGCCGCCGCGTTGGCGATCATCGTCATCGACGGCACCGTCGTCGGTGTCGCCCTTCCCACCATCATCGACGACCTCGGGTTGTCGTTGACCGGTGGCCAGTGGGTCAACTCCCTCTACTCCGTGGTGTTCGCGGCCCTGCTGCTCACCTTCGGGCGCATCGGTGACAACCACGGTCGCCGACGGATGCTGCTGGTCGGGGTGGCGGTGTTCGTCGCCGGATCGGTGTTGGCGGGCCTCGCGACGGGGGCCGGTCCACTCATCGCGGGACGCGCCGTCCAAGGGGTCGGTGGGGCGATGGTGCTGCCGGCGACCCTCTCCAGCGTCAACGCCACCTTCCGTGGCCCCCACCGCGCCACCGCGTTCGGCATCTGGGGGGCCGTGCTGTCGGGGGCCGCCGCGCTCGGACCGCTGCTCGGCGGCTGGCTCACCGCCGGCACCGGCTGGCGGGCCGTGTTCTGGATCAACGTCCCACTCGGGATCGCCGTCGTGGTCGCGGCCCGGCATCTGGTGCCGGAGACCCGCAGTCCCCGTCCCGAACCCCTCGAACCCTTCGGCCCGCTCCTGTCGGCCCTCGGTTTCGGTGCCCTGGTCTTCGGGTTGATCGAGGGCACCACCCTCGGCTGGTGGACCCCCCGCGAGGCCCTGCAGGTCGGGCGCCTGACCTGGGGCCCCGACGCGCCGGTCTCCGCCGCACCGGTCGCCGTCGCGGTGGGGCTGGGCTTCCTCGTCTGGTTCGTCCTGCGGGAGCACCGCCGTCACCGCCTGCCGCACCTGGTCAACCTCGACCTGTTCCGCATCCACACCTTCAGCCGCGGCAATCTCACCGCCGCGCTGGTGCAGGTCGCCGAGTACGTCCTGATCTTCGTGCTGCCCATCCACCTGGTCACCGGTGCCGACGCCAGCCCGCTCACCGCAGGTCTGGTGCTGATGTCGATGGCTCTCGGGGCCTTCGCCTCCGGTGCGTCCGCGCGTCTGCTGGCGCGCCACCTGGCCACCCGGCGCATCGTGCAGCTGGGGCTGCTGCTGGAGATCCTCGGCATGGCGGCGACGGCGCTCGCCATCCAGACCTCCGTCTCCCCCCTGTGGGTGGCGGCCGCGATGCTGCCGTACGGGATCGGCCTGGGGTTGGCGGCCGCCCAGCTGACCTCCATGGTGCTCCACGACGTACCCGTGGCCCAGTCCGGTCAGGGATCGGCCCTCCAGTCCACCATCCGGCAGGTCGGGGCGGCCCTCGGGTCGGCGCTGGGCGGTACCGTGATGGGGTTGGTGCTCGCCGGTCACCCCGTCTCCGACGCCCCCGCGACACTCCTGGCCCAGGCCTGTGGCGTCGCCCTGTGGCTCGCGACGGCGGTGCTGGTGGTGGCGCTGGGCCTGGTTCCGCTACGTCGAACTTCGGGGGGACACGTAGAATGACCGGGCGAGATCACTTTTGAGGGGAACATGAGCATTCACGATCTGATCATCATCGGTTCCGGCCCGGCCGGGTACACCGCCGCCATCTACGCGGCACGCGCGGCGCTCAGCCCCGTCGTGTTCGAGGGTGCGTTCAGCGGTGGTGGTGCCCTGATGAACACCACCGATGTGGAGAACTTTCCCGGCTTCCCCGAGGGCGTCATGGGTCCTGACCTGATGGAGAACATGCGGGCCCAGGCCAAGCGGTTCGGGGCGGAGCTGGTCACCGACGACGTGACGGCCGTCGACCTGACCGGTGAGGTGAAGCAGGTCACCGACTCCACGGGCAACCTCTGGCAGGCCCGGGCCGTCATCCTGGCGATGGGTTCGGGCTACCGGAAGCTCGGGGTTCCCGGCGAGGACCGGCTGTCCGGGTTCGGGGTCAGCTGGTGCGCCACCTGCGACGGTGCGTTCTTCCGTGACAAGCCGATCATCGTGGTCGGGGGCGGTGACTCCGCGGTCGAGGAGGCGACCTTCCTCACCCGGTTCGGCTCCTCGGTGCTGCTCGTGCACCGTCGTGACGAGTTGCGTGCCTCCAAGGTGATGGTCGCGCGTGCCGAGAAGGACCCGAAGCTCAGTTTCGCGTGGAACAGCGTCGTGGAGTCGATGAACGGCGAGAGCACGGTGGAGTCCGTGACGCTGCGTGACGTGGTCACCGGCGCCACCCGCGACGTCGAGGCCGCCGGGGTGTTCGTCGCGATCGGGCACGATCCCCGCAGTGAGCTGGTCAAGGGCCAGGTGGATCTCGACGACGCCGGTTACGTGCTGGTGCGCGAGGGCTCCCAGGCCACCAACCTCGACGGGGTCTTCGCCTGCGGCGACCTCGTCGACCACACCTACCGTCAGGCCATCACCGCCGCCGGGTCGGGCTGTCGCGCAGCCCTCGACGCCGAGCGGTGGCTGGCCGCCCTCCAGTCCTGAACCCGAAGGAGAAGCCATGAGTGTCGCCGACATCACCGAGGCCCAGTTCGCCGATGAGGTGCTGCTGTCCCCCGTCCCCGTCGTGGTGGACTACTGGGCCGACTGGTGCTCTCCCTGCAAGCAGCTGTCACCCATCATCGACGAGCTGGCCCGCGAGTACGAGGGTCGGGTGAAGTTCGTGAAGGTCGACACCTCCGCCGAGGCGGGGCTCGCCGCGCAGCAGGGCATCCTGTCGTTGCCGACGTTGCAGTTCTACAAGGCCGGGCGGGTCGAGAAGTCGCTGTCCGGCGGCAAGTCGAAGAATGCGCTCAAGAAGGTCCTCGACGAGCTGATCTGATGGCCGAGTTCGATTCACCCGGCTCCGGCAGGCCTCGCCGGGGTCTGCCGGAGGTTGCCGAGGAGGACGACTCGCCCACCTTGGTGAACATGCCGGTGCCCCGTCGTTCCGCGTTGACCCCGTCGTCACCCGGCACGCCACTCAGCCCGTTCCCGGACCCGGTGCCGCGACGTTCCGCCCTGACCCCCGCCTCGCCGACGACGGCTGCTCCGGTGCCGCGTCGTTCCGCGTTGACGCCGTCGTCGCCCGGACGCTGGCACGCGGTCGGGAGGGATGACGACGACGCCAAGCCGCCGCTGCCGGTGTGGGTCAAGAGCACCGCGATCGGGGTGCTGGTGGTGATCGTGGTGGTCGCCGGGTGGCTGGTGTTCAACCTGGCCTCCCCGACCCCGCCGTCGCCCTCGACGTCGCCGTCGGACTCGGCCACCTCGAGTGGGCCGTGGGAGCTGCGGCTGGTGAAGCAGGTGGGTGAGTACGTGGCGGGGGATCCCATTGTAGGGGACGGGTCCGTCACGGGTGACGCAGAGCTGCTCAGCGCCGACTACTCCGACGGCACCAGCAAGTTCCGGCTCCAGCTGTACCGGCCGGAGACGGACATGACCGCGTACCTGAAGACGGCCGGTGTGGTGGAACCGGTGGAGGTCGGCAATGCGATGTGCGGCACCCTGGAGGGCAACGGGTTGCCGATGTGCGTTCGGGTGGTCGACGACACCGCCATCGCCGTGGCGGGGCTCAGCGAGCAGACCCCGGAGGCGCTGTCGGCGCTGGTGGACGAGTTCTACGCCAGGCTGAGCGGAAAGTGAGCGGTGTTCCCGCCGGGGGGTGGTGAGGGATAGGTTGGTCCGGTGAGCCAGAGCAGACACGACACCCGGCTCGACCCGTTCGTCGAGCACTACGCCCAGCGCACGCACAGCCTGAAGGTCTCGGCGGTGCGGGCACTGTTCGCGGTGGCGAACCGGCCGGAGATCGTGTCGTTGGCCGGGGGGATGCCGAACATCCAGGACCTGCCGTTGGATCATCTGGGCGATGAACTGAGTGCCCTGGTCCGGGAGCGCGGCACCCAGGTCATGCAGTACGGGTCGGGGCAGGGGGAGCCCCGGATCCGGGAGCAGATCTGTGAGGTGATGGCGGAGGAGGGCGTCGTCGCGCATGCCGACGACGTGGTCATCACCGCCGGGTCGCAGCAGGGGCTGGACCTGGTGACCCGCACCTTCTGCGACCCGGGGGATGTGATCCTGGCGGAGTCGCCGTCGTACGTGGGTGCGCTGGGCACGTTCCAGAGCTACCAGGCCGAGGTGGTGCACGTGCCCTGCGACGACGCGGGCCTGGTGCCGGAGGCGTTGCGGGAGGTGATCACCCGGCTGCGTGCGGCGGGGAAGCGCCCGAAGTTCCTGTACACCATCCCGAACTTCAACAACCCGTCGGGGGTGACGCAGCCGCTGGAGCGCCGTCGTGAGGTGCTGGCGGTGTGCCGGGAGCTGGGGGTGCTGGTCGTCGAGGACAACCCGTACGGGCTGCTCAGCCTGGATGCAGAGCCGATCCCTGCGATGCGTTCGATGGATGAGGACGTGATCTACCTGGGGTCGTTCTCGAAGACCTTCGCGCCGGGGTTCCGGGTGGGCTGGGTGTGTGCACCGCACGCGGTGAAGGAGAAGCTGGTGCTGGCGCAGGAGTCGGCGACGCTGTGTCCGCCGGTGTTCTCGCAGTTCGCGATCAGCGACTACCTGACCCACAACGACTGGCGGCAGCAGATCGAGGTGTACCGGGGGATGTACCGTCAGCGTCGTGACGCGATGTTGCAGGCCCTGGGCCGGGAGATGCCGCCGGGGTGTTCGTGGACCCGGCCGGGTGGGGGGTTCTTCGTGTGGGTGAGCCTGCCGGAGGGGATCAATGCGTCGGCGATGCTGCCGCGTGGGGTGAATGCGCGGGTGGCGTTCGTGCCGGGCTCGGCGTTCTTCGCCGACGGTCAGGGGGGTCGCAATGTGCGGCTGTCGTTCTGCTTCCCCCCTGCGGAGCGGATCGTCGTGGGGGTGGAGCGGTTCGCCGAGGTGGTGCGGGGCGAGCTGGAGTTGTTGCACACGTTCGGGATCTCCAGCAGTTCGGGTGGGGGTCATGCGGCTGGGCCCGGACCGGATGTGTTGTGAGAAGGGGAGTGTGACATGACCGTGTTCGTCATCGCCGGTGGGTTGAGCCATGAGCGGGACGTGTCCCTGCGTTCGGGGGCGCGGGTGGCCACGGCGCTCCGGGATCGGGGGCTGGCCGTGGAGGTCGTCGACGTGAACCAGGAGCTGATCGCCAGGCTCCAGGCCGACGACGACCCCGTCGCGGTTCCGGTGCTGCACGGGGGGCTGGGTGAGGACGGGGCGCTGCGTGAGGTGCTGCGGGTGCTCGGGGTGCCGTTCGTCGGGTCGGGGGGTGCGGCGTCCAGGCGGACCTTCGACAAGTCGATCGCGACCCGGCTGGTGGCCGGGGCCGGGATCCCGACACCGCAGCAGGTCGCGTTGCCGGATGACATCTTCCGGGAGTTGGGGGCGCAGGCGATCATGGCGGCGCTCGGGGAGAGGTTGCACTTCCCGCTCATGGTCAAGCCGGCGCGGTCGGGATCGGCGTTGGGGGCGGTGAGGGTGAGTGCCGCGGAGGAGTTGCCGCAGGCGCTGGTGGGGGCGTTCGCGTACGGGAAGATGGCCGTGGTGGAGGAGTTCATCGACGGCGTGGAGCTGGCGGTCACCGTCGTCGACGGGGCGGAGGGGCCGCGGGCGTTGCCGCCGGTGGAGATCCGGCCCGCGGGTGGGGTCTACGACTACGAGGCCCGCTACACGGCGGGGGCGACGCGTTTCGTCACGCCGGGGGAGCTGCCGGAGGCGGTGCTGGAGCAGGCCGGGGAGGTCGCGGTGCGGGTGCACGAGCTGCTGGGGCTGCGTGACCTCTCACGCACCGACCTGATCGTCCGCGACGGCGTCGCGCACTTCATCGAGGGCAACGTCGCACCGGGCCTGACGGAGACCTCTCTGGTGCCGCTCGCCCTGGAGGCAGCGGGTCTGAGTTTGGGCGAGGTCGTCGAGGATCTGATCGACAAGGCCAGGTCCAGGCTCGGGTGAGCCGCCTGTTTCAGAGACTTTTCGGGGATCAGTTGTGCGTTTTGACCATCCAAGGCCCGAGAAGTCATGACAGGATCCCGAGAAACTGCCTCTCACAGTCCCTCAAAGAAGTCGTCGTCGAGCCGTACCAGGCTGGGAGTCTCCTCACGTTGCACCCCGACGCCGTGCTGGACCAACAGGTGGGCCAGCCGTGAGCCGTCGATGAGTTCGATGCGGGCGTTGATGCGTTCGGCCTCGTCACGGGCTCCGCGGCTGAAGGTCGCGGTGGTGATGTAGACACCACGGTCGCCCTGTCGTCCGAGCAGGGCTCCAGCGAATTTCTGGATCTCTGGGCGGTCGACGATGCGATCAGCGGCCCACCGTTTGGCCTGTACGTAGATGCGGTCCAGGCCGAGGGGGTCCTGGCTGATGATGCCGTCGATCCCACCGTCGTTGCTGGGCTGGGTGCGCTCCAAGGAGCCGCGTTGTCCATACCCCATGGCACCGAGCAGGCGGATGACCAGGTGTTCGAAGGCCGCCGGGGTGATGCTCAGGGCGGCTTCCAGCACCTCGGTCTCGACGGCAGCCCGGTTGACGCTGACGGCTCGGGCGATGAGATCAGCCGGGGTGGGTGCTGGTTCCAGTGATGGTGTGGAGCTGTCATCAGTCGTGTTCCGGGTGCGTTGCAGGAACTCGCGAAACGACGGGTAGGTCTTCAGGATCTTCACATCGATCCGCTCCGGGTGGGAACGGAGGACTTGGAGGCCGGCTTCGGTGATCCGCTCCTGACCCCGGGCGGGTCGCTCCGCCAGGCCCGCCTGCACCAGGTAGGTCACGGCCCAGCCCACCCGACCGGCCATCACCCGCTGTTTCCCACTGGGTATCAGGGCGGCGCGCTCCTCGGCCGTGAGTTGGAACTCGTCCTCCAGTGCGGAGATGAGGTCCCGCATCCGCCAGGTCCGGCCATCGGAGAGCAGTTCCAGTACCGGCCGCATGCAGGCCTGGTAGTCGGGGATCATCTCTTCTCCTCAAAGGTCAGCAACCGACCCCGGCAGCACTCATACTGGCACCGCAGAGCTCCAGTTGAGTGAACCTCTCCAAGAGTCTCACGATTTCCCGCTGCACTTCAATCGGGGAAACGGAGACTCAGAGATCGTTTCCGAACTGCCGGTGACGCTTCGACCACGGACGGATTCGGTTCCGGGATCACCTGGTGGCACCGGTTGCATCACTGACGAGAACCAGGCGTGTGGGCCAGCCTCCACCAGATCCTTCTTGACCAACTCGGTCACCCCGGGGCCATCGACTGGGAACACCACTGCCCTGCTCACCCTGGCCACGGCCTACACCGCACCACCACTCCTCGTCAAAGCACGCCACCAGTCATGAAACGACCTCTCAGGCCACGCTGGTGTCGTAGAGGTCCAGCACCTGCCGGTACAGCACCTTCTCGCTGCTGCGGATGTCCCGGGTGACCTGGCGAGATCCCTCGGTGCGAACCTGTCGGAATCTCCGACAGGTTGCCGACTCCTCCAGTTCACCCTCCGCGTAGATGTTGCGCAGGTGCTCGACGACGTTGGTTCGGGAGGTCTGGAACAGCTCAGCGATCTGTTGCTGACTCAGCCACAGCGACTCATCCACCAGCCGCACCTCCAGAGCCGCGGTGCCGTCGTCGCGACGGTAGAGGAGCAGCTCGGCCTGACGGGCGACGATGCGGGCGATCTCCGCGTTGAGTTCCGTGATGTCGACCGCCTCGCGGGTGTCCTCCTTCTCCACGTGCGCGGAGACGGACAGGTTGTAGTCGGCCTCACCGATGTCCTCATTGCTGACCAACGACGCGACGTGGGGGACCTCCTCCCGGGCGGTGAACAGCTCCAGGATGCGCTGCTGGTGCTCCGGCTGCAGCTTGTTCTTGTTGCCGACCCGGCTGAACTCCGCCGAGGCGTCGATGAACAGGACGTCGTTGCTGGGTTTCGACTTCTTCAACACGATGATGCAGGTGGCGATCGTCGTGCCGAAGAACAGGTCCTGCGGCAGCTGGATGACCGCATCCACGTAGTTGTTGTCCACGAGATACTTGCGGATCTTCTGCTCCGCGCCGCTCCGGTACAGCACCCCGGGGAACTCGACGATGGCCGCGGTGCCGTTGACCGCCAGCCAGGACAGGATGTGCATCGTGAAGGCCAGATCGGCCTTCGACTTCCGCCCCACCACGGTGAGCCGGGCCAGCACCTCTGAGACCTCCGGCGGCGTGTATAGTACTCGCCCCCGGACTTGCCCGCCTGGGAGGCGTACATCTGCATGAGGTACTCGTAGGCGTCGCCGAACAGGTCGATGGAGTTGTCCTCGAAGCTTCCCAGCGGCAGGTCACCGATGGCGTTCAGCAGCTTGACGAGCTTCTCGTTCCGCCTGGGGATGGTTGGTCCGAGCTTCGAGCTGTTGACGTCGAGGTCATCGAACAGGCCCTTGAGGGCGCGTTCGCTGGGCTGGCCCATCGCGGAGCCCTGGATGTTGCGGAACACCCGCGCCAACGTCTCGTTGAGGTTCGCGTCCTGAGCAGCCCGAGCACGGACGTTGACGAACAGCTCCGAGGGGAAGATGAAGAACCCCTTCTCCTCGATGATTCCCCGCATGCCCCGCTCCGCAACGGCATCCGGCAGCTCCGCGTAGTCGTCGTCCCCATCAGCGTTGATGTAGGCGGTCAGGTTCTCCGAGATGAACCGGTAGAACAACATCCCCAACACATAGGCCTTGAAGTCCCACCCGTCGACGCTGCCACGCAGGTCGTTGGCAATGCGCCAGATCGTCTTGTGCAGCTCGCCGCGCTGGGCTTCGCTGGTGGTGGGTGCCATGCTCGTCTCCTGGCCCGAGGACCTCTCGGATGCAGGCATCATCCTACCGAGGGAGTCCGACACAAGGTCTCCAGCAGTCGACGAGTCGACTCAGGGCTGGATACCGGCCGCCGGTCAGGCCCCGTGGCCGGTGCTCTGCCCCTGCCGCTGCCACATTTTGACCGACGGGCTGAACAGCAGGATGAGTGAGGCCACTGCAAGCCCCAGGCTGACGGTACCGCCGATCAGGCTGGGTGCATGTCTGCCTCTTCCCACGGTCAGGTGAAACAGGAGAAAGGCCCCGCTCAGCAGGAGCTGCATCACGGTGCCGGCAATCAGCGAGGCGTACCCCTTGCGCAGCAGAAAAACGATCCCGGACACCAGGAGCAGCACCGCCGCGACAGGAAGGCCGACAGCGAAGAAGTACAACACTCCCAGGCCGATCGTCCCGGAGGTCGCCCCCTTCTGGGTCTCCATCGAGATGAACAGTGCCAGCCCGGCGAAGATGAACGACAGCATGATCCCGAGACTGCCGCTGACGATGCCGAGCACCGACGCCGCCGTCGCCGCGCCGGGACGTCGCTGTTTGCTCGTGCCACTCGTGTCGTGGGGTGCCCACACGTAGCCACCCGGTGGTCGTACCGGGTGCGACGGTGTGGGCCGGAACTCAGGGGGCTGCTCGGAGAGGTTCATGTCGTTGATCCTCCCGCACCAACCCCGGGATGTCCACAGTCCTGATGCTCTCAGGGCTCGTCGTCTCCGCTGGCGGTCAGTCCAAGGCTCGACAGGAGCTGACCCACGGTTCCGCTGAGAGCAACACCGGGGCAGGAGGATGCGGATCGCTCAGGCCGGAAACGCGACGGCTGCCCGGAAAGATCCGGACAGCCGTCGTGATGAGGCGGTGTGGGTCTACTTCTTCCACTGCTTTGCTGCTGGGCTCAGCATGAGGAAGATGGTGGTACCGGCCAGACCGTAGCCGATGATGAGGCCCAGGATGTTGGCACCGTTGAGTTCCCCGACCAGCATCAGGGTGATCACGAGTCCCAGTGTGACGCAGGCCGCCTGTGCGATGCCTGCGCCCAGCAGAACACCGTACCCCTTGCCCTTGAGGAAGGTGATGCCGCTCGCCAGGAGCGCCACGGCGGTGAGGAAGGTTCCGAAGGCGTGGATGTAGCCCAGGATGAGGATCGGGCCGAGATCCGCGGATCCCGTCACGAAGTCTGCGCCTGAGACCACGGCGATGCTGAAGAAACCGGCGATGATGCCGAGGCTACCGCTGATGATGCCGAGCACCGACGCCCCCGTCGCGGCACCCGGGCGCTGCGGGGCAGCTGGCTGCCCATAGCCCTGGGGAAGATATCCACCGGGCTGCCCATAGCCCTGAGGAGCGTACCCACCGGGCTGCCCGTAGCCCTGCTGGGCATGGGCGCCGTGCTGGGGCGGGTAGGGGCCGGGTGGGGTCATACCGCCATGCTGTGGGGCGACGAACCCCTGGCTCTGGGGCGGGTGGCCCAGCGACGGCTGATATCCGGGTTGCTGGCCGGACGGGTACGGTTCGCTCATGTGGGGACCTTTCTGACAAGCTTCATCCCAGAGCATAGAAGCTACTCCACGGAAGGTTCGCATCTGTCCCGGTGACGTCGACGTGATCGGGAACTGCTGGTGTCTCCGCTCCGTCGAACCAGAAATGTGACGAGCAACCCCGTTCTCGACCCGACCTCCTGCACCATGCGCCAGAGGCCTGGGCCGTGAGGCAGGGATGAGCATTGCAGGCCCTCCTCTGACCTGGGTTGGTGCCTCTTCGGTGCCCCTGGTGCCAGTGGCCCAATGCCGGGGAAGGCAGGTGATTTCGTCATGACTCGCGTGGTCAGCCGCGGGACACTCCCGGACCCGACGAGGCGCTGTCACGCACACCACCGGAATGGCCTTCCAACGTCATCCTGCGCTTCCGCACAAAACACAATGAGGTTCTTCCTCACCGCATGAAGTGCAGATCCTCGGTCCGCATCACCGAATCAGGTGGACGAGCCTGCGAGAGGACCCGTGTCGGGACGACCCGGACCATGCGCAGGAACTCAGACCCAGACCACCACACCACGGACCCCGGCTCCCGGGCACCAGCCAGACCAGAGGTCTCGACTGTCAGTCCACAGACGTCCCTCGGCTCGACCAGCGAGGTGTCCGCACCGAGCACGGCGGACGGGCCTGCACGACCCCTCATGTCGAGATGCCATCAGCTTGAGCAGGAATCCGGCCCAGACCAACGCCGCTGGGTGCAGGCCCCAGCACAGGCCACCAGAGGTCTCGACTGTCAGTCCACAGACGTCCCTCAGCTCGACCAGCATCGGGAGAGGGGCTCAGCACTCCTGCAGTCGCCCGGACCTCCGCACGACCAACGGGACGAAGGAGCCAAGCTCTCTACACACCCCGCTGGTCGCATCGAGGCCCAGTCACCACGGACAGCCCCGTGCAGGACCTCGAACCCGGCTCACGACTCGGACTCGAGGCCTGATCCCCTGAGTCCGGACCGCTCAGAAGAGAGGCCTCCACCGAGGCTCTGCTGCCCTCAGAATCGCTCTGAGACAAAATCCCTTGTCACAGACCTGAGAGTCAACCTTGCACGACCTCCTCACCTCCATCAGCCCACCGTTCAGCGCTTTGTCGACAAAACGTTGAACAGCTATGGCGTCTTGGAGCTGAAGGTTCAGATCGTCCTGTGTTCCATGACCGCGAGGATGCGCTCCAGGTCGTCACCCGTCGCGAACTCGATGGTGATCTTGCCCTTGCTCCGACCAATGGCCACCTTGACCCGGGTGTCGAAGTGGTCCGAGAGGCGCTGCGCGACCGCAGCCTCGCGCTCAGACGGAAGACGCCGTACCTTGGTCACCGGCTCTTCCTCCGGTGCACCATCGGAATCCCCCAACCGCACGATCTCCTCGGTGCTCCTCACCGAAAGACCTTCCGCGATGATCCGCTCAGCCAATCGCTCCTGCGCGGTGGGTGAGCTGAGTCCCAGCAGTGCGCGGGCGTGCCCAGCGGACAGCACACCGGCGGCAACCTTGGTCTGCACCGTCGGGGGAAGATTCAACAGCCGCAGCGTGTTGGAGATCTGTGGTCTGCTTCGGTGGATCCGCTGCGACAGCTCCTCCTTGGAGCAGTCGAAATCCGTCAGCAGCTGCTGGTAGGCCAGGGCCTCCTCGAGCGGGTTGAGGTTGGCACGATGCAGGTTCTCCAGCAGGGCATCACGCAGCAGCGCGTCGTCCTCCGTACCCCGGACGATGGCTGGAATGGTCTTCTTCCTGGCGAGTTTCGACGCCCGGAAGCGCCGTTCACCCATGATGAGTTCATACCCGGCCTCGACTTCACGTACAACGACGGGTTGCAGCACACCGAATTCCTTGATGGAAGCAGACAGCTCCGCCAGGTCGTCCTCATCGAAGACACTGCGGGGTTGCCGCGGGTTCGGCGTGATCTTCTCAAGCGGAATCTCCATGAAATAGGAGCCGTCCTTGAGCTTCTGGCTTGGTTGTGTGCTGTCGTTCTCCGTGTTGTCCGTGCGGGCAAAGAGGTCCCCGAGCCCCTTGCCGAGCCCCTGGTGCGCTTTCGCCATCATCGACTCCCCTCAGTCACTGCGCGCTGTGCGATCTCCTCCGCTGCCTTCTGGTAGGCCTGAGCCCCGGAGGACTTGGGCTGATACGTGATGACGCTCTGCCCGTAGCTGGGGGCTTCTGCGATGCGCACCGACCGCGGAATCTCGACGTCCAGCGTCTGCGTGGGGAAGTGGGTACGGATTTCACGTGCCACCTCGGAGGCGAGATTGGTGCGGTTGTCGTACATGGTGAGCAGCACCGTGCTGAGTTCCAGACCGTCGTTGAGGTTCCCCTTGACCCGCTGGATGGTGCGGATCAGCTGCGCGACACCCTCCAACGCGTAGTACTCGCACTGGATGGGCACCAGGATCTCATTGGAGGCCACCAGCGCATTCAGTGTGAGCAGGCCCAACGACGGCGGGCAGTCGAAGAAGACGTAATCCACGTCCGAATTCGCGATGTAGCTGGCCACAGCCTTCTTCATCATGGCCTCACGACCAGCCACGTTCACCAGTTCCAGTTCGGCCGTCGCCAGTTCGATGGCCGCCGGGAGCACATGGAGATTCGGGGAATGTGGTGATCGCTGCGCCAGATCCTCGATCTTGGCGTTCTGGAGCAGCACCTCATAGGCGCCAGGAGTCCCGGGATCGTGGTCGATTCCGAGTGCCGTCGAGGCATTTCCTTGTGGGTCCGTGTCGATCACCAGGACATTCAGCCCACCGAAGGCCAACGCGGAGGCCACGTTCACCGTCGTGGTGGTCTTCCCGACCCCACCCTTCTGGTTGGCAACGACGAAGACACGCGGCCTGTCGGGGCGAGGAAGCGTCAGTGGCGGCCCCTCGTCGTACTCCACGCCGTACTCGTCGACGTAGTCCCAAGCCTCCTCATCGTCGTCAAGGCGTGCTCTGCGCGGGCCGACAGAAGTCTGGATCACCGTTTCACGTGAAACGTTCTCGTGGCGCTTCCACGGCTCCTCCGGCTCGGGCTGGGGCTGTGAGCGCCGCTTCCGAAAGAACAATCCCATGTCTCCTCCTTCGACACAAGACACTGTATGCCTCACAAAAGCCCCCCGCACCTTTCAGAGCGTTTCACGTGAAACGTGACCAGAATTCTGGCCACACGGATGACTCCCTGGTGACGATTGGAGGAGCTCCACCCCTCTTTGGACCAGACATCGTAGGCGTCGTCCGACACAAGGCACCGCCTCGAGCATCTGTTGGAGAGGCGTTTCACGTGAAACGGCATCATCCATTCCTGCTGCCGATCCGCTCCATCCCACAGGGTCTGGGGCGGGCCTCTGCGAACCCTCTCCCTCGATCTGTCAGGGAACATGTGCTTCAAACACGGTGTCAACGCCCGTCGTGAGCATGCAAGGCGTATCGTGTGCTGCACCGATCGGCTCACCCAGTAGCCGGACAGATGAACACCGTCCGTTGGACTCATGCTCCGTTTCACGTGAAACGTCAGCGCGTTGTCCACAACCACCCTTACCGAGCAATGTCTCAGACAGAGTTGTCCCCACAATGTGGACAAGTTGCGACGGTTCTGTTGATCACTGTCGTGTGGCGCGCCTCCTCTGGGGCTCCATCCACGAGAGCCAGATCGAATCTTCGTCCCACTGCTCACGCCGAAAGCACCGCGCCCGGCAGTGAGACCTCCCACGAGTTCCCTGTAACTCATCACCAGGGTCTCGGACACGGACAGCTCGCTGGCCCTTTCACTCCGACATGAACGGCCGAAGCCACGTGAACAATGGCACTGATCCTTCACAGTGAATCCGACGCGACATCATCCGCCAGAACTCAGCCACACCGCTGGCTCAGCCGAGACCAGAGATTTCCGGGCAGGACAGGTCGGGCAGTCATGACCGTTCCCCTTGTCACGAGTCATGCCGAACAGCTGAAGGCTCAACGGTAGGGCCAACACCAGGTCCTCTCAGTCAGTTCACCGACGGAATCATCGACGTCACGGTCTCGGAGTTGAACATGCAGGTCAGGGCAGCAGCGGACAACCATTCAGACCTGACCCTGGGCTCAGCGACGCTCATGGGGCACCGCAGCTTCTGGAGCTCCTGCCGCCTCGCACAAGGTCATGTCCATGAGCTCATCATCCGGATCCCTTCCGTTTCACGTGAAACGGAAGGGATCGTCCATTCAGCTGACCGCTCCACGGTCACGGAGAAATCGCAGCAGACATTCAGCAGCCGTCGTTCTCGTGTTCCCGCATCAGACAGCGGGCAGCGTGGGCGATGACCCGGGTCATGACCTGCTTCCGGTTCCTTGCGCTTTCGACGGGTCTCAACTCCTGCTCTCTGTACGAACTCCGTCCGAAGTCGGTCAACGACCTGTGGTGCATCACTGAACCCTTCCTGTGGGGATCATTCATGAGCGCCAGATCGCAACTCCTTCCCACTGCTGACACCGTAGGCACCCAGCACCGCACCGTGAGAGCTCCGGACCATCTCTGCTGGAACTCATCCCCGGCTCTCGACACCTCGACACCGCCTGCTCGCTGCCGCATCGCGGTCCGGCGTGAGCAGCAGTGAAGCAAGACCTTGCGAAGAGTTTTCAGCAGATTTGGGCTTGTTCTCCCCAGCTTTTGAGCCTGTAGCAACGCGATCAGCAGTTGTTTCTCCACAGCTGAAGGGTCATCCCTGTCGATCACCTCGGGCTCAGCCCCAGAGGTGGACTCAGGGAGGACCTCCGTTGAGCGGCTCACACCGCATCTGGAAGCTCACAGGTGTCCGTTTCACGTGAAACGAACCCACGCGAACCCTCAGCCACAACCGTGCTGCACGACAGCGCCATGGCGAGTGGTTCTGTGGCCTGTTCGGCGGTCTGTTCGTCCACGGACCACGAACACTGGCGGGCGACCGGGCCAAGACCAGCAGGATGCGTCGCGAGGAACCCGTGCGAGGACTCGACGGTCGGGCCCTGGATCCCCTCGGTGTGAAGAGCAAGATCCTCTGTCCTGAGCAAGCCCTCGTGTGTCTGGGTACTGCGCTCACCCATGTCCAACCGGCTCAGCACCACTCTCTGCCGCTCATGGAGGTTCTGGTAGGTGCCGCATCGAATCCCGGAGAGACGCGCTGACCCCGCCATCAATCCACGAGTGGATCTGGTGCACACGACCTCTCGGCTGTCTGATCCTGGAGGTCCTCCACCTGACACAGGATGAGAGGCGACTCAGAGGTCTGACCGAGCCGTGGACCCGCGGTGAAGTCACAGTCGGCCACAACAGCTGATGACACGCTCCCCACCAAGGTCAGTGGTTCTGACTGCACCATGTGCAGATGTAATCTCCCGTTTCACGTGAAACGGCATCCTCCAAGTGACATGGCTTGAAGCAGTATGGCAGGGCGAACTGTGCCGATTCGGAGGTTCAGCGTGCATCGCCCCTTGTCGCGACGATGCTGCAGGAGGGTCAGTGACGACATCCGGTGGGAGCACCTGATCACTCGCAAGGCGTCCGCAGCCCATGACAACACTGCCCGACGAAGGTGAGACGACGCTGTGGCGGCAGCGAGACGACGTCCGCGCACAACTCCTGTTCCGATCAACCAGGAGGTCACTCATCACGTGATCGCGATGTGTCCTGGCCAAGGAGGTGACCGAACCGCCCTGATCTCTCATGTCGTGCCACAGAGTTGTGGGGCATGTCCTGGAACATCACACTGCTCGACGTGTCTGCCATGGTGTGACAGTGGGAACACCCGCGACTTCACGGCCGTCTGCGCACCTGCATGGATCCCAGCACCTCGGTGACAAGCAGACCTCACGGTATGTCGAAAAAGCGACATGATGACATAGCATTTTCAAGCTTCAGTTGAAGGGATCACTGACCACCCATGTTCACACTGGTCACGCCGAACCTCGAGCGAGGCGGGTCCGTGGCGAGGCGAGAGATGCCCCCCCGCAGAAGGTCTGAGGTCACCTGGGTTGCCTCGCTCCTGGTCATGAACCCGGCTCGACCAGTGGAGAGGTGATGAAACATCCTCTGACAAGGTGTTCGACCACGCAGAATGCGGAACACCCAATGATTGTCGACATACTGATTTACAAACTCAACGACTTACAGGTTCAAGGTCATGTCGGGATGCTACCCCACAGCTGACCATGGGACAGAGGTCGGGAGGGTTGTTCCGCGGTCCGGCCTGCACACCGGATCACGAGGACAACGAGCAGCCCGGTCGGGACCAGAGATCGTGTCCCCGGGCAGCCCTCACCGGGGCTCGCCGATCAGGCGCCTCGTGCCCTCGGTGTGAGCAACGGACCCCACATCCCGGACAGACCACTGTGACACAGCTTGTGACCCAACTCACCCCGGCCCTGGCCGACCACGAGCCCACCACCACACCACCGGGATCGACCTCCAGGCTGTGACCACTGACCAGCGGCGCTGCGTGATCGAGACCAGTCACACGGTCCCGGGAGCCTCCGGGGTGGACGTCACGGAGTCTCGACGTGCTCGTCGCACACGCTCCGGGGTGAGGGTGCACCAGCCGGGAGCCTGACCACTCAGGCAGACCGGACCAGGACCGCCCTCGTGCCCTCCGTCATCGCCGCAGCACGGATCTCCAACACCTCCGCGACGAGACCACGCTTGCGCAGCAGCGTCGACGCGGCCTCGATCTCCTCCTCCGCCGAGACCCCCTTGAGCGCCAGGAGTTCACCCTCGGGCAGGAACAGCGGTGTGGTCCACCTCACCAGCTTCTCCAGCGACGCCACCGCCCGGCAGGTCACGACGTCGAAGACCTCCTTGACCTCCTCCGCCCGCGCCCGGAGCACCGTCACCCGTTCACCCAGCGCCAACTCCTCGACGGCGAGTTCCAGGAAAGTGGCACGACGCAGCAGCGGCTCGATCAAGGTGACCCGCAGATCCGGACGCACCAGGGCGAGGGGCAGCCCGGGCAACCCTGCCCCGGACCCCACGTCGGCGACGTCCAACCCGGAGGCGATGACATCACTGAGTGCCAACGAGTTGGACAGATGCCTGCCCCAGACGCGGTCACCCTCCCGCGGCCCCAGCAGACCCCACTCGATGCCCCTGCCCCGCAGGATCTCCGCGTAGCTGTCGAGCCCCGGCAGGGCCTGGGGAAAACGCTCGGCGAGGGCACCCCGCACCCGGTCCTCCGACCGATCAGCCTCACCCGGGGGCACCATGGCGTGGTCCTCAGCCCTTCGAGACGACCACGCGACGGAACGGCGGCTCGCCCTCCGACTCGCTGCTCAGTCCGGCCGCCGCGACCTCGTCGTGGATGATCTTGCGCTCATAGGCGTTCAACGGCGCCATCCTCACCGCCTCACCGGTCTCCGTGACCTCGGCGATGGCGTCCTTCGCCAGCGCCACCAGCTCCGCACGACGCCTGTCACGGAACCCTCCGACATCCAGGGTCAGCCTGGAGCGGTGCCCCTGCTCGGTCATCACGACCAGTCGACACAGCTCCTGCAGGGCATCCAGGACCTCACCGTCCTTGCCGATCAGACGGTCGTCGTCGGTGACGATGGCGATGTGCGCCCGGCCATTCGCGACGGAGTTCTCGATGTCCCCATCGAGATCCGCGATGTCCAGCAGCTCCTCCAGATAGTCGGCGACGAGGTCACCCTCACTCAGCAGGGCCTCGTTGTCGGTCTTCTCACTCATGGTGATCCCTCTTGAATCAGTGGTCCCCGACGGGACCGGAGAACTACTTCTTCTTCCTCGCCGCCCGCGTCGTGGCGCGCGGCTGACGACGGCCCCCGCCACTGGTGCCGCCGGTGGCACCAGTGCTGTCCGTGGTCCGGACCGTGGAACGCGAGACCTGCTGCCTGGTCACCTTCCGACGCCCGGTCCGCTCGTCGACCTCCGGCTGCGACGACGAGGCCGCCGGGGCCGGCCGACCCTTGCGGCGCTTCGCGGCACGCTCCTTCATGATGGCCTCGGGATCCTTGCCCTTGGCACGCATCCGCTCCTCCCAGTCGATGTAGGCGGGGGTGTTCGGTGCGGGGTTGTTGCGGATCAGCAGACCCTGCTGACCCATCGTCCAGATGTTGCTGACCGTCCAGTACAGCAGCACACCGATCGGGATGAACGTCGAGGTCAGCGCGTAGATGATCGGGAAGCCGTAGAGCATGATCTTCTGCGTCTGCGCGAACTGGCTCGTCAACGCCTCCGGCGGCATGTTCTTGCGCATCAGCTGCAGCTGCGTGATGAACAGGGTCACCACCATGAGCACGACGAGCAGGACACCGAGGATCTGGGTCATCCCGAACGGGCTGAGCGGGAAGATCCGCCCGGACAGATCCGCCCCCAGGAACTGTGCCTGCTGCAACGACTCGACCAGCTGCGGGTTGTCCTTGAGCCACTGACCACGCACCTGGTTGTCCGCGACCCCCTGCAGCACCCGGTACAGCGACAGCATCACCGGCATCTGCAGCAGCATCGGGAAGCAGGAGGCCATCGGGTTGACGCCCTCCTCGGCGTACAGCTTCTGCACCTCCTGGCTGAACCGCATCTGGTCCGAGCCGTACTTCTTCTTCAGCGCCTCCATCTTCGGCTGCAGCATCTGCAGGGCCCGCGACGAGTTCGTCGACTTCACGAACAACGGGATCATCAACGTGCGCACCAGCAACGTCATGCAGATGATGGCCATGGCCCACGCCCAGCCGGAGTCGGCCCCGAACAGTGGCGCCCACAGGGCGTGGAACAGCACGAGAATGCCGGAGATCACCCAGTAGATGGGCTGCATCATCGCTGACAGCAGGCCGTAGATGCCGTCCCAGATGGACAGGGACACCAGCAACTCGATCATCTAGGACACCTTCTGCCCGGAACGGTCCCGGGTCTTGTCGTTTGCTTCCTCTTCGGCCCACTGCTGGGCCTCGGGGGTGCCTGGCACGTAGTCCACGCCCCCCATCGACCAGGGGTGGCAGCGGGTGATCCGCCGCACCGTCAACCAGCCACCCCGGATCCCGCCGTGGAACTCGACGGCCCGCTCACCGTAGGCGGAGCAGGTGGGGTGGAACTTGCACACGTCGCCGTAGAGCGGGGAGACGAAACGACGCCACCCCCGGATGAACCACAGCATCGGGTGCTTCAACACGTCGTCACCCTCCGCAACGCCCGCTCCCAGGCACTGTGGAAATCCTCCGCGAGGGTTCCCGGATCGGCCGCGGCGGGCGGAAGTGCCCGCACGACGACATCCATCCCCGTCGTCATGGGCCGTGAGGCGACGAGGTGCCGCAACCGACGCTTCACCCGGTTGCGGATCACCGCGTTTCCCACAGCCTTGGAGACGACAAAACCCACCCGGGAAGCCCCGGATGGATTCTCGGCTGCGACCGCCACGTGGACCACCACGCTGGGAGTCCCTGCCCGGGCCCCGCGGCGGAACGTCTCGGTGAAATCGACCGAACGTCGCAGCCTGCGGGCTCGGGGCAGCATCTCTCAGGCGGACAGTTCGACGCGGCCCTTGCGACGACGCGCGCTCAGGATGGCGCGTCCGGCACGGGTGCGCATGCGGGCGCGGAAACCGTGGGTGCGGCTGCGACGGCGGTTGCTCGGCTGGTACGTGCGCTTGCTCATGGGGATGACTCCGTGACTGTTTCCAAAGACGTTGGCGGTCCGTTGCGGACCTGGGGAAGGTTGCCGTCCTCAGGATGGGGACAGCGACCGGTCAACGATACGTGGCGGAGCACGTTTTCGACAAACCGCGGGCAGAACTTCACAGCCTGTGCAAACTACACCGATGTAGTACTGCCAGTGCGTCCGATGGCCTTGCAGGCGGCCTCCAAAGCGGCTAGTTTTCTTCCTGCGCGACGTGCTTTTCCACAGGGGTCGGCCTGTCGCGGTCACAGCTGGGGGAGTTGTACCCCGTTGTGGACAACCATGTGGATTACTCGTGAGAGCTCATCCGTGGCCGGTCAGAGAGGAGTCGCGCGTGACAGTGTCCCCGGGCGGTGAGCTGAACGAACTCTGGGAGGATGTCGTCACCCAGGTCCCGATCTCGTCGCGTGCCTGGCTGAGACGGACCCGTCCGTTCGCCATCCACGGCAGCACCCTGATGCTGGCGGTCTCCGACGAGACCACCCGGGAACGCATCGAGACCAAGCTCCGCTCCGACATCGAGAGCAGGCTCACCCTCGCCACGGGAACCCCGACCTACCTGGCCTTCATGATCGACCCGTCGATCCAGGAGGAGACCGCACCCCCCGGTCACGAGATCCCCAAGGACACCTCCCCCGATGACGATGACATGCGCAGCAAGCATGTCGGAGTCAATCATGACCTTCGGCTGAACCCCCGCTACACGTTCGAGTCGTTCGTCGCCGGATCCTCCAACCGGTTCGCCCACGCCGCCGCCGCCGCCGTCGCCGAGCAGCCGGGGAAGTCCTACAACCCACTCATGATCTACGGCCCCTCCGGACTGGGCAAGACCCACCTGCTGCACGCCATCGGCCACTACGTCAACAGCTACTACGAGACCCTGCGGGTGAAGTACGTCTCGACGGAGGAGCTGACCAACGACTTCATCAACGCGATCTCCGAGAACCGCGCCTCCGACTTCCGGCGCGCCTACCGCGACGTCGACGTGCTGCTGGTCGACGACATCCAGTTCCTCGAGGCGAAGATCCAGACGCAGGAGGAGTTCTTCCACACCTTCAACACCCTCCACAACGCCCAGAAGCAGATCGTGATGACCTCCGACCGGCCGCCGAGACTGCTGGAGGCCCTGGAACCGCGGTTGCGGTCACGCTTCGAGTGGGGGTTGATGACCGACATCCAGCCGCCGGACCTGGAGACCCGCATCGCCATCCTCCGCAAGAAGGCGGCCTCGCAACGACTGACGGCGGGCACCGAGGTGCTGGAACTCATCGCCTCCCGCATCCCCACCAACATCCGGGAACTGGAGGGGGCACTCACCCGTGTCGCGGCACTGGCCAGCCTCAACCACCAGGAGATCACACTGGAGCTGAGCGAACAGGTGCTGGCCGACCTCATGCCGGACGGCAGTGCCACCCACGTCGACGCCGACTCCATCATCACCGCGACCTGCGAGTACTTCTCGATCTCGATGGACGACCTCGTCGGCTCCAGCCGTGTCGCCGCCCTGGTGCGGGCCCGGCAGATCGCGATGTACCTGTGTCGTGAGCTCACCGATCTGTCACTGCCGAAGATCGGCAGCCGTTTCGGGGGGCGCGACCACTCGACGGTGATGCACTCGGTGCGCAAGATCGACTCCCGCATGGGCGAGGACCGGCAGCTGTTCGACCAGGTCACCGAGCTCACCAACCGCATCAAGCAGTCCTGACGCCCTGACGGCGGCCTGTCGAGAGTCAATGCCGAGCGGGGTTCCCTCATGTCCACCGGCACGCCACCGGGTGGGCAACCCGTGGCTCACTTTCGGCCGCAAATTCGTCCCCCCGGATATCCACAAGTTGTCCGCAGTACCGGTGGAAGCTGTGGTGGACGACGTCGACGGCCGTGGCCGTCCACAACCAGACACCGTTCATCCATCGGTCACCCACAGCCAATCCACACCACCGAACTGGCTCTGACAAGCTTCTTCGTCAGGTTCCCACAGGATCCACAGGCGCTACTACGGTGACGAAGTTGTAATTACACATCAAGACTCAAAGTCACCGGGTGTGGATCTGTGCATGCCGAACCTGATCCGGCCCACAACACGTCTCGCTGGTAGCTTGGCTCCCGTGACCATCGCAGCCAAAGCAGTCAAACTCCGCAAGACCTACGGCCAGGGCAGTGCCACCGTCGTTGCGTTGGACAGCGTCGACTTCGAGGTCTACACCGGTGAGTTCACCGCCATCATGGGACCCTCCGGGTCGGGCAAGTCCACCCTGATGCACCTGCTCGCCGGACTCGACTCACCGACCTCCGGCAGCGTCCACATCGGGGACGTCAACATCGGCAACCTCAAGGACACCGCCTTGACCACCCTGAGACGCAGCCGCATCGGCTTCATCTTCCAGGCCTTCAACCTGGTCCCCACCCTCACCGCGCGTGAGAACATCGTGCTGCCGTTGACCATCGCCGGACGCAAGGTGGACAAGCGCTGGTTCGACCAGATCATCGACGTGCTGGGGCTCAACGACCGTCTCACCCACAAACCGCACGAGCTCTCCGGTGGGCAGCAGCAACGCGTGGCGTGCGCCCGTGCGCTGATGAACCGCCCGGACATCGTGTTCGCCGACGAACCGACCGGCAACCTGGACTCCACCTCCGCCGCGGAGGTGCTCACCTTCCTGCGTCGCTCCGTGGACCACTTCAACCAGACCATCGTCATGGTCACCCATGACGCGCTGGCCGCGAGCCATGCCGACCGTCTGGTGTTCCTCTCCGACGGTCGGATCATCGAGGAACAACGAGGCGGCAGCCCCGAGGAGGTGCTCGCCACCATGTCACGCATCTACCCACGCCACCAGACCACCCGTCACCTCGTCAAGGACGATGACGACCCCAGTACCTCGCCGCAACCCCGGATCACCGGCGAGATGCTGTTCCGCGACGGCTCGATGCAGCCCGCACCATCAGGCGAGATCCACCCCGAGACCGAGGCCGAGCAGAGCGCTCCGCGTCGCGCCATCACGGAGTGACCATGCTGCGTGCCGCCTGGAAGTCCCTCCTCAGCCGGAAGCTCCGGCTCCTGATGAGCGCGTTGTCCATCGTGCTCGGGATCACCTTCGTGTCGGGATCACTCATGTTCACCCACCTGCTCGGTGGTGCCTACGAGCAGATCATCAAGTCCACCGTCGGGGACGTGAACGTCCTGGTCGGGGGCAGTTTCGAGATGGGTGACAACCAACGGCCCGAGGCCGTCATGCTGGAGGCCGACGTCGTCGAACGGATCCGTTCGACCCCCGGGGTGGCCCGCGTCGCCGGCCTGGTGAGCAACCCCTCGGTGTATCCGCTGGACCGCGACGGGCGCGTGATCACCCTGGGCGGGGCGCCCGGGATCGCCATCAACTTCGACGACATCCCCGCCATGGACAAGGTGGTCGGGATGCGGGTGATCGACGGTGCCACCCCCGCAGCCGACGACGAGGTGGCCCTCGACCCGGGGACGTTGCGTCGCTCTGGTCACGCCATCGGTGACACCATCCGGATCGCCACCCCCCGCGGCGGGGTGCAGGAGTTCACGGTGGTGGGCACCGCCACCTACGGTGACGGCTCCTCCTCCGGGGCCGCCTACCTGTTCTTCACCCTGACGACGATGCAGCAGCTGGCCCTGAACGGGGCCGACGGCTACACCGGTGTGTGGATCCAGGCGGAACCCGGGGTGGACCGGGCCGAGTTGGCCGACCGGATCCAGCAGTTCCTGCCCCACGGGTTCGAGGCGAAGGACGGTCCCACCGTCGCCGAGGAGATCCGCAGCGAACTGGATGTGGGCCTCGGGTTCATCAACACCTTCCTGCTCGTCTTCGCGGGGATCGCACTGCTGGTGGCCGCCCTGCTGATCCTCAACACCTTCTCGATCCTCGTCTCGCAGCGCAGCAGGGAACTCGCCCTGTTCCGGGCGCTCGGTGCGAAACGTTCCCAGGTGCGTGCCTCGGTGCTGCTCGAGGCCGTGGTCATCGCGGTGATCGGGGCCAGCCTCGGCATCGTCGCCGGCTACGGCCTGGCGTGGGTGATCCTGGCGGTCATGAACGTCGTCGGCATCGATCTGGGGTCCGCTCAACCGGGGATCACCTGGCAGCTGGTCGCGATCTCCTACGGGGTCGCGCTGGCGGTCACGGTCGTCGCGGCCCTGCTGCCCGCGGTCCGGGCCTCACGCACCCGCCCGGTCGAGGCGATGACCCGGGCCGCCGACACCGCCCCGGAAGGGATCGGTCTGCCCGCGTGGTTCGGGCTCGGGATGGTGCAGCTCGGGGCGGCCGCGGTGGTGTGCGGCACCTTCTTCACGGTGCCGCACCGACTCTGGTGGGTTGCCGTCGGGGCCGCGGTGGTGCTCGTGGGAGCAGTGCTGTCGGCCGCGGTGCTCGGTGCCCCGGTGCTGTGGCTGGTGGGCAGGGTCAACACACTGATCTTCGGTGAGGTGGGCCGGATGGCCGCCCGCAACGCCACACGCCAACCCCGTCGCACCGCCGCCACCGCCGCCACCCTCATGATCGGTCTGACCCTGGTCAGCACCATCGCCATCCTCGCCGCCACCGCCACCGCGACGCTGCGTTCGACCCTGGCCGAGGACCAGCGCGGGGACTTCCTGATGACCCCGGTGAACCACCGACCGTTCGTGGTGGACGTGGAGCGGCTCGAGCAGATCGACGGGGTGTCGGCCGTGTGGACCTACGCCCAGTCCGCCGTCGTCATCGGTGACGGTGATCCGCAGGGCATCACCGGGACCAGCCCCGAGGGACTGACCCGGGGGACCTCGACGACGGTGCTGGCCGGAGAACTGCTGGAGACCTCCGGGTCGGTGCTGATCGATCACCAGCTGTCCGAAGAACTGGACCTGCCGATGGGCAGGAGGTTCACCGTGCCGGGGGTGGACGGCTCCCCCGTCGAACTGCTGGTCACCGGCATCATCGACGGCAGGAGTGCGCCCCTCGGGATCTCGGAACTGGTGACCAACCAGGAGACCTTCTCCCGGCTCGGTGATCCGAACACCTTCGGGGTGGTCAAGGTGGAGGTCGCGAAGGGCGCTGATCCGGCGGCCGTGAAACAGGCGCTCCGGGATGCCACCACCGATCATCCGCTGGTCTCCGTCGTCAACAACGACGAGTTCATCGACGACCGCCTGACCCAGTTCAACACCCTGCTCGGCATCATCTACGGCCTGCTCGCCCTGGCCATCGTCATCTCGGTGCTCGGGATCATCAACACGTTGGGGCTGTCGGTGCTGGAGCGGACCCGGGAGATCGGGTTGCTGCGCGCGGTGGGACTCACCCGGCCACAGCTGCGACACATGGTCCGGTTGGAGGCGGTCGCGGTCGCGGTGCTGGGGGCGGTGCTCGGTGTCGTGCTCGGCATCGGGTTCGGGACCGCACTGGTGCGTGTCATCCCGGACCTGGAGGTGCTGGACGTACCGTGGAGTCAGCTGGTGATCTTCGTGGTGGTCTCCGGGTTCATCGGGGTGATGGCCGCCATCCTCCCCGCCAGACGGGCCTCACGGCTCAATGTGCTGGACTCCATCGCGACGCAGTGACGCCCGGCTGGGCCAAACGGTATATTGGCTGCGACCACGCCGTGGTGGCTGGTAGGAACTTGAGGGAACATAAGGGGACGACGTGAAGATCCGAGTGGAGCGTGACGCTCTTGCCGACGCTGTTGCCTGGGTGGCCCGAAGCCTCCCGAACCGGCCCACAGCACCGATTCTCGCGGGTCTGCTCATCACCGCGCAGGGCGACGAGGTGACGTTGTCGAGTTTCGACTCCACCACCTCCGCCCAGGTGACGATGCCCGCCCAGGTCACCGACGAGGGCACGGTGCTGGTCTCGGGTCGACTCCTCAACGAGATCGCCCGGCAGCTGCCGAACAAGCCGGTGGACATGGTCGCCGACCACACCCAGGTCGAGCTGACCTGCGGGTCGGCCCGGTTCAACCTGCAGACCCTCCCCGTCGAGGAGTACCCGAACCTGCCGGAGATGCCGACGCAGACCGGTGAGGTGGATGCGAACGTCTTCGAGAAGGCGGTCAGCCAGGTGGTCGTCGCGGCGGGTCGGGACGAGCTGCTCAACGTCTTCACCGGTGTGCGCGTGGAGATCAACGGCGACCAGCTGTCGTTGCTGGCCACCGACCGCTACCGGATGGCGCTCAAGGAGTTGACCTGGGCCCCGTCGTCGCCGGACATCGAGGGTGCGGTGCTGGTGCCGGGGCGGGTCCTGGCGGACACCGCGAAGTCGTTGACCTCCGGCAAGACCGTCACCGTGTCGCTGTCCACCACCGAGTCGGAGGGCGAGGGGCTCGTCGGGTTCATCGGCGAGGGTGCCAAGGGTCGTCGTGAGGCCACCACGCGTCTGCTCAACCAGGCGTTCCCCAAGGTGAGGCACCTGATGGACGTGGTGGGGACCGTCACGGTGAGGGTGCCGACGGCGGAACTGCTGGCGGCGGTGAAGCGCGTGTCACTGGTGGCGGAGCGCAACACGCCGCTGCGGATGATCATCGAGTCGGACCACATCGCCCTCGAGGCGGCGACGGGGGACCAGGCGCACGCCTCGGAGGCCATCGAGGCGCAGGTGGACGTCGTCGGCAGCGAGCAGTCGATCACGGCGGCCGGGTTCAACCCGCAGTACCTGTTGGATGCGCTCGGCGCCGTCGATGCACCCTATGCCCACTTCGCCTTCACGGCGCCCGGAAAACCGTGTCTGATCACCGGTCTGGCGACCATCGACGGCGACCAGCTGCTGGACTACCGTCACGTCATCATGCTGATGAGGCTGCCCAGCTGACCCTGTGCCGGGTTAGGGTGGGGCATCGTCTGATGAAAGGTGATCACGATGGGTTCCGCTGGAGTTGCGTTGATGATCCTGGGCTTCGGCTCGCTGATCCTGCCCCATTTCAACATCCAGTTCACGGTGTTGCAGTGGGCGGATCCCTACCAGCCATGGATCGGTGTCGTCGTGGGAGTCATCGGTGTGCTGCTCCTGGTGGGCAACATCATGGCCAACAAGAACAAGGAGACCCCGCCGCCGTACCAGCAGTGAGGTGAACCCTTGGGAGCGGACCGCCGTGGGCAGGCGGTCCGTTGTCGTCTCCGGCGACGACTCCGGGAGGCCTGGATCGTCCGCGCCTTCCTCCGGTGTCGCCTGTCCCGTGGCGGGGGGAGCGTCTAGGATCGCTGGTGATGTTCGTCACCCACCTGTCGCTCACCGACTTCCGCAACCACGCTGCCACCGAGCTGGACCTGGTCGCCGGTGTCAACGTGTTCGTCGGTGCGAACGGGCAGGGCAAGACCAACCTGGTCGAGGCCGTCGAGTACCTGTCAACGATGTCCTCACACCGCGTCTCCGGTACCGCCCCGTTGATCCGTGCGGGGGCGGGGGCGGAGTCCGCGATCCTGCGTGCCCGGGTGCAGGCCTCCCGTGAGGACGAGCGTCTCATCCAGCTGGAACTGGAGGTCACCCACGGCCGCAGCAACGTCGCCCGCCTGAACCGTGCCCCCCTGCCCCGTCCCCGCGACCTCGTGGGGGCCCTGCGCACCGTCGTGTTCTCCCCCATGGACCTCGCGATCGTGCGCGGCGACCCGTCCGACCGGCGTGCCTGGCTGGACACCCTGGTCACCACCCGGTGGCCGCGCATGGCCGGGGTCAGGGCCGACCTGGACAAGATCCTGAGGCAACGCAACTCCCTGCTCAAGGCCATGTCCGGCCGTTCCCTCAGGCAGGCGCAGCCCGAGGAGGAGGCCACGCTCCAGGCGTGGAACGAGGCCTTGGCCCGGATCGGCGCGGAGCTGCTCCACGCGCGCCTCGACACCTTGGCCGACGTGCTTCCCCACGCCGTCGACGCCTACCGGACCATCGCGCCGGTGAACAACACGATCACCACGCACTACAAGACCTCCCTGGATCTGCAGGGCATCCCCGTCGACGACGTGCGCGGAGCCCTGGAGGCCCGTCTGCTGGCCGCGATGGAGGAGCGACGACGCGACGAGATCGCGCGCGGTGTCACCCTGGTCGGTCCGCAACGCGACGACATCGAGCTCGGCATCGGGGATCTCCCGGCCAAGGGCTACGCCTCCCATGGCGAGTCCTGGTCGCTGGCGTTGGCGTTGAAGCTCGGTGGTTTCATGCTGGTGCGGGCCGATGGCACCGAACCGGTGCTGATCCTCGACGACGTGTTCGCCGAGCTGGATGTCGACCGGCGGGAGCGCCTGGCCGGGGCCGTCGCCGATGCGGAACAGGTGCTCATCACCGCCGCGGTCGGGGCCGATGTCCCGGACTTCCCCTCGGCCCGACGTTTTCGGGTCGAGGCGGGCACCGTCCGGCTGCAGCAGGATCGGCAGCACCGGGTGATGGCAGCCATCGACAGGATCCACGCGAACATGACCGGCGAGGAACGTGAGGCCCTGCGCACCGTCGATCAGGAGATCCACGACGAGGACGGGCTGCCCCGATGACTGCGCTGGCCATTGATCTTTTCACCCACACCGATGTGCGACGGGGAGGGCTGAGATGAGTGAGCCGCACGACCCGACGGGGCTGGACCTGGCCGCCGAGATCGCGCACCGGGTGGCACGCACCTCGCCACTGCTGCCGGAGGTCCCGGCCGCACCGCCGCCGAAGGTGCCCAGGCGCCGTCGCTTCACCGGGGAACAGCGTTCCGGGGCACGGCCGGACGACCGCGACCCGCAGCTGATCGGCTCGGTGCTGGAGGGGGTGGCCAAGCGACGGGGCTGGCAGAAGCAGCTGTCGTTGTCGATGGTGCTGCGTGACTGGGCGGGGCTCGTCGGGGAGGCCAATGCGGAGCACTCGCAGCCGGTGGAGTTCCGCGACGGCGTGCTCACCGTCCAGTGCGACTCCACGGCTTGGGCCTCGGCGATGAAGTTCAACGCGGGGCCGCTGGTGGCGCGCCTCAACAGGGAGCTCGGGGATCGGTCGGTGCTGCGGATCGAGTTCCTGGGGCCCAGGGCCCCCAGCTGGAAGAAGGGTCGTCGCTCGGTGCCTGGTCGAGGTCCTCGCGACACCTACGGCTGAGCCTCTGTCACCCGGTGATGTGGCCGTGGGACGTGACGTGGCACTCGATGCCCTGATCCCGGTGCCGGGGTGGATGTGGTCGTCGACCGATGATGATTCCCAACACCTTGCATGTTCGGATACCCAAACCTAAGATGTCGCGCATGCAAACTTCGATGTTCGGTGCCATCAGTCGTCGGGCTTTGGTAGCCCTTGCCGCCTCAACGATCGCCCTGGCCGGGTGCTCCCCCGCCAACGGTCCCACGACGCAGGAGAGCAGGGCATCCGGCGAGACCAAGGCCCTCACCGTCTACGCCACCACGGGCTACCTCGGCGACGCCGTGGCCAACATCGCGCCCGATGCGAAGGTCACCGTGATGGTCGGCCCCGGCGGCGACCCACACACCTACCAGCCCACCACCAAGGACACCGAGGCCATGACCCAGGCCGACGTCGTGGTGTGGACCGGTCTCCACATGGAGGCCCAGATGATCGACCAGCTCAGGGGCTTCGGTGACAAGCAGATCGAGGTGGGCACCAAGCTCGACGAGAGCAAACTGCTCGAATGGCCCGAGCTCGACGAGCAGGGCAACACCCTCCACGACCCCCACATCTGGAACGATCCGGACATCTGGAGCGACGTCGTCATGATCGTCGCCGAGAAGCTCGGTGAGGTCGACAAGGACAACGCGGAGACCTACAGGAAGAACGCCGAGGCCTACCAGGGCAAGATCGCCGAGACGGTCAAGACCGCGAAGGCCGAGCTCGACAAGGTCCCTGCCGGATCCCGTGTCCTCATCACCGGACACGACGCGTTCAACTACTTCGGGCGCGCCTTCGACTTCGAGATCCACGCCACCGACTTCGTCTCCTCCGAGGCACAGCTGAGCGCCGCCGAGATGAGCGACCTCGCCAAGCTGATCTCCGAGAAGAAGGTGCCGGTGATCTTCCAGGACAACCTGGCCAACCCGCAGGCCATCGAGAGCCTCAAGGAGGCCGTTCGCGCCAACGGCGGCGAGGTGGAGGTCTCCGACGAGGCCCTCTTCGCCGACGCGCTGGGTGACACCCCCGAGACCAACACCTACCTCGGGGTCCTCCAGACCAATGCCAGGACGATCTCCAAGGCACTGGGCGGTTCCCGGTGATCTGCTCCGTCCGCGGGCTGAGCGTCGCCTACCGCGACGCCCAGCCCGTGCTGCTCGGGGTCGACCTCGACCTGGCACCGGGCACCCTGCTCGGGGTCGTCGGCCCCAACGGTGCAGGCAAGTCGACCCTCATCAAGGCCATGCTCGGCATCGTCACCCCACTGGCCGGGACCGTCGAGTTCATGGGACAGCCCCTGGACAAGGTGCGCAACCGGGTCGCCTACATGCCGCAGACCGCCTCCGTTGACTGGGACTTCCCGACGACGGTGCGAGGCGTGGTGCAGATGGGGGTCACCCATGACCGGGGCTGGTGGCGGCGTCCCAGCCCGGAGGCACGAGCCGCCGCGGATGACGCGATGCAGCAGTGCGGTGTCGCCGACCTCGCCGACCGGCAGATCGGTGAACTCTCGGGCGGGCAGCAGCAGCGCACCTTCCTGGCCAGGGCGCTCGCCAGCCGTGCCGAGCTGTACTTCATGGACGAGCCCTTCCAGGGGGTCGACGCCCCCAGCCAGCGCACCATCATGCGGGTGCTCCGCGAGATCCGTGACTCCGGGGCCTCCGTCATCGTCGTCCACCACGATCTCGGCACCGTGCCCGAGTTCTGCGACGAGGTGATGCTCCTCAACCGCAGCGTGGTCTCGATCGGTCCACTCGACGAGGCCTTCACCGAGGAGACCATCTCCGAGACCTACCGCGCCCACGACCCGATGGAACTGGCAGGGGTGCTGTGAGCCCGGTCGAGTTCTTCGCCAACCACACCTTCCGCATGGTGTTTTTCGGCACGAGCCTCATCGGGCTCGTCGCGGGAACACTCGGCTGTTTCGCCTACCTGCGCAAGCAGGCGATGGTCAGTGATGTCGTCTCCCACGCCGCCCTGCCGGGGCTGCTGGGCGCCTTCTGGGTCTCCGTCGCCCTGTTCGGCGACGGCAGGAACATGGCCGCCCTCATGATCGGCTCCATCGTCGCGGGCATCGCCGCGGTGTGGCTGGCGGATCGGATCACGCACTGGTCCAAGGTCGGTCTGGATGCGGCCATGGCCATCGTGCTCAGCACCTTCTTCGGGATCGGGCTGATCATCATGCACCTGGGTTCCCGCAGCGGGCAGAAGGGGCAGGGTGGGGTCCAGGACTACCTGTTCGGGAACGCCTCCACCCTCACCCACGCCGACATCACCACGACGGTGGTGGTCGGGGCCCTGGGCGGGATCATCCTCATCGTTCTCGGCAGACCGCTCGGCATCCGCTGCTTCGATCCCCACTTCAGTGCGGTGCGGGGGATGCCGGTCAGGCTGCTGGATCTCACCATCTTCGCCCTCATCGTCGTGGCGACGGTGGTGGGTCTCAAGGCCGTCGGGCTGGTGCTCATGGTGGCCTTCGTGCTCATGCCTCCCGCAGCGGCCCGGCAGTGGGTGGGCTCCATCCGGGGCCTGTTCCTGCTCTCCGGGCTGATCGGGGCCGGTGCCAGTGGGATCGGGGCCTACCTGTCGATCAGCATCGGACGGATCCCGACCGGCCCACTGGTGGTGCTGATGCTGTTCGCCGCTGTCGTGGTCTCCCTGGTCGCGGCACCACACCGTTCCGTCCTGATGCGGGCCGTGCACCGTGCCCGGTTGCGTCGCAGGCTGCGGCTGAGTCTGCAGGAGGGGATCTCATGAGCCTCGCCGTCTCGGTGATGTTCCTCGCCGTCGCGACGGGACTCGCCTGCAGCGTGCCCGGCAGCTTCCTGGTGCTCAGTCGCCGCTCCATGCTCGTCGACGCGATCAGCCATGCGGTCCTGCCCGGGGTGGTGGTCGGGTTCTGGTTCACTCGCGACCTCACCTCGCCGTTGCTGATCCTCGCCGCGGCCGGGGCGGGGCTGATCGTCGTGGCCGGCAGTGAGTTCCTCGGCCGCACCGGGCTCATCAGTGGCGATGCCCCACAGGGGCTGATCTTCCCGGCCCTGTTCAGCGCGGGTGTGCTGCTGATCACGCTGCGTTTCGCTCATGTCCAGCTCGATGCCCATTCCGTCCTGGTCGGTGAGCTGAACTACGTCGCGATCAAGCAGCTCGAACTGGGTGGACTCGAGTTCGGCCCGCGGTACGGCTACGTGATGCTGGGGGTGCTCGCGCTCAACGTGCTCATGGTGGTGGGGTGTTTCCGGGCCCTGGAGGTCACCACCTTCGACCACGACTTCGCGAAGGTGAGAGGCCTGCCGGTACGTTCCCTCATGCTGGGGATCACCTTCCTCACGACGGTGACCGTCACCTCGGCCTTCTACGCCGTGGGGGCGGTGCTGGTGATCTCACTCATGGTGGTGCCCTCCGCGGCGGCTGCCCTGTTCGCACGATCACTGACCCAGATGCTCTGGTTCTCCGCGGGGTTCGCCCTGATCGGGGCACTCGGTGGGTTCTGGGGGGCCTATGTCATCGATGCCCCGACCAGCGCCGGCATGGCCGTGTTCTACGGGACGCTGTTCGCGGTGTGCCTGGTCGTCAGTCGTCTGCTGCGTCGCGGACCCACACGGCCTCGGCCGCACGTCGCCCCAGTGGGACGGACTGCCCGGCCTGGGTGACGATGGTCACCGTGTCGGAGAACCGTGCCCCGGTGAAGACCTCGATCCTCCTGCCGAGCACGATCCCGATCTCGGCGAAGAAACGCACCAGCTCGGGGTCGCTGTCGTCGATGCGGGCGACGACGTACCTTCCCTCGGCCACACCGATCAGGGCATGGGCGCTGCTGTCGGCGAGCACCCCGTCGGGGTCGGGGATCGGGTCGCCGTGCGGATCGTGGGTGGGGTGTCCGAGCAGCGCGTCGATGCGTTCGATGAGGTAGTCGGAGGCGACGTGCTCGAGGTGCTCCGCTTCGTCGTGCAGCTTCTCCAGGGGGAATTCGAGGGTCTCGGAGAGGAAGGTCTCGATGAGGCGGTGGCGCCGGATCATCTGGAGCGCGTGGGCCCGGCCGGTCCCGGTGAGGACGATGGCCCCGGACTCGGAGCGTTCGAGCAGTCCGTCGTTGACCAGTCGGCTGAGGGTGCCGGAGACGGTGGACAGCTTCAGGCCGAGCCGTCGTGCGACATGGCTGGGCGTCACCGGGTCGTCGGACCATTCGTTGGCCGCCCACACGACCTTGAGGAAGTCCTGGGTGCTGCGGGACAACTCCATCACTGACACGCGATCAGTGTAGATCGTTCCTTGTGGGTCATCCGGGACCGTTCAGACTCCGGCGCATGGCATGGACCGGAAGATGTTGAGATCCCTTGATTCCTCGAAAAACGTGAAAAACGCAACGCTCAGTGCTGGATTGATGCCATGTTGTTGCTGCGGTTCACAGTTCGCAACCACCAGAGCATCCGCGACGAGGTCACGCTCGACCTGACGCTACCCTCGCTGCGGACCCTTCGGCCCCGGGACGACGACTGGGGATCGGTGATCTACCCCGTCGCAGGGATCTTCGGCGGCAACGCCACGGGGAAGACCGCTCTGCTGGACGCCCTGTGGTACACCTTCACCGCGATCCGTCACTCCTCGACGACGTGGCAGGCCGGCAGGACGATGCACCGGGCTCCGTTTCTGCTGGACGGGACGGCGCGCACCTCGACGAGCAGCTACGAGCTCGACTTCATCCACCGGGGACGCCGCCACCGGTACGGCTTCGAGGTGGATCACGACGGCATCCGACGTGAATGGCTGAGCGATGTCCCGAACTCCCGGTGGCGCACGCTGCTGACCCGCGACCGCGACGAACGGGTCCTGAAGTTCCACCCGAGCCTGGGGAGGCCCTTCCCGGTGACTGATCGGGAACTGCTGCTGAGCCGGGCGCTGCTGCTCACCGACTCGCCGTTCCATGCCGTCGCGAAGGACCTCGTGGAGCACTGGGATCAGGTCTCGGTCAAGGACTCCCATCGTGCGGCCCGGTTGCGGATGCTGGCTGACATGCTGGTCGCCAAGATGGTCTCCTTCGCCGACATCGAGGCCCTGCTCCAGGTGGCGGACACCGGTGTGGTCAGGGCTGGTGTCCAGGAGACCGAGATGCCGGAGCACATTCGGCGGCTCTTCCAGAAGGTTCGCACAGTGCTGAACGAGGAGGATGAGGTCGAGGCCCTGGATGACGACCAGCTGGATCAGGTCTCCCGCCACCTGGTGTTCCAGCATCGAGGCAGCGCTCAGGAGTCCCCCACCTTCTCCATCGACGACGAGAGCAACGGCACGATCGCCTGGCTTTCCCTCGCGGTTCCTGTCCTGCAACGTCTGCGGGAGGGTGGGTTGCTCGTCGTGGATGAGATCGACGCGAGCCTGCACCCGCACCTGGTGGACCTGCTGCTCAGTGCCTTCGCGGACCCGGAGGTCAACACCAAGCAGGCCCAGATCATCTTCACCAGCCATGAGTCCTACGTGTTGTCCCCGTTGAGTGAGGTGGAGCTGGAGCCGGAGCAGGTCTGGTTCACTGACAAGAGCCACGACGGCGTCACCGAGCTCACCTGCCTGGCCGAGTTCCCCAGGCATCCCGATGCCAACGTGGCGAAACGCTATCTGGTCGGTCGATACGGTGGGACTCCCCGACTGGCCCCGAGCATGCTGGCCGCCCTCGTCGCCTCTCGTGAGGGGGTGGCGTGAGCAGACGGTCGGGCGGTCGCCCGACCTCAAGGCTGGCAGGGTGGGGCCGGATCCCTCCACCGCGATGCCTGTCCTGGTGGATCTCATGCGGGGCGGCGATGGGTGATGCGTGATGCGGTGGAGTGAGATTCGGGAGGCCATCCGGCGGCGACCGGGCATGTACATCGGGGGGAGGCCCGACGGGGAGGGTGCGGCGCGGCTCCTCCTCTCGTACCTCGTCGAGCCCGCCCTCAGGCTGGGGGCCCGGCGGGTCGAACTGACGGTCGCGCCCGGCCCCTGGTTCACCCTCCGATACGACGGGCCCCGACCCCGACACGAGGACCTCACGGGCCTGGACTTCGGGAAAGGATGGGGTGATCTCGGTGTGCTGATGGCCCTGACGCAGGTCGTCCGCCCCGACACGACCGGCGGGGAGGCGTCCAGCCCTGACGGGCCGTCGGGGCACGAGATGATGGGAGAACTCGACCCCGAGATCTTCACCGTCGACGAGGTCGACGCGGAAACCCTGGCCGACCGGTTCCGGGAACTCGCCTGGCTGCACCCGGGCGCGACCCTCACCCTCCGGTCCCCCGCCATCGAGGAGACCTGGCATCAACCCGGCGGCCTGCTCGACTGCGTCGAGGCGCTCGCCGAGGGGATGGGGCCAGCACTGACGGCCCCCGTCGTCATCGACCACCGCGACGAGGAACGGGGGGTCGCGGTGCAGGTCGTGGTCCGACGCGGCCGCCGCTGGCCCGCCCGCATCCTCAGCTATGTGGGCGGGGAGCGGACCCGGGGCGGCGGTAGCCACGAGGACGCGCTCCGGAAGGCCCTCCTCGACGAGCGCGACCTCCTCCCCGACGGCCTGGCCGCCGTCATCACCGTCGAGGTCGACGAGCCGAGCTACGCCGGGGCCACGAAGGACCGGCTGGACGACGAGGTCGTCGCCCGGGTCGTCCTGGAGGCCTGTCAGCGATACCGGACCTCGCTCCGGTCGAGTTCCTGAAGCAGTTCGTCCCACGCGCCGGGCTTCGCGGCGACGAAGCTGCTGTTCTGGATGCCCTGGATGAGGGATGTGTGAAGACCCCGCCCGGTGGCGAGCTGCCACCTGCCGTCGTATCTCATCAGCTCCTGGCTGAGAATGTAGTCGCCGTGGTCCGAGGTGAGCAGGATGTAGGCGTCGACGGCGTCCTCCGGATTGTGGGGCGGGTCGGTGAGGGTCTTTCCCTGCAGCTTCCCGTAGCCCTCGACGAGCTTGATCTCCTTGACCTTGAGGCTGCCGTTGAGGCGTTCCGGATGGAAGAGCTTCTTGATCGCCTCCGCATCGTCCGACACGGGTCGCTCCAGCACGGTCGGGTCGTCGACGGTGAGGGTCGTCACGCGGGCCATCGTGATGTGGCGGGCCGCTTGGTGGAACTGCTCCGCCCAGATGCCGCGACCCACCTCGGTGTCCATGGGGACTGGGACGAAGTTGTTGAAGGCCCAGGTGCCGTGCTTGATCATCGACTCGTTCAGGTCGTAGCGCTTCGCCATCGAGGTGGTGGCGTAGGCACTGACCGCGGTGGCGACGTCGCCCTTGCCGATGGCGGCCACGTAGAACGTGATGGCCTCCTCGGGGGTGGCGAAGCTGCGCTGCACATCCGTCGGCCTGCCGAGGAACTGGGCGACGTTGACGCCGAGGCTCGCGACGAGGGCCAGGGCGAGCAGCCCGACGGTGAGGACGAGGCCCCGACGGCGGGGCGGTGTGGCTGGGAACGGTGGGGGCGGGGGAACCGGGGGCAACGGTGCAGTCATGTTGACACACTACGTGGCGAGCGGATCAGCGTGTGGCCCGGCCGAGTCGTCGGCTCAGCTTCTCGACGGCCTCGCGGACGGCGTCGTCGCCGAGCAGCGTGAAGTCGTGCCTCATGCGCGCCAGCCAGCACGCCGCATCCTCCGGGTCGTCGGCCCCGCTGACGAACTCGGTGCCCCCGTCGGGCAGGGGTCGCAGGCGGCCCACCGCCTGCGGGATCTCTTCCGCCACCACTTCGTGGGGGGCGTGGATGTGGAGGACCACCCGGTGGCGCCAGGCAGAGGGCGGGACGGGCTCGTCGAGGCCGGCCACCACCTGCTCCAGACCGGGGCGGGGAGTGAACCGCCAGGTGCGGGCCGTCGCCTGACGCATCCGATCGATGCGGAACGTGCGCCAGTCGTCCCGGTCCAGGTCGAAGGCGACGAGCAGCCATGACCTGGCCCGGGCGACCAGCCGGTGCGGCTCCACCGACCGGGTCGTCCCGGTGCCGTGCCGGTCCCGGTAGTCGAAGTGCAGTCGCACCCGGCGACGGATCGCATCGGCGCAGGTGAGCAGCAGCCCTGTGTCAGGGCGCTCCCCCGAGACGATCACCGTCGACGACTCCCGCAGCGCCGCCAACCGGTGCCGCAGTGCCGACGGGATGATCGCATCGATCGTGCTCAGCGCCCGCAGTGCGGCCTCGGCCTCGGGTCCGGTCGTGGCATGGGCGGCGCGGGTCAGTGCGAGGGTGACGGCGACGGCCTGCTCCTCGTCCAGCAGCAGCGGCGGCACCACCTGGCCGCGGCCCAGCGCGTACCCGCCGCCCGGACCCGGATCGGCCTCGACGACGTAGCCGAGGTCGCGCAGGCGCTCCACGTCGCGACGAAGGGTCCGGGGTGTCACCCCCAGCCGCTCCGCCAGCTCCGCCCCGGTCCACACCGACCGGCTCTCCAGCAGACCGAGCAGGCTGAGCACGCGGGAGGTCGGATCCGTCATGACCCAAGCATGACGCAGGTCGCCACCTCTCGAACCGGTCCTCTCGATCAACGCATTCTGTTGAGGACAGGATCTGTCCGCATCGGTGCCTACGGTGGGTTCATCCCGAAGAGAAGGAGACAGGATCATGGGATTCCTCACCCCCACCGCCACCGGAGAACTGGATCACCTCAAGGTGTTCGTGCTGCAGCAGCTGGCCCAGCTGCGCACCACCGTCGTCGGACTCACCGACGACCAGGCCAGGAGCACCCCCAGCGCCTCGACGCTCAACCTCACCGCCCTGCTGCTGCACACCGGGCCGGTCGCCGTGTACTGGTCCGCGAGCGCAGCTGCAGGTCCCAACCCACCCCAGCTGCCTGACGGCGTGGAGGACAGCCACACCGACGCCCTCGTCGACGACCCGCGCAGCCTCGACGAGGTGCTGGCCTTCTTCGACCGCTGCGTCGCGTGGACGGCGGAGAACATCGACGCCGTCGCCGACCTCTCAGCCCCGGTCCCGACACCTCCCGCCCCGTGGATCCCGAAGGATCTCACCCACTGGGAGGCGCGCTGGTGCCTGCTCCACCTCGTCGGGGAGCTCGCCCGCCACGCCGGTCACGCCGACATCATCCGCGAGACCATCGACGGCCTGGGGGCCTTCGAGCTCAACGACCTGGCCGAGGGTGTGCGGGGTGACGCCGAGCGGCGATGACCCACCAGGTCAGCCCGACGACGGCCATGGCCAGGCCCACCCACACCAGCAGCATCAACGATGCCGCCAGCGACGAGGTGAGTTGCCGCGTCGCGACGGTGGCCATCGTCTGGACGAGGGTGGCCTGGCCACGACCCGGCAGGCCCACCTGGTCCAGGAGGTACCGCAGCAGTGCGCCACCCCCGGCCGCGAACAGCCCGACCAGCAGCAGCACCACTCCCCGGCCCCGGGGCCGGGCGAAGGCGACGGCCAGCAGCAGCACCACCGCGGCCAGGAGCAGGAAGGCCTGCCACAGCTGCGCCAGCTGCAGCGTCGGCGAGGCGATCTCGGTCACCCGGTCCTCCAACCTGGTCCCGGTCATCACCATCTGGTCCGGTACCTCGATGTGTTCCGCGGCCAGGGCGACGGCGGGGTCACCGTGGGTCTTCAGCTGATCGAGCACGAGGTGTGCGATCGGTGTCAGGTTGAGCGTGAGATCAGGGGAGGGATCCCCGCTGCGCCACGCGTCGAGGTCCGCGACGAGCCGTTCGCGTGACTGGCCGAGAATGGTCCGCCAGGCGGTGTCGAAGCCCTGGTCGGCCAGCACCTCCTCGACCGTGACCTCCACGGCCTCGGTCAGCTGCTGCGTGAGCTGCTCGTAGGGCAGGTCCACCTGCTTCAGGGACTCCTCCAGGCGCTGGGTCACCTCCTGCGCCACCGCGGTGTGGACGGCAGGGTCCTCGGCGACGGCGAGCGCGACCTGCTCGGTCGGTCTCGGGTCGCGGGCCGAGTGGTCGATCCACTGCAGCACCACACCGAGCAGACCGGCGAGCAACGCCACGATGCCCAGGAACCCGGCGAAGACATTGCGCACTTGTGCGACCTCCGTGTGAGTTGGTGCTTCGAGGGTACCGGCTCCCTGCTGGGACGCGCCCGCGCTGATGCCCTGTCGTCCTTCGCCAGGCCCCGGGGCCGGGGAGTCGTGCGGGGATGGGCGGGCACCGTCACCCTGGCTGCGCCGGGACCGACTCCCATCGGGCCGAGGTCAGTGATCAGCTGGCCCGGTCGCAGGGGTGGTCGTGGCGGGCCGTCGTGGCCGACTCCGGGGGCTCGAAACTGGCGGCCACGCCGTGGGCGATCAGCTCCTGCCGGAAGGGCTCGACGTCCTCCTCGTGGAGGTTGCGCACCCCGTCGAAGTCGTAGTCCCAGCCCAGCAGCTCGTACTTGCGCTCCCCGTACTGGTGGAACGGGAGCAGCTGCACCTCGGTGACGCCGTGTCTGAGCAGGTGGGCCGCGAAGGTGGGGGCGTCCTCGACGGCGTCGTTGACCCCGGGGATGACGGGGATGCGTGCCCACACCGGCACCCCTGCCTGGATGGCCAGTGCCAGGTTCGACAGCGGCAGGTCGTTGGCCACCCCTGTCCAGCGCTTGTGCCTGTCCTTGTCGAAGTGCTTGACGTCCATGATGACCAGGTTGCAGTGCTGCAGCGCCTTGGTGAAGATGGCATTCGCGACGTAGCCGGTCGTCTCGATGGCGGTGTGGACGCCCTCGGCCTGCAGCCGCTTCAGCAACGTCGTCGCGAACCGGTGCTGCACCAGCGGTTCACCCCCGGACAGGGTCACCCCGCCACCGGACTCCTCGTAGAACGGCAGGTCCTGGAGGCAGATCCGCACCACCTCATCGGCCCGGTACTCGCGGCTGTCCTCGAGGAAGACGTTGGGGTCGTTCGCGTCACGGATCATCAGGGGACGCAGTTTGCGACTGTTCGGGTTGGAGCACCAGGAGCAGGCCAGCGGGCAGCCCTTGAGGAACACGACGGTGCGGATGCCCGGTCCGTCGTGGATCGAGAACTTCTGGATGTTGAAGACGCGTCCCTCGGTGTCCGACATGGGTGGAACTTTCGTATCCGGGTCAAGCTGCTTTCACTTGAAACTCTTTGTTCGAAACACTAACATCTTCCGTCAGAAGCCGACAAGACCTTCGGTCGAGGACGACCAGGCTTGGCCGACTTCGCGCTGGAGCAGCGCCTGCCCCGTCCACAACCAGCAAGAAGGGTCGACAATGCCGTCCTCTCAACTACGAGCCCCGGTCTCCGGGGTCATGACACCCCTGGAGGAAGTTCCCGACGAGGTCTTCGCCTCGAAGATGGTGGGGGACGGGGTCTCCATCGACCCCACCGACGAGGTGGTGCTCGCCCCCTGCGGGGGCACCGTCACCCTGGTCCACCCCGCCCACCACGCACTGACGGTGACCTCCACCGAGGGTGCGGAGATCATCATCCACGTCGGCCTCGACACGATCGAGCTCAAGGGAGACGGCTTCACCCCCCTGGTCAAGGAGGGGGACCGGGTCGAAACGGGCCAACCCCTGCTCCGCTTCGACCAGGAACGGATCATCGCGGGAGCCAGCAGCCTGCTCACCCAGATGGTGATCGCCAACATGGACATCGCCCACAACCTGACGCCTGCCGTCGGGCTGGTGCGGGCCGGCCAGGACGTCGCCCTGAGCTTCGACCTCACCCGTCCCAGCAGCGATGACTCCCAGGTGCGGCCCGACGACGTGGTGGAGGGCGAACCGGTCGTGGTGCCCTGCGCCACCGGACTCCACGCCCGACCGGCCGCAGTGCTCGCCGACAAGGCACGATCCTTCAGCAGCCAGGTCCGGCTGCACCGTGGCGACCGCGAGGTCAACGCCAAGAGTGTCACCGCCGTGATGACCCTCGACGTCGGCCACGGCGACCGGGTACGGCTGAGCGCCTGGGGCCCCGATGCCGAGGCCGCCGTCGCCACCCTGACCGCCGCGATCCGTGACGGCCTGGGCGAGACCGTCGTCGCCACCGGGACCGGGACGGCACCCGAGGCGGTACCCACCCCGGAACCCGACCCGGAGCCCGACCTGCTGCGCGGCGTCGGGGCCTCCCCCGGCCTCGCTGTCGGGATCGCCGTGCCCCTGACCGCCCCCGACATCCCCGTCACGGATGTCCCCTCCGGCCCGCCCGAGCAGGAATGGGACGCCTTCCAGGCCGCACTGGAGCGGGCCCGTCGCCAACTGGCCGAGCTGGAGACCGCCACCGCCGCGAAGGTCGGCATCTACCAGGCCGACATCTTCGGGGCGCAGCGCCAGATCCTCGACGACCCCGAACTCACCGAACCCGTCGAGGCCGCCGTCAGGTCCGGGGCAGCCGCCGGTCCGGTCTGGAAGGACACCTACCAGCAGCACGCCGACGCCCTGTCCGCCATGGCCAATCCCCTGCTGGCGGCCCGGGGCTCCGACATCCGCGACGTCGGGCTGCGGGTCCTGGCGGAACTCACCGGCACCATCCCGGCCCGGGCCGAACTGCCCGCCGGGGCGGTCCTCGTCTCGCGCGACCTGACGGCCTCCGACACCGCCGTGCTCGACGCGGAACGCGTGGCCGCCATCGTGCTCACCGAGGGTGGGGCCACCTCCCACAGCTCGATCCTCGCGCAGTCGCTCGGCATCCCCGCCGTCGTCGGCTGCGACCCCCGGGTGCTCGACCTGGCGGAGGGATCGGAACTGGTGGTCGACGGTGACGACGGCACCGTGCGCATCGACGTGCCCGCCGAGGAACTGGCCGAGGTCCGCAGTCGCCTTGAGCGCGACGCGGAGCGGCGTCGGCGCAACCTCGCCGCCGCCCACCAACCCGCGGTCACCCGTGACGGCCACCGTGTCGAGGTGGTGTGCAACATCGGCAGTCTCGACGACGTGCGTCGCGGCATGGCCGAGGGGGCCGAGGGGGTCGGTCTGCTCCGCTCCGAGTTCGTGTTCATGAATCGTGTCACCGCGCCGACGGAGCAGGAGCAGGCGGAGCTGTACCGGAGCGTCGCCGACCTGGTCGGGGAGGGCAACCGGCTCATCATCCGCACCCTCGACGTCGGTGGCGACAAACCCCTGCCGTACCTGCCGATGGCGGCCGAGGACAACCCGTTCCTCGGGCAGCGCGGCATCCGGGTGGGCCTGGAGCACCAGGAGAAGGTGCTGCGTCCGCAGCTGCGCGCCATCCTGCAGGCCGCGAGGACCTCCCGCGCGGCCATCCACGTGATGTTCCCGATGATCTCCACGCTGGCGGAGTTCCGTGGCGCCAAGGCCATCCTCGAGGAGGAACGTGTCCGGCTCGACGCCCCGGTGGTGCCCGTCGGCATCATGGTGGAGGTCCCGGCGGTGGCGATGATGGCCGAGCAGTTCGCCCGCGAGGTGGACTTCTTCAGCATCGGCACCAACGACCTCACCCAGTACACGATGGCGATGGATCGGGGGCACCCGAAGCTCGCCCCCCGCGTCGACGCCCTCAACCCGGGCGTGCTGGCGCTGATCCGCAGCACCGTCCAGGGGGCCCATGCCCACGGCACCTGGGTCGGGGTGTGCGGTGCCCTCGCCTCCGATCCGCGTGCCGCGGCGATCCTGCTCGGGCTCGGCGTCGACGAGCTCAGCGCGGTGATCTCCGCCGTCGCCGACGTCAAGGCGGCCGTCCGGGACCTCGACCTCTCCCGGGCCACCGAGCTGGCCGAGCGCGCCGTCCGCAGCGAGGACGCCTCGGCCGTGCGTGACCTGCTTCCCCCCATCAACGCCTGATCCAGAAAGGTGGCCAGTTCCATGTCAACGACGACGGAGTCGCGGCCCGCCACCGGTGCCGAACCGGAGCCGCGCACGAAGCGATCCAGCAGGGTCTTCGCATTCCTGCAGCAGTTGGGCAAGTCGCTCATGCTGCCCGTGTCCATCCTGCCCGCCGCCGGCATCCTGCTGGGTGTCGGTGGGGCACTGCTGAGTGGTGCGACGCAGAACGGCTGGGACCTGCCCGTGCCGCTGCGGGTGTTCCTCGAGGTCCTCAAGGCCTCCGGAGAGCCGATGTTCGCCGCCATGCCGTTGCTGTTCGCCATCGGTGTGGCGCTCGGCATGACCAAGAACGACGGTGTCTCCGCCCTGGCGGCCACCGTCGGTGTGCTGGTGATGACCACGACGATGGGGGTGGTCGGCAAGGAGACCGGGCAGATCGTCCCGCTCGACCCGAACGTCCCCGCCGCCGAGCAGACCGCACCGTTCTCCTTCCTCGGCATCGACACCATCTCGACGGGTGTCTTCGGTGGCATCGTCATGGGTCTGGTCGCCGGTTACCTGTTCAACCGGTTCTACCGGATCCAGCTGCCGACCTATCTCGGTTTCTTCGCCGGCAAGCGGTTCGTGCCGATCGTCACCTCGTTCGCCGCGGTGTTCGTCGGCATCGCCATGTCCTTCATCTGGCCCCCGATCGGCAACGCGATCCTGGCCTTCGGCACCTGGGCCTCCGAGACCGCCACGAGCTTCGCGGTGTTCATCTACGGCAGTGTCGAGCGGGCACTCATCCCGGTGGGGCTCCACCACATCTGGAACGCCCCGTTCTACTACGAGGTGGGCACCTGCATCGACCCGGTGAGCGGCGCCACCAAGCACGGCTGGACCACCTGCTTCTTCGCCGGGGTCTCCGAGATGGGTCACCTGGGTGGTGGCTACCTGTTCAAGATGTTCGGACTCCCCGCGGCGGCGCTCGCGATCTGGCGGACGGCCCGCCCGGAGAACCGGACCGCGATCGGCTCGATCATGGTCTCGGCCGCGTTGACGTCGTTCCTCACCGGCATCACCGAGCCGATCGAGTTCGCCTTCCTGTTCGTCGCTCCCCTGCTGTACGTGCTGCACATCTTCCTGGCCGGGTCCGCCTTCATGGTGATGGAGATGCTGGGTGGCAGGCTCGGGCACACCTTCTCGCACGGGGCCATCGACTACGTGCTGTTCTACTCGATGGCGGAACGGCCGTGGCTGGTGCTGATCCTCGGTCCGATCTACGCACTGATCTACTACGCGATCTTCCACTTCGTCATCGTCCGGTTCAAGCTCCGCACCCCGGGCCGTGAGGTCGAGGAGCAGGCGGCGGTCGACGAGGGTGGTGCCTCGGGGCTGGTGGATCCGCGTGACGAGTTCGCGTTGAAGCTGGTGCTGGCCTTCGGTGGCCGTGCCAACATCGAGGCCCTGGATGCCTGCATCACGAGGCTCCGGGTGTCGGTCCACGACAAGGGGTTGGTGGATCAGGCCCGGTTGAAGGGGCTCGGTGCGACCGGCGTCGTGGTGGTCGGCAACAGCATGCAGGCCATCTTCGGGACCCGCTCGGAGAACCTCAAGACCGACATGGAGGACTACCTGGCCAACCGGGCCGGTGCCGAGGCGGATCAGGCGTCAGCCCCTGCACCGTCGACCGGGGTGAGCGACGAGGCACCGCGTGCGTTGGTCGTGTTGCCGGAGGATGCGCACCGGGCCGACCAGATGGTCGTGGCCATCGGTGGTCCTGACAACGTCGTGAAGCTGGAGTGCGTGGCCCGCACCCGGCTGCGGGTCGCCTTCAGGGATCGGTCCCTGGTGGACGAGGTCGCCCTGGCCGAGGCCGGGGTCGGTGCGGTGATGTGGCAGGACGATGTCACGGCGATGCTGCTGGTCGGCACCCGGGCGGAGGCCTGCGCGGAGGTCCTGGCCACCATCGTGCAGCCCGCGACGGTGTGAGTCCGGGTCGTGCCCGCCGGGATCACGGCGGGCACGACCCTCTCCCGTCCGGTTCCGGTTCTGACCCTCCTGCCCGGTCCAACGTGCGGCGTGGTGGCCGTCCCCTGGCCACGGTTCCCGGCTTGCCCGTGGGCAGGGTTGCCGGAACCCTCTCCTACTTCCAGGCGGCGATGAACTCCTGGGTGGGGTTGCCGATTGCCGCGAGCGTGTCCTCGGGAACGGTGCTGGTGCGCAGCACGCCCTCCCGGACCGCGGTGTAGCAGGCGAGGGGACCCCGTCCCTGGTTGTCCAGGACCTCCTTGCCGCAGACGGTGTCGCCGAAGGTCTCCGGGTTCTCGAGCTGTTCGATCAGGGAGTCGTAGTCGTCGGGGAAGGGAAGGTAGGTGACGAAGAGGGTGGTGTCGTTGCTGTCCATGTACTGCGTGCTGAGCGCACCCGCGTTCCCGGCGCTGTCCTCGGTGAGGGTGAAGTCCCCGAAGGACCTCGGGAATTCCGGCAGGTCCGGGATGCTGGGGGTGGGCGTGCTCATCGGGGTGGGGGACGGGTCCGGCTGCAGGGTGCTGCGGCTGTCGGACGTCGTCTGCTCGGATGGTCGCACGAGCAGGTGGAAGCCACCCGCGCCGACGGCGAGCACCACTCCCACGATCAGGGCGATGACCAAGGGGTTCACGCCGTTCCTCGGCGGTTCGGGGAAGCCGTGGGGCGGGCCGTGGAACGGCTGTCCGGGACCTGGGTGGGGTGCGAGGTACGGGGGCTGGGACCAGGGCTGGTGGATCGGCGGCGGCACGAGGCCCTGCGGCGGTCCGTAGGGCGGTTGCGGACCGGGTCCCATGGGACCCATGGGCCTGCTCGGCCGGGTGGGGCCCGGCCAGTGGCTGTTGCTCATCGCCTGCTCCTGTTCAGCTCCGGCTCACCATATCCCTTCAGGGGGTCGGCGCCTCGGTGACGGTGACCCCGTCGGCTGTGAGTGCGGCCAGGGTCTCGGGCAGCAGGGGGCCGTCGGTGAAGACCCGGGACACCTCGGCGGTGTCGAACAGCTGCACGGCACCGCGACGGTTGAACTTGCGGGTCTCGCTCAGCACGATGACCTCCTCGGCGCTGGAGGCCAGTCGTCGTACCGCCTCGGCGCGCATCACGTCGCGCCCTGTGAAGCCGGTTCGTGGGGTGAAACCATCGATACCGACGAACAATTTATCGACATACAGTTTTTCCGTCATGGCGGCAACGAGGGGTCCGACGCAGACCTGCGACTCGGGCTGGTACGCCCCACCCAGCAGGATCACGTCGCTCTGCGGGATCTTGCGGACGAAGTCGGCGATGAAGGCGGAGTTGGTGATGATGGTCACACCGCGACGGTTGGTGCACAGTTCCTCGGCGAGGATGGCGCACACCGATCCGGATTCGATCATGACGGTCTCACCGTCGCCGACGATCTCGGCGGCGGTCTGCGCGATCCGCTGCTTGACCGGGTAGTTGACGGCCAGCCGGGCCCGCATGTCGTCACTGGAGCCCACGACGGCGAAGCCGTGTTCGCGCTTGAGCAACCCTTGGGCCTCCAGCTCGTTGAGGTCCTTGCGGACGGTGACCTGGGAGACCCCGAAGTCGGCGGCGAGCTGGGCCACCTCCACGCGTCCCACATCCATCACCGCGCCCAGCAGCAGGTTCTTCCGCTCGCTCTTCGGCGGTGGCTGCTCACCATCCGGGGGTTGCGTCGACATGACCTCTTTCTTCCGAACGAAGGTGCAGGGGTGGAACCAGCGTACTCAGGAAGTGAACGCAACCACCAGTGAACACGTGGGTGGCGGGTCAACCGTCGTGGTTCTGCTGCGCGGCGTCTCGGTGCGGGGTAGTGTGGTCATGGTCTGTCCCGAGTGAGCAAGGAGCTGTCGTGGGTGATTACAGTTTGGATGATCTGAATGCTGCTGTGGATGTGGTGTGGGATTTTGAGGTGAGTGGGGGTTTGGTTTCGGCGCTTGATGCTGCGGCGAAGGTGGTGGATGGGATGGTGGCGCCGCGGAATTCTCGTAAGACTTCGTGTGGGGAGCATTTTGAGGGCTATTACGCTCAGTTGTGGGCGTTCAATGTTGAGACGGCGAATCGTGACGCATCGTTGTTGGGGGCGCGGTTGCGGGAGGTTGCTCAGGGGGTTCGGGATTTGGAGGTGGATGCGCGGGCGGAGCAGGAGCGGATTGATGCGGCCAGGGAGTGGCGGGAGCGGCGGGATGCGAGGTCGTTTTTTGACAAGGCTGTGGATGCTGTTGATTTCTTGAATTTGTTTGGTGGGGATGAGGCGCCGCCGAGGATGGATCCGGTGCCGCAGTTGGTGAAGGTGTATGAGTCTCCTGCCAGGGAGGGGCGGCAGGATTTTGTGGGGTCGAAGGAGACGGGGGTGTCCTCGGCGTTGCCGGATGATCTTCGGGAGTTCACGAAGGGGGAGCGGGCGGCGACGGATGAGGTTCGGGACACTCCGGCGGCGTTGAGGGGGTTGGTGACTGATTTTCGGGAGAAGTGCCTGTGGGGGCAGTTGAACTGTGATGCGGTGTTGGCGGGTTTCAGTGCTTATATCACGTCGAATGACACGGATTGCAGGCGTCTTGACATTGTGGCGGACAATTTTGAGGCTGCTGGCGGTACGGGTGTGGTGTCGTCGGTGTCGAATGATGCGATTGCGGAGTCGTTGGCTGTGGGTGGGGTGTCGGAGAAGCGTCCGGAGTTGGAGATCCCGGCCGTGGAGGCGATTGGTAATCCTCCGTCGTCGGGGTATGCGAATGATCCGGTGAACACCGCGACCGGGAATTTTGTGGTCAATGAGGAGGACCTGCGCTGTGAGGGGGCGGCCGCCTTGTTGGGGTGGGTCCGGTCGTATTCCTCGTTGAGTGATCGGGTGGGGGGTCATGGCCCGGGTTGGGCGTCGTTTGATGTCTGTGGGTTGCAGATCACCGGGGAGGGCGTGTCGTGGGTGCTGGTGGATGGGCGGGAGGTGTTCTTCCCCCGGCTGGGGGGCGGGTTTGGTCGGGCTGCGCATGAGAATTACTGGCTCACCCAGGATGTGGATGGTTACACGGTCAGCAACAATGCGGGGGCGAGGTGGTGTTTCTCCCGGGCTGGGCGTCCCACATCGTTCACCCTGACTGATGGTGCTGCGCTTGCCTTCTCCCATGATGATCAGGGTCGTTTGGTGCGGGTGTGTCATGGTCGGGGCAGGGAGTTGCAGTTGGTGTGGGTGGGGGACCGGATCACAGCCGTGGAGTTGGATGATGGGCGTCGAGTGACGTATCGCTACGAGGATGGCTGTTTGGTGGAGGCGGCGGGTCCGTTGGGGACGCGCCGCTACGAGTGGGATGACCGGGGCCTGATTGTGTCTGTGGTGGATGCTGATGGGGTGGTCGAGGCCCGCAACACCTATGACGATGAGGGCCGGGTGATCTCCCAGGTGTCGCCGTTTGGGCGGGTGACGCGGTTTGCTTACTTGCCGGGGAGGGTGACGGCGGTCTCCGATGTGGATGGGGGCCGGTCGAACACGTGGCTGGCGGATGCCAGGGGTCGTGTGGTGGGGGTCACCGATTCGGATGGGAACCGCTCGTCGATGGGCTATGACCAGTGGGGCAACCAGGTCTTGGCGACTGACCCGGAAGGCGAGGTGACAGTACGCCAGTTTGATGAGCGGGGCCGTTTGACTCTTGAACAGGTACCGTCGGGGGCGAGAACCAGTCTGGTCTACGACGACGTGGATCGGCTGACAGGGATCATCTTGCTTGAGGATGGGGTCGAGGTGTCGCGGACCAGCATGTCCTACACCGACTGGCAGCAGCAGCCGTCTGTGGTGGTGGATGGGGAGGGCGGCCACACCCGCCTTCGCTGGCAGGACGGCCTGCTGCTCGAAGTGACCGATCCGACTGGTGTGCGGATGCGGTTCGAGTACGACGATCATGGGGATCTGGTCGCGTCGATTGATGCGGAGGGCAATGTCACCCGTCTGGTTCGGGATGCTGCGGGCAGAGTCGTGGAAATGATTCGCCCGTCGGGGGCCACCACCAGGTATGAGTACAGCCCTGCGGGATTGTTGACTGCCAGGGTTGATCCGGACGGCGCGGTCTGGGGGTACACCTATTCCGCTGGGGGTCGTCTGACAGGGTTGGTTGATCCGTTGGGTGCCCACACCGTCTTGGAGTATGGGCCGCATGGGGAGCTGGCGGCGCTGACCGATGCGTTGGGTCGTCGGGTGGAGCAGACCTTTGACGACCTGGGTAACATCCACCAGATCCGCCTGCCGGATGGTGCACGCTGGGAGTTCACCCACGACGCGATGTCGAGACTACGCCAGACCATCGACCCGTCCGGTGGGGTCTGGCAACGCCACGTCGACCACTACGGCCGGTTGAATGAAACCGTTGATCCTTCCGGGGTGCGGCAGTACTGGCGGTATGACACCAAGGCCCGGGAAATCACCACAGGGGACGCCTCCAGTACCAGCACCACCCAGCTGGATCGGTGGGGCCGCCACGTCGCCACGATCCTCCCCGACGGGTCCACAACTCACACCCGATTCGATCGCTGCGGCAGGCCGGTCGAATACACCGATGCCGCAGGTGGCAGGACGGTGATCGAGCGGGACCTGGCAGGACGCCCGGTACGGGTTCGTCGCCCCTCGGGTGCGTCGATCCGGTACACCTACGACCTGTGTGGCCGGGTCGCCGGGATTCGTAACGAACTCGGCCTCCACACCCAACTGAGCTACGACGTCGACTCCCACCTCATCTCGGAGTCCTGGGCGACCGGGGAACACGGCTGGAGCCGCTACGACCCCTGCGGCCGCATCCTTGCTCGTTACTCCCCCGGCATCGGGAGGTACAGCTGGGTCTACGACAAAGCTGGGCGAGTCATCGAAACCCGGGATCCGAAGAACGGACACCGTCGATTCCACTACGACCCGGCTGGGCAACTCACCACCGCGATATCCGGGAATGGTGGGGTCACACGCTACAGCTATGACGTGAATGGTCGGGCGGTGACTGTCACCGATCCGTTGGGGGCGGTCAGCCGCCACGTGTTTGACCCGATGGACCGCTGCCTCAGCACCACCAACCCCCTCGGCCACACCACCACCTGGGGATACGACCCCGCCGGACGACTGATTCGTAGCACCGACCCCGACGGCCATGTGGTGGAGACCAGCTACGACGACGCGGGGCTGGAAGCCAGCACCACCGTGGATGGGGCCCTCTTCTCCCGTATCAGCAGGGATGCGGCCACCCGGCAGGTCACCATCGAGGACCACTCCACCTCCACCCCTGTCACCCACGTGTTGGCCTACGACCCCCGCGGCCTGTTGACCCAACATGATCGAGGGCAGCACACCACCCGGTGGAGCCATGATGCCGACGGGTGGACCAGCCAGATCACCGCCCCCAACGGCACCGTGACCACCTACCGGCGTGACCCGGCTGGGGACATCATTGAGGTGTCCCACCCCGGCATCACCACCGCCCTCCTGGACCGAGACCAGGCAGGCCGCCTGACCCGCGCCACCCTCGGCAACACCATCCATGAATGGGGCCACACGGACGGATTCATCACCCACCACACCACCACCCAAGCAGGCCACACCACCACAGCGGTGATGACCCACACCGAGGATGGTCACCTCGCCACCCTCACCATCGACGGCACTGAAACCCGGTACCGGTACGACGATGCCGCCCAACTCGTCGAGGCCACCACCCCCACCGGGGTCAACACCTGGACCTACGACCTGGCCGGACGCCTCACCCACGAAGAAGTTGACGGCATCACCTGGGAACGTGTCTACAACCAGGCTGGTGAAATCCTCCAAGCCACCACCAGCGGTGCCACGATCACCTACCGTCATGACCGTACCGGCCGCCGCACCCAAGAAACCCACACCAACGGCCACCGCCGCGAATACACCTGGACCGGACTGTCCAGACTCGCCGCCATCACTGACCACAGAAACGATCAAGTCGAACACACCACCACCACCGTCGATGCCCTCGGACAGCTCTCCCGCATCAACGACCTCGACATGGTCACCGACCCCACCACCGGTCAGTTGTTGCAGGCAGGCCAGGAAACCATCGTCACCGCCGGACCCCTCACCGCCACCACCAGCCACGACTGGATCCAACCCACCTGGCGACCCCACCGCCACACCCACCCACACGATCCCTACCAACCCCCCACCCCACACACCACCCACGGCCCCCTCGGGATCGGCCCCGCCGGAGAACTCCACATCACAGGCCTCGAATGGCTCGGCGCCCGAATCCTTGACCCCACCAGCCGCGCATTCCTCACCCCCGACCCCCTCCCCCCCACCACCGCCGCAGGCTGGAGTGGTAACCCCTACTCCTATGCAGGCAACAACCCCACCACCCTCTACGACCCCACCGGACTCCACCCCATCACCACAGACGAACTCGACGCCTACCGCAAACACAACTCCCCCAAATGGGGAACCGCCCTCGCCATCACCGTAGGCGTCGGCCTGGCCATCTTCGGAGGCCCCATCGGTATCGGCGCAGCCATCGCACTCGGAGCAGGCCTGTCCGCAGGCGGAAACCTCATCGACCAAGCCACCAGCGGCTACCCCATCGACTGGAAACAAGTCGGCCTCAGTGGAGCACTCGGCGCCCTCGGCGGCGGACTCGGCTCCGCCGCAGGCAGCCTCCTCGGCCCCATCGCCAGCCAAACCTTCACCCGCCTCTCCGCCACCCCCCTCGGCCAACGCACCCTCCAAGCAGGCATCGGCGGCACCGCCGGCGGAATCACCGGCTTCATCACCGGCGGAATCGGAGCCGCCACCACCGGAGGCAACTTCTGGCAAGGCGCATGGCAAGGCGCCCGAGACGGAGCCATCAGCGGCGCAGCAGGCGGAGCCCTCGCCAAACCAACACCACCAAACCCAGCCAGGACACCCGACGGTACTGAACTTCGCATGGGCGGGAGAACTACAATTGGCGGGCTCGATCACCCAACAAGGGCTATGATGAAATTCTCGGCAAAAAACCCGGAGGAAGGCATGTTTGACGTGATTGGGCACGGCTCTCCCCACGACATAGCTGGCCGCTCACCTGCCGAGGTAGCAAGCCGAATTCGCTCCTCCTACGACGGCCAAGACATCCGGCTACTTTCGTGCAAAACCGGCTCCCCGGAAGGATCATTTGCCCAAGACCTGGCCACCATTTTAGGAGTCCGCGTAAAGGCGCCGACAACCGATATTGGATCAAGCAGCCGAGGTAACACGTTGACAATATTTGACGGAGGAGAGTGGCGATGGTTCGACCCGAACGGCTGATTCTCATCGGCTACTGGGATGGCCCATTGGCCAGCCCCGGATGGCCAACGGTAGAGGACTTCGTTGACTCAAACTGGGATGCGGAGGAACGCGAGTTGGTCGCAGACCACCTGCAAACCGGGATGATTGTTCGTCGCTACATGGGGTACTCTCCCTGCCGGTTCTGCGGCCGCAACAACGGCAGCCTGGAGTTGACCGACGGACATTTCGTGTGGCCCGAAGGACTGGCCCACTACGTCCTGGAGCACGACGTTCGACTTCCCGAGCGCTTCGTTCGACACGTCCTCGACATGATCGATACTCTGGAATCAGCAGAGCATGACGAGGACTGGTGGCGCCAAGTCAGCAGCCCTACCCAGATTGAACCTACCCATTCGACAAAAGACCACTGACCGCGTTACACATGGGGCTCTTTTCAGTAGGCTCGAGAAGATCAGCGCCAAGCAGCGGGAACCGCTAGAGATTTAAAATTTTGATTGGACTGCTACATGTTTTGTGGACACCGATGAAAATTCTGATTCATTTCGAACAGGTGAGGTAAAATCGGTATCATGGCAGGATCGAAGTACAGTGATGAGTTCAAGGAACAGATCGCGGCGGAGGTGATCGAGAAGTCGCGTCCGGTCAGTGAGGTCGCGAAAGCGTACGGGCTGGTTCCCCAGACCGTGAGGGGGCTGGGTGAACACGTGGCGCAGGACCCATCCAGACAGCAGCGGAGAAGAACTCACTTCTGCCGAGCTGGCGGAATTGAAGAAGGTCAAGGCCCAGCTGCGGGAAGCCCAGATGGAGATCGAGTTTTTGAAAAAAGCAGCGGCCTTCTTCGCCCGGGAGTCCCGGTAGCCGTCAAGTACGTCTACCTTCACCGGTCAGCAAGGCAACTACCCGGTGGTGTTGATGTGCAGATGGGCTGGTGTGTCCAGGTCGGGCTACTACGCGTGGCGGCGTCGGGGACTCTCCGAGCAGCAGAAACGACGAGACGAACTCACCGTGTTGATCCGGCACTTCTTCGACCAGTCCCATCAGTTCTGGCGGGTACCGCAGGATCCACGCGATCCTGGTCCGCAACGGCATCGAGGTGGGGCCGGAGCTGGTCCGCAAGATCATGCTCCGGGAAGGGCTGGTGGCCTGCCAGCCCCGTCCCCGACCCCGCACCACGATCCCGGCCACGGGCATCCAGACGCGTCCTGACCTGGTCCAGCGGGACTTCACCGCCCAGGCACCAGGGCACAAGTGGGTCGGTGACATCACCTACATCCCCACCTGGGACGGACATGCCTGGCGGGCCACGGTGATGGACTGCTACTCACGCAGGATCATCGGATACGCCATCGCGTCCCACATGCGCACGAGTTTGATCACTCAAGCCCTCGACATGGCCGTACGGAACTGCCCGACCGAACCCGGTCACACGATCTTCCACTCCGACAAAGGGTCCCAGTACACCTCAGAAGAATACGCCCACGCCATGACCCGCCACGGCATCCAGCCATCACTGGGACGCACGGGAAGCTGTTACGACAACGCCGCAGCGGAATCCTTCAACGCCGCCCTGAAGAAAGAACTCGTCAACCGGAAAATCTACCCCACCCGCGACAAAGCAATCAAGGATGTGACACACTGGATAGAAACCTGTTACAATCAAACCAGACTCCATTCAACACTGGGCTACAAAACCCCAAACGAAGTCCACAATGAATGGTACAACAACCAGACAGCAGCCTAAATCAAACATGATTTTCGTCACTGTCCACAAAACCTATGGCAGACCATCTGGGGCTGGCGCGGCCCCAAGGGAAGTGAGATCTGGCGAGAAATCCCTATATGTGCGGGATGCCAAGGAAAGCTCCCACGTTCCCTCTTCCCCACCAACGTAAAAGCAGATCCTGGCCCTTGGGAGGTAGAATGAGATTGGGCGAAATCCTCGTCAACGTAACATCTTGGGATGAGGTAGAGGTCCTTCGGGGCACGGGAGCCGAACTTGAGGGGACGCTCAGAAAGTTTGTTCACGCCAAGTCGACCACAGAGATTTCTTCCCTGTGGGATGAGCTTGAGGGCGTCGCCTTCGCGCAGAACACTTTGTACGGCGCTTCAGTCCCAGTGGTTGATGTCATGCTGGCCGTTCTCGCCGATCACTCGACACCATGGCATCAAATGTGGGCCGCGGAAGTTCTTCGATTCATCCTGATGGCTGATTCAGCAACAAACCCTTCACTACGTGAGACATGTGTCAACCGTGTTCAGGCAGGAAAGTGGCTCCTTGCCTCTCTTGCCTGTCACGCTGAGAGTGTCGATACTCAGGAGGCGTTGATCGAGGTGCTCGACACTGTTGATCCGACGCTTGCCCAAATTACTGCCACAGCCTCACGACCACGACTTTGAACACTCTCAGAACAGATCAGAGACAGGGACACCGAAACATTCCAACAATCCCCATTTGAAGCCGCCCTCCCTCAGGCAGATTCCGCAGCAGGCCCCAGCCTGTTTGTACAGCCTGATCTCGTGCCTAGCGAAGCTCACAGACCCTCGGCGACGTCATCGACGAGGCCCTCGAACCCCTGGATCACTACGGAGGGAAAATTTGTAGTACACTGCTTGCAGTTCACAAAGAAGGATTGCACACCCAACTCAAGCCACACAAGGAGGCATCAATGTCATCTATCGCTGACTCCTTCCTGGCCCAGGTGCGATTCCTGAATCACGCCGAAGGGGGACGCAGTCGAGCAGCCAAAAATCCTGCAGTGAGCCAACTGACGGTAGCCCCCTTCCAAACATCTTGTCACGTAGTTGCAGTCGACACCGAAGGAGCTCCCCTGAGCGATCACACTGCCATCCCCTTGGGGGAAACCATACTTGCCCGGGTCGTCGTCTGGAGTGCAGCGTACTGTACGCCAGAGCTTGAACGTTTGGGGCCTGAGATCGAATTTTTCGAGGGGTCCAAGCTTGTGGCTCGCGGGAAGATGATGAACCCCGGGCAGCTGGAGCCCACCCCTCAAAGAATCAAAAGGTTCATCAGAACTGCGATCAGCTAACGGGGAAACCTTGAGGTTTATTCAGGCGGTGAGGAAGTAGAGGCCTTGGGCTACTTCAATGCTCAATGAAATAGACTCTGAGGCTTAGTCAAAATGTGGAGATTTGCTCAAGAATTGGGCGTGTCGCGTGCACATGGAAGGCTCAACTTCCGGAATAATTGACAGTAAAGGTGTTATTCACGAGGGCTATTTTGGATGAAACGCCGCCAGCAATACAAAGGACATCGGCTGCCTCATGAAATGATTGACTTGCAACAAAACCCAATCATGAAAGCAGCCGATGCTTTACCAGTCTACAACAG
>NZ_RQZG01000010.1 GCF_003859805.1 Arachnia propionica
GACACCCCACAAATCTAACACACGCCAGCATGAAAACAGAGGAAACTTCTGTCACCCCATCACCCCGTCAGGTTTTGTTTAAAGAGGGCTATACTACCCAACAGATCCTCCCACTCCGTGACGAGAGCATCCTCGAAATGACTTCACATGGTCTGCACGCGATGCTGCACACGGTCCGCCAGATGGGGATGCATGTGAACCACCGCACGCGTCATTTCATCAAGGATCTCATCACTCCAGAGAGGGCGGAACAGGCCTGCGTCGGCCAGACGAAGGAGGGTGTCTGCCAGAGTGACCGGCACCAAGGAGCAGGCATCCAGCAGAGCGGTGAATCGGGTCACGACGCGTCAACTCTCCTTGCCGCGCGCCCGACGCAAGGCCTCGGAGTAGTCGACCTCCTCGTCGTAGAGTCCCGCCTCGGACGCCTCCGCGGTCAACTCGTCGAGGGCAGCGCGTCTCCTGTTGCTGGTTTCCTGCTGGTACTCGAGCAGGTCCGAGAGACGAACACGACGGTGCCGCCCCATCCCCGGGGCCTCATGGGGGATGACCTCGGCGGTGAGGAGCTTCACCAACGTCGGCCGGCTGATGCCGAGGAAGTCAGCCGCCTCCTGGGTGGTCAGCAACTGATCCACAGGCGCAACGGTGATGGCCTTTCCCTGGCGCATGGCGTCGGCGACGCGGCACAGGATCGTGAAGACCTCCAGAGGGAGGGGAACCGTCTGCCCGTCGGGGCCGACGAGCACCGCGGGTTCAGTCACCTGTGCCAGGAACTGTGACAGGTCGAGCATCGGCTCCAGATCGCGAGGTGGAAGTACGGTTGCCTGGTCTGCCCTCGTTGCTGTTCCCATGGGACTACTCTACAGTAAATCGAAAAAATCGAAACATGGAGCGTGACGCTCTCGACGTGGTTGCGAGGAGGCCGGGGCCCTATATACTGTCACTCCAACACTATTTACTGGAGGTCCCATGTACAGCATCGAATGGCTCCGCCGCGAGTATGCCCGGAAGCGGAGCTTCAAGTACCTCTTCTTCTGGGGGCACCGGCCGAGCCCCAGCGGCGAGATCACGGCCAGCTGTCTCAGCCAGTGGTGGGCCTCGAAGTTCGTGATCGACGACGTCACCTACGCCACCGCCGAGCACTGGATGATGGCCAGCAAGGCCCGCCTGTTTGGCGACGACGAGATGGTGCCCCGCATCGTCGCCGCCAGCCACCCCGACCAGGCGAAGAAGCTCGGCCGCCAGGTGCGGGGCTTCGACGAGGAGGTCTGGAAGGAGCACCGGTTCCGGCTGGTGACCGAGGGCAACGTCGCGAAGTTCTCGCAGAACGCCGAGTTGAAGCGGTTCCTGCTCGGCACGGGCGAGCGGGTGCTGGTGGAGGCCAGCCCCCGCGACCGCATCTGGGGCATCGGGATGGGCGCGAAGAACGAGCAGGTCCACAACCCCGAGAACTGGCGGGGACTCAACCTGCTGGGCTTCGCCCTGATGGAGACCCGCGACCAGCTGCGCTGAGCGGTTTCTCGGCCCGCTCGATAGACTTTTCGGGCATCAGTTGTACGTTTTGTCGAAAACATGCCCGATAACTCACTGAAATGACATAACGTGGGTCAGGGGTCCGAAGGAGGCGGCATGACCACCCTGGAGCAACGCATCGTCGAGGCCGACCACCACGGCGACCTCGACCAGGCGATCCACCTGGCCGCCCGGCAGCTGTTGCTCCACGATCCCGTCGAGCAGCGGATCACCCGTTTCATCCGGCTCTCCCGGACACTGCGACACCGCGGCCTGGGCGACGACCTGCAGCGGGCCCAGGCGGCCGCCCATGAGGCAGTCCGGCTGTCCCGCCTGCCCACCGCCCCGGATCACCTGCTGCCCCACGCGCACCTCGCCCAGGCCGGTGTCCTGCTCGCCCTGGGCGATGAGGCAGGGTGCCAGGAGATCACGCTCCCCCTCGTCCGGCCCGGACGCGACACCGAACCGGGCGTGGCCGCCCGGGCATGGCGCCTCCTCGGCGAGACCGCCCTGGGACGACGCGCGATGGCCGAGGCCATCGCCTGCCTGCTGAACTCCGTCGCCGAGGAACCGGGCTTCCCACGGCAGTCCGACGAGGTCACCCCGATCCTCCTCCTGGAGGCCTTCAGCCGGGCCGGGCAGATCCTGGACGCCGACCGCGTGGCCGAGGAGACCGTCACCCTGGACCTTTCCCCGCGACGGCGGGCCATCTTCCTGCTGACCCGCGCCGGACACGAGCGTCGCTTCGGGCACATCGACCGAGCGCTGGACACCCTCGGTGACGCCGAGACACTGCTGCGACGCGGGTCGGGGCTGAACCGGCTGCTGGCGCACCTGCACCGGTTGCGCGCCGCTTGCCTCGACGACTGGCAGCTGACCGCCGAGGCCGAGCAGCAACGGCTGCTGGCGCAGGAGCTGACCACCTGGTCACGCCCCGCCCCCACCCGCAGCGCGGTCGTCCCGCTCCCACGGCACCCGGCCCGGATCACACCGACTCCCCTGACCCGCAGGCTCCCCGACAGCCGCGCGGTGGCCGAGCTGATCAACGACGTCCAGCGTCTGCCCCGTCTCGAATCCCGGCACGCCCTGGCGCTGGAACAGGCCACCCAGCTGCTCCACGGCATCCCCGGCGAGGAGCGTTCCGAGGCCCTGGCCCTGGTCAAGGCCGGGACGTTGCTGGCCCGCGGCCCGGAGCACCTCCACCCGACGGCGGCGCGGCTGCTCCGGCGTGCCCTGGCCCGCCTGACCTACCTGGAGGGGACACAGCTGTGGCAGGCCCGGTGCCGGTGCGAGCTGGGTCTGCTGCTGACCCCGTCACGACCGGAGCAGGCCCTGGAGCTGCTGGTCGCCGCGGTGGCGGGGTTGAGCGAGCAGCGGCACCGGATGCGTCGACGTGCTCACCGCTGCACCTGGCGTGAGTCCGTGGAGGACCCACCGTTCGCCGCCACCATCGAGCTGGCCCACCGGTTGGGTCGCGATGATCTCGCCGCGGACCTCATCATCGCCTCCCGGCTGGCCGGGGTGGTGACCCCGGACGGGCGTGGTGACCCGTCCCCCGGGGACCGGGTCCAGGAGGTGCCCCTGCAGCAGGTGCCGACGCTGATCCACATCGACGGCACACCGTCACGGTTCGGTGGTTCCGCGGTCTGCCGTCTCCTGTGACCCACCGTGGTCGAGGCCGAGGTGGCGTTCGCGGGGCGCGGTCAGCGCCATCGCCGCACCCCACAGGATCGGCGAGTTCCGCAGCCCACCTTCGTCCCGCCAGGCCCGGAGCCGGTCCCGCTGGTACCGGCAGAGACCTGCGACGGGGTCGTCGGTGTGACCGGCACTGACGAAGCCCGCCACCAGCTCCGAGAAGGCCTTGCCCGCGCCGTCCACCTGCTGGTCGAGCCCGTGTGCGGTGGGGAGCACCCACAGCGTCGCCAGGACCGTCTCGGCCCCTCTGTGGAGGAATCCGGTGGCGAGTCCGAGCGGTTCGGGGGCGGCCAGGTCCACCCCCGAGGCGCAGGCGATGATCGCCACCCGGGAGGGCATCACCGTGTCGTCGAAGATCAGGTCCTTCGCCCCCAACCGGTCCACGCTGGTGTGGAAGAAGGTCTCGCCCGGGTGGTCGGGGTGGTGGCTGACGTGGCCGACGAGGCCCAGCCAGTCGGCCCTGCCCATCAGCTCCAGTGCGACGGATTCGGGCAGGATCCGGTCGTGGCGTCGTCCTCCCGGGATCCGCCCGACGAGGTGGCTGTCGCCGCGCACTCCCCAGTCCTCAGGCCGGACGCCCTGGGGGAGCACCGCTCCCAGGCCCTTGGCGAAGGGGTCGATGACGTAGAGGTCCTGTCCGGTCTCGAAGCGCGGGGGAGCATCCGGCACCGTATCGATGTCGCGGGGCAGGATCGGCCCCATCCAGGAGACGTCGGCCACCTCGAGGAGTCGGCGTTCCCCGTCGACGGGAAGCAGCCCCCACGGCACCTGCGCCAGTGGTGGGCTGGGCATCACCCGGACCTGGATCCGTTCCTCGCGGCTGCGGAGCTGAGCCAGCAGGTCCTCCGGCAGCAGCGCCGTCGCCAGGTCCTGCATCAGTGCGAGTTCCGCATCCGGGTGGGTCAGGGGGCCGTCGAGGTTGAGGGCGGCCAGAGGTCCCTCTGCCGGGAGGGCGACACGGAAGCGCTCCAGCACCCTGTGCAAATCCTCGAGTCGCTGCACCCCGACGGGGTGGGACCGGTCACTCCACCGCCAGGTCAGCCAGTGGCCCTGCATGCCGTCTCCGATGATCTGGAGCACCGGTGGTATCCGGTCGTCCGTCATCGCCCCACCTCCTCCCCGTCGGTGTCACACTGGATGCATGTCACAGCATGCCACCGACCCCGAGGTCCTGTGGGGCCACGACGACGACCACACGGCCCGACTGCTCACCGAGCACCTGGGACAACACCCCGGGGCGGGTGTGACGGTGCTGTTCGAGGACGACCAGGTGGCGCAGCTGTGGGAGGGACGGCCGGGGGTCACGGCGCGGGCGTGGGCACCGACGCTGGTGCGTGACGTGCTGACGGCGTTCCCGCCGCAGCCTCTGGAGCGGGTGGCCCCGCCCCCGGTGGTGGTGGGGGATTCAGCCCTGGCCCGTCGGCTGGTGGAGGCGATCACCGCTGGGTGGAGTGGGGGCGCCGAGGCCGTCACCGTCCACTGTGTCGGAGGTGACGCGCTCTGGGCGCAGGAGGCCGCGGCCTCGGCCCGCCATGCGGAGGTGACGTGGTTGTCGGCCCCGTTGCAGCCCGCATCGGTGGTGGCGGCGGTGTCGTCGTTGGTGGATCAGTGGCAGCGGCCGCAACCGAATCGGGGCACCCCCACCGGACCGACGATCTACGTCGTGGCCGCGCCGGAGTCTCAGGCGCTGGCGGCGGCCCGGGCGGTGGCCGCCGAGGTGCCGGATGCGCGCGTGGTGGTGGTGCTCTCCGGGGAGATCACCTGGCCGCGGCCCGACGGGGTCGGGGTGTTCACCGTCGCCGAGGTGCGCGACCGCCTGTCCCGGGAGCCGGAGGACCCGACCGCGCGGTTGGCTCAGCTGCTGTTCGAGGACGTGGCGTGGCTGGCGGCCCCGGATGCCGCGGCGACCGCACCTGATCAGCCCCTGTTTCCCGAGGTCGTGCACGATGCGACGGGGCGGGCGCTCTGGGAGGGACAGCACGAGCAGACCCGGCGACGGTTCCTGGCCGTGGCGGAGGCGGCTCCGCGGATCTTCGACGCAGGCGGGCTGGAGGTGCGTCGTCGGGCCAGGATCCCGGATGCGGTGGTGCTGGATCCGTCACGGCTGTCGGGAATGGCGGAGCAGCTGTTGGCGGTGCTGGGCCAGGGGCGCACCGAGGGGTCGTGGTTGACGGCGTTGGAGCTGGTGGCCAGGCTGCCGGTGCTGGCGGCGCGGGCAGGGCTGGTGCTGGTGCCCACCGGTGAGGACGTGTTGTTGACCCCCGAGCTGGTGGAGCTGCTGGCCCCGCAGGTGCATCTGGCCTACCAGGAGGTCAGTGAGGAGACCGGGAATGCGTCGGGTTCTCCGTTGGCGCTGCAGCTGTGGGCGGGGCTGAGCGAGTTCGAGCAGGCCAGCAACCGGGCGACCATCATCGGCTGCGCCGTCGCCCATGCGGCGCAGGGATTGGCGTGGCGGCGGGTCACCGATCAGGGCGGGGTCGACATCGAGCCTCACGTGGAGAGCCTGGGGCGCCTGGAGAACCGCCGCTGGGCCATCCACGAGCGACGTCACGGACGTCCCGACCACACGTGGGCGAGGCCGTGGGGAGATCTGGGAGAGGCCCTGCGGGAGTACGACTTCATGATCATGCGGGCGGTCCCTGCGATCCTGGCCGATGCCGGGCTGGAGATCTACGAGGTGGGGCGCACCGGTTCCTCGATGACGTGACCTTGGGCCAGCTCCGCTGAGGTGATGATCCAGCGGGCCCCGGAGGGATCCCTCATCACCCAGGAGTCCGGGCCCGCGACCTGGGGGCCTTCCGTGGAGTCGACCCGTTCCCCGACGGCGGCGACCCTGGCGTCGCATGTGCCGGTGCGCTCGTACCGGTCTTCTCCGACGTGCCGGTGGGTGGCGGTGAAGCGTTCGGCCGTGATGCTGCGTGGGCTGCCGGGTGGGTCGGTGTCGTCGGCGATCCACAGGTCACCGGGGGCGGCGGTCAGGTCGTTGCCGTTGTCGTCGTGCCATGTCCTGGCCTCGGTCAGGGTCTCCAGCAGTGTGACGTCGCCGACGCGGCGGAAGCGCCACCAGTGGTCGTGTGGTTCCTTCGGGGCGACGGGGTGGAAGCCGAGGATCTCGAGGATGCCCAGCAGGCCACGGAGGTTGTCACGGGTGTTCCTGACGGCTTCCTCACGGCGGGTGTCGTCGAGTTCGTCGAGCGGGTGCAGGAACCGGTTGAGGCGACGGTCGCGGTCGTTGTTCTCCCCGTCGGAGCCGATCCACCCGGTGTCGTGCTTGAAGGTCATCCAGGCCAGGTGTTCCAGGGGGACGAGCAGGCCGAGGAGGTCGTCGCTCGGGGGTTGGTGGCCCTCGGGACGGGTGGTCGACCAGGTGTACCCGAGCTCGGCCAGCCAGGTGAGCAGGCTCCACACGGCCCGGAGGTTGCTGTCGCGGTCGGTGGCGGTGAGGCTGTCCCAGCTGCTCGGTGACTCATCGATGCCGTAGGAGTCGGCCACCAGTTTCGCGGCCCGGAACCAGGAGTCCTGCGGGACGCCGTGGAGTGGGGTGGGTTGGGTGGATCCGCCCTGCTCGTGTGGTTCGACGACACCACCGCCGAGGCTGGGCCCGAAGAGGTGGAGGCAGCCGAGCAGTGGGGCGCGTGTCAGGCCCCGCACCCCGGTGGTGGGGATGAAGATGCGGATGGGCTGGCCGGTCAGTTCGACGGCGAGGCTCTCCAGCCGGGAGCGTGTGGTCTCGTCGGGTTCCTGGGCGAGGATGACGCTGACCCGTCCGTCCCGTCCGTCCCGTCCGTCCACGCAGAGCTGTTGCAGCTCCGCCGCGTCGGGCAGGGTGGGGCGGTGGTGGGGTTCGGGGAGCCGGGCCTGTCGTTCCAGGGCGTCGCGCCAGGTCGGGTCCGTGGTCATCCTGTCCAGGAGGAGCCCTGCTGAGGCGCGTTGGAGCCGCCATTCGTCGTCGAGGGCGTGGGAGAGGTCGGATTCCCCGACGACGACGAGGTGGCTGGGTCTGCCGCGGGTGGCGATGTGCTCGGCCAGGGCGTGGGCGGTGACCTGGGTGGTGCCCAGGGTGGAGATGAACACGCGGGGACCGGTGTGCAGGTCCGGTTCTGGTTCGGTGGTGGGCCGGTCGTCGATGCGCCACCAGCTGGTCTGTTCGGCGGCGTGGTGGCGGGCGGGGCGGTAGCGGTCGATCCGGACGATGAGCCTGGTGGGGGCGCGGTGCTCGTCGCGGTAGTCGGGGCCGAGCCTGGTGAGGACCTCGCGGATCACCTCTGCGGCCTGGAGGTTGGCCTGCTCGTCGTCGGCGAGGAGGTAGGCCCGCCGCAGTGAGACTCGTCTACCCCACGCCTTGCACATGCCCTTGAGCCAGCGCTGCTCCGCGGTTCGTGTGGAGATCTCCCCCTTGATGACGCGGGCTCCGTAGCGTCGGGCCTGGTGGATCAGGGGATGGTCGGGGTTGGGTTCAGCCACGACGACCAGGCAGCGGTCGGGGTCGGCGGTGAGGGACCGGATGACCGGGAGGGTGTCGTCGCTCAGCCCGGTGACGAGGATGACCCGGGAGGCGAGGCTGGCGCGCCACCGGGCGATGGGTCCGGAGCTGATCTCGTTGATGACGGCGAGGACGGTGGCGAACAGCACGATGAGGCCGCCCAGTTCAGCAACCTGGAGGCTGAAGGGGACCTCCTGGCAGGCTTCGGCACCGGTGCTGCCGGTGAACAGCAGGAGGGAGTAGTAGATGTGGGCGAAGATGGGTACCCTGCCCGTGAAGCAGTCGCGCATGGCGTAGCTGCCGAGCAAGATGACATAGATGGAGAGCCCGGCCAGGATGCAGTAGCGGTTGCACTGGGGGACGCCACGGTGCAGGAACCAGGCCGTCGCTCCTCCGATTGTGAGCAGGGCACCCATGAACATGCCCTGCGTGATGCCGCTCCACCCATCGCCCCCGGCCAGCACGAGGAGGAAGGTGAGGCTGAGGAAGACCACTGCCGAGCCACCTGGCACCACCCGGCGGTTGAGCAGGCAACGGATGCGGCCCTGGTCATCGAAGCGTCCGAGCCGCACCCACAGCCGCCCGATCCGCCCGTGCCACGGCAGACCTGCTGCACCGACGTCGCTCCTGCCGAGGAGAATGCGGGCACACCGCCTGATCTCCTCCCAGCACGAACGCCACCAGGACGGTTTGTCCCTCGATGTATCAGTTCTGGCCACACTCCATCCTCTCAGCTGACATCGACGATGCCGTTGTTCCCGTCACCCGGAACGCAGACCGGACCCACTGGCCGAACCGCCTGCTCAAGACCTCACAGCGGCTCGAACCGGCAACCCTTCGGTCAACAGTTTCCACTCCGCTTTGGTTCTCGCAAGCGCATTCAGATCCGGGATGTAGCTCAACGGTAGAGCCACGCCGTTTCAATCCGCTTTGGTTCTCGCGGGTGTCTCAGACGGGCACATGGGAGATCGAGATCGACCCACCCGACACGTTTCAATCCGCTTTGGTTCTCGCGGGTGTCTCAGACTGAAATTGCAGACCGGTACGACCTGGCCCAGTATGCCGGGTTTCAATCCGCTTTGGTTCTCGCGGGTGTCTCAGACCGGGAGTGTTCCTCATCGTCTCCCAGATGGTCGCTGCCGTTTCAATCCGCTTTGGTTCTCGCGGGTGTCTCAGACCGGCGGCTATGGAGACCGTTGAGCGCTGGCTCAACGAGTTTCAATCCGCTTCGGTTCTCGCGGGTGTCTCAGACGTGGGGTGATCGGGCCGAGGTCGCCCCGGGGGTTGTTTCAATCCGCTTCGGTTCTCGCGGGTGTCTCAGACGACCTCATCTTCCCGGCCGGGATGGTGCGGGACGAGTTTCAATCCGCTTCGGTTCTCGCGGGTGTCTCAGACCTGAGAGTCACCTGTATAGGCGATGAAGTTTTGTTTCAATCCGCTTCGGTTCTCGCGGGTGTCTCAGACCTGGGTCCGGCATGGCCAACGTATCGGGACGAGTTTCAATCCGCTTCGGTTCTCGCGGGTGTCTCAGACCCTACCCCTGTGGAGGGCCGGTTGACAAGGGGGTTTGCGGACCGTTTGCACACCAAGGCTGTCTCGGGCGTGTCGCGGAGGCCCCCAGAGGGCCAAAAACGGGTGTTTGGGCTTGTCAGGTGGCATACACACCTCGGCGGGTTTTCGCTCATCCCGGGACCACCCTGTTTGAGGGGTGTCGCAAGACCTTGGACAGCCATCCTCACCTCCTGCCTCACCACAGTACAGCCCCGCTCCGCTCTGCTCACGGACCGACAGGTACTCACGCCACCTCATGGTCTCGCTGCAACGCGGTCGAGGTCTCATCATGGGGTCTCCGCTCCGGCAGCCCGGGCCGTCAGCGTGGGGAGGACTTTCACGGCAGGAGGTTCCCACCCGTGCCATGGGGCATGAGCACGTGAAGCCGATCCAGTCATCTCGTCGTACCTCAGCGAGGTCATCACACACGGCGTCTGCGCATTCGTCTGACATGTCCTTGCGCGCGACGGATGTTCCTGTGATGTCGTCGGGACCACGTCAGCAACCTCTGGTCACGCGCCTTCCAGCTCGCCCGACGCAGTTCCGAGATCAGGGCGAGGGTTTGTTCGAGCCCAGCGTGGCGAAGCGCCGCCACGACGAGGGGAAGCCGCGCCCGACACAGGAGCCCGGCGTCGCCGAGCATCCCAGCCTCCCGGCGCGCCTGCTCACCGAGATCCAGCCCATCCCGCGTCGACCCCATGGCAACCTTGGCGCTGCTCAACCTGATCCAGCTCTCCACCACCTTCGCCCGGTCTCCCCTCAGCTCCGCGAGCGTGACACCTTTCTCGAGGAGAGCCACCACTTCTTCGATGCAGCTGGGCTCCAGCTTGTCCGCATCCGCGAGCTGGAGGATGCCTTCCATGAGCGTGATGTCCCACACCACCTCGAGTGTGCGTTCCTGCAGCTCGACCGAGGTGATGTGTCTCCCCAACCACCAGATGGGTCCGTGATCCCGCCCGGCCTGGGCGAACACCTCGACCAGTTCCCGGACCATCACCTCGGGGCGAGGGGAGAACCATCGCACGGCGAGTTGAACGACCAGGAACATCCCGGCCGCCCAGGTACCCGGGAACCGTTGCCGGTCCAGCTGCTCCAGGGCGACCCGGAGCTCCTTGTCCGCCACCACCCTGTCCCGGTACCTCCTGCTCTGCGCGTACGTGGCCATGCAGGCATGCACCCTGGCAGGACCACACTCATCGCTGTCCACCACCACAACGACATTCTCCCAGCCCAGCCCCAGCACCACCGTGTCAAAACCCGGCCACCCCCACTGGTCGAGCCGGAGGGGCAAGTGTGCGGGACAACCTGAGCCAAGACCCGGCTCAACCAGCGGGAAGAAGGTTCTCGCGGGTATCTCAGACAGGTAGCGTTCCGGTTGGTGCGAGTGACAGTCGGTTTCAATCCGCTTCGGTTCTCGCGGGTGTCTCAGACGCGTGGGCAAACGTATGAGGAGTTCCGTGCTGAGTTGTTTCAATCCGCTTCGGTTCTCGCGGGTGTCTCAGACCTGAAGAGGTGAAGTCGCGGGTCCGTGAGGACATCCGGTTTCAATCCGCTTCGGTTCTCGCGGGTGTCTCAGACCTGTTCTGGCCCGACCATGGGGGCGATCCGGTATGTTTCAATCCGCTTCGGTTCTCGCGGGTGTCTCAGACGGGAGCTACTTGCTGCTCACAGCTATGGCATGGCGTTTCAATCCGCTTCGGTTCTCGCGGGTGTCTCAGACGAGCGAGAAGAACCTCCGGGCCTGGGTCCGCGACGAGTTTCAATCCGCTTCGGTTCTCGCGGGTGTCTCAGACAATCCCTATGAGCCGAATCACTTTTATCAAAAGTGTTTCAATCCGCTTCGGTTCTCGCGGGTGTCTCAGACAGGTCGTCGACGGTGACGACATCTACTGCCAGGCCTGTTTCAATCCGCTTCGGTTCTCGCGGGTGTCTCAGACCTCGACAAAGACCCTCGGGACATCGGAGAAGGAGAGGTTTCAATCCGCTTCGGTTCTCGCGGGTGTCTCAGACTTGGTTCAGGTAGCGACATGGGCGACCTCCGGGCGCGAGGTTTCAATCCGCTTCGGTTCTCGCGGGTGTCTCAGACGCGAGGATCTCATGGGGTGCCACCTGAAGAGCGGTTTCAATCCGCTTCGGTTCTCGCGGGTGTCTCAGACACGCAGGGGTTGAGTGCCCCTGCGTCATGATGTTTCAATCCGCTTCGGTTCTCGCGGGTGTCTCAGACCCTACCCCTATGGAGGGCCGGTTGACAAGGGGGTTTGCGGGCCGTTTACACACCGGAGGGGCTTCGGGCGTGTCGTGGAGGTGCCCAGAGGGCTGAAAACGGGTGTTTGGGCTTGTCAGGTGGCATACACACCTCAGCGGGTTTTCGCTCATCCCGGGACCACCCTGTCCCGGGGTGTCGCACGTCCCGGCTGCCATGGTCCTCACCTCCCGTGTCATCCCGCCACAGCTGTGCCTGGACGCGGTCCCGCTGCTCAGCTCCTGCTGTGACCTGCTCAGGATGCCATGTCCCGGGACCTCTGGGGGCCTGTCCGTCAGTGAGATGTACAGCGCGAACAGACTCGAAAGGAGTGAACATGGCACGGAAGCCACCGGGGGTTGCTCCCCCGGTTCTCAACCCCTCGGACGTGCTGCCCAGGCATGCTGCCCGGGAACACACGATCGTGCTCTCCACCATCACACCGATGTTCGGAGGCTCACCGCAACCGACGAAGGTGGACCTGAGCAACCCCGTGAGTGCCCGGACCGTGCGCGGACATCTGCGGTTCTGGTGGCGCGCCCTCAACGGGGGCCGCTTCAGCTCCCTTCCCCAGCTGTTCCAGGCCGAGTCCCGCATCTGGGGTAGCGCTGCCTCCAGCCACGGCAATCCCTCGCGGGTGGACATCACGGTCAATCTCCGGAACGCCCCGGAACTTCTGACCGGCAAACGTCGCAGGGAACTGCGCCATCACGACGGTGTGGCCTACGGCGGCTACGGCCTCTTCGACTCCAAGACCCCGGTCGAGGGCGTGGAACGCTTCGCCTTCGAGGTGGTGGCCACCTGCGACGACGAACTCTGGGAGACCGATGTCGCTCCCGCCATCCGTGCCTGGAGCCTCCTCGGTGGCGTGGGACGACGCACCCGCCGGGGCTTCGGTTCCCTTCGGCAGTATCACCAGGCGCGGGCTCTCCTCGGTGTTCCCGGTGATGTCCGCCATGCCCCGCGACACTCGCTGCTTCCCACCCACTGGCTCGTCGGTCCCCGCATGTCCCCGTCCGAAGGCGAGGACTCCTCCAAGGCCGGCGAGAAGGCGTGGTTCTGGATCCTGGACACGTTCAAGGCGCAGGAACGACAAGGCCCCAAGCCCCGCGGCCGCCTGGCCTCACCCGTGGTGGTGAAGGCCGTGGCGGATCCCCGCCACAACACGGTGTTCTGGCCCGTCGCCTGCCAGCTCAAGGCCCCCGCCACCCCCGACCGCAGACGGATCGACCACGTCTGGCGCGAACTGACCACCGCCGAGGGCCTCCGCACGCTCCCCATCGGAGAGTTCCCCCATGACTGAACATCTGCTCGCCATTCACATCGGCCCGGTGCAGGAATTCATCGCAGCAGCCCGCCGCACCGCCGACCTGTGGGCCGGGTCACAGCTGCTGCTCGAGACCGTCGGGGCGGCCGCCGCCACCTTCGACGACACCGACCGCATCTTCCCCCAGAACCCAGGAGGCGGCGGGGCCAATCGCATCCTGACCTTCGTCGACGACGATCCCGCTGCCGCCCTGCGGAAGGCGGAACAGGCCGCCCGGGACCATCTCGTCCGGTCCTGGGACATCCACACCGGCAGATTGAGTGACGCCCAACGTCAAGCCCTGGACCTGGACCGGGGTGGCCGCCAGATCCGTGACTTCCTCACCGTGATGGGGGCCTGGGTCCCCGTTGCCTCCCGCGCCGAGTACGGGAAGGCCAGGGAACGGGTGGAACTCCTGCTGCGGGGCCGCAAGGCCACCCGGGACTTCTCCCCTGCCAGCGAGGACGACCGTGGTCTGCCGAAATCCCCACTCGACCCCTCCCTGCCGACGATCCGCCGTCCCGGCAAGGAGCACGACCACGCCCTCGGGCAAGGCCCACTGTTCCTGAAACGCACCGAGTCACTGGACGCGGTCTCCCTCCTCAAACGCATCAAAGGGGTCACCGAGGGCCAGAAGGTGCTCAGCACACGCGCCCTGGCCCAACGTGCCAAGGACCCGGAGGCGACGGACTCCCCCACCCGGGACGACGACCGGGACGGCGACGACACCCCACCCGATCACGCCTACTTCGCCATCGTGGTGGCCGACGGCGACCGCATGGGTCAGCTGCTGGGGCGTCTGGCCAGTGCCCCGGACGGCGTCCAGCAGCACCTTGACATCGGCAGGCGGCTGGACCGGTTCGCGGCCACGGCCCGTCAGCGGCTCCGCGGTTCCGGCCAGCCGGTCTACTGCGGTGGTGACGACGTGATGGCCTTCCTGCCCGTCACGACGGCACTGACCATCACCCGGGACCTGGCGGTCGAGTTCCGCAACACGCTGGGCGATGCCTCGAGCCTGTCAGCGGGCATCGCCGTCGTCCACTACAAGGAACCGCTCAGCACGGGCCTGGCACGCGCACGCCGGGCCGAGCAGGAGGCCAAGCGGCTGCGCGACGCGGTCTGCGTGGCCATCCACACCCGGGGTGGTTTCCCGCGCGTCATCACCTGCCGCTGGGAGCATCTCCGGCTGGACGACTGGCAACGGCACTTCGCCGAGGACCACCTGCCCGCCGGGCTGCCCTACGAGTTGCACCAGCTCGCCGTCGGCTGGCCCACCGGGCTTCCCGCGGCGGCCCTCGCAGCAGAGGCCGAACGTGTCATCGACCGCAAGATCGAGCGCACCCAGGACAGCGACGCGGTCAAGGCCTCGCTGGTCCGGTTCATCGCCGAGGCCTTGGCGGTGGAGGACCCCGCAGAGGCACTGACCCGAATCGCCGAGGAGCTGACCATGGCGCGGTTCCTCGCCGGAACCATCCAGGAGAAGGAGGGGGACAGATGAAACTCACGAAGGTCACCGGTCTCGCCCCACTGCTGTTCCGAGACGGGCGGCCGTTCACCGCCGATTCGGACGAGAGCCGGGCCCGCGGCCCACTCCTGCCGCCGCCGTCCGTGGTGGCAGGGCTCATCCGCACCGCTCACGGCACGGAGCAGGGGTGGGACTGGAGTCGGCCCGGGGTCCCTGAGCAGGCCCGGGGCATCTCCATCGGCTTCCACGGACTGCGGGTCTGCCGGGGCGACACGACGACATTCCTGCTTCCCGCCCCGGCAGATGCCGTCGTGCACCGCGACGGCGAGACGCTTCGAACCGCGAAGCTCACCCCCCTCACCCTGGCCGACGGGGAGGGCAGTGACCTGCCCCCGGGCCTGGCCCTGCTGGCCGACGACTCCACCGGCAAACCGGAACCGGGCCACGACCTGTGGGCCTGGCCGGACGTGCTGAACTGGCTGAAGGGGCACGTCGTGGTCCCGGCTGTCCAACCGCATCCCCCCGTCGATGAACGGGTCCAGGTGGCCATCGACCCCACCCGTCGTGCCGTGGCCGAGGGGATGCTCTTCACCGTCGAGTTCCGGGCCTGGGAGCACGGCTCCTCGACCGAGGACCTGATCCAGTTCGAGCTGGTGGTGGATGCCTCCGAGCATCCGACGGGAATCGCCCACCTGGGCGGTGAGACCCGCCCTGTGGTGCTGAGCCCCTCGGAGGGGGACCTGCCGCAGCCCGATGCGGAGCTGTGGGAGGCGCTGACCCGGGCCACGACCCTGCGCTGCGTCCTCACCACTCCGGCGGTGTTCACCAACGGCTGGCGGCCGCAGTGGCTGCTCAGCGACTCACCGCTGGCCGCAGCCGGTCCTCGTCTGGTCGCAGCCGCCGTCGGGGCTCCCATGGCGCTCAGCGGGTGGGACCACGAGACACGTGGCCCCAAACCCGCCCGGCGCCTGGCCCCTGCGGGGAGCGTCCACTTCATCCAGCTCGATCGGCCCCTCAGCCACGACGAGCTGTCATCTCTGTGGCTGAGCAGCATCTCTGACAACGAACAAGACCGTCGCGACGGCTTCGGCGTCGCTTTGTGGGGAGTGTGAACACAATGACTGAACAGGTGACCCTCAACCTTCTCTGGCAGGCCATCACGCCACTGCACGTCGGCACCGGGCAGGACGGCGGAGGTCTCGTCGACCTGCCGGTGGCCCGGGAGGCCGCCACCGGGTTCCCGATCCTCCCGGCCTCGGGGATCAAGGGTGGTTTCCGAGACGGTGTGTACGACGAGGCGGCCAACGCACGCTACGGCACCACGGAGAAGCAGGGTGATGTGACCTTCACCGACGCCCGACTGTTCGCCCTGGCGGTCCCCTCCTTCAAGGGGACGTTCGCGCTGGTGACCTGCCCGCTCGTGCTCCACCGGTTGCGCCGGGACCGCGAGTACCTGCTCCCCGGTCAGGGCACACTGCCCCAGATCTCGGTGAACGATGACGGCGTCATCGCCCCTGATGCGCTCGTGACCGGTGAGCACGTGCGGCTGCGGGACCACCGGCTGCCCCGGGCAGGCTCCGCCACACGGCTGGGCCGGTACGCGGACATCCTGCTGGCGGGTCTGCCGGAGACGGACCGGCAGACGGTCACCGAGCGGCTCTGCGTGGTCAGCGATCAGGTGTTCTCGTTCCTGTGCGAGACCAGCCTGGACATCTCCCCGCACGTGCGGCTCAACCCGGATTCGAAGACCGTGGAGCACGGCGCCCTGTGGTGGGAGGAGTGCATCCCTGCGGAGTCGTTGCTGACCAACTTCGTGATCTGCCGCCGGGGCACCGACGCCGGCGTCTTCCGCTCCCGACAGCTGCGACGTGTCGGCGGCAAGGGCACCGTCGGACGAGGCCTGGTGCTGACCGTGGCCGCGAAGGAGGCATGATGATCGAGACCCTGTCCCAGCAGCGCGTCAGGCTGGCCCACGACCTGGTCAGTTCCCGTCTGGGCCGGGACGAGGCGACGGTGTACGGCCGCCTGTGCCACCGCTTCCCCATGATGGTGATGCAGGGTGGGCTGATCACCGCCACCTTGTTCATCGACAGCAAGAGCACCGGCAAGGATGCCCGCGCGAAGGCGCACCAGGCGATCCTCTCGGATCTCGCCCGGGTCCTGGGGCTGGGTGATGCTGATGTCGTCGGCACCCTGACCCGGCAGCAGGATGCCCTGACGCTCATGGCGTGGACCCACGAGGTGCTGCACACCTGGGCGATGATGCGTCGCTTCGCGGTGTCCATCCTCAAGGTCGAATCCGGCGGTGAGGACGACGGGGAGGCCGTGTGATGAAGGCATCCGATGTCTCCCGGTGCCAGCACGCCGGTATCGCGCTGGCCACCGTCGATCCGCCTCCGACGGGCAAGACCTGGCTGGATCACCTCCTGCCTTTCACCACGCTGCGTTCGCCGCGTGACTACGGGGTGGCCGCTGCGCGTTGGGCCCGGCTGTCCGCCGGTCTTCCCGGGGTGGTGCAGCGGCAGGTGACCACGAGCAGTTCCTTGGCCATCGGGACCGGGAACTTCTCCCCGGTGGAGAACGGGTTGACCCTGCACGGCACCTGGGGGGTGCCGTACCTGCCGGGGGCGGCCCTGAAGGGGCTGGCACTGCGGGCGGCTGTCCGGTTCGGGCTGAGCGAGCTGGAGTCGGAGGTGATCTTCGGCACCACGGCTTCCCGGGGGTATGTGAACTTCGACGACGGCTGGCTGCTGCCCGACCCGGACAGGCCGCTGTTCGAGCTGGATGTGATGACCCCGCACGCGGGCGAGTACTACTCGTCGCAGGGGAAAGAAGCCCCGGATGACTCCCGGGAACCGGTTCCGATCCAGTTCCTGGTGGTCCCGAAGGACACCCGGTTCCTGGTGACGCTGGACTGCCCGGAGAGCGGGGACTGGGCCGAGGCCGCCATGACCATCCTGGCCTTCGGCCTGCAGAAGCTCGGCCTGGGAGGGATGACCAGTTCCGGGTACGGGCGTTTCACCGTCGAACCGGTCGGGAAGGGGCAGTCGTGATGATCGGTCGCAGTCTGACCCGGACCGGGAGGCGGCTCGGGCGTCACGACGGACCGGTGTTCATCTCGTACCGGCAGAGCGACGGCACCGGGATCGCGAATTTCGTGGAGACCTACCTGAGGTGTGGCGGGATCATTCCGTGGCGGGACCTCGCCGACCTCCCGGCGGGTGAGGTGGCCCGGTCCGTCCAGGAGGCGATGGAGGACGGGATCAGCGCGGGCATTCTCATCGTGACCCCCGAGCTGGGCAACAGCGCTTTCGTCCGCGACCACGAGGTGCCGATACTCCTGGAGATGCAGCGCAGCGATCCCCGTCGGTTCCGCCTCTACGTCATCAACACCATCCGTGACGCTGCGGGCGGGAAGCGATTCGACGTCGGAGCCCCTGACCGGCTCCTGAAGTTCACCGCCGAGGCCAGGACTTCCCCGCGTCGTCGACGCATCGAGAAAGGGCTGCTGACCCGGAAGCGGGCTGCGGATCATCTGCTGCAGAATGCGAAACAGTACGCCCTGCTGGAGCAGACCCGGGATGCCTCAGCCGTCTCGGAGCTTGAGAAGCTGCTGCGAGATCTGCTGCGCCACCGACTTCGCGCCCGTCGCCCGAACCTGCTGGACCGGGAGGTGAAGATCGCGGTTCAGACCCGTCCGGAACCGAGCAGTGAGGAGGCCACCCGGGGTGCTCGGCGAAGTGCTGACCTGACCATCCGGATGCGACAGGACCCCAGGACCCAGATCCCGGCGGAGCTGGACTACCGGTGTCTGCGGGAGACCTTGCCGATCCTCATCGACTCCATCCACAACAAAGGCATCAACAAGGTGACCTTCTCGGGAGGGTGTCATCCGAGCATCGCCTGGGCGCTCGGGGCGTCGCTGCCGGATGCGCGTGGCCTGAAGGAGTTCTCCTGGCAGGACGCCTACGATCCGGAGCAGGTCTGGAGCTCGCAGTCCAACAAACCGGTGAGCTCCTCGATTCACATGAAGGTCGGCGAGGCGGAGGCTGTACCGATCAATCTGGATCGGCCCCCTTCTGCTGAGGAGCTCAAGACCCTGCTGGGGAATGCCGATCCCAGCCTGGGGATCGTGGTGCACCTGTCAACGGGACGCCACCACACTGAGCCCGTGGCCGACCTGGCCCGGCATCTGGGCGGCGCACCGATCGTCGTCCTCGACGTGGTGGGACCTCAGGCCGCGGCGGGACGCAACGCCTGGGTGCCACCGGAGGAGGGCGAGAAGCTGGCACGCCTGCTGGGCACCGTGCTCCGCAACCTGGCGAAGGCCGGGACGGAGCCACTGCATCTCAGCTTCTCCGGAGCAGTACCGCTGGCTGCACTGACCGCACGTCACTGCAACACCGTCGCGGTTCAGATCTACGAGTTCGCCCATCACACCGATGGCCGGCCGGACGGATACGTCCCCGTGCTCACAACGGTTTCCGGTGTCAAACATCCCGTGACGCACGTCTTCGAGCAGGGGGCGAGCGACGGCGGGATCACCCACCTGGTCAACCTCACTCCACATGCTGTGACGCTGTACTGGGAGGACGAGCCCATCCATGTCTGGGAGAGGCCCGGGGAGAACACGCCCTGGGTTCGGCAGGGGGAGAGTCGTGTCCCGTCGGCTCCGCTGCAGGTCGAGGGGGTCGAGGTGCCGCACACCCACGTCATCCCCGGCTCTCTCACGGGGTTGCCCACGGCCGAGGAAGGGACGGGATTCATCGTCTCCCGGATCAGTGCGGCCGCTGCGCGTCGCGGTGATTTCTTCTTCCCCGACGGGGAGGTCCGTGATGGACGCAACGTGGTGGTGGGATGTCGAGGGTTGGGCAGCTTTCCCGCCCATTCGGACGAGGTGCGGCCCTACCTCCAGTGGCTGCCGGATCGTGAGGGGTGATGATGGGCATCTCACTCATCCACGCCGGGGGCGGGCTTCCTCCTGCCCCGGTCCGGCTGCTCCCGAATCGCACCTCATCCACACCGTCGAGACGCACTGCCCTGCCGAGGGGTCAGGTACGGCGGTGGCAGGTGACGCTGAAAGCGGTGCCGGATCAGAGGTGGTCCTTGAGTCCTGTCCCGGCAGGGATCCATTCCCTGATCTCCTCGTGGCTGCACAGCAGTGTCCTCGACCCGGCGGGGGAGGCCCATCACGGTCCTCACACCTATGCGGCCCGTTGGCGGCGGTGCTCCCCTGACACCGTGACCATCACGCTGCACCTGTTCCGGGATGAGCTGTCGGCTGTTCTGGTCAGACGCTTGTTCCTCGGGCGTGCAGAGCGGTTGGGGCAGGTCGCCCTGCTGGTGACAGCTGTCGAGGAGCTCGGTGCCACGGCGTTGACCTCGTTGTCAGGCGTGCCGGGCACACGGTGGCTGCTCCGGTTCCCCAGCGGGGTGACGTTCAAACGTGGTGACGTGTTCATGCCGTGGCCCTCCCCTGAGGCGGTGCTGGGCAGCATTCGCCGTCGTCTGGTCGAGACGTGGGGGTGGGAGCCGGAGGCTGCTGTCATGCGGGAGGCCGTTCGGGCCGTCGCCCCGATCCGGACCGAGCTGACCACCCGTCGGTGGCGGGAGGGTCGCGGTGGCCGGGGGCGTGATGTCTCCTTGGCTGTGGGAGAGCTCGAGTGGGTCGCCAGTGGGGATGAGGAGATCCGGGCCATCGTCGATCTGCTGCTCCGGGCGGGTGAGCTCACAGGAGTCGGGGCCAGGACCACGTGGGGAGCAGGAGCCCTGGAGGTGACCCGTCCCTCTTCTGCAACCCGATTGCAGAAGGTGGTCCCGGGATGACCGAAAACTGGCTGAGGTGTGTATGCCACCTGACAAGCCCAAACACCCGTTTTTGGCCCTCTGGGGGCCTCCGCGACACGCCCGAGACAGCCCTGGTGTGCAAACGGTCCGCAAACCCCCTTGTCAACCTACCCTCCGGCGGGGTAGGTCTGAGACACCCGCGAGAACCAAAGCGGATTGAAACCCCGCACCACATGCAGTGATACTCTTCCCCGGCGTCTGAGACACCCGCGAGAACCAAAGCGGATTGAAACGTCAGTCGGACTCAATCACCCGGAAAGTTCCGGTCTGAGACACCCGCGAGAACCAAAGCGGATTGAAACGAACGGCCACAAGAGGGCGGTCCTTGCCTTCTCTAGTCTGAGACACCCGCGAGAACCAAAGCGGATTGAAACTGGCCATCACTATGATGGCCCAAGTAAACGCTGCCGGTCTGAGACACCCGCGAGAACCAAAGCGGATTGAAACATGTAGCCCACACTAATGAAATTCTCAAGCATCTTGCGCCCGGTCTGAGACACCCGCGAGAACCAAAGCGGATTGAAACCGTCTGACACGGAAAGGGTGACTGTTGGTTCGCGTCTGAGACACCCGCGAGAACCAAAGCGGATTGAAACCCTCGTGACACCAGAAGGCGATCGCGTGTTGCAGGTCGTCTGAGACACCCGCGAGAACCAAAGCGGATTGAAACATCTGCTTCGTCGTCGACCGGTCGATGTTCAGGTCTGAGACACCCGCGAGAACCAAAGCGGATTGAAACGCCCTGCTCATCCCGCACCATCGAGATGGGGAAGTCTGAGACACCCGCGAGAACCAAAGCGGATTGAAACTCGCGGGTCCAGTACATGCCCTTCCCATCCAGTCTGAGACACCCGCGAGAACCAAAGCGGATTGAAACGTTGCGTCGATACCGGGAGTGTCGAGCGAGTGACGAGCTGAGACACCCGCGATCCTTCAACCCCGCTGGTCGAGCCATGAAGCAGAGCGAGCGCGTCGAGGCCTCAGTGCCGTGTGCTGGGGCTCATCGCCGGGGTCTCGAACCGGACTGCTCACTGAGGCTCGCGGTCGGGCTCGACCAGCCGAGGAACGAGAACACCACCATTCGTACCGTCGAGGAGGACATGATGAGCACTGAAGCTCTTCACCGCTCCGAACCACCGACCTGTCTGCAACGTGCCGCACTGGCTCGGGCGTGGGAGCGAGTGCTGAGGAAGGACGCACAGGACGGGGACCTGAGCACCGGTGTGGAACGCTTCGCCGAGGATGCCGAGGCACATCTCGCCGCGTTGGCGGATGAGCTGGCGGACGGGACCTACCGACCCCGGACCCTGTCCAGGGCGGTGATCCCGAAGAAGGGTGGGCAGCGTTTCCTGGACATCCCGCCGGTCAGGGACCGGATCGTGGAGCGCGCCATCCACGAGCACCTCACCCCCCGGCTCGACCCGCTGTTCGGCTGCAGTGCCTACGGGTACCGCCCTGGGCTCGGGGTCGCAGACGCCGTCGCCGAGGTGGTGCGGCTCCGCGAGGAGGGCTGCACCCACGTGCTGCGCACCGATGTCCGGGACTGTTTCCCGTCGCTGCCGGTGCATCTCATCCGCCGTCAGCTGGAGGCCCTCATCGACGACCCGACCATCCGCCACCTGGTGGGGTTGCTGCTGGAACGCACCACCCGGCTGCCCGGTGGCCGGGTGGTGGCCTTCCCCGGTCTGCCGCAGGGCGCGGCCCTGTCACCGATGCTGGCCAATCTCGCCCTCATCCCGCTGGATGAGGCGCTCATGGATGCCGGTTTCCCTGTCATCCGCTATGCCGACGACCTCGTCGTCGGGCTTGAGGATCCCGGCGACGGCGCCGAGGCATTGCGGGTCGCCACAACTGTGCTGAGAGGAATCAACATGGAACTGGGTGCTGAGAAGACTGGAATCACGAGTTTCGAGGACGGGTTCGCCTTCCTGGGTGAGGAGTTCGGGCCACGCTACCCACCGTCGACGGGCGAGGCGCGCATTCAGGAACCTGACAAGAAGGTGCTGTACGTGGCGCGTCAGGGAAGCCGCATCCAGGTGTCGAAGGGCCGCCTGGAGGTGGTGCTGAATGATCGTGAACTGCTGTCAGCGCCGGTGAGTGACATCTCCCGGATCGTCTGTTTCGGCTCCGTCGGGATCTCGGCCTGGGCACGCAGCTGGGCGTTGCGCAACAACGTGGACATCCTGCTGGCCTCGCGACGGGGAAGCTACATGGGGGCCATCGTGAATGATTCGTGGCCCGCCCGCCGGAGTCGGCTCCTGGCGCAGCTGTCCATCGACGGCACGCAACGGGAGGTGGAGATTGCGCGTGAGATCGTCGCCGCGAAACTGCGCCACCAGGTGACGTTGCTCAGGAAGTTCTCCAAACGGACCGAGGCGGAGCGGACCGCTGAGGTCACCAGGCACATCCAGGCCCTGGCCAGGATGATCCCGGATGCGAACACCCGCGACGAGTTGATGGGTCTGGAGGGGGCGGCTGCGAAGGCCTACTGGCCGCGCTTCGGGGCCCTCGCCCCACCGGAGGTGAGCTTTGTGGAGCGTTCCCGCCAGCCGCCGCGGGATGTGACGAATGCGGCCCTGTCGTTCCTGTACACACTGCTGCTGGGTGAGGCGGTGACGGCGATCCGGGCGACGGGGCTGGACCCGGACATCGGGGTGCTGCACGCCGATCACGACACCCGCCCCAGCCTGGCCCTGGACCTGATGGAGGAGTTCCGGCCCCTGGTGGTGGATCACGTGGTGCTGACCGCGGCACGTCGCGGCACCCTCACCGCTGCCCATGGCCGGGAGATCGAGGGCAAGGGCGGGGTGTACCTGACGGCGGCAGGACGTGAGGCGATGATCGCGGCCTTCGAGCAACGGATGCTGACCCATGTCGCCGGGGCTCTCGACGACATGCGTGCGACCCGTCGTCATCACCTGTACCGGCAGGCCCAGCGCTTGCGTGCGGCCATCATGGATCCGACACAGAGATGGACGGGGCTGGCATGGCGGTGACCCATCTGGCTGCCTACGACGTGACGGAGGATCAACGTCGGGCCCAACTGGCGGCCCTCCTCCAAGCCTTCGGCGACCGCATCCAGTACTCGGTGTTCCTGCTCAACACCACCCCGGAGGAGTTGGAGCACATCAAGACCAGGGCAGCGGAGATCATCGACGAGGACACCGATTCACTGTGGATCATCCGCCAGTGCGCGGGATGTTGGAACGATGTCTCCTGCATCGGTCAGGCAGCACCGCCCGCCCGGGTCCTCCACTACGCGGTGCTGTGAGGCCAGTTCTTGTGGCTCCCCCAGAACAGGGTGCTCCCGGGATGACCGAAAACCCGCTGCGGAGTGTATGCCGTCTGGCAATCTGAAGCAGCACGATTTCCGGGCAACTCGTCACCCGACATTCCCCCACGAGGTCGAGTTCATCCACCACCTTTCGAGCGAATCTTGACGAAAATCGTCGATGTTGCGTTGCGGGCATGCGCACCACGGTCACGCTGGATGAGGGCCTACTGCACCACACAACGTAGGGAGTGAGCCATGATTCAACGAGATCAGCTCCACGGCCCCGGCGTTCCCACGACCCTGTGCCTCACATCTGCCCTGTTTGCCTCCACAGGCAACCGATTCGCGGGCTTCTCCCACCCATCCTCCTTCCACTCAGAACCCACACCTGAGTTCCTCACCTTTGAACCGCCTTCCCGGCCCGACTGGCTGCCTGAGGAGACCATCGAGGAACTGCAACCCGCCATGTCCTTCCTCCCGTGGAGGTGGACACACCACCTGCTCTTCACAGTGGAGTACCCTGTGGCGGACTGCATGATCGAGGCGTGGCAACACCACTTCACGACGGGGCCACGAGACCTTCCAGCACATCCAGTACCAGAGCGGAATCGGATGGGCAGCTCGCAAGGTCAGGGCCAGAAACAGCCAGGAGATCACCCATCGCCTCGAGTTGCAGACCACGAGCACCTGATGCTTCCTCCGGGCCGGAGCGACGCCGAGACCCCCGGCTCCCATGAGTCCTGCACCTACTGGACAGGACGAGGCTTCCATGTCACCACCTTGCAGGACGGATCGTCCCCGCCGGCATGGTGGACTGAGCTGCAACTTGACGGCAGACCTGCCCCCTCATCCCGCTGCAAACGTGCGGAGCGTTGCTCCTGAGAGCGCTTTCCGAAAGAACGCTCCGCACGTTTGCAGCGATCCGACGTCCGGTCTCGTCATGCCGCACAGCTGGTTCAGACACCGAGCAGGGACGGGTATCCAAGTCCTGGTCAGACATCGTCACCTCCTTGTCGTCGTATTCACCCCAGGTCTGCTGGCCAGCCGAGGACGACCGTGTCCAGGAGCCAGTCCACGCCAGCCCCAGGCACAGTGAGTGATCAGGCCCCTGAGGCCTCCCTTCCCCTCGGCCCAACCCGGCCAGCGGACAATGCCCTGATCCGGATGCGTAGGTCAAGCGAGCGGATTGCTCACCGAACCTACGAAAGGAGCACACCATGTGGATCGTCTGGTGACCAGCATGAAGTGAATCGACGGCGACAGGCATGGGGTCGGTACCACAGGGTACCGACCCCATGACCCCGTCCCCAGGCCCTGCTTCAGAGTGGTCCGCAGCGGCCTGCGCATCTGCCGGATTGGCATCATCGACAACACCACTGGACCCGACGAAGGAGCTCATCATGTGGCTCTTCTGGTGAGACGAACCGTGGCCATCCCTGTCTGCACAACCGGGGCCAGTCCTCCACCAGGACCTGGCCCCGGTTGTCGGTGGATTCCAGATGCGTAGGTCAGGGCAGAAGATGTCCCGCCACGCGAAAGGAATCCGACATGTGGATCGTCTGGTGACCAGCACATGACCTTGGTTGATGAATGCTCAGGGGTCGGCACCGCAGGGTGCCGACCCCTGATGCCGTCTCAGGCCTGTTCCGCGACGAGGATGGTCTCGGCGACGGTGAGGGTCTCGGTCCACTCCCCGGCATCGGCCAGGGCGAGTTCCAGCAGCTCCCGGGTGGCGTCGTGTTCCGCCGGGCGCTCAGCCAGTGCCCACAGACCCATCGCCTGCTCCAGAGCGGCCTCCGCACTGCCCAGCAGATCGAGGTCGGCCACGACGTTGCGCAGACGCAGGGCGCACACCGCACGGGCACACCACCGCTCGGCCTCCGCCACCAACGGATTCCGCTGCGGCGACGGACCGGCTCCGCGCACCCGAACGTCCAGCCGGGCACCGTCACCCACCAGCCGGTTCGCCAGGGCGACCTGCTCACCGGACAGCTCCGCCACCCCACTCCACGGCCCGCCGTCGTCGGAGCGGGTGAGCCCCCCGGTCGCGATCGGCATCGGCCATCCGGGAGCCAGCACGTCGAAGAGCATCCCCCCCGGCGGGTTCGGGGCCGCACCGAGCAGCCGGAACACCTCCCCGGTCCCCTCCACGGTGACCGTGACCCGCCCCGAGCCGTCACCCTGCTCGACCTGCCAGCTGACATTGCCCTCACGCCGCGAGACCAGCCCCAGCGGGATGTCCTGCCAGTCCACCGTCGAGGTCCCCACCACGGTCGCCCCGCCCGCTGCCAGCGCCAATTCGGGCCGCAACTGCCCTGCCCAGTCGACGACACCCGTCGAGCGGGGTGTGGAGGCCTCCGACTCGATGCCGTGTGCCCACGTGACGGCGGTGGCATGGGCGTCGCTGAGCGGGCTGGTCTCGGCGATGAGGAGGTCGAGGGCCCTGGTGAGCAGGGCACGGACCGCTGGCTGGGCCATGGCCGCGCCCACGGCCACGGGACGAGACATCAGGGCCCCCAGCAGCTGCTGGAGATCGGACAGCCAGTCGTCGTCGGTCTCGACGATGCCCCTGAGCTCGGCCAGCAGGGTCATCTCCTCCAACAGCAGCAACGCCGGGTCGAGGGGCAGGGCCGCGTTGCGCTGACACCAGCGGTTCTCGGCCAGGCGGATGAGCAGCGCCAACGACGGCTGGGCGACGACCGGGCAGGTCACATGTGTGTCGTCGCGGTGCAGGGCACGCTCCAACACCTCATCGGCGACGGCGTTGCCGTACAGCTGTTCCAGCACGGGCACGGCCAGGCCGGGGTCGGCCACCAGGCAGGACGGCAACCGGTCCGGGCGCGACGGATCGAGTTCGAGGGTTGCGCCGAAGATGTCCAAGGTCACCGCCCCGGCCGGTGCCACCGGTTCCTCACCAATCATGACGGCACCGAATCCGACGTGACGGATCACCACCTCTCGGGGCTGGTCGAACGTCATGGATTTTCCTTTTCAACAAGATTCATCATGTAGTCGAGGTCAGGAAGGAGGAATTCTTCGGCTGCACGACGATACTCCTCCATCCGTTCCGGGTCGTGTTCGCGGAGCCCTTCAGCCACCTCTGGGTTTTTCACGAACCAGGCATAGGCACGATTGAGGGCATCCGGATCAGGTGACGAGAAGAGCACCTCGGCGGCTGGATCGGCCTCAGGGCAGGTGAGGTCCGCAACACTCAGGGTGAGTGCACGCCGTCGGTGTTCCTCCCCCGAGGGAATCCCCTTGAACACGGCCCGGGTGACGATCCTCCGCGCCTCGGTGGCCTCGATGGGACGGCGACGACGATCCTGCATGAGGCAGTCCATCCAGGCACGTCGCATCGCGTGCTGGTGGGCGCGTTCCATCTGCTCGTTCCGCAGCAGGTAGCGGCCCTGCTCCTGCCTGGCGCAGAAGGTGCGGATCATGGCCTCCGCCAGCGCCGTGAGCTCGTCGTTGACCGGGAGATCACTCGTCCCGGTGGCGGTGACCGGGCCAGGGGTCCGTTCCCAGGAGCGGTCCTCGTCAGGGTCCTGGCAGGGCTGGTCGGCCACGGAGGCACGCCCCATCAGCAGCCCCTTCAGCAGGCTGTAGAGCACCACCAGGGCTGATTCCTGGTGGAGCCCCAGCCGTCCGCAGGCCCGGGCCACCTCGGCACGGGCGAGCTCCTCACCGTCCCCGGGCACGACGGTGTCCTTGACCGCCAGGCGGAACCGGGAGTGGACGGAGCGGGCCAGGCCGTCCCAGGTGTTCTCCCGCCCGGAGCGGGTCAGTGGCGGACGTTCGTCGTCGCCCAGCATGACCCGGCTGTGGGGATGGGCCAACAGGTGTGCTTCACCCTCGGCCAGCCAGAGCTGGTCGTAGAGCTCCTGGAACCGGCCGAACTCCTCCCGCTCAAGCATCCGTCCCAGTGACGGTGCATTGGCCAGGTGGGTGCTGACCACGGCCTCGAGCTCCATCTCCCCCAACGGCTCGTCCCTGAGCCATCCCTTCGCGACGGCCCGCACCAGGCACTCGGCGGCCGTCCCGGCCGTGACGTCCAGTCCCCGTCGCCTCACCTCGTCCATGGCATGGTCCACGACACGGCGCACCAGCCTCAGGTCGACCAGGATCTGCGGCTCGTGCTCGGCCAGCCACGATCCCAGGCGTCGGTCCTCGTCCTCCTTGACCAGAGAGTCGGGGAAGTTCTTCCGGTACACGCGCAACAGCCAGTGCCTCGTCGCCAACGGGGCGCTCAACCCTCCACCCCGGGGGGCGAGGACACGCCAGTCCTGCAACTGCTCCAGCCACTGGGCGCACAGCCGGGAGAGTCTCTCGGTCATGGGTCTCACCTCCTCAGGTCGCATGTCTACACACGCATCTGACGGACAGCCTGCCCGCTCACTTCCTCCGCCACGGCCACCTCGCCCACGCGACAGGGGTTGCCGAGAGTTAAGATCCAAAAGGATGACCGAGGGGGAGGAATCTCAGTGGCGGGACGCGCAACAGAAGTGGACGTGAAGGCCTTGGAGCAGGAGGTCCTGGCGCTGTGTCGCCATGGCCTGCGGAACAGTGATCCGCCCGCCACTCCTGGGCTTCGTGACGTGTTGAGGATTCCGGGCGACCTCTCCGATGCACAGGCCCTGCCCCAGCTCCGGAAGGGCATCATGAACGCCATCAGCGGGCTCCCGGTGGAGATCCGCGACGCCTTCCTCGTGGCCTCCGGGGCTCGCCCCGGCTCATCGACCCGCAGGAACGTCCGCCTCCAGGAAGCCGCCAGTTTGGAGAAGGTCTCGGAGCGGACCATCCGCCGGAACGAGATCGAGGCGGTTCCCCTGCTCGTCGCTCGTCTGCTCGAGGGCGAGGAGCACGCGGTCGAGGCCTCCCGGTTCACCGTGACACACCTCCACCTCTGGCTGGACCTGAGTCTGCCCCGTCCGGTCCTCTCCCAGCAACGCACCATCAAGGTCCTGGCTCCTCACATGGAGGGGTTCTACGAAGAGTTCACCATCCCGGACCTCAGCGAGGGTGCTCCCGTGTGGCGGGATCTGGGTGGCTGCTCCGTGGACCATGTCGCCACCCTGGGAGGTGGGATGTGGGGTGTCAGCCACAGCTTCCCGCACCCGCTGTGGCAGGGTGACACCCACACCTTCTCCACGGCCATGCGTCTGCCGGACCACACCTCGCTCCGGCCCGAGATCAGGTTCCGTCCCTCCAACACCACCCTCGACACCGTCGTGGACATCCGTTTCGGCGACCACCTGCCCTCCCGGATCGAGTGCTTCGAGACGACAGCCGTCCTGGAGAACGTGCCTGACAAGGACATCACCCACCGGATCGTCCCTGACGCAAGTGACCAGCGCATCGAGTTCAAGGAAATCCGGTTGGGATGCACGGCCGGTGTCCGCTGGTTCATGGATGACTGATCTGCTGACAGATCCCTGACAATCGTCGCCGAACCCTTCCCTTTCGGCCATGTCGTCCATCAGGCTTGGAGTCACACCGGCCACGGCGGCCGGTGGATGTCAGAAGGGACTGCAGATGACGACGATCAGCCTCCCCGAGTTCGCGGAGATCACGTGGCAGGCCACGGCTGCGTGGCGCGTCACCACCTGCCACGACGGCGGACGCTGCCCCACCACCCGGGTCCCTTACGGCCACGAGGATCCCCGCGCGGAGCTGATGGCCGCGGAGTGCATCCAGGCCGGTTGCCTGGATCTGATCCACGAGCTGTGGCGTCATGTCACGGAGACCTTGGACAGGAGGTCCGCGAAGGGTGGGCTGCCCCGGGTCGACAACCTCGGCGGCTACATCCGGCAGATGGTGACCCGCAGGCTGGCCGACATCAGACGCCAGGAGCGGGTGAGGCGCGGGTTTCCCGCCAAGACCCATCGTGACGACGGCGCTCCCGGCCGGGTGAATGCGGCGCTGCTGGCGGGTGGGGATCGTCGCGGGCCGTGGCTGGTGCAGCTCTTCCGGATCCTGCGCTCCTACCCCTTCGGGGCGAACCACGTGCCGGGGCACTGGCCGGTCAGCGGACTGATGACGGAGCACCGGAAGACCTACGGGGAACCCCTCGACGAGGCGCAGGTGCTGGCCGACATCAAGACGGTGCTGCGGGTGGCCCGGGCGACCCTGGGGGATGTCTGGGTCCACGACCACCTGACCCTGCCGATATACAGCAGTGGTCACTGCGAGGCCCTGTCGGACACCAGTGCCCTGGCCGAGCCACCCACCATCGACCACGTCGGGTTGAGCATGGTGCTGTCCCGCTACGCCCGGCTCCGACGAACGGGGCGTTGCGAGGAGGACGCCCTGCAGGAGGCCGTCCGGGAGATCTTCGGTATCGAGGTCGTCGTGGGCCGGGAGCTCCGTGAGGCCCTGGCGGAGTTCCGGCAGGCCGAGTGGGACACGACCATCGAGGGACCGGGTGTGAGGTCACATCGACCCCACCCCTGATCAGGCTGGTCTGACGGACCTGACACCACGAGGCCGAAACGAGGAGCGACAGGCGGGAGAACCACCCGAGGTTCGGTGAGGTCAGCAACCTCCGGGCATTGTCCGCGTCGCATTCTTCCACTGCCCACACCGGGGCGCGAGTGTCAGCGAGCAGTCCGCCTCGAGCCCCGGGCATGAGCTCCAGGGGGCCCGGGCGTGGTCTCGACGATCAGCCGCTGGGTGCCCCCGTCATCACCTCGGGAACCATCTGCTGCTCCTCCCGATCTGCCCACCGTCGCGCTCCAGGGGTCAAGGCGATCCACATCGTCGGCTCCGCGCGGACAGCCATCCCACTCCCGTCGTCGACCGTGACCTCCCCGGAAGGGACCACGAAGCAGAACCCCACCCGCTCACCTTCGGTACCGAACTTCTGTCCTTTTCGTCGGCCGGTTTCTGTAACGTTGGGCGCGTTGACGGTGACGTGAGTGGAGGTGTGTGGTGATGGACGAGCTGGTGACCCTGGCCACCGAGGCCCCGTCGAGTGCTTCGCTGGCGCGTTGGTTGCAGGGGCTCAGCCGTGCCGAGCGGACCACCCACCAGGCGACGTGGCTCGCCCACCAGCGCGACATCCGGACCCAGCTGATCGAGGCCGGGGCCCAGGCGCGCCACATGATGCTCGCCGCCAGCTTCGGCACCCGACCCGAGCCGCTGCTCTCCGAGCTCGGCGGCAAGGGGCTGCGCTCCCTGGTCCGCGACGACGCCGCCCTCGACCACATCGCCGCCGCCAGCGCCGCCCAGGGCCGCGCCTGGTGCGAGGCCCTGATCCGGCTGGCCACCCACGACGAGGACACCGCCCGGCAGGCCTGGCCACTGACCAGCCGCGTCGCCACCGCAGCCCGCCTCCCACTGCCCACCGACCGGGGCTCCTGGCTCGGCAGGCTCCGCCCACCCCGCGCCGGACAGGACCGCAGGCTCTTCGACCACATCGTCGCCGAACTGGCCACCCTCACCCCCGCCGAGCACCGTTCCGCCGTCGCTGCTCTGAAGAAGGCCCTCACCAGCCGCACCCACGAGACCTGGCGGGAGCCCCTGCACGGCTGGACCGCCCCGCTGATGCTGGAGATCGGTGGCACCCCCGGCCAGGTGGCCCGCACCTCCGTCGGTCTGGCCTGGAGCGGCACCGCCGCCCGCGACCACCTGGTCCGGGCCCTGCTCACCCGCGACGACACCTACATCCGCGCCTTCATCGACGCCATGCTGCAGGCCCAGCTCTCCACCCTGCCCGTCCCTCTCCTCGACCCCCTCATCGACGCCCTGGACCTGCCCATCCCCAATCATCCGCACTACCTGGAGGACTGGGTGCAGGACCACTCCCGGCCCCGCCCCGGCACCCGCTGGGTGGAGCGTTTCGTCGCGGCCTGCCAGGTCCCCAACCTGCTGGTCCGGCTGCCCGAGTTCCAGCACTCCATGCAGGCCGACGTCGCGCGGATGCGTTCCCAGGAGGTCGTGGACGACGACGCCCTGGTGATCGCGTTGCTGTCGGTGCTGGAACGCGGCGACCGGCGCGGCCCGCAACGCCAGGCCTGGCAGTGGCTCACCGGGCTGGGCCTCACGGGCACCCTCATCGCGCACCGGGACCGTGCCATCGACGCCGCCCGCCACACCGACTCCTCCGTGCTGCGCAGCGTCGCCGAGGTGCTGCTGGCCAGCGGCGCCCTCGACCAGGAGCAGCTCACCCGGTTGTCCCTGACCTTCCTGCCCCGCAAGGAACGTGAGGCCAAACGCAGGATGCTGCGCGCCCTCAGCCACGTCGGGTCCCCCTCACCGGAGCTGATCGACGCCGTCCGGGCCGTGGCCTCCGACGCCGACCCCCGCACCGCGGTGATCGCCGCCGATCTGCTGTCCCGGTGGTTCGGTGAGGAACCTGCCCCGGAGCCCCCCGCCTCTCCCCGTGGTCTGTGGCGGGACCCGGTGGGGAGACCACCGCGGCCACTGCCCGAGTTCGACACCGACGCCCTTGTCGTCGATGCCGACCGCTGGTCGACGATCCTCGCCACCGCCCAGGTCTGGCCGCAGCCCGTCGTCGCGCAGGAGCGGGCCCTGGCCGCACTCGTCGCGACGGCCCACGCCCGGGGGGTCGAGGCGTTGCTGGAGTTCACCCCGGATCACGAGACCCCGGACGAGGCCCACGCGGCCCTGCTGGGGCAGCTCGGCTGGGAGGTCGGGCTCCAGGATCGTGCGGACCTGCTCGCGGGGCTGCTGCACCGTCGCACCGCCGAGCTGGGGGCCCGCCTCGGTCGGGTCCCGTGCATGCTCTCCGCGCCGTCGCACACCCGGCTACGGTTGTCGTGGGAGATGCTCGCGCAGCGTGTCGCGCAGTACCGCGAAGCCGGCCGGGCAGCGCTGCCCGCGGATGTCGCCGTCGCGCTGGGACGTCTCGATCGGGCCACCGTCCCCGACGACCTCTCCGGGTACCGGCTGCCCATCGACGGCTGCGGCCATGGTCTCGACGAGGTGCTGACCGCCTGGCGGGACACCCCGGTGACCCCCGCTGCCCTGACGCTGCTGCCACCGCCGGAGCAGCCGCTGCACGGCTCCGTGTCGTCGATCCGTTCGGTCCCGGAGGTGACGGGCGACGAGCCGGGTGGTCTCGACCTGCTCGGGATCACCTCGCCGTGGAACTCCACCTTCCGCCCCGGTCGTGACGAGGGCCCGTGGGAGCATGCGCTGCTGCCGAATCATCCGTCGCGGGGGGCGGCGGTGCAGCTGCGGGCCCTCGAGGGCACCCACACCCCGCAGCTGTTGAGTTTCCTCGCCCTCGCGGAGGTGGCGGGATCGTTCGGGCCGGTGATGGGTCTCGCGACGGTGGTGGCCGCCGCCGATGCGACCTCCCCGGACCGCGAGGCCCTGGCCGCCACCCTCATCGACGCCTGGGACGAGGGTCGTCTCCACCCCGATGACCTCGCCGCCGCCTGGGCATCCCCGGAGCGGGAGGGCTGGCCGTTCTCCGTCCCGAAGTTCGCGATGCTGCTGCGGCTCATCGCCGACAACGGTGGGCTGGCGCTGGCGTGGCCGAGCCTGGCGGCCCTGGTCGAGGACATGGCTGGCCAACCCAAGGTCCCGAGCATCATGGCCAGCACCCTGGAGGCCCTGCTGGGCTACCTGCCCGAGGTGCCCGGCCCCGTCGCCCTCCCCAACGTCGCGGCGCTGGCGGAGCGGGGCGGCAAGGCCAAGGCCCCCCAGATGGCGCGCAGGGTGGTGGCGGAGCTGCACCGCAGGTGAGTCCTTCGAGGCTCCCGGGACACGGTTGTCGGTCCCGTTGTACAGTCTCCCCTGTCGTTGACGACGGCGTGGAGGTGTGATGTCCGGGCAACTGGTGGAACTGGCCAGGCGGGCCTCGTCGAGTGCCGCCCTGGCGGAGCGGCTGCAGGATCTCAGTGACGACGAGCACGCAGCCCTGGCGCAGCAGTGGCAGCAGCACCACCGCGACATCCAGCACGACCTGTTCGCCGTCGGGGCCCTGACCCGGTTCGCGATGCTCGCGGGCTCCTTCGACACCGAGCCGGAGCTGCTGCTCGCCGCGCTGACCGCCAAGGTCTGGCGTTCTCTGGCGCGCGATGCCGCCGCGCTGGACCACATCGCCGGGGCGGCCGCGTCCCGGGGGCAGCAGTGGTGCCGACAGCTGTTGGCCGCAGCCACCCGGGGTCAAGCCGAGGCCTGCCGGTTCTGGCCGCTGACCAGCCGTGTCGCCACTGCCGCCGAGCTGCCGCAGCCCGACGACCTCGGCTCGTGGCTGGGGAGGTTCCGCCCACCACGATCCGGCAAGGAACGTGCCCTGTTCGACCACATCGTCGCGGACCTCGCCACCCTTACCCCGGGGGAGCGTCGCTCGGCGGTCACCGCGTTGAAGAAGGCCCTGGTCAGCAGCGCCCACGAGCAGTGGCGTGATCCGCTGCAGGGCTGGGCGGTACCGCTGATGCTGGAGATCGGCGGCACCCCGGCCCAGGTAGTCCGCGCGCTCACCGTGCGGTGGAGCCGGATCGGCTCCGCCCCACGCGAGCACCTCACCCGGCAGTTGCTGACCCGCGACGACGACACCGTCGGCGACTTCGTCGCTGCGGCCTTGAGGTCCCGGGGCGTCGCGGGGCAGGTGATGCTGCTGGACCCGATCCTCGAGGCCCGCCAGCTGCCGATCCCCGACTCCCCCGCCTACTTGGGGTCGTGGCTGCGCTCCTGCCCCGAGCCGAGGCCCGGCATCCGCTGGGTGGAGCGGTTCGTCGCCGCCTGCCGGGTCCCGAACGCCTTCGCGACCGACGGGGGCTTCCCCGAGTGGATGAGGGCGACGTTCCAGAAGTTCCGTGCCGCCGAACCCGTCGACGACGACGCCCTGGTGGTCGCGCTGCTCGGCCCACTCGAACGGGGGGATCGTCCCGGCGCGCAGCGGTCGGCCTGGCAGTGGATCGTCGGGCTTCAGTTGGAGGCCGCGCTCACCGCCCACACCGATCGGGTCATCGAGGCGCTGTCCAGCACCGACGGGGCCGTCGCGAAACAGCTGGTGACGCTGCTGCTCGAGGCCGACACCCTCAGTGACGACCACCTGGGGCGCATCGCATTGGCCGTTCTGCCCCGCACGGAGCAGGGACTGCGGCGACAGGTGGTGAAGGCACTGCGTCGCCTCGATGTCCCCTCCACGGACCTGCAGGACCTCGTCACGGCGTTGGCCGAGGACCCGGACGTCACGACGGCGGGGCTCGCCGCTGACCTGCTGTCCCGCTGGGGTGCCGCCCCCGCGGCCGGGGCGACGGCTCAGGCGGAGCTCCTGGGGCTGTGGCGGGACCCTGCAAGGACCACGCCCCAGCCCAGCCCCGAGTTCGAGCCGGACCACCTGGTGGTCGATGCCGTGCAGTGGCAGGAGCTGCTGGCGGGCCTGGCACGGTGGCCGAAACCGATCGTCCCGCAGGAGCAGGCCGTGGCGGCTCTCGTCGCCACCGCCCACGCCCGGGGATTCGGGGCTCTGGCGGAGCTGGACCAGGGCGGCAAGCACGCCGACCCCTCACCCGAGGCGCTCCGGCGACGGCTGTTGCATCCGCTCAGCACCTGGGAGGCGGACAAGCACCACCACCCGGACCAGCTCTCCCGGCTGCTGCATCGCCGCACCGGGGAGCTCGGCGCCCACCTCGGCCAGGTGCCGTGCATGCTCTCCGCGCCGTCGCACACCCGGCTCAGAATCTCCTGGCAGGTGCTGGCCGAACGCGTCGCGCAGTATCGCGAGGCGGGTCGAGCGGCGTTGCCGACGGATGTCGCCGTCGCGCTGGGCCGTCTGGAGCGGGCAGCCATCCCCGACGACCTCTCGCGCTACCGGCTGCCCATCGCCGACTGCCCCCATGGTCTCGACGAGGTGCTCGCGGCCTGGCGCGACACGCCCGTCACACCTGCCACCCTGAAGCCCTTGTCACGGCCTGGTACCTCGTGGCCCACCCCGGAGCTGACCGGGGATGAGCCGGGCGGTCTCGACCTGCTCGGTGTCACCTCGGTGTGGACCGCGCCCTTCCGCCCTGAACGTGATGACGTCGTCTGGGCGCTGGCGCTGCTGCCGAACCATCCGTCGCGCGGGGCCGCCGTCCAGCTGCAGCAGCTGCAGCGTGGGGCACCGGTGCTCGATCCGTTCCTGGCCCTGGCCGAGGTGGCGGACCCGTTCGGCCCGGTGCTGGCGTTCACGGCCCTGGTGCTGGCCGGTCAGAGCTCACTGCGGGAGCGGGAGGGCCTGGCCGCGGCCCTCCTGGCTGCCTGGGAGGAGGGCCGTCTCGGTCCGGATGACCTCACCGTCGCCTGGTCCTCCCCGTGGCGAGACGGCTGGCCGTTGTCCGCCCCGAAGATCACCCCGATGCTCCTGGGCATCGCGGAGGCCGAGGGCCTGGCCCTGGTCTGGCCGCTGCTGGCTGCCATGGCGGAGGAGATCGCGGCCCGGTCGAAGATCCCCGGCACCGCCGCGACCATCCTGGAGGCCGTCCTCGCCCTGCTCCCGGAGGTCCCCGGACCCGTGGAGCTACCCGCCATCACGGCCCTGGCCGACCGGCGCGGCACCTCCAAGGCCGTGACCCTGGCCCGAGGGATCGCGGCAGCACTCAAGCGACGCTGACCCCGCTGCTCCCACCAGCACGAACCGGTCTCGAACCGTCAGGAACGACACGTCACGACCACTGGTGTGGGGAACCGGTCACCTCCTTCCTGTCCTCGGCAGACCGGGACGTCACACCTCGGCCGCTGGGGCCGACGACGACTTCGATGGTGCAGGCGCATCCGAGATCGGAACCGCCGACGGGGTCGGTGACGGTTCCGGGGTCGGGGCCGGTGGGACGGTCTCCTCCATCACCTCGGCCTCGTCCGTGGTCAGGATGCCCGGCTCCGGATCGCAGACATCGCCGATCCCGTCGCCGTCGACGTCCGCCTGGGCATGGTTGGCGACATCCGGGCAGTTGTCCTGCGCATCGGGGATGGCGTCGCCGTCCCGGGAGACGTCCACCGTCGTGGTGGCGACGGCGACCTGGCCGCTGGCATCGGTCACCCTGAGCCCCACCTCGCCGCTGAACTCCGCCTGCCAGGTGTGGGCGAGGGTCGGGCCGTCGCCCACGGTCTCGAAGACGCCGTCGCCGTCGAGGTCCCACTCGAACCGCGTCAACGCACCTGTCGGCGTGAACGAGGCCCGGGCGTCCAGCACCGTCTCCTGTCCCGTCGCCACGACGTAGGGGCCCTGGATCCAGGCGAACGGCTGCAAGGACGCCTGCTGCGCGCCGTCCGCCGTCGTCACCATGTGTCCGGCAGCCACCGGGCGGGCGTTCGCCGGAACCCCCACGCCGCCCCTGACCGCCTCGGCCAGCTGCTCATGACCGATCAGGTTGGGGTGGTACCACTCCTGGCTCTCCCACGAGAACCGCGACTCGGTCTGCCCCGAGGCCCCGAGCCGTCCCTCGGTCTCCAGGAACTCGTTGAGCCAGCGGTGGGCGTTGCGGGACCCGGAGCTGGGATCCGGCTCATGCCCGGCGAACATCGTCAGGACCGAGTCGACGAAGCGGACCCGCTGCCCGGAGTGCTCGTTCCATGAGGCGACGATCGTGGCCTGGAGCTCGGCGGCCTCCTTCGCGACGGCCCGCACCTCGGTCGCCGCCGGGTAGGAGAACCGCTCCTTGCAGCGCCCCCAGTGCCGCTTCACGCACTCGCTCAGCACATACCCCGGACGGTCGAGGCTGAGATGCGGGTACCCGACGAGCACGATCTGGGCGTGGTCCCCGGGCAGCCGCTCGTCCAGGGCGCGCAGCATCGCGGTGACCCGCTCCTTCAACACGCCGTCGCGGATGAGGGAGCGTGCCCGCTCCACCGCGTCCCGGCAGCCCGTCGCATCACGCAACCCCACCACGAAACACTGCGAGAGAATGTCTGCGAATCCCGCGTCGTTGCCCCCGACGGTGAGCATCACCAGGTCGGCCGACTGCGGTACGTCCGGGACCTGTCCGTGCTGAACCTGCTCGGCGGTGGCCCCGGAGTGCGCCAGCACGGTCAAGGTGGCGTGAACCCCCGAGGAGTTGAGCCACTCCACATATCTGTGCCCCCAGTTGTTCCGACTGCGGAAGGAGCCCTTCGGGCCGTAGTAGGCCCCGGCCCCGTTGCCCGCCGAGTACGAGTCACCGATGACGACCACCGACAGCTGTCGCTCCGGGGCGGCCTCAGCGGGAACACCACGCACCCCGGACAACCCGGTGAGAGCCATCACGACGGCCACGAGCACCGCCGTCATCCTGCTGTTGTTCATCCTCGACCTCCTGCTGATCGATCCACGGTGATCTGAGGATGAGGCTACGTGATGGCCCTGACATTTTTGTCCGAGTCGCTGCTTATGCTCTTCCCATGACCACCACTCCGCCCGGCCCGATCGATCTGCGTGACCTCGTGCTGACCGATCGGCCACTCACGGAGATGCTCGATCTCGCCGCACGGCTGGAACTGACCGCCAAGGAGGCTATGCAGCAGCTCCGGGTGATCCAGGCCGAGGGGACGGGCGGAGACCTCGAATGGCTCCGCAGCAGGAACGACGACGTCAGGTTCAACCGCGAGCTGCGGTACCAGGCGCTCGCGCTGGTGTTGCCGTTGACTCCCCTCCAGTTCACCAGGGTGAGTTCGGCGGTGAACCTGGGCCACCTCATCGTCGACCCGGGGTCTCGACCTCGGTTCCTCGACCTGTTCCGGGCCCGGGGACGGGACTGGCTGGAGGACTACCTGCGACGGATCACCGCCGTCGCCCTGCCCCTGGTGGCCCATCGAGGGGTGCATGAGCTGATCCTTCACCTCGGCCTGCCGCTGCCCACCGAGCCCCGGTTCTGGGTCGAGTGGGTGCTCGGCGACGGGTTCCCCCGGCCCGGGCGCGAGTGGCAGCGTTTCTTCCTCGCCGCCTGCGCCAGCCCCGAGGCGTTCCGGGGCCCCCGGGTCACCCGCGACGAACACCGTCGCCTGGTCCGGATCGACGAGCTGCGCGCGGTGGAACCCATCGACGACGACGCCCTGCTGCACGCCCTGGTCACCGCCCTCGTCCGGGGTGAGCGGCCCGCCAACCAACGGCACCTCATGATCTGGCTGGAGGACCTCGGTCTGCTGCCCCGCCTCCACGAGAAGGCCGACCTGCTGGTCGGGGCGGTGCCGCTGCTGGACTCGACGGTGGTGAAGGAGCTGCTGGCCCAGACCCTGCGCGACGCCTCGCCGGAGTACCTGGGGCGTCTGGCCCCGGAGGTGCTGAGCCGCAGGGAGAAGACGATGCGACGGCAGGTGTTGCGTGCCCTGGAGCGCCTCGATCAGCCCTCGCCGGAGCTGGTGGATGCCGTGACGCTGGCCGCCTCGGACCCGGATGCCGAGATCGCGGCACTCGCCGTCGGACTCAGTCAGCGCTGGGGTGCCGAGGTGGCCTCCGGGCTCGGGCTGTGGCAGGATCCGTCGCTGCCGCAGGCGACGGAGCTGGCCGAGACGACGGCGACGGACCTGCCCCGGCTGCTGCTCCAGGAGCCGGTCGAGGGTGATCTGCACGTTCCCGTCGAGAACTTCACGTGGCTGGAGCAGGTCCTGGCGGCGCTCGTCGCCCACGGGTACGAGCACGGCCGGGCGGACACCGTCACCGTGGTCTCCACCACCTTCGAGCGCGGCCTCGACCTGTCGTTGCCGCGAAAGATCCTCGACGACTGGGTCGCGGCCGAGCACGAGGCCAGAAAGCTCTCCCCCGTCGGGTGGCGCAAGGGACTGGACCTGTGGGCTGAGGCGCGGATCCTCGACGCGCTGGGCGCGGTGGGCCGGGTGCCGTGTCTGCTGTCCACCCCGACCCACAGCGATGGTCATCTCGCCTGGCAGGTGTTGGTGGAGCGGCTCGGGAGGTACGAGGCTGCGGGGGTGGAGCCCGTCGCCTCGGACCTCTACGTCGCGCTGGGGCGGGTCTTCGACGATGACGGGTCGCCGGTGCCCATCGCCGAGGAGGCCGTCCGGGCGTGGCGGGCCACCCCGCCCGGGGAGCCGGAGCCGGTGGTCGCGGAGCAGTCGGTGCTGATGCGGATGCTCAAGGGGCAGCGTCGCGGCATCAAGGTGACAGGTGATGAGTCGCCGCTGGTGAAGGTGTTGGGGCTGGGATCGCCGTGGGATCGCTCGCCGTGGTGGCGGCCACAGCTGGCCGACTGGGGCTGGGGGACCCGGCTGCTGCCGCGGCATCCCGGCCAGGCGTGGGGGTATCTGCTGAAGTCCCGCAGATCGTGGTCCGCTGCGTCGTGGCTGGGAACCATCGGGGGGACGGTGCCCCGATTCGGGGCACTGGGCAGCTTCGTCGCGCTGGTCATCACGGTGATCGGGCACCGGGAGAGGGAGGAGGAGATGGCGACGGCCCTGGTCGAGGCCTGGGACGAGGGCCGGGTCACCGCCGATGATCTCATGACTGCCTGGCGGTCGCCGTGGTGGCAGGAGTGGTGGTGGCGTGGCCAGCGGGACCCGAGGCCGTTGGCCCGGGTACTCATCATGGTGGCCGAGTCCGGTGGGCTGCAGCTGGCGTGGCCGCTGCTCGTCACGGCGGCGGAGGAGATCGCCGCGATGGACCCCCTCCCCGAGGACGCCTTCGCGGTGCTCGAGGCCGTGCTCCGCTACCTGCCGGAGGTCCCGGAGGTCCCACCGATGCCCGCCGTCGCGGCCCTGGCGAGGCGGCGGTCGTCGTCGAAGGCCGTCCGGGCCGCCAAGCAGATCGCGAGGACCTGAGTCACGACCCGGCCGACCTGCGAAGTTCCCACTTCAGCCCGGCACCGGCTATGCTGTCGTGGTCCTCGGGGCATTAACTCAATTGGTAGAGTGCCACCTTTGCAAGGTGGAAGTTAGGGGTTCGAGTCCCCTATGCTCCACAGAGCCCTTGGCCGATCACCTCCGGCCGGGGGCTCCTCCTGTTCCTTCCATGGGTTCTGGTGTTTTCTGCCATTCCTCGAGCCCCGAGGCCCCCATGACGGCCGAGGAATGGCAGAAAACACCGTACTCACCGCTCGACCTGGTCCCGGAGCCGTCCCAGGAACTCGACGACCGCCTGCCGCAGGGCCCGGGGGTTGCGGACCGGTCCGGACAAGATGCCCCGTTCCACCACCAGGGTGAGGGCCGCCAGCGCCCCCTCGAGTTGCTCCTTCGACAGCGGCCCGAAGGCCGACGAGGCCTGGAGCAGCCCCAGGGTGGTCGCACTCAGGGCGACGGCGAGCCCGTCGAGGTCAAGGTCCGGCGGGATGGCCCCGGACTCCGCGAAGACCCCCAGCAGCACCCGCACCCAGCCGAGTCGCGACGCATAGCGCTGCGATCCCATCGCCTCGACCTGGCTCCCGAGGACGTCCCGATCGCTCAGCAGTGCCGCCGTCGCGAGTCGATCCGACAGCAGCGCCTCGATGCCCACCCGGTACAGGAGCGCGAAACTCAGCTCACCGTCGGGCACCTCGTCGAGGGCGCGCTGGCTGTGGCGGATCATCCGTCCCATGGCGCGGGTCAGCAACGCCTCCAGCAGGGCCCCCTTGGACCGGAACTCCAGATAGACGGCCCCCTTCCCGACCCCGGCCTGACGGGCGACGTCAGCGATCCGGACCGCGTCGAATCCCTGCTGCAGGATCTGCTCCTCGGCGACATCCAGCAGCACCGATCGCCGGTTGGGAATCGTTGGACGCGGCATCACTGGCCACTCCCGGTCGCACTCTGTTCCATCCACGTCATTATCCACGCGATGGTCTTCCCCCATGTAGTGACCTGATGTAAACTTCTGGTCACTACGATGGGAGGACCCGATGTCCACGAGAAACGACACCGGAGGCGTCGTCGCCACACCCGGCTGGCGACACCACCTGTTCGAGGTCGCCGGAGGACCGATGTCGGTCCATGAGGCAGGAGTGGAAGGACGCCCCGTCGTGGTGCTGCTGCACGGCGCTATGTACGACGAGGCGCGTTTCTCCTGGGATCAGCTCTTCCCCACGCTCGCCGAGCACCACCACGTGTATGCCGTGGACACCCCCCGCCACGGTTCCTCGCGCCCCTGGGCAGGACGCCTGACGCACCGTCGCCTCCTGACGATCCTCGAGGCGACCTTCCACCACCTGGCCCTCGACACCTTCCACCTGGTCGGCCTGTCCATGGGAGGGGCCCTCGCGATCGGTCACGCCGCCAGCCACCCCCGCCAGGTCGACAGCATGGTGCTGGTCGAGCCGGGCGGACTCGGGCGTCGCCTCAGGCACCACTTCCCCCTCTGGCTCTACCTCCACACCCCGGGCACCCGACGGGTGTTCAACCGGCTGCACCGGGGCAAGGACACCACCGCCTTGATGCGCACCCTCGCCTCGTTCTTCACCAGGGGCACGACGCCGACCGCCCCCGAGCGGCTCGCTCAGATCCTCAAGGAGGAGATCGACGGCAAGGGCAGGTACGCCGAGGCCGATCTGGACGACTGGCAGGTCGACGCGATCGGAGCTCTCCGACTCTCCTGGAATCTCCTCGACGAGATACCGGCCCTGCGCTGCCCCACCCTGTGGCTGCGCGGCGCCGAGAGCACCCTCGTCAGCCAGGAGGAGATGGCCCACGCCGTCTCCCTGCTCACCGACGCGGAACTCCGGGTGATCCCGAACGCCGGCCACCTGCTGCCCCTGGAACAACCCGATGCGGCGGCCCGGGCGGTCCTGGAATTCCTCGACCGGACGAAACGACCAGGACCGCCCGGAGAGCACCAGACCCGGTAGACTCCTGCCCCACGGCGTGTAGCTCAACAGTCCAGAGCATCGGGCTGGGACCCGAAGGGAGCAGGGGCAGCACCTGCCACGCCGACCCGACGACGCGGAGACCACCATGGAGATCAACCCCGGGTATGCCGGAGGGCAGCAGGACAGGGCCGCCCACACCGCTGCCGCCCACCCGGACGAGACCATCCGCAGCGCGGCCCGGGACCGGGTGGCGCAGTGGCAGCAGGTCATCGACGGCATGGCCGACGGCACCCTGACCATCGGCAGCCGCACCCCGGTCGCCGGAGTCCCGGTCTGGGTGACCCAGCGGGTCCTGCGGGGCGGGTTCAGCACCGGGCGGGCCGTGGCGGCGGTACCACCGCAACACGACGAGAAACTGCGTGCCGAACGCCTCGGCATCCCCGCCGAGCGCCGGGCGATCTTCGAGTCCTGGCTGACCGCCGACGGCCTGGCCGAGCTCGAGGAGATGCTCACCACCCGCGGGTACGGCATCCACTGGCCGCAGCACGCGATGCTGCCCGCCGTCGCCGTGCTGCTGCGTCGCGGCGACCACGAGGCGGCCCGTCGGCTGCTCGACGAGGTGGAGCCCTTCGTCGACTCGCTGCGGTTCGCTCCCCCACCCGCGGCCCCCGTGAGCCTTCCCGACGGTCACGTGTTCCGGGCGACGACCGCCGAGGTCCGCGACGCGCTCCGGGCGATGCGCCCGAGACGACAGGTCGCGGCCGAGCACGAGGCGTTGACGGTGTGGGCGCCGTTGACCGACGAGGTGGTGGCGCTGTGGGCCCGCATCATCGACGACCCCGCGCCCACCGCCTCCGATCTGGATGCCGCGGGCGGCCTCATCGACTCGTACGAGACCGCCCTGCGACACCACACCCGTTGCCGCCGGTACCGGCGGGACGGCGAGACCCTGCCCGTCCTGCTCCAGGCCCTGCGGCACCTCGTCGCGGGCACCCTGACCGACGGTGTCCGTGACCGGGTCCGGCACCGGCTGGCCCGCGTCGACGCCAAACGGGGACTGCCCGGCAGCACCACGAACACGACGCTGCGGCAGCGCCAGGCCGCCACCACCGCCCGGCCCCTGCACCAGGAGGTCGCGGTGGTGCTGGCCGCGCGGCTGGACCGGCTGCGCGGTGACATCGGGATCACGGATCTGGCCGATGCGCTCGCCCCGATCCGGGCCGACGAGGCGACCGACCGGGTGCCCGCGGGCACGAAGGTGCCGCCGGGTGCGGTGCGCGTCATCCGGCAGGGTGCGGTCGCGGAGATCGGCTCGCTGGTGGAGCTCGGGGTGCTTCCCTCCGCGGAGACCCTGGCCCAGCTGGTGCCGCAACTCACCGCGGCCCAGGTCTCCGCCCACGTCGGCGACGGTGACGTCGGGGCGTTGCTGGCCGCGACCTACCGGGCCTTCCGTCGCACCCGCAGCCTGTTGTTGCTGAACCTGGAGTCACAGACCCGGTTCGAGGAGTTCCCGTGGGTGGCGGCCCTGCTCGAGGGCACGGCGGGAGTGGCCGACGACCCGGTGGTGGTCGCCCGTCGGCTGGCGACACTGGCGGTGGAGCACTTCCCCGGCACGCTGCTGCCGAACCCGCTGGTCCGCGAACTCGGGGTGCTGCTGCGCCTCGGTGGGGTGGAGCTGCCACTCACGGAGGAGTTGGCGGTCGACATCTTCATGGGCCGTTTCACACCGAAGTTCCAGCGGGCCGCGAAGGTCGCGGCGGACCTGCTGCAGGGCACCCTGTACGAGCGCTACCACGGTCTCGACCTCGCTCGGGTCGAGGCGCTGCCGGAACCGGTCGGCAGGGAGGTTCCCGCCTTCGACGAGCTGTGTCGTCGCGACGCCGTGCCCAGGCGCTCCCTGGCCGACAACGGCCGGATCATCGAGCGGCAGCAGATCCTCACCGCCGGGAACCTGGCGGTGCTGGTGAGCCTCGGGGTCGAGCCTCGCGACGGGTGGGGAGAGCTCGCGCTGCGGGCGGCGCGGCACGCGTTCCGGCTGCTCCGCCTGGCACAGCGCCAGGAGTACCCGCAGACCACCGTCAAGAATGCCGCCATCGCCTGGCGGCAGGCCCTGTTCTTCCAGGCCATGTCCGGTGACGACGCCGTCGTCGACGCGATCATGGCGGATCCGCTGGCCCGGCGGTGGCCGCCCAGCGAGGTGGTCGCGGGACTGGCGGCGTGTCGTCGCGGTGAGACGGTGGTCCCGCTCACGGGGTGGGATGTCGGTGGGGTCCGGTTCCACCGTCGGTGACCCCCGGATCCGACGCGTCGTGATGCCTTCCCGGTAGCCTGACCGGACTGTCGACGCGGAGCACCTGCGTTCTCCGCCACGTGGGAGGAAACACATGTCCGATACCCTGGCCCCTGCCTCCCCTGGCCGCATCAACGCCGTGCTGAGGACCATCGCGGGTTGGGACCGACTGTCGATGACCCTGCTCAGGATCGGTGTCCTCGTCGTCCTGTTCTGGATCGGCGGGTTGAAGTGGTTCAAGTACGAGGCGGACGGCATCGTCCCGTTCGTCGCGAACTCACCGCTGATGAAGTGGATGCTCGGGGATCCCGCGAACTACAAGGCCCACATGAACCCCGAGGGTGCCCTCATCGACGCGAACCGAGCCTGGCACGAGGCGAACGGCACCTACCCGATGTCCATCTTCGTCGGGGTGTGCATCGTCGGCATCGGTGTCCTCATCGCCCTGCACTGGGTGCGTGCCGAGATCGGCGTGATCGGCGCCGTCGCCCTCATCGGCTTCAGCGTCGTCACCCTCTCGTTCCTGGTCACCACCCCACAGGTCTGGGTGGCGGCCCCGGCCCAGGGCGCAGCCGACGCGGATCTCGGCTTCCCCTTCCTGTCGGGCAGGGGTCGCCTGGTGCTCAAGGACTGCATCCAGATCGGGGCCGGTTTCGTGCTCCTGGTCGACTCCGCAAGGCTGGCCCTCAAGCGCCGCGAGGCCAAGGCGGCCTGACAGGACTTTCGGTCGCTCATACAATGGCACCATGACGCCACGACGCATCAACCGCGACCGGCTGGGGCGGTGGAGCCTTCGCCTCGACGCTGGCTACTGCACCGTGCTGGGAGTCGCCCTCGTCTGTTCCTCAGGCTGGATCACCCACGGTCTCCCCCTCCCTCCTCCACTGATCGTCGTCATCGGTGTGGCGGTGGTGATCTGGGCGGCGGGCATCGTGTGGATGCTGAAACGACTGAGCCTGTCCTTGGCCCTTCGAGTCGTCATGGTCGCCAACACCGTGGCTGCCATCGCCGTCGGCCTGGTGTCGGTGGCCGCTGCCACTCCCCTCGTCGTGATCGCTGTCCTCGCCGTCGCCATCGACATCGCCCTGTTCGCCGTGAGCCAGGCCGTGGCGCTGCGGCCCTCGCCCCAACTGCCCTGAAAAGGGCACCCACCGGTCACACTGCCAACTCGAGACTGGCTGAGGTCCTCATCACCGACGTCGGCGTGTCAGGATCATCGACCTATGCTTTGTGCATGAGAACGACTGTGCGCTTGGACCCTGAAGTGGCCGCCGCAGTGGAGCACATGCGCGCGCAGCGTCACATCGGCCTGGGCGAAGCCGTGAACGAGCTGGCCCGAGCCGGCCTGTCGCACAAGAAACAGACCACCCGTTTCGAGCAACGCACGGCCGACGTGGGACTGAAGGGAGACGTCACCAACATCGCCGACACCACCGGAATCGCCACGGACCCGCCGCGTTGGCAGCCTCCCCTGTGAGCTGTCCCCCACTGCCTCACCTCGTGGTGATGTACCCTGCAGGATCCATGACGCCGGTCACCGCCGGAGGAGGTCCTCGGTGCCCTTCTCGAACTCCGCCGCGCCGGTCCTGCCCGAGGCCCACCAGAACACGGCCGCGAGCAGCAGCCACGCCGCCGCCAGCCCCGGCGCGACCCCCGGCCCGATGCCCGTCGTCGGCAGCAGCACGGCCGCGACGACCGCCGCCAGCACGAACGCCCCGTTGAAGGCCATGTCGTAGAACGTGAACGCCCGACCCTTGAACTCCTCCGCCACGTGCGCCTGCACGAAGGTGTCGGCCGCGATCTTGTAGCACTGGGTCCCCAGCCCCACCAGCACCGACAACCCCAGCAGAAGGGGCCGTACCCCGCTCAGCGCACCCCCCGTCGCCACCGCGGCCACCACCAGCACCACCACGGCGCTCCACCGCAGCCCGAGACGCCTGACCAGCGGCGGCACGACGGCGCTCGCCCCGATGAACCCGACCCCGGCCAGCGTCCCCCACAACGTGAGGTCCGCCAGGGCCGCCACCGGATCGTCGTTGAGGAGGTTCCGGAACGCCAGGATCACGGCCACCGAGAACAGCCCGAACAGCATCCGCACCCCGAACAGCACCCCGATCGCCAGGCCCGCCACCGGCCGCCCGGCCAGGTGCTGCAGCGCGACGGCGAGTTCACGCCCCACCTGCCGCGCCCGAACCCGCGCCGCTCCCGGCACCGGACCGAGGGCGTCACGCCGGAACCCGAGACCCAGGGCCACCGACCCCAGGAACAGTGCCGCCGCCACCCAGAACACCACCGCATTCGCCGGATCCACCCCCAGCCACGGGGCAAGCCCCAGCCGGGCCGCCATCCCGAGCAGCGCCCCGACGACCACCCCCATCGGCCCGACCATCGGCAGGATCGACGACGCCGTGAGGTACTCGTCCTCGTCGACGACGTGCTGCAGCCCCGCGGTCAGGCCCGCCAGCATGAACCGGTTGATGCTGAGCAGGGCCAGCAGCCCCGCGAACAGCGCCACCTGCCATCCGCTCGTCGTCGCCCCCACGAGGATCAGCGCCCCGACCAGCACGGACAGGGCGGCCCGGAGCAGGTCCGAGACCACCACCACCTGCCGCCTCGACCAGGTGTCCAGCAGCGGCGAGACGAACGGTCCGAGCAGCGTGAACGGCAGGAACGTGATCGCCAGGATCGCGGCGATCGACCAGGCGTCGGGCTGACTCGCGGGTGAGAACAGCAGGTAGGCGGCCATCCCCACCTGCACCGTCCCGTCGGCCGACTGGGACAGTGCACGCAGCGTCAGGAGCCGCCGGAACCCGGCGTGCCGCCAGAGTCGTCGCAGTGCTGCGCCAGCCCCCATCTCAGACGTCGCCGTGCACGGAATGCACCTTGGCGAGCGCCAGCTCCGCGCCGGTGACCTTCATGTAGTGCTCGACGAGCTCCGGGTCGAGGGTCTTCAGCTTCGCCTCACGCCGCAGGATGTCCTCGTAGAGGGCCGTCCGTTCCTCCTCCGCACCGTGGTACTCGTCGTGGAGGTAGGCGTGACACTTCCGGTCAAGGGTCTTGACGACGCTGGCGACGGCGCCCTTGCGGCTGAACAGGGAGGCGACGACCGTGATGGTCAGCAGCCCGACCACCACCAGCAGCGCCTGGATCTTGTCGAAGACGAACACCGGGACGTGCTGGCCACCGTTGATGAAGGGCAGGGTGTTGGTGTGGAGGGCCTCCAGGATCAGCTTGACACCGATGAACCCGAGGATCGCGGCCAGCCCGTACTTGAGGTAGATGAGCCGGTCGAGCAGGTCGTCGATGAGGAAGTACAGCTGCCTGAGCCCCATCATGGAGAAGGCCGTGGCCGTGAACACGATGTAGACGTTGGTGGTGATGCCGTAGATGGCCGGGACGGAATCGACGGCGAAGAGGATGTCGGTGCCACCGATCGCCACCATCACCAGCAGCATCGGGGTGAGGACGCGGCGACCGTTCTCGATCGTGAACAGCTTGTCGCCGTCGTAGTGGTTGGAGGTGTGCAGGTACTTGCGGGCCAGGCGGATGACGAAGTTGTCCGCCTCGTCGGACTCCGCTCCCTCCGGCACCAGCAGCTTCCCGGCGGTCACGATGAGGATCAGACCGAAGAAGTAGAAGGTCCACGACCAGGCCTCGACCATGGCCTTGCCCGCGGCGATGAACGCGGAGCGGGCGATGAGGGCGAAGACGATGCCGAACAGCAGCACCTTCTGCTGGTCCTCACGTGGCACCGCGAAGGACCCCATGATGATGAGGAAGACGAACAGGTTGTCCACACTCAGTGCCTTCTCCACCAGCCATCCGGTGAAGTAGTCGGCACCCATCTCGTGTCCGCCGAAGACGAGGACGAAGATGCCGAAGACGATGGCCAGTCCGACGTAGATCGCAGACCAGACGGCTGCTTCCTTGAGGGTCGGCGAGTGGGCCTTGCGGACGTGGAAGAAGAAGTCAAAGGCGAGCAGACCGACGATGACGACGATGGTCAGGGCCCAGACCCACAGGGGAACGGACAACCGAATTCACTCCTTGGGAGGTGGGGGTTGAGCTGGGTTCCCGCGGGCTGCGGGGCTCCCGTCAAGGGTACCGGCAGCAGGGGGCTTGACCAACTGACGATTTTGTCACCTCCTCCCGGTACCCTCGTGTGTGAACTCGGAGGAAGGTGTAGCCATGTCGAGGACGGGGTTCGGCCGATCGGTCATGCATCGTTGGGTGACGGCCCTGCTCGTCACGGCGTTCCTCCTCGTCTCGTGTGCCCCGGCGGGCGATTCCCCGCAGTCGGGTCAGGATCCGTCGGTCCCGCCGAAGGGGGCTCCCGACGCGGCCCCCCTGGTGGCGAGGCTGGCGCAGGGGCTGCAGACGTCGGACCTGAGCGGCGTGCAGCTCACCTCGTCGCCGTCGGATGCCACCACCGAGTTGACGACCATCTTCGCGGGGATGGACGGGATCACCCCCACGGTGACCCCCGGTGAGATCACCTACGACCCCGACGGCACCACGGCGACGGCGGTCCTGGCCCACTCCTACCCCGTCGGTGAGGAGGGATGGTCCTTCCAGACGACGGTGCCGCTGGAGCTGGTGAACGGGACCTGGTTGGCGGTGTGGTCGCCGACGGTGGTGCATCCGCAGCTGACCGCCGAGACCCGTCTCAGGCATCGCCGCACCCAGCCCCGTCGTGCCCCGATCAACGACCGCGACGGCCTGGCCCTGGTGGAGGAGCTGACCCTCCACCAGCTGGGTATCGACAAGGGGACGCTCGAGGAGGCGTCGTGGCCGCAGGCCGCACAGCAGCTGGCCCAGCTGCTCGGCATCGACCCGGAGGCCTACACCCAGAAGGTGCTCCAGGGCGGCCCGAAGCAGTTCGTCGTGGCCAGGACGGTCCGGCAGGAGGACATCCCCGCCGCCATCGGGAACATCCCGGGGGTGGGCATCATCGACGTGAAGTCGGTGGCCGGGCAGTCGGAGACGTTCGCCATCGGATTGCTGGGGAAGGTCGGCAATCCGTCCCAGGAGCAGATCGACAAGGCCGAGGGTGCCGTCGTCGCCTCCGACCTGGTGGGGTTGAGCGGGCTCCAGTCCCGCTACGACGAACAGCTGCGGGGTGTGGCCGGGATCAGCATCGACCAGGTCGGCAGGAAGGGCGTGCAGTTCACCGAGGTGCCGTTGTTCACGCAGGAGCCGAGCATCGGCCAGCCCTTGGAGCTGTCCCTGGACCGCACCCTCCAGGAGAAGGCGGAGACGGTGCTGGCCACCAACTTCCCGACCTCGGGGGTGGCTGCGATGGTGGTGCTCGACGTGCGGACCGGTGGGGTGCTGGCGGCGGCCACCTCCCCGGCCGCGGGTGAGTACCCGCATGCCACCTACGGGGCCTTCGCACCGGGCTCGACGTTCAAGATCGTCACCTCGTTGGCGATGATCCGCAAGGGGGCGACGGCGAGTTCCACCGTCGAGTGCCCGCCGAGCTTCACCCTCGGCGACTACACGCAGAACAACTATCCGGGGTATCCGAGTTCCCAGACCGGCAGCATCACGCTGGCCGACGCCGTCGCGTACTCCTGCAACACCGCGTTCGGTCTGAACCACGACCGCATCAGTGCGGAGGAGCTGCAGAGCGCGGCCGCCAGTCTCGGGGTCGGGGTCGACCACGACGCCGGCTTCACCTCCAACTTCGGGACGGTGGAGCCGCGCAACTCGAAGATCGACCTGGCGGCCAGCATGATCGGTCAGGGTCAGGTCCGGATGTCGCCGCTGGGGATGGCCTCGGTGGCGGCCAGCGTCGCCTCCGGACGCACCACGATCCCGTGGCTGGTCAAGGGGCATGAGGCCAGCTCCACGGCGACACCGTTGACCGAGGCGGAGACGAAGGAGCTGCAGGCGGTGATGAAGGCGGTGCTCGATCGTTCACGGGGCTCCAGGCTGGGTCAGGTGATGACGGGGGGCAAGACCGGTACCGCCGAGTACGGTGACGCGGCCGGTCAGACCGCGCACGCCTGGATGATCACGTGGAACGAGGAGTACGCGGTGGCGGCGTTCGTGGAGGACGGTGATTCGGGGTCCGGGACCGCGGCCCCACTGATCGAGCAGTTGTTCAGCTGAGTGCCAGGACCCGCACGACGACGGCGGCGAGGCAGAGCAGCGCCACCGCCCCGACCAGCGGCCACTGCCAGGTGCGACGGAGTTTCTTCGGCAGGAACACCAGCGCCGCGGTGACGGCCAGGCCGCCCAGGAACCCACCGAGGTGGCCCTGCCAGGAGATCGTGCCCGCACCGAAGACGGTGATGGCGATGTTGATGCCGATCCACAGGAGGATCTGCTGGTAGTTGCCACCGAGCTTCCAGGCCAGCAACAGCAGTGCCGCCATCATCCCGAAGATGGCACCGGAGGCACCGAGGGTGGTGACGTGGGGTTCGGTGAGCCACATCACCAGGGCGGACCCGGCGACGGCGGAGATCAGGTACAGCGCCAGGAACCGGATCCGGCCGAGGACACGTTCCAGCTGTGGGCCGAGGAAGTACAACGCCACCATGTTGAATCCCAGGTGGACCAGGTGCAGGTGGACGAACGCGCTGGTGAGGACCTGCCACCAGCCACCGCTGGCGACACCGGTCCACCACTGTCCCCCGACCCCGGCGCACTGTGAGGCCGCGGCATCCACCACGTAGCGGCCGTCGATGACGCACATGCCGTCGGACTGGAGGGCCAGCAGGTGGAGCAGTGGACTGGTGGAACTCCCCGTCGCGAGGATCAGCAGCCACACCGCCAGGTTGATGCCGATGAGCACCCACGAGGTGAGTTCCGGTTGGCGGCTGCGGGTGCCACCGTAGGGCAGTTCTGCCTGCCGGGTCTGCCGGATGCCGGTCTGCACGCACAGCGGGCACTGGAAGCCGACGGCTCCGGGGATCATGCAACGCGGGCAGATCGGACGCTGGCAACGCTGGCAGGAGATGCCGGTGAGTTCACCGGGATGCCGGTAGCACGCGCTCGAGGTCATGGGGTTCAGGCTACCGTCCATGTGGAGGTGTCGGGCATCCCACCTCGCCGGCCCGGTCCTCTCCCCGACTCCGCCGGGCATCGCCCCGATCCGGGGACGAATCGTCGTCCTGCTCGTCCGGCAACGTCAGGCGGTGTGGGTGGTGTGTGTGCCCGCGTCGGCGTTTCTCGCCACGGAGCCGGGCCGCCAAAACGCCGTGCCTCAAGTTTCAGGGCCGCGTCCTCACCGCTGGGTCGGTACGGCTCCATGCAGCCGACCACGGTGTCCCCGGGATACATCACGAGGCGGCAGGCGAGGCGTCATGGAACCTCCTGGGTTTGGTTCCGATCCAGCTGAAGGAGAATCGGAACATGCCCGAGAAGTCCCTCCCGAGTTGCGTGAGCGCGTGGTCCGATTGGTCCTGGAACATCAAGCGGCCGGGGGAGCTCCGCGTTCGCACTTGATCCGGGCCATCGCCCCGCAGGTCAGCACCGGTGAGGAGACCTTGCGGTTGTGGTGCAACCGACACGGCCAGGAGGTGGGGCCAACGCCTGTGGCCGAGAGCCTGCAGGAGCAGAACGAGCGCCTCAAGCGCGGGCTTGCCGAAGCCCGCCGGACCAATGGCCCAGCGCCTTCGAGGTCGAGCTCCACACCATGTGCCGGGGGCACCTGATGGAACAACCACCCCCGCCACCAGACCCTCCACCTTGGGACTGGGCCAGTCATCACTTGATCGCGCAGGAGTCGGGTGCCCTTCGACGGTGCGGAGCGTGGCTCACAAGGCGGGGACGGTGTTGTCGAAGGACCGGGTGGGAGGGGCGTTGTGTCGCGCAGGCACCCCGCCGGTTCGCGTTTGGGTCCCCTGACACACGGTGCAGGAACACGGGATGGGCGCCTCCTCCCCGAGGAGCAGCCTGGGCAGGAACCGCCGAGGTCAGTGGCACCATCACGGCGATGAGAACCACTTCGAACCTGACGACGAGGTATCGTCCTCTGGCATGGGAGCTGGACACTCACACAACCACGAGGACCTGGACCACGTCGAGGTCGGGGCCCGGGCGCGAACCGTGTTGGTGGTCTTCCTGGCGGTCATCGGGGTGCTGGCGGTTGCCGGGATGATCTGGTTGTGGCCGAGCGGCAAGGAGCTGTCCACCCACATCGACCGGATCCCGGACGCGCCCAATTTCTCCTACCAGCAGGGCAGGATCACCGAGGTCGTGGAAGGGTGCGGGAACACCAACCCGAGCCGTGTGACCTGTGCCACGGCGACGGTGGAGCTGACGTCGGGCCCGGAGGCCGGGCAGCAGGTGTCGGTGCAGCTGGAGGGTCCCCCGGCGCAGGCGGGGCTGCGGGCCGGCGACGACATCACCGTCGGCCGGATCGCCGCCGAGGCGGGGCCGTTGTACCACTACACCGATGCGTCACGGCTGCCGTTCATCATCGCGTTGGCGGTGCTGTTCATCGCGGTGGTGGCGGCGGTGGCCCGGTGGAAGGGATTGTTCGCGCTGCTCGGACTGGGTTTCGCCGGGGCGGTGCTCATCGGTTTCATGCTGCCGGCGCTGTTGGCCGGCAAACCGGGCATCGCCGTCGCGCTGGTCGGTGGCACGGCCATCATGTTCGTGGTGCTCTACGTCGCACACGGGGTCTCGATCCGCACCTCGACGGCGTTGGCGGGCACGCTGCTCGGGGTGGCGATCACGACGGGGCTGGGTGCGCTCTCGGTGGAGTTGGCGAGGCTGTCCGGTTTCGCGGAGGAGAGCGACTTCGACCTGGCGAGCATCGCCACCGTCCTGGACTTCCGGGAGCTGCTCATGGTCGCGATCATCATCGGTGGTCTGGGTGTGCTCAACGACGTGACCATCACGCAGAGCTCAGCGGTGTGGGAGCTGCGGGCGGCGGCCCCGACGATGAGTCGTCGGAAGTTGTTCGCGGCGGGGATGCGGATCGGTCGTGATCACATCGCCTCCACCATCTACACCATCGTCTTCGCCTATGCGGGCAGCACGTTGGCCGTGCTGCTGATGCTGTACTACAGCACCGAGCCGGCCCTGTTGCTCATCAACAAGGAGATGTTCTCCAGTGAGATCGTCCGCACCCTGGGTTCGGCCATCGGCCTGATCCTGAGTGTCCCCATCACGACGGGGATCGCAGCACTCACCGTCGCCGGTCCGAAGCCCGACGAGGAACCGGCCAAGCACGCCGCCCCGGCCTGACCCTCCCCCGCCCATCCCATCCGCTCTCTCCATCCCCCGCCCTGTCTCCACCCACCCCGTTCTCTTCTCAGCCACCCACCCTCTCCTCACCCGTCCCACTCTCTGCAGCCATACCTTGATTTCGCCTGTCTTATGAGCGGTTCGCCTGTCTTGTGACGGGTTCGCCTGTCTTGAGGAGGAAACGCCTGCCCAAAATCGAATTGCCTGTCCAATAAGACAGGCAATTCGATTTAAGACAGGCAAACCGCGCCCAAGACAGGCGAAATGGCGGGGGACGACGGACGCACAGGCTGCGGCACAGAGACGACGACGCGTCAGCAGGCCAGAGTTTTCCACAGCTTGTCGCCAGCCTCTTGACAGGCATCAGTTCCCATGGGCTGAACTGGACGCATGACCAACAACGACGTATGGACCCGCGCCCACCTGACCTCGCTGGGACTCACCCCCTCCCAGCTCGACCGACAACTCGAGGACGGAACCCTGACCCGGCTGCGTCGAGGTTTCTACTCCCACACCGAGGCCCTCGACTCCCGAGAGGGACATCTACGACGAATCCGTGCGACCGCAGAGCAGGTTGACGACACGAGCGTCTTCAGTCATGTCTCAGCGGCCGTGCTGCACGGACTCCCGGTTCCGTTCGAAGCACTGGAGACCGTGACGATGACCCGTCGCTCGCCGGGCCATGGGGACCGAACCCTCCGCCTGCTCGTGCGCCGCACCGCCATCGAGGATGCAGAGATCACCTCGATCGACAACCTTCCGGTGACCACGCTCGCCCGCACCACGACCGACCTCGCCCGGACCTCGGACTTCGGTTGGGCGCTCGTCGTCGCCGATGCCGCCCTGGCTCGGGGCGCGACCAGGCAGGACCTGCTGAACCAGCTGGCTCTGCATCCTCGACTGCACGGGACGAGTCAGGCCCGCCGGGTGATCCATCTCGCCGACGAGCGGGCGGAGTCCCCTGCGGAGTCCTTCAGTCGCCTGAACATCATGCGTGCCGGGCTGCCAGAGCCTCAGCTCCAGGTCGAGATCATCGACGCAAACGGTGAGGTCATCGCCCGTCCGGACTTCCTGTGGCCGGAGTTCGGCGTGGCCGGAGAGGTGGACGGGATGATCAAGTACCGCGACCTCCTCAAACCGGGACAGGCCCCGTCAACGGTGATCCTCGCCGAGAAACGCCGCGACGTGAAGCTGGAGCAGCACGGTTATCGGGTGATCCACTGGGGATGGGCAGAGGCGACGAACGCCAGCACCCTGGCCCACCTGCTCGGCCCGGCGCTCAGGACATCGCTCAATCGTCGCGCCTGACCTCCCAGCCCCACCAGTTTCGCCTGTCCTGGGACGGGTTCGCCTGCCTTAAATCGAATTGCCTGTCTTATTAGACAGGCAATTCGATTTAAGGCAGGCGAACCGGACTCAGGACAGGCAAACCCCTCACAAGACAGGCGAACCAAGCAGGGCGACGGGTGAGGATGGAGTGGAGGAAGGTTCCGGGGGCGACGGTGGGCCGCCGGGCGGCCCCCGTCCCCGACACCTCAGGCCTTGACGACCTGCACCCTCAGACCCAGCTCCTGCTCCTCGGCCGTCACCGCGGAGACCTCGCCCTGGCTCAGCCGGACCGCCAGCACCTCGTCGGCGATCAGTCCCGCATGCTCGGTGATGGCCTCGGCCAGCTCGCCCTCGGCCTGGAGCAGCAGCGTGATCCGGTCGGTCACCTCCAGCCCCGACGACTTCCGGGCCTCCTGCACCACCCGGATCACCTCCCGGGCCAGGCCCGCCCGCACCAGCTCCGGGGTCAGCTCCAGGTCAAGCGCCACCGTCTCACCCTGCTCGTTGACCACGGACCAGCCCTCACGGGGACGCTCGCTCAGCAGCACCTCCTCGGTGCCCACCTCCACCTGCTCGCCCTCGACCTCGACGACGCTCCGGCCGTCACGACGCAGCTCCAACGCCAACCTGGCCGCATCCGCCGCGGCGATCGCCGCCGCCACCAGCGGGGTCCGCTTGCCGAACCGCTTGCCGAGGCTGCGGAAGTTGCCCTTCGCCGAGTGGTCCACGAGATCACCGGCCGAGGTGAACGAGTCGATCTCCTGCACGTTCAGCTCCGCACGCACCTCGGCGCGCAGCTCGTCGGACAACTGCTCCAGAGCCGCCGTCGGGATGAGCATCCGACGCAGCACCTGCCTCACCTTCCGCTTCGACTCCGCCCGGGCGGAACGCCCCAGCTCCACGACGCGACGTGCCGTCGCCATCGAGGCCGACAGCCTCTCGTCGATGAGGGAGGGATCGAAGCTCGGCCACGAGGCCAGGTGCACCGACTCCGGACCCGACGGGTCCGTGGTGACGAACAGGTCCTGCCACACCCGTTCAGTGACGAACGGCATGATCGGGGCCATGAGCCTGGTCACGACGTTCAACGTCTCGTGCAGCGTCGCGAGCGCCCCGGCGTCCCCCGCCCAGAACCGACGACGCGACCGGCGCACGTACCAGTTCGACAGGTCGTCGACGAAGGCCGCGAGATGCGACCCCGCCTTCTGCGTGTCGAAGTCCTCCAACGCGACGGTGACGTCGCGGATCAGCTCATTGGTCGCCGAGACCAGCCACCGGTCCAGCACGTGCTGACTGGTCGCCCGCTCACCACTCGGGCCCCACCCGGCGGCCCGCGCGTACAGCGACTGGAAGGCGACGGTGTTCCAGTAGGTCAGCAGCACCTTCCGCACCGTCTCCGCGATCGTCGAGTGCCCCACCCGGCGCGCCATCCACGGCGACCCGGAGCAGGCCATGAACCAGCGCACCGCGTCCGCCCCGTGGGAGTCCATCAGCGGGATCGGCTCCAGGATGTTGCCGAGATGCTTGCTCATCTTCCGGCCGTCCTCGGCGAGGATGTGCCCGAGACACACGACGTTGCGGTAGCTGGACTGCTCGAACACCAGCGTGCCGACCGCCATGAGCGAGTAGAACCAGCCACGGGTCTGGTCGATGGCCTCGCAGATGAAGTCGGCCGGGTAGTTGGCCTCGAGCTTCTCCGCCGACCCCGGAACGTGCGGGTAGCCCCACTGCGCGAACGGCATCGCCCCGGAGTCGAACCACGCGTCGATCACCTCCGGGACGCGACGGTAGGTGGCGCCGTCCTGGACGATCTCCACGTCGTCGATGAAGGGACGGTGCGGGTCGAGCCCACTGAGATCGCGACCGGCCAGCTCACCGAGTTCCGCCAGGGAGCCGACGCAGATCAGGTCCGAGGGGTCGTCGACGTTGCGCCAGATCGGCAACGGGGTGCCCCAGTAGCGGCTGCGCGACAGCGCCCAGTCGATGTTGTTGTCGAGCCAGTCGCCGTAGCGGCCGTGCTTGATGGAGGCGGGGTACCAGGTCGTCGCCTCGTTCTCGGCCAGCAGCTGGTCCTTGATGCGCGTGGTGCGGATGTACCACGACGGCTGGGCGTAGTACAGCAGCGCGGTGTGGCAGCGCCAGCAGTGCGGGTAGGAGTGGAGGTAGTCGAGCCTGCGGAACAGCAGGCCGCGGGCCTCGAGGTCCGTCACGAGGGTGGCGTCGGCGGTCTTGAAGAACACCCCACCCACCAGCGGGAGGTCCTCGTCGAAGGTGCCGTTCGCCCGGATCGGGTTGACGAACGGCAGCCCGTAGGCGCGGCAGACCTGCATGTCGTCCTCGCCGAAGGCCGGTGCCTGGTGGACCAGACCGGTGCCGTCCGAGGTGGTGACGTAGTCGGCCAGCACCACCAGGTGCGCGGCCTCGGGGAACTCCACCAGGTCGAAGGGCCGCTGATAGGTCCAGCGTTCCATCTCGGTGCCGCGGAAGGTCTCGCCACGGCTCCACTCCTCGCCCAGCACGGCGTCGAACAGCGGTTCCGCCACGACGAGGCGGCCCAGCTCAGGATGGGTGCCGACCACGTAGTCCACCTCGGGGTGCACGGCGACGGCGGTGTTGGAGACCAGCGTCCACGGCGTCGTCGTCCACACCAGCAGGTCGGCCGACCCGGCGAGCGGACCCGAGGTGACGGGGAACCGGACGTAGACCGACGGGTCGGTGACGTCCTCGTAGCCCTGGGCCAGTTCGTGGTCGGACAGGGTGGTGCCGCAGCGCGGGCAGTAGGGGGCGACGCGGTGGTCCTCCTGCAGCAGCCCCTTGTCGAAGATCTGTTTGAGCGCCCACCAGCACGACTGCACGTACTCCGGGGTCATGGTGACGTAGGCGTCGTCGAGGTTGACCCAGTAACCCATGCGACGGGTCAGTTCGGCGAAGGCGTCGACGTGCCGCAGCACGGATTCGCGACACCTCGCGTTGAACGCCTCGACCCCGTAGGCCTCGATGTCGGGTTTGCCGGAGAAGCCGAGTTCCTTCTCGACGGCGAGCTCGACGGGCAGGCCGTGGCAGTCCCAGCCGGCCTTGCGGTCGACACGACGACCCTGCATGGTCTTGAAGCGTGGGAACAGGTCCTTGAACACGCGGGCCTCGATGTGGTGGGTGCCGGGCATGCCGTTCGCGGTGGGCGGGCCCTCGTAGAAGGTCCACGGTTCGCCGTCGCGGGAGGCCTCCAACGACTTGGCGAAGGTGTCCTGCTGTGCCCAGAGCTGGATGATCTCGTGTTCCAGGGCAGGGAAGTCGACGGCGGCTGGGACCTGGTTGTAGGAGCTCATCTGCGGTACCTCGGGTCGGTGGACAGGACCGGAGGGACGAGCCGGGGCCCGCGGTACCACCCTCCTTGGACGCGATGCGTCCCGCTTGATTCGTGCTCGCGGCCGGGTCTAGTGAGCGTGCGCCGTTCTTCCGGCAGCTCCGGGGTGATGGCCCCATCGTCGCCTTGCGATGCGCATCAATTATGCGCGGGACCGTGGCGAACCGGAAATCCGCTGCAAACGTGCGGCGCGTTGCGCCTGGGAACGCTCTCATCAGGAACGCTCCGCACGTTTGCAGCGGATCCGTGGCTCAACCTCTCGTGACGCTGTGCCGGAACAGCTCAGCCCCCTTGGAGTAGTAGAGGTATCCGTCATGCCCGAGGGTCAGGCAGGCGACCCAGTGGTCCCCCCGGCCCACACCCACGACCACCTCGGCATCCCCGAACCTCCCGGTGGGGATCCGCCACAGTTGGCCGCCGACGACGGCGTACAGCACCCCGCCCTGCTCCAGCAGCCAGCTGCGGTTGAACTCACCCGCCCGGTTGGTGAGGGCCTGCGCCTCGATGCGACCGTCCACCATCTTGAACACGTGCTGCCCGGTGATGCCGTACAGCACGCCGTCGGCACCGACGGTGAGTCCGGTCACCGCGACCTGCTGGTCGAGCACGCGGGTGATGCGGGTCACCTTCCGTTTGCCGAGGTCGAACTCGACGACGTAGGCCTCACGGGTCTCGGCGAAGGTCTGGTGACCGCCCCGGGTGCTGGTTCCCATGTAGATCGTGTTCCCGATGCGGGCCAGGGAGACGGGGGACAGTTTCGCGATCTGGCTCCCGTCGACACCCGGGGCGTAGGTGCTGGAGGCGACGAAGGGGTAGGTCTCGAGTCCACCGGTGGCCCGGTCGTAGATGCTGAGTGCCCCGCCGAGCTGCCCGTAGCCCGGCACCGAGCCGAAGGCGAAGTCACCGTTGCCCAGGGAGAGCGCCGCGTAGGGCCGGTCCTGGCGGTGTCCGATCGCGATGTCCTTGGTCTTCGTCGCGTCGTCGAGTGACTCGATGTGCACCTTCCCACCGGGGTACAGGCCGGTGGCCAACCACTCGCCGTCGGAGGCCATGCTCTCGGCCTGCGCGACGGGGCCGTCGTGGTGCCCGTAGCTCGTCGCGTCCGCCGTCGCTCCCGGGGTGATCTCCAGCAGCCCCTTGGACGTCATGTACCAGGAGGCGTACAGCTTGCCGTTCGCGGCTGCGGTCATCGACTGGACGGCACGCGCCCTGCTCACGACCTGGTCGTCCCGGACCGTCACCCTGCCCGCGGGGATGTGCGCGATGCTGAACTCGCCGTTGGTCATCTCGTTGGAGGTGAAGATGTCCGTGGTCGCCCAGCTGAGTGGGCTCAGGCGTCCCCTGAGCGACGGGTCGTGCAGCACGGCCTCACGGGTCCCCGTGGTGGGGTCGTAGGAGTACAGCCAACCGCCGGAGTGCTCACCGATGTGGGTGAAGTACACCTTCGTCGGGTCCCCGGGCCGGGTGACGACGTGCTTGCCGTAGGTGTCGAGGTCCTGCCTGGCCCCGGTGGTGAGGTTGTAGGCCACACCGCCGTACGAGCCGATCTTGTTGGTGTAGAGCCACCCGCCGTGGACCTCGAGGTGCTCGTGCGTGCCCGACTGCGGCTGCCCGGTGAGCACCGGCAGCACCGTCCTGGCCCCCGTCGAGACGTTGATGCGGATCACCTGCGGGGTGGTGGGTCCGGTGCCGACGTAGACGTGGCCGTCGGCGTGGTCGATGGACTGCGCGTACTGGGCCTCGGAGACCGGGGCACCGCCGGGCAGCAGACCCCATCCCCGGTCGGCCCGCCAGGTCAGGACGTGAGCACCGCCGTTCTTGGCGTTGGTGGCCAGGTAGGCGGTGCCGGAGTCGTCGACGGCGATGTCCCAGATGGACTCGAACCTCGCGTCGACATCCTTCCAGCCGGGCGCGCCCTCGACGCTGAGCTGCGTGACCTCGTCGCCCGTCGGGTCGTAGCGGAACAGGTGGTGGGCGGACCCGATGAGCAGGCTGTCGTCGGGCATCCTCGCGAACCCCCAGGCCTGGACGTCGATGTCCTGGTTGCTGAGCGGCTTGGACGTGGTGGTCTTCCCGGTGGCGAGGTCGATGACGTTGAGCATGCCACCGATGCCGCTGGCCACCACCACGGCGACGGGGGTGCCGTCGGGGCGCACCGTCGTGCCGAAGTTGGGGACGTTGGCCGGTGCGGGCGGTGGGTCGGGCAGTTTCTCCTCCTGGCCGGGGGCGGCGAGCGCCGCCCTCGGGGCCAGTAGCGCGAGCAGTGCCAGCAGTGCGGTCAGGAATGCAGTTGCGTGCTTCATCGTGGGCCTCCTGACAACGACCCTAGACAGAGCTTGATACGTTCAAAAGTCGTCTCATCAGACCTTCCTTGACAAGCCGAAAGTTGACATCCGTTCACCTCGTAGAATCCTTGTCATGCGCATCTTCGACGTACCCTTGGAGGAACTCCGCCGACGCCGCAGCATCAAGTGGTCACGGTTCGAACCGGACGTGTTGCCGATGTTCGTCGCCGAGATGGACGTCCACCTGCTGCCCGCCGTGCAGGAGCGGCTGAACCAGATGCTGGCCGACGGGGACACCGGCTACCCGGAGCAGCCGGAGTACCAGGAGGCGTACGCCGATTTCGCGGCCGAGACGTGGGGGCTGCGACTGGACCCGGGCTCCTTCCGGGTCGGCTGCGACACGATGGCCCCCATCCGCGAGTTGACGGCGGCCCTCACCGAGCCGGGAGACGGCGTGGCGTTCAACCCGCCGATCTACCCGCCGTTCCGCTGGGTGGTCCGGGCCGCCGGGTGTCGCCCGGTCGAGGTCCCCCTCAAGGACGGTCGGCTGGACCTGGAGGCGCTGGAGCAGGCCTTCGCGACGGAGCAGGTGAAGGTGTACCTGCTGTGTTCCCCGCACAACCCGAACGGCACCCTCCACACCCAACAGGAACTGACCCGGGTGATGGAGTTGGCGAACCGTCACGGCGTCGCGGTGATCAGCGACGAGATCCACGCACCGCTCAGCGGTGGGCGCCACACCCCGATCCTCATGGTGCCGGGTGGGGAGCGGGCGTTCATGGTGGTCTCGTCGTCGAAGGCGTTCAACCTGGCGGCGCTCAAGGCAGGGTTGATCGTTCCGGGTGCGGCGGTGGTGGAGGTGGTCGCAGGGCTCGGCCCACAGGTCCACGAGGCGGCCTCCTACTTCGGGGTGACGGCGAATGCGACGGCGCTTCGGCACGGCCGCGACTGGCTGGCGCAGCTGCGTGAGGAGATCGAGGAGAACAAGGCCCATTTCGTGGCTGAGCTGGCGGCCCGGCTGCCGCAGCTGACCTGGACCCCGTCGGAGGGAACCTACCTGGCGTGGTTGGACTGCACTCCGCTGGGTCTGGAACATCCAGGGCAGCACTTCCACGAGCAGGCGCGGGTGCGGTTCAACTTCGGCCAGGACTTCGATCCCCGGGCCACGCAGCACGTCCGGGTGAACCTCGCGACGTCGAAGGAGCTGATCTCGGAGGCTGTCCGCCGCATGGCCGACAGCATCTGAGCGGGGTCAGTTTTTGCGGTTGGTTCTTCGTCATCCCCGGCTCCCTTTGGCTAGTCTGGGGGCGACTAGAACGATGGGAGATCTGATGTCGCTTCCGATTGGGCCGTGGCGCTTGACCTACACCCCGGGTCAGTGGATCGTGCTGGCCGGACCGAAACTCGTCGCGGTCATGCAGCCCGCGCCGCCCAAGATGTCGTCGCTGGTGAACCAGCTGTGGAGCGACATCCAGGCCGCTCGCTCGCTCAGTTCGCTGCTGAACGTGCTGCGCGGGTACTCCTTGGACCAGATGCCGGACTTCGCGGCCTTCGTCTGGGAGGGTGGCTCGCTGCACGGTCTGGCGCGCGGCCGGATCCATGTGGTGGACTCCAGCACCGGGGAGACGGCGCTCGACGGCGAGGGTGCGCTGACGTGGCACGAGGCCCACTTCGGGCAGGTGCGTGGCCTGCGCATCGAGATGACTCCCGTGGATCACGAGACCGTGCTGCACCTGCCGCTCGTGGTGGGCGCGGTGGGCGCCTCCGCACTGCACCTGACCACTGACCCGGCGCAGTTGGTGATGTTCCCGGACACCGAGAACCAGATCCCGGAGCCGAGTGCCCCGGCCCCGACACGCGCCCCGGAGCCGCTGGCCCCGGTGGTCGACCCGGAACCGTCGCCAGTGGTCGAGGAGTCCCCGAGGCTGTACGAGAGCCCGATCTCCCAGTCCTACGACGAACCGCGCAGCTACGAGGAGCCGAAGCTCTACGAGGAGCACCGTCCCTACGAGGAGCAGCACAGCTACGGGGATCCCATCGCGCAGCCCCAGCCCTCCTACGAGGAGCCCCGCAGCTACCAGGAGTCACCGGCCCAACCGCCGTACGGGCACGATCCGTACGCGGCTCCGCAGCCGACGCCCTACCAGTCGCCGGTGGCACCGGCCCCGGTCCCGGTCGCGCCTGCACCGTCGCCGATCGTGCCGCCGCCCGCCCCGTCGCCGGTGGCCCTCGATGCCACCGAGGGCATGGAGCACGACGACTTCTCGCAGTCCTCCTTCTCGCGTCCGGAGCCCGTGATGCCGTCGATCGCGATGGGCATCCAGACCAACACGGGCGAGTTCCAGAACCTGATGAACGGCCTGGTGATCGGGCGTGCCCCGGACTCCTCGCGCGGCCCGGCAGGGGTCGGCACGATGCGGGTCCCCAGTCCAGGCAACGACATCTCCCGTAGTCACGTCCTGGTGCAGCCGGAAGGTCGGCAGGCCCGGATCACGGATCTCGACTCCACCAACGGCACCACCATCCAGCTGGCCGACGATGAGCCGTTCCTGCTGGAGGACGGACAGTCCGTGGTGGTCCCGATCGGCACGGTGCTGAACCTGGGTGACGGCGTGAGCATGCGCATCGAGCAGGCCCGCTGACCTGCCCCCACCTCCAACCGGTGCCCCACGACGGGGCACCGGTTTCTGCTTCCGGAAGTCACGACATCGTCACCCTGTCACCGGGGCACGACGGCCACCCTCCCTGCTCCCAACCGTCCGTTTCACCTGTCTTGGTGCCGCTTTGCCCACGTTGGCGTGGAATTGCCTGTCTTAAATCGAATTACCTGCCTAATAAGACAGGTATTTCCGAACAAGACAGGCGAACCGCACCCAGGACAGGCGAACCCTGTCCTCATCCCGTCTCCGGGCACGACGATCTAGACGTTCGTGCGGTGGAAGTTCAGGTGGGAGCGCGACGGGGTGGGGCCTCGCTGACCCTGGTAGCGGGAGCCGTACTCCTTCGAGCCGTAGGGGTGCTCGGCGGGTGAGGACAGCTGGAAGAAGCACAGCTGCCCGATCTTCATGCCCGGCCACAGCTTCACCGGCAGCGTCGCCATGTTCGACAGCTCCAGCGTGACGTGCCCCGAGAACCCGGGGTCGATGAAACCGGCCGTGGAGTGGGTGAGCAGCCCGAGCCGCCCCAGCGACGACTTGCCCTCCAGCCGCGCCGCGACGCCGGGGCCGAGGCTCACCTGCTCCCAGGTGGAACCGAGCACGAACTCGCCGGGGTGCAGCACGAAGGCTTCACCGTCGTCGACCTCGATGAGCCGGGTCAGCTCGGACTGGTCCTCGGCCGGGTCGATGTGCGGGTACCGATGGTTCTCGAACACCCGGAAGAACTTGTCCAGGCGCACGTCGACACTCGACGGCTGGATCATCGTGGGCTCCCACGGGTCCAGTGCGATCCCCCCGGTGCTCACCTCGGCCAGGATGTCACGGTCGCTCAGCAGCATGACCTGAGCCTACCCCCTCCCGCTCCCGTGATCCTCGTCAGTGGCGACGGCCACAATGGTTCCATGACCTCGGACTGGACCTTCGAACGCATCGTCACCCTCCTGGAGTATCCGCACAAGACGAAGGACGTGGTCGCTGCCATCGACGCCCTGACCGACGAGGAACGAACCACCCTCGACCGGGCAGTGAAGAAGCAGCTCCCCCAGCTCCGTCGCCGCTCCCCCGCCGCCCAGTTCCGGGTGAACCTCGTCGTGCTGCTGGCCTGCCTGGAGGCGACCCCCGCCCAGCTGATCTCGGCCTTCACCCAGTTCACGATGGGGCTGCTGCCGGGCGAACCGGTCGGCTACCAGCGCCTCAAGGACCGGGTCGCCGCCCGGGACCGCGACTGGGCCGCCGCCTTCGTCGCGGGGGTGATGAAGAAGAACGCCATCGCGGGCGGCGCCGCCGACATGCTGGCACCGCTGGTCATCGCCCACGAGCTGCCGCTGCCGTCGAACCCCGCCTACCTGGAGGACTGGCTCATCCACTGCTCGGCACCACACCCGGGCATCCGCTGGGTGGAGCAGTTCACCCTCCTCACCGAGGTGCGCAACGGCCTGAGATACCACGAACGGACCACCGACGAACAGATCCGCGACGGCGCCAGGGCGCTCCGCGCCGCCGGGGAACTCGACGACTCACTGGCCTCCCAGCTCATCCAGGTGTGTGAACGCGGCGACAACCGCAACTCCCAGTCCGGGGCCCTGACCTGGCTGGAGCACCTGGGCCTCAACCATCAGCTGTGGGAGCAGCGGTCACGGGTGATCGCGGCACTGTCCGCCGCCTCCCCCAAGGCCGCTGGCGTGTTCCTCGACCACTGCCTGCGCCCCGAACTCACCGACGCCGAGCTCACCGACATCGCCGTCGCCGTCCTGCCCCGCCCCGAGAAGGCCCTGAAGCTCCGGGTCCTGGCCGCCCTGCAACGGGTGACCGAGCCCGACGCCGACCTGCTCAGCACCGTCCAAGCCACCTCGACGGCGAAGGACTCCACGCTCGCCGCTCCGGCCCGGGCCCTGCTGAAGGCCTGGGAAACCACCCCCGGGGCCACCTCACCGCAGGGGCTGTGGCGGGAGCCGAACGGACCGGGGTCCTCGCGGCTCCCGGAGGCCATGCCTCTCGATGAACACGAGCTGCGGGCGCGCTACCTGACGGTCTCCGACGGCGAGACCCCGGAGAGCATCGAGGCTCTGCTCGCTGACCTCATCGCGACCGGCCATGCCCACGGCAGGGAGGCCGCCGTGGACGCCTTGGACTCCACCCCCGACGAGATCGCGTGGTTCACCGGGGACCTGGATGACCTCCTCCACGTCGCCCTCGGTGCGAAGCTCGATTACGCGGACCGCAGACGTCTGGTGAAAGCCGGGAGCAGGACCGCGCTGGCGCTGCGTCGGGTCCAGGAGGTGATCGACGGGCTGGGCACCCTGCCCTGCCTGCTCGCCACCCCGACCCACCGCCCGCTCCACGTGTCCTGGGACGGCCTGGCGGAACGAGTCGGCCGCTACCGCGCAGCCGGGATCGCGGCCCGACCCGTCGACGTCACCGCCGCCCTGGCCCGCATGGACCGCGCCACGACACCCGCCGATCTCTCCCCGTTCGACCTGCCCATCGAGGGCACGACCCACACCCTCCCCGACGTCATCGCCGCCTGGCGGGACCAACCGACCCCGCCCGGCCGCCTCGTCGGCGAGGACCCCGAGTCCGCGACGCTGGAGGGCGGCGAAACACCCCTCCTGGCCCTGCTGGATCTCCCGCACGGCAGCAGGAACAGCGACCTCAGTCCTGCCTTCGAGGCCACAGCCTGCCCAGGAATGCCCTTCTCAGCAACGAAGGCCCTACGTCTCCTCGCCGATCAACCCGGCTGGCAGGTCCTCGACGCCCTCGCCCCGGCCCTGGCCGCCGCCTCCCGGTTCGAACCGCTGCTGGCGCTGGCCGTCGTCGCCATCGGCGGCAACCTCGCCAAGGCCCGCCACGAGAACTACGCCAGCCTGCTGGTGGACGCCTGGGACCAGGGCCGCCTCACCCCCGACGACCTGGTGGCCGCCTGGCGGAACCCGCAACTCCAGTGGTTCACGGTGCGGCCACAGCGCCTCGCCGAGGTGCTCGATGTCGTCGCGGAGGCGGGCGGACTGGCGCTGGTGTGGCCGCTGCTCAACGCCGTCGCCGAGGACCTCCTGGCCCGCCGGAGACCCCCGGCCAGCCTCCGCGCGGTCCTCGACGTCCTCGACGCCCACCGGCAGGAGGTGCCGGAGGAGCAGGACCTCCCGGAGGCCGTCACCCGGGCCATGGAGGGACGCAGGTGACACCCCATCGGCCGGACCGCCTCACGGCCACGACCCTCACCGGGTCGCGACGCTGGTTCCGCAGGGGAGGAGTGTTCTTCGTCCGCGATGCCTCAGCGTTCGCACACGGCCTTGAGACGGGCCAGACCACGGGTGAAGGTCGGACCGTGGATGCGGCTCATCGGCACCAGATAGGCCACCAGGCGGAATGCCCCACTGATCTCGCCGTGCGTGGTCCACGTGACCCGCGTACCCTCACCGTCCTCATCCAGCCGGAACTCCATCTGCTGCTCCGAGACCACGGGACGCCGCCACTGCACGTCGAGGGAGACCGAGTCGTCGCTGACCTGCAGGATCTCCACCCGGCCCTGACCGGCCGTGAAGTTGCCCTCCCACTCGAACCACGCCCCCGCCCCCGTCGGTGGATGGGACAGCCGCCGCAGCAGCGTGTGGTCACGCCCCTCCCACGGTGACCACAGCACCCAGGCGCTCAGGTCCGCGACCATCTCGTGCACCCGCTGACGTGGCGCCCCGATCAGCACCGAACGCACCACCGCATACGGTTTCGCGATCATGACTCCCCTTCCCCGAAGACCAACCGACCCGCCTCCCGACGCACACTGCCCCCGGGCACCTGCACCGGACCCTGGCCACGCCACGCGCTGAGCAACCGCTCCACCTGGGCGACATGCGCGCGCTCCGCCCCAGCCCCGACGGTGCGCAACCAGTCGCGCAGCACCCGACCCCGCACCGCCTCCGGCAGCAGCGCCGTCGCCGCCACGTCCAACGCCTGTCCCCGGGCCACCACCGTGCGCGCCTGATCCGCCACCTCGTCGAGATGGTCCGCATCCACCCGCGCCAGCTCCGCGCTGCGCGCCAGCGCGACGGCGACGTCACGGCCGAGCTCCTCACTCAGCAGCGCCACCGCCGAGCGCGCCCGGACCCTGGCGAAACGACGGTCCCGGTTCATCGGGTCCTCCCACCACTCGATCCCCCACTCCCGGCACGCGGCCTCGGTCTCGGAGCGCCGCACCTCCAGCAGCGGGCGCAGGAACAGCCCCCGACGCCTCGCCATCCCCGCCAGCGACCTGATCCCGGACCCCCGCAGCAGCCCCAGCAGCACCGTCTCCGCCTGATCGTCCAGGGTGTGGCCCAGCAGCACCGGGTGTCCTGCCTCCGACAGCACCGTGAGCCTCGCCGCCCTGGCCGCCGCCTCCACCCCGCCGATGTCGCTGACATGCGTGGTACGCATCTCAGCGACAATCCCGGCCTCCTCCAGCCGGGCGACGACCCGTGCCGCGACCTCCGCCGATCCGGGCTGCAACCCGTGATCGACGACCACCGCCCGCACGCTCGCCCCGCACCGGGACCCGGCCCATGCCGCACCAAGTGCCAGGGCCATCGAGTCCGCCCCACCCGAGACCCCCACCACCACCGGTCCTCCCGGCAGCACCGAGGCGACGGCCTGCGCCACCCGGAGCGCATTCGGCCCCAGCTCACGCCTGGCCATGCACCCTCCTCAGCCACGACGTCGGATCGGCGATCTCCCGGGCACTCGGCAACTGCTCGGGCCCCGCGAACGCCGCCCGCAACGCCTCGGCACCGGCCCTGCGCGCCACCGCCCGGCAGAACCCCAGCCCCGCCCGGTACTGCACGGCCTTGTCCAACCCGCCCAACCACCGTCGCCACCCCCGCCCGGCCGCGGGCCGCTCGAAGACCCGCTGCAGGGCGGCCGACGTCGGGACCCGCCCGACGGCGGCGCGTCCGGCGACGAAGTCGGCGTGCCCTTCCAGCAGGGTCATCACCGCCCCCAGCCGCTCCAACGCCACCCGACCCTGCGCGCTGAGCAGCGTCACCACCCCGGGATCGTCACGGACCAGTTCCACCAGCAACGCCTCGACGTGCCCGAGCAGCCACGGTGCCGCACTGAACTGCACCGCATGGGTCTGCTCGTGGAGGCCCACCCACAGCGCCAGATCCGTCAGCTCCAGGCGGTGGCGACGCTGCAACTCCACGATGCCGGGGGCCACCAGCACCAGCCGACCCGTGAACGGGTCGTACTGCCCGAGCAGCACTCGACCACCCAGCACCAGCGCCCCCGCCGCCACCACGGCGTTGCCGACCCCACTCAGCCGCCGCCACGCTCCCTCCGGGCGCTGCGGGAACGGCAACCGGTCCAGCATCCGCTCCACCGTCGTCGCCGCGCTGCGAGCCCACCCGGCCCGGTCCAGCACCAGGACCTCCCCGGCCGCCGCACCTCCGAGCCCCGCGTGATCCACCGCCAGCTCCCCGGCCCGTCGCGCCGCCAGCCGCAGTGCCGCGACGGTGCGGATCACCTCCGGCCGCGAGACCTCAGGCCCGGGATCGGCGGCGAGGCGCGCCAGGTGCAGCGCCACCGGCCACGCCACGTGGGGGCGACGGGTCATGAACAACCACACCCGGTGATCTGCCCCACCGCCTGGTCGATCCACACCCGCGCCGCCCAGCCGTCGGTGGACCCGTTGGTGATGAAGGCGAACACGACCTCCCGGCCGTCGGCGGTGACGGTGCTGCCCGCCAGGGTCCCCACCAGCGACAGGGTGCCGGTCTTCGCCCTCGCGACGCCTCGCGCGGGCAGCGCCAGCTCGTCGGTGAACCGGTCGGCCAGCGACCCGGAGACCCCGGCCACCGGCAGCCCGTCCAGGATCACCGACAGCCTCGGGGTGGTCACCACGTGCTGCATCGCCCGGGCCAGCATCGAGGTGGGTACCACGTTGTCGCGGGTCAGCCCCGAGGCGTCGTGGAGCACCGCGCCGTCGACCCAGATGCCGAGCTCCGTCAGCTGCGCCCGGATCGCCGCGACGGACCCGGCGAAGGTCGCGGGCTGGCCGGAGTGCAGCGCCAGCTGCATGCCCAGCACCTCGGTGAAGGAGTTGTTGGAACTCTCCATCGCCACCTCCGCGATGGCGTGGACGGGGGCGGAGGCGACACTCGCGACCTCCTCGCCGCTGCCCTCGGCCGGGGTCGGTGCACCGTCGACGGTGATCCCGGCGGCAGTCAGCTGCGCGACGAACAGGGCGGCGGCGTCGACGGCGGGGTCGGTGCTGCGCACCCGGTTGGCGTCGCGCCCCTCGTCCACCCACAGTGCGGACAGCGGGGTCACCTGGTCGCGGTAGTTGCCGGGCCAGGTGGCGGCCCAGGCCTCCTGGAACAGGGTCGCGTCGTAGCCGACGGTGACGCTGGTGACCCCGTCCGCCCTGAGCCTCGCCGCCGTCGCCTCCGCCAGCTGCTGCAGTGAGGCGTGTCCGGGGTAGGTGTCGTTCGGCACGGAGCTGAGCAGCGGGTCCCCACCACCGACCAGCACGACCCGTCCCGGTTCCGGGGAGACCACGCGGGTGGTGAAGGTCTCGGTGCCGTCGAAGGCCGCCATCACGGCGACGACGGTGAGCAGTTTGGTGTTCGAGGCCGGGATCAGGGGCCGGTCGGCCTCGGCGGAGGCGAGGACCTCACCCGTGGCCGCGTCCAGCACCTCGTAGGCGGTGACCAGCGACCCGCCCTCGGGGACCCCGGCCTGCAGCTTCGCGAGGTCCAGGCCGTTCAGCCGCGCCTCCAGGGTGGTCCGCTCCGGCAGGGCCCCCGCCTCACCGGTCGGGGCGGGGACGATGAACGGCGCGCCCGGGGGTGGGGACGGTTCGGCCTCGGGGCTGGGGGGATCGAACAGGGTGGGGGAGATGGTCGCAGGCGCCCCGGAACGGGCCAGACCCAGCGCTGGCAAGAGGCTGGAACGGAGGACGGCGGCCAGGAGGACCAGCGCCAGCGCCAGTCCCACCGCGAGCCACACGACGATGGAGCGCCACGGGTGTCGTGCAGAGGTCAACGGCTCACTCCTGGTCCGGTAGAGTTGCATGGGCAACGGGCCGCCTCGTGGGTGCGGCCGTTCCCCAATCATAGGAGTGGCCAGTGAGTGACGACGTGATCGAGAGCATCGACATCTTCGCCCCTGAGGACCGTGTCCTGTTCGACGTCACCGTGGAGATCCCGAAGGGCACCAAGAACAAGTACGAGATGGACCACCACACGGGGCGCATCCGCTTGGACCGGACCCTGTTCACCTCGACGCAGTACCCGTACGACTACGGCTTCATCGAGGGCACCCTCGGTCAGGACGGCGACCCGCTGGATGCGATGGTGATCGGCGCGGAACCGACGTTCCCGGGCTGCCTCATCGAGTGCTACGCCGTCGCGATGTTCCGGATGACCGACGAGATGGGGGGTGACGACAAGGTGCTGTGTGTGCCGACCGCCGACACGCGCCGTCGTCACCTGAAGGATCTCGACTCGGTGGCGGAGCACATCCTGCTGGAGATCGAGCACTTCTTCTCCGTCTACAAGGACCTGGAGCCCGGAAAGTCCGTGGAGGGTGCCACCTGGGCGGGTCGCGACGAGGCGGAGACCGAGATCCTCGCCTCCTTCGAGCGTGCCAAGGGCACCTCCTTCGAGCACCACCACGTGAACCTGGCCTGATGTGATGGTGGAACGCTTCGACGTCCAGATGCGCCCCCGGTTCTGGCGGGCCTTCCCGCTGGCCCTGCTGTGGGCCTTCGGGGTGATCGTCGCGGTGATCGCCCTCGACTCCGCCCTGCCGGGCGGGCTCCCGGTCAGTCCGGGCATCATCGCCGTTCCGCTGGCGACGGGTGGGCTCTTCGGCATCATGCGGGCCAACTCCGCGTTGCGGATCGTGACCATCGGGCACGGGTTCCTCGTCCTCAGCGACGGCCGGAACCACCGGGAGCTGGACCGCATCCCCCTGCAGGACCTGGCCCAGGTCCGGGTGTACACCAAGCTCAACCGCCGTCTCGAGGCGACGGATCGGATGGGGCGGGTCCGCGTCGCACTGGACCCCTACGGTCAGACGACGGTCGCCGACGACATCGCCAACGTCCTCAAGCGGATGTTGCCGCACCTGGAGAACCCGGCCGGGATGCAGCTGCGCCGCAAGGAGCGGGTGCTGATCTTCCCGCAACGACCCCACTGACCTCACGCCATTCCGACGGCCACGGTCATCCACCCTCCGCACCCCTCACGGGCACGAATCGCCGTCCTGCTTGACTGGCAGCGCTGACATCGTCGTCTCACGCAAGCAACCCGCCACTTCGTGCACAGTGCTCCGCGCTCTCATCAAGGCAGCAGACATCAGATGATATGACCACTGCATCCTGGCCTGTCAGCCGGATGGTCGCGAGGCGTCCTGGGGTACTTCTGAGGACTTCGCAGTCACTAACCTTCCCCTCGGGAAAGGAGAGACATGCGGACCTTCGACTTCACCGTCCAGGCCAGCAAGAAATGGCCCGCTGCCCTGGTGACCTTTCTCTACCTGGGGATCGTCACGGCCTTCGTCGTCTCCCAGTGGCACCTCGTGCAACCCCTGGTGCTGAACGAGCACCGGATCGTCGGGGCCGGAGCCATCGCCCTGACGGCCGCACCCCTGCTCCTGCTGCTCGGCCTGCTGGACTCGCACCGCACCGTGCTGATCGGCCGCGGCGACCTCGTCCTGTTCAGCGGTCGCCACGAGATCGACCGCATCGCGTTGCACGAGATCGGCCGGGTGCGCGTGACGAAGCTGGCCCGCTGCCTGGAGATCAGCGACCGGGCCGGGAACCTGCGCATCCGACTGAACTGCGCCGGTCTGAGCAATCCCAGCGACCAGGTGCTGGACACCCTGCTCCGCACGATGCCCGGCCACGAGACCCGCACGGAGGGGCGTGTCCAGGAGCTGCGCTGGATGGACCGCTCCGCCGAGTTCCGCGCCGTGCACTGACCCCCGGATCCCCTACCCTGAAAGGACTCGTCACAGCGGGAGAGGGACATCGTGCAGTCATTCCGGATCCGGGTGAACCCACGGAACAAGACGCTCTACTGGAGTGCCGTCATCGGATACATCACATTCATCATCGTGGTCTCGGTGATCCTGGCGATGAACGTCCTCGACCTGCCCCGGGGCCGGAACCGCCTGGAACTGGCCCTGATCGTGGTGCCGCTGACCCTGCCCCTGTTCGCCATCATGTGGCTGATGGGCAGACGTTGCGACCTCCAGGTCGGCAACGGGGTGCTCATCGCCCACACCGGCCCGCAGGAGACGGCACGGATCGGGTTCCACGAGATCGGCCATGCCCGGGTGACCGGTCAGCAGCACAGGCTGGAGGTCTACGACCACGCCCGGCAGCTGCGTCTGGTGGTGGACCCGATGTTCGCCTCCAACACCCCGGGGCGCGTCCTCGACATGCTGTGCGCCACCCTGCCCCACCGGGCGCAGGAGCGGATCGGCCGCCAACTGCAGGTCTCCTTCACCGAACGCTTCGTCGACTTCGCTCCCCCACCGGGCATGCCTCCACAGCCACATCCCCCGGTGCCCCCACAGCCGTTGGAACCACCGAGGAAGCTCTGGGACCATGAACCGGGGATCTGAGCGCCACGGGAAAACGTCGGGGCCATCCACTATCGTCTCCTGACGTGAATGAACCGGTCATCCTGGCACGTGGGCTGCGCAAGTCGTACGGCAGCTTCGAGGCGGTACGGGGCATCGACTTCGAGGTGGCCCCCGGCACCTCCTTCGGGCTGCTCGGCCCCAACGGTGCGGGCAAGTCCACCACCATGCGGATGATCTCCGGGGTCACGCAACGCTCCGGCGGCCAGCTCACCATCCTCGGCATGGATCCCGACGCCGAGGGCTCCAGGATCCGTGCCCACCTGGGCGTGGTGCCACAGGCCGACAACCTCGACCCGCAGCTGAGCGTCAGGCAGAACCTCATCTTCCACGGCCGTTACTTCGGTCTGCCCCGCCCCTGGCTGGAGCACAAGGCCGGGGAGCTGCTGGAGTTCGCACAGCTGGTGGACAAGCAGCACTCCCGGGTCGACGACCTGTCGGGCGGCATGAAACGTCGCCTCACCATCGCCCGGGCCCTGGTCTCGGACCCCCGGATGGTGCTGCTCGACGAGCCGACCACCGGGCTCGACCCGCAGGCCCGCCACATCCTGTGGGACCGGCTGTTCCAGCTGAAGGAGAAGGGCACCACCCTGCTGCTGACCACCCACCACATGGACGAGGCCGAACAGCTGTGCGACCGCCTCATCGTCGTGGACCACGGCCGGATCGTCGCGGAGGGCACCCCTACCGCCCTGGTACGGGAGCATGCGGGCAAGGAGGTGGCCGAGCTGCGTTTCGGCTCGTCGCGCAATGCCGAGGCCGCCCGGACCCTCCGGGGCGTGGGGGACCGCATCGAGGTGCTGCCGGACCGGGTGCTGGTCTACGCGGCCGACGGGGAGGCCGCTCTGCACGCCGTCCACGGGATCGGACTGGAACCGATCTCCGCGCTGGTTCGGCGCTGCTCCCTGGAGGACGTGTTCCTGCGGCTGACGGGACGGTCCCTCATTGACTGAACGTATCGATCACGAAGCCCAGGCCGCGAAGGTCGCACGCTGGGGTGCGCTGCTCCACGCCAGGAACGTGGTGATGCAGCTGCGCGCCTGGGCGGGGAGTGTCTTCGGCACCGGCTCCGTGGAGTCGCTGCTGACGGTGCTCGCCCTCGGCGTGGGACTCGGCGTGGTGGTGGACCAGGCCAGTCCCGGCGCCCTCGGCGTGCCGTTCCTGCAGTTCGTCGCACCGGCGATGATCCTCAGTGTCGCCGTGCACGGCGCCCACATCGAGAACATGATGGGGGTGATGGCCGGGTTCAAGTGGTTCGAGACCTACCTGTCCACCGCCACCACCCCGACGACCCCGCGACAGCTCTTCACGGGCCACATGATCGGGTCCTCACTGCGTTACGTCATCAGCGTGGCGACGGTGGTCCTCGTGCTGCTGCCATTCGGCGGCATCACCCTCCTCAACGCGCTGATCCTGCTCCCCATCGCCCTGCTCACCGCCTGGGCCTTCGGGAACCTCGTCGCGGCCTGGACCACCCACCAGCCGGAGGACAAGGGGCAGTTCTCGCTGTTCAGCCGCATGGTGGTGCTGCCGCTGACCCTGTTCTCCGGCACCTACTTCCCGCTGGAGGTGCTGCCGGGCTGGCTCCACCCCATCGGCTGGGCCTCGCCACTGTGGCACGGGGTGAACCTGGCGCGGATCGTCACCCTGGGCCAAGCCGCGCCGTGGTGGCTGCCGGTGGTGCACGTGGCCTACCTGGTGGCGCTGGCGGTGCTCGGCTGGTGGCTGGCGTGCCGGGCCTACCACGCCCGGCTGCTCGGGGAGCTGTTCACCGGCCGGAAGAAACGCCTGAAACCCGTGAAACCGGCGGTCGAGGTCTCAGCTGGCCAGGAGCTGCCGGACGGCCAGGAACTGATCCGCCGTCATGCTCCACATCGCTGGGGCTTCCTCACCGTCGCCGTACGGGGGATCAAGGCGGCCTGGGGGTCCAGCACCCTGGTCATGGTCAGCGGTGGCATTGAGCCGCTGCTGTACCTGGCCGCCATGGGTTTCGGGCTCGGCACCCTCATCGGACAGGCCGACGGGGCGACGGCCTACGCCGCCTTCATCGCGCCGGGGCTGTTGGCCAGCTCCGCGATGATGGGCGCGGTGATGGACACCGTCTACAACGTGTTCTTCAAACTGAAGTTCGACAAGCTCTACGAGGGGATGCTGTCCACCTCGTTGTCGCCGCTGGACGTGGCCTTCGGTGAGATCATCGTCGCGCTGGTCCGGGGCGGGTTGTACGCGACGGCGTTCCTGGCGGTGATGGTGGCACTCGGGCTGGTCGCCTCGTGGTGGGCTTTGCTGGCGATCCCGGCCTGTCTGCTCATCGCGTTCGGCTTCGCCGGGATCGGCATGGCTGCCACCTCGTTCGCCAGGACCTTCCAGCAGCTGGACTGGATCTTCGTCGCCCTCATGCCGATGTTCCTGTTCTCCGGCACCTTCTACCCCGTCGAGGTCTACCCGGAGCCCATCGCGACGGTGGTGAAGTTCCTGCCCTTGTGGCACGGCATCGAGATGATGCGGGACCTCACCTCCGGCGAGGTCGGCTGGGTCACGGCCGGGCACACCCTGTACTTCGTGGTACTGGCGGTGCTCGGCACCTGGATCGCCTCCCTCAGGTTGAAGGCCCTGTTCCTGCGATGACGCCACTCACCCACGACAACTCACCTTCGCCACACGAGGTGACCTGACAGGCCCTACCATGGGCTCGCAGGAGGCAAAGATGAGCAACAACCAGTGGCCCGGAGCCGGGCAGCCGCAGGGGCCGATGGGGCAGCCGGGATGGTCATACCCGCAGCAGCCCGGGGGCCATCCGCAGCAGGGGCCGGGAGGATACCCTCAGCCTTCCCAGCCCCAGGGCGGTCAGTCCCATCAGTACCCCTACGGTCAACAGCCGTACGGTCAGCAACCCCACGGTCAACAGCCGTACGGTTCCTACCCGGGCCAGCCCCCTCAGGGCTACCCCCAGCCAGGCCCCACCCACCCCCATGGACCGGGCGGCCACGGCCCCGGCGGACCCACCCCACCGCGGGGGATCAACCCCTTGCTCATCGTGATGATCGTGCTGCTGGTGCTCCTGCTCGGTGCAGGCGGGGTGTACCTGGCCACCACGGGCAAGAAGAAGGACGAACCCGTCGCCCAACCCACCCAGAGCACCCCGGAGCCCACACCCACCCCCAGCCGGACCAGCTCACCCCCGTCGCCGACCCCCAGCACGTCACGGTCGACGAAGACCCCCACACCGACACCGTCACCGACCCGCACCCACGACAACTTCAAGCGCCCGGAATTCCCTGACTCATTCGGGAACTTCACGACCGTGCCCGACATCGAGACGGACCCGGCCTCGCTCTGGGACACCCACGTCTACGAGAACAGCCGGGGTCGGTTCGTCGCGGGCTACATCCCGGGAGAGATCGTCTTCGAGATCGCGACGGAGGAACTCCAGAACCCCGAGACCTTCGGTGACAGCATCTGCGGGAAGAAGACCGAGGAGGACCTGACCTTCTACGCCTGCTACACCAAGGCCCATCGCGGGGTGGTGCAGACCGCCCTGGCCACCGCCACCACACCCAGCGAGGTGAACACCGTCACCCAGGAGTTCCTCGCTGCCTGGCAGTGAGCACTGGCCCGGGACGGGCCTGGATGCCACACTGGTCGCCATGTCGTCGTACCTGTTGTTGCGCAACCCGTCCGCCAACCGCGTCTACGCGGGTGAGGCCGCTGCCCTGACCGCCGCGGAGCTGGAGATCACCGCCCCGTTCGTCTCCGAGGTGCAGCAGGTGGAGCTGGCCGGGGTCGACTACCTCGGTTTCGTCGCGGACCCGCTCGGGCGCGACCGGCTCGCGACGATCGCCTCCCAGTCCGCGGCCTTCGCGTTGTTCCGCCGGGACGGCGACGCCCTGCACCCCGTCGCGCTGCCACGGGTCGACCTGCTGAACGACGACCTGGTCACCATCCCCAAGTACCAGGGCAAGACCAACGAGCAGTTCACCCGTCTCCTGCTCGGTGTCACCCTCGCCGCCTGCGACCGGCCCGCGCCGTACCGGGTGCTGGACCCGATGGCCGGCCGCGGCACCACCCTCTCCACCGCGCTCATCGCAGGGTGCGACGCCTTCGGGGTGGAGGCCGACGACAAGACCTTCGACGCGATGGCCGCGTTCTACAAGACCTACCTTCGACGGGGCCGCATCAAGCACAGCGCCGAGGTCACGCCGGTGCGTCGCGACGGCAAGCACATCGGGCGTCGCTTCGACGCACACATCACCGTCGGGAAGCGGGAACTCCTGGCGACGGTGTTCACCGGCGACGCCCGCACCTCGGGAGCGCTGTACGGGAAGAAACGTTTCGACGCGATCGTCACCGATGCCCCCTACGGGGTGGTCCATGGGGCCACGAGCGGTGGGAGACGGTCCCGCACCCCCGCGCACCTGCTGGCCGAGGCCATCCCGGTGTGGGCGGGGCAGCTGCACCCGGGTGGGGCGCTCGGGCTGAGCTGGAACACGCTGGGGCTGGCTCGCGAGGACCTGGCCCAGATGTTCATCGATGCCGGACTGGAGGTCCGGACCGGCGGTGCCTGGGAGCGGTTCGCGCACCGCGTCGACTCCTCGATCCGGCGTGACCTGATGGTCGCGGTGAGGCCTCGCCCGGAGTGAGTCCGGGGCGCGGGCAAGGTACCCCTTGCCTTACATCGCCGCCCAGCGTTATCATCGCTCCATGACGATGATGACGGGTGGTGAACGTGAACCTGACGTGGAGCTGACGGCTGCGCTGTTCCGCTGCCTGGCGGACCCCAACCGGCTGGCCATCGTCAAACATCTGATGCTGGCCCCGCACCGCGTCGCGGATCTCGTCGGACACCTCGGGCTGGCCCAGTCGACGGTGTCCGCCCATGTGCGCGGACTGCGTGACTCCGGGTTGCTGAGCGCCCGGGTGCGGGGACGGGCAACCTTCTACTCATTGGCGGAGCCGGAGCTGACCACGGAACTGCTGGCCGCCACCCAGTCACTGCTGGCGGCGACCGGGGAGATCGCCGTCGACTGCGGCCAGTGAGGCGTGACGATGAGCCACCACGGACACTCACACGGACACTCGCACGGCGCCACGAATCGTCAGCGGCTGGTCGCCGCGCTCGCCATCACCGGCAGCATCCTGGTGGTGGAGATCGTCGGCGCTCTCGTCACAGGGAGCCTGGCGCTCCTGGTGGATGCCGGACACATGCTGACCGACTCCATGGGGCTGGTCGTCGCCCTCATCGCAGCGACCCTGATGGCACGCCCCCCGTCGGACCGTCGCACCTGGGGGTGGCAACGCGCTGAGGTGCTCTCGGCGGCACTGCAGTCAGCCATCCTGCTGGTCGTCGGGTGCTACGCCGTCGTCGAGGGCATCGCCCGGCTCCTCGCCCCGCCCGAGGTGAGCCCCGGCGGACTGATCGTCATCGGCACGCTCGGGCTGCTGGGGAACCTGCTCGCCCTGCTGGTCCTGGCGGGTGGCCGGGATGCCAACCTCAACATGAGGGCCGCCTTCCTGGAGGTCCTCAACGATGCCCTCGGCTCGGTGGCGGTGATCGTCTCCGCCGTCGTCGTCGCCCTCACCGGATGGATGCGCGCCGACACCGTCGCAGGTCTGTTCGTCGCGGCACTGATCCTGCCCAGGGCCGTCCTGCTGCTGCGCCGCTCGACCACGATCCTGCTGGAGGAGACCCCTGCCGATCTCGACCTCACCGAGGTCCGGTCCCACATCATGACGCTGCCCCACGTCCAAGGGGTTCACGACCTCCACGCCTCGATGGTGTCCTCGGACCAGCCGGTCCTGACCGCGCACGTCGTGCTCGCCGAGGAGTGCTTCCGTGACGGCCATTCCCAGCAGATCCTCTCCCAGATCCAGGAGTGTCTGGAGCGGCACCACGAGATCAGCATCGAGCACTGCACCCTGCAGCTCGAGTCGAGGAGCATCGCTGATCAGCACCTGGACCGCCTCCACGCGTGAAGACCGCGACACGGTGAGGCGGCCCACCGAGGCAGGACCTCGTAGAGTTGCCCCATGAGACGACTCGTGCTGATGCGCCATGCGAAGACCGAGGGCAGCAACCCCGGTGGTGACCACGCCCGCGAGCTGCTGCCCCGCGGGGTGCAGGACGCGCAGGCCGCCGGGGTGACGCTGCGGGGGCTGGGGCTCCAGTACGCACTGGTCTCCACCGCCACCCGGACCCGCCAGACCTTCGCCGCCCTCGGACTGGACATCCCGGCTGAGTTCCTGGACTCGCTCTACCACGACGGCACCGAGACCATGCTCCGCCACATCAGCGAGACCGACCCCGCGGTCACGGGCCTGATCGTCGTGGGCCACGCCCCCACCATCCCCGGGCTCGCCGCGCAGCTGGGCCACGCGTCCAACCCCCGCGAGGCCGATGCGATGCAGTGCTGGTACCCCACCGCCACCTTCACCGAGTTCACCTTCGACGGCGACTGGGCCGACCTCGCCCCCTTCGAGCTGGGTCACGTCAGACTGGAACGCATCGAACGGCGCTGACGCGGAGGCTGCACGGCCTCACTGACCGCCGTCACCGCCACCCCACCCGTGGTCACCCGCCGTGGAACGGGAACTCGGCGAAGAGCTTCTCCGCGACCCCCCGGGTGCGCTGTGACAAGGGCGTGAACCCCTCCAGCTCCAGACGACGACGCGTCGGGGAACCACCGCTGCGCCAGGCCCCCACCACCTGACCCCCGACCACGACGCTGCGTCGGAACACTCCCCGGTTGCCCGGCACCAGGCGTTCGTGATCGTCCTCGGACATCGCGAACAACCGGTCCTGGTACCCCAGGATGAACTCGTCGAAGCCAGGCAGCAGCAGCGCCCTCGAGGCCGCCCGGCCCAACTCACGCACCTCGTCGGCGAGCCCCACCCGCTGGAACCGCTCGCCCTCGACCTCCTCGAACCGGTCCCTGACCAGCGTGAAGGCCCGCCTGATCTCGGTGATCGGCAGCTTCGACCACCACTGGAAGTCCCGCAGCGTGGCAGGCCCCCGGGAGGTGAGATGTCGACAGAGCAGTTCGGCGACGGCGGCCTCGCGGTCCCCGTTGAACCGGCCCTCGAGGTCTGAGCCGGGAGGCAGCCAGGTCTCACACAGCGCGACGTGCTGGTCGCCGTCGACGATCGGCCCGTGGCACAGCACCCCGGCCGAGATCAGGTTCACCAGCAGGTGGTAGCTCGCACCCTGCGCCTCGGACAGTCCGGCCGCCGCCCAGCTCTCACCCAACTCCGCGCGCGACCGCGGCCCGTCTGCCAGCAGCTCCCGGGCGATCTCCTCACTGCGCTGCCGGTGCTCCTCCGTCAGGCCGCGGGAGGCCAACAGCCGTGTCGACTGCCGCAGTCCCGGGCCGACGCACAACTCGGTGATCCAGGCAGCGTCACGAGCCGCCATCGCGAACACGGTGCCCCGCATCGGGTAGCCGCGCACGATCTCACCCCGCGCGAAGGCCGCGAGCACGTCGTCAATGCTGCCGGTGGTCCGAAGCGCCAGCGAGGCCAGCACCCCGGCCAGGTCCTGGCCCTGGTGTGCCCCGAAGGCCTCGGCCACCGCGGTCGGCGATGTCCAGGGCCGGGTGACCAGGCCCTGGGCGACGAGGCGGGTACGGCCCAGCCCCGGATCAGCCACGACTCACCGGGCCTCGAAGACGGCGTGGACCGTCACGGCCCGTCGGATGTCCTCGGGGCGTGCCTCGGGTGCGACGTCGGAGCGTTTCCTGAGCGACGCGGCCGCCACCGCCATCAGCGGTTCGCCCTTCATCCCCGGCGAGTCGCGCCAGTGGTCGGACAGCTCCCGGCAGGAGGTGACCTCGGCCCCGGAGGCGGCGGCCATGATCTCGGCCCGGCGCCTGGCCCTGTGCACGGCGTCGGTCAGCAGCTCGGTCTCCAGCCGCTCCTCGGTCTCAGGGGTGAGCTCCCAGCTGGTGCCCTCCAGCTCGACGCCCTCACGCTCCGCCCAGGCCAGGCAGAAGTCCGCCAACGCCTGGAGGTCGTGGAAGGTGATGGTGCCGCGTGCGCTGGCCGAGCACCGGGTGGTGCCGCCGCGTCGCCCCGTCGTCCAGGCGTGGACCTGCACCGGCTCGAGGCTCCAGGCGGTGATCGCCGACGGCTCCAGCGGGGTGAGGGCCTCCGCGAACTCGCGGCTGAGCACCCCGAGGGAACGCACCACCCGTTCCCGGTGCGTGCCCTCCACCTCCAGGTTGACGTGCAGCACCGCGACCTCAGGCGGCAGCTCCCGCTCCGCCTCACCCTCGACCCGAATCTCCATGCAACGATCCTACGGCCTGTCCCTGACACCCCGGCAGGAGGACGACTCGACCAGCAGAGGGAACGGACCCTCAGGTCCTCGGCTGGTTTGTCGACCCGACCATGAGACGACCACTGGATCCCTCGCCCAGCTCCTCCAGCGCGAGCCGGCCCACCATCTGCTGGTTGGTGGTGACCCGCTCCGAGCGACCCCGGGTGAGGAAGCTGATGAACCAGTGCAGCAGCGTCGAGAGCCGCTGCTTGAAGCCTGCGATGTAGAGCAGGTGCAGCAGCAGCCACGCCGCCCACGCCAGGAAACCGGTGATCTTCACCTTGCCGGCACTGACCACCGCCGAGAACCGCGAGATGGTGGCCATCGACCCCTTGTCCTTGTACCGGAACGGGGCGCTCGGCCGCTCCCCGATGATCTCGCCGCGGATGGTCCGGGCCACGTACCGCGCCCCCTGGATGGCTCCCTGCGCCACACCCGGCACCCCGTCGACCGCCGCGAGATCACCGACGACGAACACCTCCGGATGCCCCGGAAGGCTGAGATCCGGCAGCACCTTCACCCTGCCGGCGCGGTCCACCTCGGCCCCGGTCTGCTCCGCCAGCTGCCGACCCAGCGGATTCGCCTGGACCCCGGCCGCCCACACCTTGCACACCGACTCCAACCGCTCGACGGTCCCATCGGCCCGCTTCACGACGAGCCCCTTCGAGTCCACCTCGGTGACCATGGTGTCGGTCCACACCTCCACACCACGCTTCGTCAATGACCTCCTGGCCACGCCGCCCAGGTCCTCACCGAAGCTGGGCAGCACCCGCGGCCCGCCCTCGATGAGCACCACCCGCGCCTTGCGGGGGTCGATGCGTCGGAACTCCCCGACCAGCGTCTGGGAGGCCAGCTCCCGGATCTGTCCGGCCATCTCCACGCCGGTCGGTCCCGCCCCGACGACGGCGAAGGTGAGCAGCCTGGAGACGTCACTGCCCTCCGGTTCACCCTCGGCCAGCTCGAAGGCCCCGAAGATCCGGGCCCGGAGCTCCAGGGCGTCGTCGATGGACTTCATCCCGGGCGCGAACCGGGCGAACTGGTCGTTGCCGAAGTACGACTGCCCGGCCCCTGCCGCGACGATGAGATGGTCGTACCCGGTGACGTGGCCGCGGTTGTGGAACCGCCAGTGCACCTTCCGCTCGGCCACGTCGATGCGCTCCACCAGTCCCAGCTGCACCTGCACGTTGCGCTGCCTGCGCAGGATCTCCCGCGTGGACGGTGCGATCTCCCCCTCGCTGAGGATGCCGGTGGCCACCTGGTAGAGCAACGGCTGGAACAGGTGGTGGGTGGTGCGGGCGATGAGCGTGATCTCCACGTCCACGTTCCGCAACGCCTTGGCGGCGAACAACCCGCCGAAACCGGACCCGATTATGACAACATGGGGTTTGCGCATATCCCCTATCGTGCCATGCCGGAACCCCTGCTCAAACTCAAATCAGCTCCCTGGCGACGGCGGCCGCGACCTCCTCGCCGGAACGCACCGCACCCTCCATGTAGCCGTTGAACCTCACCGCGTACTCGGCACCCGCCCAGTGCAGGCACCCCTCGGGTGCCGCCAGCACCGGACCGTTGGAGGTCCAGATCCCGGGCGCGAAATGCGCACCGTGACAACCCCCCGTGTACTCCTCGGCGGTCCAGTCGCGCTCGACGTACTCGATGGCCTCGGCACCCTCGGGTCCGAACGCACTGATCGCCGAGTCGATGAAGGCCTGACGACGATCCGCCACCCCCCGGGTGGCCAGGGAGCCTGCCTCGACCCCCTCGAAGAAACCGAGCAGGTGCCCCCGCTCCGAATCCTGCCGAGTGGTGTCGAAGGTGACCCTGACCGCCCCCTCGTCCGAGCTCGACTGCCCGGACAGGCCCTTGTCGCGCCAGAACGGCCGGTCATAGATGAGGAAGGCCTTGATGACGTTCCCGGCAGCCACCTTCTCCGCGGCCTCGGCCCGCCACGAGGGCAGCGCCGGGTCATGCTCCAACGCGACGGCGAGTCTCGGCGGCAGCGTCGAGATCACCCGCCTGGCCGTGACGGTCTCCCCCGAGGCGAGGGTGAGTTCCGCCTCATCCTGGTGGCTCACCTTCACCACCGGCTGCCCGAGACGCACCACATCGCCCAGTTCCGCCGCGATCGCCTCGCACAGGGCCGCCACCCCGCCGTCGACGCGCTGCTGGTTGAGCCCACCGTTGGTGGCGAGCATCGACTCCAGGTCCGGCCCGGAGTTGACCTGTCTGAGCCCCTCCACCAGCGTCTCGGCCTCGGCCATCGGTCCGTACGCGGCGGCATAGACCTCCTCGAACCGTTCCTGGGCCCCTCCGGTGCGCAGATTCGTCCGCACCCAGCGCCTCAGGTCCTGCTGCAACCAGGCCTCGTTGGCCTCCACCCAGGCAGGATCCGCCGCCAACCGCTTCGCCAGACGACGCAGCCGGAGCAGACCCTGGCTGAGGTCGGCGACCTCGAACGGGGTGAGCTCCTTGCCGTCGGCCCTCGTGGGCACCGCCATCACGCGCCCGTGGACCCGAACCAGCAGGTTGCCCTCGGTGGGCAGGCCGATGGTCTTGAGACCGTAACGGTCAACCAGGTCGAGGAGCGCGTCGTGACCGGCCCCGATCCACTGCCCTCCCAGCTCGACGTAGGTGTCATCGGTCAGCGTGGCGTTCTCGACCCGTCCCCCGACGCGGTCCCTCGCCTCGAGGACCACCACGTCGAGCCCCCGATGTCTCAGGTCCCGCGCGGCGACCAGGCCGGCAAGGCCAGCACCGATGATGGCGCAGTCCAGCATCACCCCTCCTAGATCTGGCATGCAGATGTGCCTCATCAGAGTACAAGGCCCCTCCCGGGCCGTTGATGGCACCCCCGGGGTCAGCGGCCCTCGATCACCGCCTTGACCGCCTCGACCCGCGCCGGGATCTGCTGGACGTGACGCGGCAGGTCCTCGATGCCGATGAACCTCTCCGGTCTGGGCGGGGTGATCCCCACCGCCTCGGTGATGGTCTCCGCGAACTTCACCGGCAGCGCGGTCTCCATCACCACGACGGGCCCGGTGACCTGCCCGTCCGCCACCAGCCGACGGGCGACGTGCACGCCGTCGGCGGTGTGGGGGTCGATCAGCACCCGGTCCTGCTCCCACGTGGCGCGGATCTCCGCCACCCGGTCGGCGTGCCGGGACGAGCCGGAGACGAAACCGGAGGCGGTGCGATCCACCCCGGACAGGTCGAACCAGCCGTCGGTGGCCAGCCGTGTCCCGAACAGCTCCGCGACGGCGGTGCCGTCGCGTCCCAGCAGGTCGGCGACGAAGCGTTCGAAGTTCGAGGCCTTCGAGATGTCCATCGACGGTGAGCTCGTGGCGAGCGTCTCCGCCCCGGACCGGACCCGGTAGATCCCGGTGCGGAAGAACTCGTCCAGCACGTCGTTCTCGTTGGTGGCCAGCACCAGGTGCCGGATCGGCAGCCCCATCCGCCGGGCGATGTGCCCGGCAGCGATGTTGCCGAAGTTGCCCGACGGCACCGCGAAGCTGAGCGGTTCGCCGTCGACGATCCGCAACCAGGTGGCGAAGTAGTACACGATCTGCGCCATCAGCCTGGCCCAGTTGATGGAGTTGACCGCGCCGATGCGGTGCCGGGCCTTGAACTCGGCGTCCGCGTTGATCGCCTTGACCAGGTCCTGGCAGTCGTCGAAGACCCCCTCGACGGCCAGGTTGACGATGTTGTCCTCGTCGAGCCCGTACATCTGGGCCTGCTGGAACGGGGTCATCCGTCCCGCCGGGGACAGCATCACCACGCGCACCCCGTCGCGACCCTTCAGGGCGTGCTCCGCCGACGACCCGGTGTCCCCGGAGGTGGCGCCGAGGATGGTCAACGTCTCGCCACGACGCGCGAGCTCGTAGGGGAACAGCTCCCCCAGCAGCTGCATCGCCATGTCCTTGAACGCGGCGGTGGGACCGTTGCTGAGATGCGCCAGCCAGATTCCGTCGGAGAGTCGGCTCACGGGCACGACGGCGGGGTCGAGGTACTTCTCCGGCGCGTAGGCCCGCTCACAGATGCCACGCAGATCGGCCGCGGGGATGTCGTCGACGAACAGCGAGCACACCTCGAAGGCCAGCGCGGCGTAGCCGTCCTCGGCCAGCACCCGACGCCACCGCCCCAGGGTGGCGTCGTCGACCACCGGGTACGCGTCGGGCAGGTAGAGGCCACCGTCCGGGGCCAGTCCCTCCAGCAGGATGTCGCTGAAGCTGCGGGATTCACCGGTCGTGGAGCGGGTGGAGACGTATCGCACGTCGCAGACTCTACCCGTGGTCATTTCAGCATGTCGCGACGCTGGAAGAGCCACGAGGCGAGCAGTGCCAGCAGCCCGAGCACCAGCAGGCAGTAGGTCAGGCCGCCCCAGTAGGTGGTCGCTGAATCGTGGATCACCATGAAGGGATCATCGATCTCCGCGGAATCCGACAGGTCAGCACCGATCGGGTAGCTGCCGAAGATCACCGCACTGATGTAGCGGTGGGGCAGGATCGCATCCGGGAGGAGCGAGTAACCGAACGGGGCGAAGAGGATCAACGGGCCGTAGAGCACCAGGGCGCAGGCGATAAGTCCCTTCCACGAGGAGGAGAAGATGACGGCGAGCAGCGCACACAACGCACCGGCCAGCATCGCCGCGGTGAGGTATCGCACGAACTGCAGGCCCGGGCTGCCGTTGATGCCGATCGCCGTGACCCCCTGCAACCACATGTACGACAGCATGTCCATCATCACCCCGAGCCCCAGGCCGAGCAGGCTGAGCGCACCCGCCGCGAGGGTCCCCACCAGCACCTTCGACCACAGCACCTGCTGGCGTGCCGGGGTGAAGGTGAGCTGCGTGCTGATCCCGCCGGAGGAGAACTGGGAGCCGATGTACAAGGAGACGAACACCGACACCACGCCGAGCATGAAGATGGCGAGCCCGAGCGTCGTCGCCTGCACCTGGTCCGAGAACGGCACCACCGTCCGCAGGTAGTCCTCGACGACGGGTCCAGAATTCTCCTGGAGCATCTCACAGGCCCACCGCTCACCTGCATCACAGGCCTCCTCGTGGTTGAGCATCTGGGACCGCCAGTTCTCCAGCTCGACCTCATGGGTCTCGTGGGCCAGCTCCCAGTCGCTCTGGTTCAGCTCGGCGCTCACGTGCGAGGCGGAGATGCCCGTCAGGCACCCCAGTGCTGCCGTGATGACCGCGAACCCGACGAAGACCCGGCTGCTCACCAGACGCAGCAGCTCGGAACGGATGATGTTGATCATCACGCGGCCGACCTCCCCTGCGTCGCGGACAGGTGCTCGCCCTCGGTGAGGCTGAGGAACACCGACTCCAGGCTGGCCTGGCTGAGGCTGAGGTGCGACGGCCAGAGGTCGGCCTGTCCCAGCACCCTGGCCACGTCCTGGGCCGCGATGGCGCCGTCGCGGGTGACGTGGAGCCGCCCGGAGACCAGCTCGCAGTCGTATCCGGCCTGCCGCAGCACCTCGTGGGCGAAGGCCGTCTCCTCGACCTCCACGACGACGTGGGGCTGGCCGAAGCCGAGCAGCACGTCGAGGTCCCCCTCGGCCAGGACCCGGCCTCGCCCGATGATGGACACCGAGTTCGCCACCTGTTCGATCTCGCTGAGCAGGTGACTGGAGACCAGGACGGTGCGGCCCTGCTCGGCCAGCGCCCGCATCGTCGTGCGGATCTCCTGGATCCCGGCGGGGTCGAGGCCGTTGGTCGGTTCGTCGAAGATGAGGATGTCCGGGCGTTTCAGCAGGGTGGCGGCGATGGCGACGCGCTGCTTCATGCCGAGCGAGCAGGCCTTGAAGAGGGTGTCGGTGCGGCCACCGAGGCCGACCTCCAGCAGCACCTCGGTGACGCGGCTGAGCGGGCTGCCGGTGGCCAGGGCCAGGATCTCCAGGTTGCGCTGGATGGTGAGGTTGCCCACCAGATGGGGGGACTCGACGACGGCCCCGACCCGGTCGATCACGGCGGGGAGCTGGTGGGGCACCTGGTGGTCGAGGATGAACATGCGGCCCTGGTCGGCACGCAGCAGTCCGAGCAGCATCCGGATGGTGGTGGTCTTGCCGGAGCCGTTGGGGCCGAGCAGCCCGTGGACCCCGCCGATGGGCACGTGGAGGTTGAGGTCGGACAGCGCCTGGGTGCGGCGGAAGCGTTTGCTGACGCCGCGCAGCTCGATGGCCCAGTTGGCGGGGAGGTCCTTCCAGTACTGGGTCATGGATCGCACCCTATCCGGCGAGAGGGCATCAGCGGGTCGGCCCGGGGTCGCCGATGCCTCAGACCGTGGTCCTCCGGTTGAGCCACCACGCGACGGCGAGGGTGACGGCGAGCCCCGGCAGGACGTCGAGGGCGCCCTGGAGCGGACCGAGGAGGGTGAGGGCCACGACGGCGATCACGGCGCCCTGCTGTGGGATCCGCAGCGGCCGGATGCAGCAGATGAGGAAGGGCACCACCCACAGGAGGTACCAGGGCTGGACGGCGGGACCCGCCACGACGAAGGCCAGCAGACAGCCGAACAGCAGCGGCCACGGCTGGCCGGGGTCGCCGGGGCGGGGACCCCACCGTCGGATCAGCCACCCCCAGGCGACCAGGACCGCGACCCAGGCCAGGGCGGAGATCACCGGGAGGGCGGTCCCGCCGGGCGCGAGCCACGAGGAGACCTGTGCCACCCAGGACCACGGGGACGAGTTCATCGCGGCGAGGGGACTGCCCGCGGTGGCGTTGGCCCAACCGAACCCGAATCCGCTGACGAGCGAGACGGTGACGAACACGGCCCCGGCGACGGCCCCGGCGACGGCCCCGGCGGCCGCGGCGCGCAGCGCGATCATCGGCCAGCTGCGCGGGATGCTCGGGGCCAGGGCGAGGGCGACCACACCTGGTCCGGCTGCGGCCCCGGACTGCTTGACCAGCATCGCGACACCGACGACGGCCCCACCGAGCAGCAGCCCCGACCAGCTGCCGCGCAGTGCCGCGACCACGGCCCAGGCGATGAGGGCGGCCAGGACGGCGTCGTTGTGGACCCCTCCGACGCCCTGGACGAGGAACAGTGGGCAGGCGGCCCCCAGCCACACCGTCGAGGTGGCGGGGATCCCCAGATGGCCAGCGATGCGTCGGAGTGCCTCGGCCAGGGCCCACAGCGCCAGCAGCGTGATGATGCGCAGCCACAGCACACCGGCCCCGGGGTGGCCGAGGCCGAGCCAGTGGGCGGCCGCGAACAGCCACAGTGAGCCGGGTGGGTACACGGAGGTGGTCGTGGCCCAGTGGTGGCCGACGGGCAGGCCGGGCAGCTCGGTGGTGGCCAGCGGGGTGGTGTAGGGGTCGAGGCCGGAGGTGACCATCCGGCCCTGGGCCAGGTAGGCGGCGACGTCCTGGCTGAACAGGGGCGGGGCCAGCAGCAGCGGCGCCGCCCACGCGACGGCGACGGGCAGGGGGTGTCGGAACTGCGGGCCGAGCCGCCACCAGCACAGCAGCAGCACCGCGACGCAACCGGTCATGAGCAGCTGCACCCCCCGGGAGGCCCAGGGTGCCTCGGGGGTGATGAGCCAGCCGAGGCCGCTGAGCGCAGCACTGGCCCCGACCCCGACCCAGATCAGTCGATCCGGCGGCAGGGTCGCCAGGTGGAGCCCTCCCGGAACACGAACAGCTGCCATCGAGGTCACCCTATCGGCCGCCCGGGGAGCGGGGGTGCCGGAACCGGTTCCGGGGTCACGGCAGGTCACTGGACCCGCACCGTCCGATCGGCCGGAGTGGGCCTACCATGGTGGCCCAGGAGAGCGAGAGTGGGAGCAGCATGAAGGCCTTCATCCGAGTCGTCAAGGACATCGCACTGATGCTCACGCGCATCGTCATGGGTGTGGTGATGGTGGCCCACGGCTGGCACCGCTGGCAGAACGAGGGGGTGAGCGCCGAGGCCGCCCTGCTGGAGTCACTCGGCCTGCCCAACCCCGGACTCATCATCTGGTTGGTGATCGGTTTCGAGGTGATCGGCGGCATCCTGCTCATCTTCGGTCTGGCCACACCACTGGTCGGGTTGGGGCTGATGGTGCTCAACATCACCATCATCGTCCTGGTCCGCAGTGAGCACTTCTACGCCCACGACGACGGCTGGGAGTACAACGCGGTGATGGCCGTCGTCGGGCTGATGCTCCTGGCCCACGGCTCCGGCCGGGCCGGTCTGGACAACCTGTTCATCCAGCCCCGCGACGACGAGCCCGAGCAGGAGGAGCAGGAGGAGACCGCGACGATGATCGCGGAGCACCCCACCCCCTGACCGACTCACAGGGAACTCACAGCTGATTCATGGTCAAGGACCACCCGATGGTGACACAGTGGTCCCATGGCATCCGTTCCTCCCGCCCCGCTGGCCCGTCCCGACGGCACCCCCCTGCGCATCCTCACCGTCGATGACGAACCGAGCCTGACCGAGCTGCTGGCGATGGCCATGCGCTACGAGGGCTGGGACGTCCACACCGCCGCGAGCGGCACCGAGGCCGTCAAGGTGGCGCGCGAGACCAACCCCGACGCCATCGTGCTGGACATGATGCTGCCCGACTTCGACGGCCTCGAGGTGATGCGGCGCATCCGCACCGAGCAGCCGGAGGTGCCCGTGATCTTCCTCACCGCGAAGGACGGGGTGAGCGACCGGATCGCCGGACTGACCGCGGGTGGCGACGACTACGTCACCAAACCCTTCTCCCTCGAGGAGGTCATCGCGCGGTTGAGGGGGCTGCTGCGTCGTTCCGGGGCGACGACCGTCCAGCCCGACACGCAGCTCGTCGTCGGAGACCTCATCCTCGACGAGGAGTCCCGTGAGGTGACACGCGCCGGGGAGGGCATCACCCTCACCGCCACCGAGTTCGAACTCCTGCGCTACCTCATGCGCAACCCCCGCCGGGTGCTGTCGAAGGCCCAGATCCTGGACCGGGTGTGGAACTACGACTTCGGCGGGCAGGCGAACGTCGTCGAGCTCTACATCTCCTACCTGCGCAAGAAGATCGACGCGGGCAGGGAGCCGATGATCCACACCATGCGTGGCGCCGGGTACGTGCTGAGACCTGCGGGGTCGTGATGCAGGCCGGGTCGCTGTCCGCGCAGCTGCGCCGTCACGTCACCGTCGTGGTGGCCGTCCTGGCGCTGCTCATCTCCGTCGGCACCCTCGTCGCGGCCAGGAGCCTGCTCTACGGGCAGGTCGACGCCCAGCTCGACAACGCGAAGGTGTTGCAGCGTCGCGGTCCGGCGGAGCCGAGGGACAACCACGCTCCCGGGATCGCGGTCCCGGGCATGCCTCCCGGCACCGTCGTCGCGATCCGGGCCGACGACGGCACGGCGCTCGGCACCCGCATCGCGGAGGGGTCCTACGAGCCGTTGACGGCGGAGGCCTACCTCTCCCTCGTCACCATCGCACCGGATGGTGGGAACCACACCGTCACGGTGCCCGGGATGGGCCAGTACCGGGTGAGTTCCCGCATGGGCAGCGGGGAGCGCGTGGTGGTGGCGGTGCCGCTGGAGGTCGTCGATGCGACGCTGCTGCGGCTGACCCTGCTGGCGGCGGGGCTCGGCGTGGTCTCCGTCGTCATCGCGGCGGTCGCGACGCGGGCCGTCGCCGATGCCGCGACCCGGCCGCTCCGGGCCCTGAGCTGCACCGCCCATGCCGTCTCCCGCCTGGAGCTGGGGCGTGGCGAGGTGCAGGTCCCGACCCCCGTCCCCTCCCCCGACCTGGCGCCCGGTCACGAGGTGGCGCGGTTGACGGACTCGTTCAACCGGATGCTCGGCAACGTCCGCAGCGCCCTGGAGGCCCGGCAGGCCTCGGAGACCAAACTGCGCCGGTTCGTCGCCGACGCCTCCCACGAGCTGCGCAACCCGCTGGCCGCGATCCGGGGCTACTCGGAGCTGGCGGGACGCCCCGGGGAGCAGGACACGTCGTTCGCGCTGGGACGCATCGACGCGGAGTCCAGACGCCTGACGAAACTCGTGGAGGATCTGCTGCTGCTGGCGCGGCTCGACGCCGACGCCCCCGTCGAGCCGCAGCCGGTGGATGTCGTCGCGGTGGTGCTGGACGCGGTGAGCGACGCCCGGGTCGCCGGCCCCGACCACGTCTGGCGGCTGGAGCTGCCCGAGGAGGGCGTCGAGGTCTCGGCCGATGCGGATCGGCTGCACCAGGTGGTGCTCAACCTGTTGTCGAACGCCCGGATCCACACCCCGGCGGGCACGACGGTGACCACCGGCGTGGCGGTGCGGGACGAGGCCGTGCACCTGGTGGTCGCCGACGACGGTCCGGGCATCGCCCCCGAGGTGCTGCCCCACATCTTCGAACGGTTCAGCCGGGCCGACACCGCCCGGGCCCACTCACCGGCCCGGTCGACGGGGTTGGGGTTGTCCATCGTGCAGGCGGTGGTGCGCAGTTTCGGCGGGGAGGTGGAGGTCGAGTCCCGGCCGGGGCGCACCGCGTTCACGGTGCGGCTGCCGTTGGTCCCGCTGAGCGGCGTCCTCTCGACGCCCTCGGCCCCCCTGCCTACCCCGCCCCAGGCATGAATCGCCCCTCCGCCCCCCTGAACGGCGGTTCGTGCCCACGTGATCGGGGTCTATGCTCAGCCCCATGGACATCTCCCGCGAACAGCTCGCCCATCTCATCGACCACACCCTGCTGCGCACCGACGCGACCCCGGCCGAGGTCTCGGCGCTCGTCGCCGAGGCCCGCGAGCTGGGGACGTACTCGGTGTGCGTGTCACCGTCGATGCTGCCGATCACCGACGACCTGGGTGAGGTGAAGGTCGCCACCGTGTGCGGGTTCCCCTCCGGCAACCACACCCCGGCCGCGAAGGCCGCGGAGGCCGCCGAGTCGTCGCGGCTGGGCGCCGATGAGATCGACATGGTGATCAACATCGGGCTGCTCAAGGCCGGGCAGCCGGAGCGGGTCCGCGAGGAGATCGCCGCGGTGCGGGAGGCCACGACGGGGGTGCTGAAGGTCATCGTCGAGTCGGCGGCACTCACCGACGACGAGCTCGTCGCCGCGTGTCAGGCTGCCGAGGAGGCGGGGGCGGACTTCGTGAAGACCTCCACGGGGTTCCACCCCAAGGGTGGCGCGACGGTGCACGCGGTGAGGCTGATGGCGCAGACCGTCGGCGGCCGCCTGGGGGTCAAGGCCTCCGGCGGCATCCGTGACTGGGCGACGGCGCAGGCGATGGTCGAGGCCGGGGCGACCCGTCTGGGTCTGTCCGCCAGCCGTGCGATCCTCGAGGGCGCCCCCGCCGAGGGCGACCACTGAGTCCTCAGCGGCGGCGACGGCGTCCGGTGCCGAACAGGCCCCGGATGATCTCCCGGGTCGCGGTGCGCACGAACTGCATGAGTCCGCGCCGGGCCACCTGCCCGACGGCCTTCCCGGCCTCCCGCGCCACGGAGTTGCCGACCCCACCGGAGCGGGTCGACGGCCCCGACGAGGCGCGGCTGTCCTGCTTCGTCGTCGCGGCCTCGGCCTCAGCGGCGAGTCGTTCCTCCTCGGCGGCCCTGGCCCCCTCCTCCAGCTTCCGGGCGAGCATCTCGTAGGCCGAGTCGCGATCCACGGGTGTGCCGTAGCGTTCCATCAGCGGTGAGGCGGCCACGGCGGCCTGCAGCTGCTCGGTGGGGGTGGGATCCATGAGCGTCTCCGGGGCCCACAGCCGGGTCCAGGCGACGGGGGTGGGGGCACCCTTCGGGTTCATCACGGTGACGATGGCCTCGCCGATGCCGAGCCCCTGCAGCACCTCCTCCAGGTCGTAGCCGGACTTCGGGTAGGTGGAGACGGTCTGCTTGAGCGCCTTCGCGTCGTTGGGGGTGTGGGCGCGCAGCTGGTGCTGCACGCGGGACCCGAGCTGCGCCAGCACCTCCTCGGGCACGTCCTTCGGGGTCTGGGTGACGAAGAACACCCCCACGCCCTTGGAACGGATCAGCCGGACGGTCTGCGTGATCGAGTCCATGAAGGCCTTCGACGCCCCGTTGAACAGCAGGTGCGCCTCGTCGAAGAAGAACACCAGCTTCGGCTTGTCGGCGTCCCCGACCTCGGGCAGCGACGAGTACAGGTCGGCCAGCAGCCACATCAGGAAGGTGGAGAACATCGCCGGGCGCGACGCCAGGTCAGGCAGTTCCAGCAGCGTCACCACGCCCTGACCGTCGGCGGTGGTGCGCAGCAGCTCGGTCGGCTCGAACTCGGGCTCCCCGAAGAACACGTCCCCGCCCTGCTCCGACAGGGTGACGAGGTTGCGCAGGATCACCCCGACGGTGGCCGCGGAGACCCCGCCGATCTCCTTCAGTTCCTCCTTGCCCTCGTCGGAGGTGAGGAACTTCAGGACCGCGACGAGGTCCTTCAGGTCGAGCAGGGGCAGCCCCTTCTTGTCGGCGTAGTAGAACACCAGTCCCAGCGACGACTCCTGGACATCGCCCAGACCCAGCACCTTCGACAGCAGGATGGGCCCGAAGGAGCTGACCGTGGCGCGGACGGGCACACCGTTGCCCTGGCCGCCGAGGGCCAGGAATTCGCACGGCCGGGCCTGTGGGGTCCACGGCTGGCCCTGTGCCTCGACGCGGGCGCGCAGCTTCTCGCTCTCCACCCCGGGGGAGGCCATGCCGGACAGGTCGCCCTTGATGTCGGCGGCGAAGACCGGCACCCCGGCCTTGCTGAGGGCCTCGGCCATGAGTTGCAGCGTCTTGGTCTTGCCGGTGCCGGTGGCCCCGGCGACGAGTCCGTGCCGGTTGAACATCGCCAACGGGATGCGGATGGGGGCGTCCACGCGCGGCTCGTCGCTGAGGAGCACTCCCAGCTGCACGGCCTCGGCGTCGAATCCGTATCCGCTCTGGATGGTTGCCACAAGTTCTTCACTCACAGGTACAAGACTGCCATCTTCCTCGCGGGAACCGGCACGAATCGCGAACGCTCGACGGTTCGCCGTCGGCAGGGGACGGTTCAGCTGCGGGCGACGGTGCCGGAGCCTGCCACGCTCGCTACACTGGCCGGGTGATCTTCAAGCGCGTCGGCGACTCCCGCCCCTACCCGGACCATGGGTACGCCCAGCGGCAGTGGGCCGCGATCGCACCCCACCAGGTGCGGTTGGACGAACTGGTGACCACGAAACGCACCCTGGACCTGGACGCACTGCTGGAGGAGGACTCCACCTTCTACGGCGATCTGTTCGCCCACGTCGTGTCGTGGCAGGGTGAGCTGTACCTGGAGGACGGCCTCCACCGTGCGCTGCGCGCTGCGTTGCAGCAACGCCAGACCATGCATGCCCGAGTGCTCGAACTGGACTGAGCCTGAACCGAGTGAGACAACGTTGCGCATCTTCCGCCTGATCGCCACCCCGTTCCTTCTGCTCGGCCTGCTCGCCCTGCTGGTGTGGGGCGCGTTCTGGGGGTGGCGCAACCTCACAGCACCCCTGCCGGAGCCGGAGCCGACGCCGTGCGTGACCCACACCACCGAACTCCTCACCCCGAACCAGGTGACGGTGCGGGTCATCAACGGGGGGCAGACGGTCGGTCTGGCCAACCGCATCGGTGAGGCCCTGATCGAGGCCGGTTTCCGGGTGGACAAGATCAGCAACACCGAGGAGCGGATCGACAAGGTCGTCATCATCCGCAGCGGCAGCAACAACGCGGACGCCGCCACGCTGGTCGGCAGCCATTTCAACGACGCCGTGATCGAGAACGACGCCCGCATCGACGGCACCGTCGACATCCTGGTGGGCAACAACTTCCCCGGCCAGGCCGCCTCACCACTGACCGAGGTCCCGGTGAGCGCGGGCACGATCTGTCTGGCCCCGTCGCCGTCCCCGACGGACCTGCCCTCCGGACCGGCGCCTGAGGCCACGCAGAGCTGACCCCCTCCGGACGTAGCCTCGGGGCATGGAACCCATCCCTGAGGTCGTGTGGTGTGAGCTGCTGCTGGACGGCAGGTTCGAGTTCTTCGACGACGCGCAGCGCCCCGTCGCGACCGCCTGGCCCGATGAGGATCTGTGGCCGAACGAGTTCGCCGTCACGGGGCGGGGGGATCGGCCGTGGTTCCGGCTCGTCCGCAACGCCGGCTGGGGTCACACCTACGAGTTGGTGCTGCCGGAGGATGACCTGCTGGCCACGCTGACCGACGAGTCCGGCCGCCTCACCCTCACCCTGGGCGACGGTGACGAACTCGACGTGAGGGTGCGGAACCTCGGCGACGAGAACGAGTTCTTCGACGACGAGACGCTGCTCGCCCATGTCTCCCGGCGTCGGGCCCCGGGCCGAAAGCACCTGGATCCCCTGGCGAGGCGGGTGAGTTTCTGGGACCGAACTCCCACGACGCGGCGGCGGGCCATCCTGGGTGCGGTGGTCGCGCTGGTCCTGCTCCGTTCCGAGCAGGTCAAGTTCATCATTCGCAACACGCCGTGACCCTCGTCGGCGAACCAACTCCAACTGAACTCCAAGTTTTCTCCAAATTTGGAGTTAAACTGACCGGGTGCGCATCCCTGTTCCGCCCCCGGAGTTCTCCCCGGATGCTCTCCAACGCCTGCAGTCACAGCTGCCGGACCTCCTCCCGTTGGCCCACCGGGAGGATCGGTACCTGCCGTGGGACGAGTTCCGACGTCGCCGCGCTCCGACCGGGCTCTCCGTGACCGAGTGGTGGTTCGTGACCCGCCTCGCCCGCGACGCATCCGCCCGTCCCCTGCCACTCTCGGACCGGCGGGGACAGCCCTTCCGGTACTGCCCCACCGACCCGCTGCTGCAGGGAATCGACGAGGTGAACGCCCGCCTCAGTTCACCGATCCTCGACATCACCCAGCGCCAGGCCCTCATCAATTCGCGGATGGAGGAATCCATCGCCTCCAGCCAGTTGGAAGGTGCCGCGACGACACGGGAGGTCGCCAGGCGCATGTTGCGTGGACGTCGTCGGCCTCGCACCGACGGCGAGCGCATGATCGCGAACAACTACGCCGCCGCCCTGATGATCGGGGAGCATCGGGACCAGCCCCTCACCGAGGAGTTCCTGCTGGAACTGCACCGCACCCTCACCACAGGCACCCTGAAGGACCCGACGGCGGCTGGGCGAATGCAGCGACCGGGAGAGCCCCGTGTCGTCGTCGCGGATCTGGAGGGAAACGATCTCCACGTACCACCGCCCGCCGAGGAACTCCCCGGGCGCATGGAACAGCTCATCGCATTCACCAATGGGGTCTCAACGGTGTGGTTGCCGCCTCTGCTGCGTGCCTTCGCCGTGCATTTCATGGTGGGTCACGACCACTTCTTCGTGGACGGGAATGGGCGACTGGCCAGAGCACTGTTCCACTGGACGATGCTGCGACAGGGATTCGATGCCGTGGAGTTCGCCCCCATCTCCCGACTGCTGTTGCGGACCCCGGCCCGCTATGGACGCGCTTACCTGCACACCGAACTGGAGTCGGACCTGACGTATTTCTTCCTCTTCCAGCTGGATGTTCTGCTTCGTTCCCTCACCCTGGTGGAACAGGAGCTGGCCTCGACCACTGCCGGACTGGACCTCATGGAACAACGGTTCAAGGACCTCGAGGATCGTTTCAATCACCGACAGTTGGCGCTCCTCACCGAGCTGGAGGCCGACCCGAACGCCCTGTTCACCGTCACCTCCCACGCCACGACACACGGTGTGAGCCTGCCAACCGCCCAGAGCGACCTCGACTCCCTGACCACCGCCGGGCTGCTCGTCCGCCACAAGCGGGGTCGCCGCCTCGAATGGCGACGTGCACCATCCTGGTCGGAGTCGTGAGGGCACTGTTGATGTCCCTATCATCGGATCATGAGTGTCCTTCCCCACCTCCTCACCCAGGATGTGCTGTGGGTCCAGCAGACCCGGCAGTTCTTCCGCAGTGACTTCCTCGTGCTCGGTCACGACGGCGGCGTCGTCGGCCAGCTGGTCAGTTCCGGTGGAGCACTGCGTCGTGCCCTGCTCGGGAATCGGGAGTTCACCCTGGTGGATGCGCACAACCGCGTGCTGGCCCACATCACCGACCCGTTCAGCTGGGGCCGCGACACCTTCGAGGTCGTCTCCGCCAACGGTGCACCGTTGGCCAGACTCCGCAAGGAGTTCGCCCTGTTCTCACGCCACATCAGCATCGCGTTGAGCGATGGGACCCCGTTGGCGGTCAGGGGCAGCCTGTGGGACCGGGAGTTCGAGATCTCGAGCCCCTCCGGCCACTCCATCGCCCATGCCACCCGGCTGCGCCGTGGCTGTCTCCAGATGCTGACGGGACGCGACACCTACCAGCTGCGCTTCCACCCACAGGTACCGCCCCAGCACCGCCTGGCGATCCTGGGCGCGGTGCTGGCCGTGGACCTGATCCGCATGAAGGAGGCCAGCGCCGCGGCGTCGAGCTCCTCCACCTGAGGCTGCCCGAGGAGACGAGAAGACCCCCGGTCGCCCGGGGGTTCATGAGCGGTGACGGTGGGATTTGAACCCACGGTGGCTTGCACCACACTCGCTTTCGAGGCGAGCTCTTTCGGCCGCTCAGACACGTCACCGCGGACTAGGGTATCGCGAGGGCTTCGACGCTCCAAATTCCTCGAGCCAGCGCCAGGCCCAGCTTCTCGATCAGCTGGGCGTCGTGGAGCCTGTTCCGCCACCGCTCGGGAATCCCGGAGCTGCCGTGGAACGCCCCGGCCAGCGCTCCGCAGATGGCCCCGACGGTGTCCGCGTCGTCGCCGAGGTTCACCGCCAGGCGCACTGCTGAGGCGAAGTCGTCGGTGGCGTCGAAGGCCCACAGCGCCGCCTCCAGGCTGTCCAGCACGTGGCCGCTGGAGGAGATCGCGTCACGGTCCCGGCCCCGGAAGCTGCCTGCCAGGATCTCCGCCAGCCGGGGCGTGGTCACCTGCTCGGCGCGCGCCATCGCCAGGGCGAACAGCTCCGGTTTCGACGCCCCCGCCACCGCAGCGGCCAGCAGCTCGCCGAAGGCCTCGCAGGACTCGACGCAGGCCCGGGCGGGATGGGTCGTGCGGGAGTGGTCGCCTGAGAGCCGGATCGCCGTCGCCGGGTCGCGCCAGTATGCCAGGACCAGCGGAGCCACCCGCATCAGCGACCCGTTCCCGGCGCTGCCCTCCCCGGCATAGGGGCGGTAGGGCTCGCCTGTCGCCTCGAAGTCCAGCAGCGCGGCCACCGTCTGGTTCCCGATGTCAAAGCAGCTTCCCGTGCTGCTGAGGTAGCCGTCGCGGTACCAGCGGCGGAACCGCTCCAGCTGGTCGCGTGGGTCGTGGCCGCCCATCTCGACCAGGCTCGTCGCCAGGCACAGCGTCATCGACGTGTCGTCGGTCCACTGCCCGGCCTCGAGGTCGAACACTCCCCCGCCGACGATGTCCGTCACCTCCGGGAAGGAGCCGCGCGGCTGGAACTCGACGGTGGTACCGAGCGCATCGCCCGCAGCCAGGCCGAGCAGGCAGCCCAGAATTCGATCCTCGTGCATGGGGGCACGATACGACATTGCCGTCTGCCGGGTTGACAGCCCCCGGGTCGGCTGGTGCCATGAACCCATGAGACCCCGATCCCGCGTGCGCGCCGCCGACGTGGCCGCCGCGGCCGGGGTGTCCACCACGGCCGTCTCCTTCGTCCTCAACGGGCACGACGCCGGCAACATCTCCGCCGCCACCCGCGCGCGCGTGCTCAAGGCCGCCAAGGAGCTGGGGTACCGGCCCAACCACGTGGCGCGCAGCCTGAGACAGCGCTCCACCCATTCCATCGGCCTGGTCACCGACGCCGTCGCCTCCTCCCCCTTCGGGGGCCGCCTGCTGGCCGCCGCGACGGAGGCCGCGGAGGCCGTCGACCACGTGCTGCTCGTGATGGACCTCGGTCACCGCACCGAGGGGGTCGCCGAGGCCATCGCCGCCCTGGAGCACCGCCAGGTGGATGCCGTCATCCACGCCACCATGGGATTCACCGAACTCTCCGAGGCCCCTGTCTCACACGTCCCGCTGGTGCTGGCGAACTGCGTCGCCCCGCAGCCCGGCCCGAGTTCCGTGCACCCCGACGACGCGGGCGGGGCCGTCACCGCCCTGGAGCACCTGGCCGATCTCGGGCACCGCGACGTGGTCATGCTGGGCAGTCACCCCGACCCGGACTCCCCCAGCAGCGGCAACATCTCCGGCCCGATCCGTTGGAACGCCTTCCGCGAGGCCGCGGCCGCACGAGGCGTGACGGCACGACACCTGGGGCCGGGGTGGGACATCCACGACGGTCACGCCCTCGCCCTGGCCGTGCTGGACGTCCCGCCACAGGATCGCCCGAGTGCCCTGTTCGCGGTGTGCGACCGGGTCGCGACGGGGGCGCTGCTCGCCGCCGCGAGGCTCGGCCTCGACGTGCCGGGCGACGTCTCCGTCATCGGTTTCGACGACCAGGAGGCCCTGGCCGAGCACACCGTCCCTGCGTTGACCACCATCGCCCTGCCCCACGCGGCGATGGGTGAGGCGGCCGTCCGGCTGGCCCTGGAGGTCCCGGAGGTCCCGGAGCACCTGGCCCTGCCGTGCCCGCTGGTGGTCCGGGGGTCGACGGCCCCGCCTCACGGCACCATCGGCACCACCCGTCGCACCTCGACAGCACCCGCCTCGGGCAGCATGAGGGTCCACGGCTCGTCGTGACGCCACGTCGCGGCGATTCCGCTGGGCCGGTACAGCTCCACGACGGCCCCGTCCACCCACAGCCGGGCGCCGCGCGCCAGCTCCACCTCACCCAGGCTGGGATGCGTCATCCGCACCCCGGTCCCCATCACCATCACCCGCCAGCGACGATTCGCCAGCACCGTCTCACCGGCCTCCACCGGCACCACGGAACCGGTCAGGGCGGCATTCGCCATCCGGTCGAGACGGCTGGTGACCACCCCGTCGACCAGGGCCAGTCGACGGGGCAGGGTCAGGCATCCGGCGTGGTCGCGCACCTGCGGGTCCTGACCCTCCTGCCGCACCCACCCCATCAGCAGCGGCTCCCCGTCGGCCAGGCTCACCTGGGGGGCGTAGAAATCGGTGCCGTCGTCGAGGACGTGGGCCGACTCGGCGACGAACCGCAGGCCTTCACCGTCGGCCTCCAGGTCCCCGATGGCCGCGACGACCTGCCCCAGCTCCCCCCGGTCGTGGAGGGAGACCACCAGCACCCACCGGTCCTCCACCGGGAACAGCTGCGGGCACTCCCAGATGTCCGCCGACCCCGCTGCCCGCAGCACCGGGTCATCGGCGACCAGCACCCCGAGGTAACGCCACGCCAGCTCGTCACTGCGGTCGTACAGGATCACCGCGGGGGAGCCGTCGCTGAGCCCCGCACCGAGCACCGCCAACTGACGCCCCTCGTACTCGAACACGAACGGATCCCGCATGATGCCGACGCCATCCGCATCCGGGGTTCGGCCGACCACGATGGGAGCCTCCCAGTCGATGAGGTCGGGGCTGCCCCACCGCAGGCAGATCGTCGACTGGCCGTCGTCGGTGGCGATCCCGGAGTAGGCGACGGCGGGGCGGTCGTGCCCGGGCACGTGGACCCCCGACCAGCACCCGAACGCGTCCGGGCCCGACGGGGTCGGGGAGAACGCGACGGGGCGGAGCCGCCACATCGCCAGGTCGGTGCTGGTGGCGTGCCCCCAGGCGATCTGCCCGTGGACGGGTGCGTCGGGGTTGTGCTGGAAGAAGACGTGCCACACCCCGTCGATGCAGGTCATGCCGTTCGGGTCGTTGAGCCAGCCGCGCTCCGGGCGCAGGTGGTAGGACGTGGTCGGCGCGGTCATGGCGCTCCTTTCAGCGGTGTGATCCCGCGGTGAGACCTTCGCGCAGCGTCCGCTGCCCGAAGACGAAGACGCAGAACGCGGGGATCATCGAGATCACCACACCTGCCAGGACGGTGGCCACCGACCCGGTACCCATGTTGCCCTGCAACGACACCAGACCCAACGGCAGGGTGAAGTTCTGTTCGCTGATGGTGAGGATCAGGGGGCGGAAGAACTCGTTCCAGTGGTAGTTGAACGCCAGGATCCCGACGATGGCCATGCCCGGCGCCGCGAGGGGCGCGTAGATCGACGCGAAGGTCCGCCACGGTCCGGCCCCGTCGATCTCGGAGGCCTCCCCCAGTTCCTCCGGGAGACCGAGGAAATACTGCCGCATCAGGAAGGTGCCGAACGCCGTCGGGATGGCGGGCAGGATCAGCGCCAGGAGCGTGTCGGCCAGGTTCATGCCCCGGATCAGCATGAAAACGGGCACGATGGTGACCTGCATCGGGACCATCATCGTCGCCAGGATCAGCGCGAACAGCAAGTTCTTGGAGCGGAACTCGAACCGGGCGAACACGTATCCGGCCATCGCGGCGGAGACCATCTGCCCGACGGCGATGATGCCGGTGACCAGCACCGAGTTGAGGATGAGCAGCCACATGTCCACCTGCTCGAACACCGCAGGGTAGGAGCTGAGGTCGAGGCTGGAGGGGATGATCGAGCCGTCGGTGGACAGGGACTCCGCGGGGGGACGCATCGATGACAGCACGGTCCAGATCACCGGTGCGAGGGTCAGCAGGCTGGCCAGTGCCAGCACGACGTGGGTTGCGATCTTCTTCATCGGGTCCTCCTCAGCCGTAGAACACGAAACGACGGGACAGGCGGAACTGCAGGGCCGTGACCAGCATGATGAGCACGGTCAGGATGATCCCGATGGCCGAGGCCTTGCCGAATTCCAGCTGTTTGAAGGCGGACTCGTAGATCACCATCACGGCGGTGCGGGTGGAGTCGCCGGGCCCGCCCCGGGTGAGGACGTAGGGCTGGTCGAAGATCTGCAGGGCGGAGATGATCGCCATCACCGAGGCCACCAGGGTGGTCGGGCTGACCAGCGGGAAGGTGATCCGCCAGAACTGCTGCCAGCTGCTCGCGCCGTCGACCTGCCCGGCCTCGTGGACCTCCTTCGGGATCGAGGCCAGCCCACCCAGGAACAGCAGGAAGGAGAACCCGAAGTTCTGCCACACGTAGACCAGCACCACGACGACCATGGCGCCGCCGGGGGAGGTCAGCCACGGCACGTTGCCGACGCCGACCATGTTGAGCAGGTGGTTGACCAGCCCGAAGTTCTCGTTGAACAGGTAGCTCATGATGATCGACACGGAGGCCGCGGACAGGATCAGCGGGAAGAACAGCACCGAGCGGAAGAACGACTTCAGCAGCTGCGGCATCCGCTGGTTGACCAGCACCGCCAGTCCCAGTGCGACCGCCAGTTGCAGGGTGACGGCGACGACGACGAAGCCGATGGTGTTGAGGAAGGACACGCGGATCGTCGGGTCGCCCACGACGGCGGCGAAGTTGCCGAGGCCGACGAACTGGGGGTCGGTGATGATGTCCCACCGGAAGAAGGCCAGGATGATGGAGGCCAGGATCGGCAGGAAGGTGAACAGGCCGAGTCCGATGAGGGTGGGGGCCAGGAACAACCAGATGAGGAGTCTGCGCTGCATGTCACACCTCCAGGGCGCGGGTCAGGTCCTCGTCGAGGCGCGCGAGGGCAGCGGGGAGCGCGGCGGCGGTGCCGGTGACCGCCCCGAGGACGTTCTTGATGAGGGCGGTCTCGACGGCTGCCTGCTGCGGCGGGGCCGGGATCGGAGCGCAGGGGTGGGCCTCCAGGGTGTCGTAGAAGACCTTCCAGTGCTTCGGTCCCAGCTCACCGTAGAGGGTCTCGTCGCACATCGAGCGTCGGGTGGGGGTGGTGTTGGGGCTGGGGAAGGCCAGCTTCATCCCTTCCCGTGAGGTGCAGAACTTCACCCACTCCCAGGCCTCGTCCTTGCGTCTCGAGGTCTTGAGGATGGCGTAGCCGGCGGCGCCGAACTGGTGGCGTTGGCTGCGCCACCCGGGGAAGTAGCCGACGTCGTAGTCGTCGGGGCTGAGACCGGCCTCGCTGAGGCCCTGGACCCAGAACCCCCCGGCGGGGGTCATGCCGATGGAGCCGCCGGAGAACTGCCCGACGAGTTCACCGCCACCCCCTTGGGCGGGGCTGGTGCCGAGTCCTTCCTGGACCAGGGAGCGGACGAACTCGAAGGCCTCCTCGACCCTGGGGTCGGTGGCGTTCGACCGCTCCCAGAGGTACCCTCCGGTGAGTTGGCCCGCATGGTCGGGGTAGAAGCGGTTCCACAGCCACTCACCGCCGGGGGATCGCTGTTCGGTGAGGAAGCTCGTGTCGTTGACGTAGAGCCAGGGGACGATCCCGCCCCACAGCCGGTTGGTCCAGTAGAACGGCACGAAGTTGCCGGGGCTGGCCTGCTTCATCCGCCGGGCGACGGCGAGGAAGTCGTCGTGGGTCCAGTCGTCGCGGGGGTACTCGATCCCGGCCCGGGTCATGGCGGCGGTGTTGAAGTAGATGTTCGCGGCGTTGAAGTCGATGGGCATCTGGTAGAGGGAGCCCTTGTACATGAAGGCCTCGATGAGGCTGGGGTGGACGTCGTCGAAGTAGTCCTGCACCTGGTCGGCGTCGCGGTTGACGTAGGCGTCGAGGGGCTCGGCCAGGCGTTCGGCGAACAGCTGGGCCCCCTCGGTGGCGACGACGCAGACATCGGGTGGGGTGCCTGCCGCGACCATGGTGAGGATCTTGGCGAAGAAGTCGGCCCAGTCCGTGCCCTGGATGGCCTGGAGTCGGACGGGGATGTCGGGGTGGTGGACGTTGAACGCGGTGACCAGTGACTGCCGGGCCAGGGCGTCCTGGTTGGTGCCAAGGATGGCGATGGACAGGGAGTCGTCGTGACGCCCGGGGATGTCCGCGCCGCTCAGGCGGGGCCACTGGCTGCCGACGAGCGCGAACGATCCCGCGCCGACGGCTCCGGCCAGCACCCCGCGTCGGGTGATGTGAGTCATCTTCGACCTCCGGCCTAATTCGATTTAGGTCCTTCCAGTGTGCGCCCTCACACCTCGATCAGTCAAGAGGGTCACGAGGATCTCCCCGACCCACCCCACCACCTGAACCCGCCCCGCCACGTTTCGGGAACAAGCAACCTGCATGTTCGTGCTCACCATGTCGTTGCCAAGGATGGGCAGAGACGGAGATGGCCCCCGCGCCCCTGCAAACGTGTAGACTGTCATCACCACGACCGGTTCCGCCCTCACGGGCCCAGGGCCGGTCCTCATTCTTCCCAGGTGCGTTCATGACACGAGCCCCCAAAGCCCACAAGACCTACCACGAACAGGTACAGCTCCTCGCTGAACGCGGCATGGACATGGGCGATCGGGGCAGGGCAGCAATCACTCTCAGCAGAGTGAACTACTACCGACTGAGCGGTTACTGGTACCCGTTCCGGAAACGGTCCGGCAGGACTCGGCTGGATGAATTCCTCCCGGGAACACGGTTCGAGGACGTGGTCGCACTGTACAACTTTGACGCTCGGCTCCGGGCCGCCGCCTTCACCGCTCTGGCCCCCGTCGAGTTGGCACTCCGTGCTTTGCTGGGCCATGAACTGGGACGAATCGATCCCTGTATCCACCTGAAACCTCAGTTGCTCGGCCCCACTGCGCAGCAGCAGGAGTACACGACCTGGCTCGAGCGCCACGAGCTCGACGTGGATCATCGTTCACGCGAGGAGTTCGTCAAACACCACAAACAGCAGTACGAAGGGCAGTTGCCGATCTGGGTGGCGGTTGAGCTGCTGGACTGGGGAAGCCTGACCCAGTTGTACAGATTCGCCCCTCCCGCAGCACAGGACGAGATCGCCGGGGCCTGCGGGTTGAGTGCGCCACAGCTGACCAGTTGGCTCAGAGCCCTCAACCTCATCCGCAACATCTGCGCGCACCACGGACGGTTGTTCAACCGGGTCCACAGCTTCCAACCGAAGCTCCCGAAACTCCTGCCGGAAGATCTTGCAGCCGTGGCGGAGGGTCGACCCCACGTCTGGTCCCGGACCTTCGGACAGCTCACCCTCATCCAGTACCTGTCCACCTGTCTGGCCGTTGGCGACCGCTCCCTGCTCACAAACGCCGTGGCCTGCTTCCCCAAGATCTCGGCGATCCCCATCACACACACCGGGGCACCACACCGTTGGCAGCACGACTGTGGGCCACTCTGGCAGACCCTCCCTACCGTCGCCCCTCGAAGAACTCCAGCAGCAGGCTCTCGCACTCCTTCGCCAGCACCCCCGAGGTGATCCGCGGACGGTGGTTGAGGCGCGGGTCGCGCACCACGTCGAACAGCGACGCCACCGCGCCCGCCTTCTCGTCGAAGGCCCCGAAGACGACGTGCCCGATGCGGGAGGCGACGGCCGCGCCCGCGCACATCGTGCAGGGCTCCAGGGTCACCACCAGGGTGCAGTCCACCAGCCGCCACTCGCCGTGCACCTCCGCGGCCCGACGCAGTGCCACGACCTCGGCGTGCGCCGTCGGGTCACCGGTCAGTTCCCGCTCGTTTCCGCCGACGGCGATGACCTCACCGTCCGGCCCCAGCACCACCGCGCCGACGGGGATGTCACCGTGGGCGGCCGCCTCCCGGGCAGCAGCCAGGGCGGCGCGCATCGCGGGCTCGAAGCGGCGCCCCACGAGGCCTCAGGAGTCGAAGGCCTGGACGGCCCGCTCGAACTCCGGATCGATCTTGAGCTTCCTCGCCACCTGCACCAGCAGCTCGTCGGAGTCCTCGTCGTAGTTCGTGGCGATCGCCTCCAGCTCGAAGGCACCGAGACCGTTGGCGGCGAACATCTCCAGGTCACCGAGCGGGGCGGGCTCGTCCTCCTCGTCGGGCAGCTCCTCCCCGAGGTAGTCCACGACGTCGCGGGCGATGGGCCAGTCCTGGGCGGCGGTGATGTCGCTGAGCAGCACCTCCACCACACGGCCCCGCACCCGGCAGATCACGAAGAACTCGCCGGCCACGGAGACGAAACCGATGGCACCGTTGTCACCGGGCAGGCGACCCAGCTGGCGGATCAGCTCGTCCAGGTCGTTGGCCAGGTCGAAGTCCATCGGCACGGCGATCGCCTTGCCATCCTCCCGGTACGCGGCGACGACGAGATCCACGTCGTCCTCCCCCGCGTCCTCGAGGTCGTAGTCGTCGTCGAAGTCGTCCTCGGAGTCGTCGTCGACATCGAGGTCGCGGTCATCCTTCAGGTCGAAGGGTTCGGCGTCTTCGTCAAAGGCGTCCACGGCGGTCTCCTCACAGGTGCTGCTGGGGTCCATCCTTCCAGATCAGCGCCGGGAAAACAGCCCCGGCACCCGAACTGGTGGAAGTGGGGCAAGATGGGGGCGTGGAACTTCGTGTCATCTCTCATCCCTTGGTCGATCACAAGCTCACCGTGCTGCGCAACCGCGAGACGGAGCAGCCCACCTTCCGCCGTCTGGTGGAGGAACTCGTGACCCTGCTGGCCTACGAGGCCACGCGTGGGGTCCGGGTCACCGAGAACGAGATCATCACCCCCGTCGCGCCCACCGTCGGCACGAAGCTGGCCTCGCCCGCGCCGCTGGTGGTCCCGATCCTCAGGGCCGGGCTCGGGATGCTCGACGGCATGTTGCGGCTGATGCCCACCGCGGAGGTCGGGTTCCTCGGCATGATCCGCGACGAGGAGACGCTGCAGCCCACGACCTACGCCGAACGTCTCCCGCAGGACCTGTCCGGGCGCCAGTGCTACGTGCTGGACCCGATGCTCGCCACGGGTGGATCGCTGGGTGGCGCGGTGAAGTTCCTGGTGGACCGCGGGGCCGACGACATCACCTGCATCTGCCTGCTGGCGGCCCCGGAGGGCATCGAGCGCATCCAGGAGCTGCTGGCCGATCTCGACGTGCCCTGCACCCTGGTGGTCGCGGCCGTCGACGAGAAGCTGAACGACCGCGGCTTCATCGTCCCCGGCCTCGGCGATGCCGGCGACCGGCTCTACGGCCTGGCCGAGTGACTCATCCCGGGCACCGGCTCGCCCGTCGTCGTGGAGAGCGACGAATGGTCAGCCCTCGAGGGGGTTGCACACCTTCCCGATCTCATCCATGGCCTTCCGGTCCTCCTCGGAGAGTTCCTCGTAGCTCTCCTTGGAGGAGTCGCCGTTGTTCGCGTCCTCGATGAGCTTCTTCAGCCCCTCAGCACTCAGCTTCTCGTGGAGCTGGTCCACGAGGCAGGTCATCAGCTCCTCACGCTTCTCCTTCATCTCACCCTCGGTCGCATGGGGACCGACAGCCTTCTCGAAGGCTGCGCGGAGCTCATCCTTGCTCGGCTTGCCACCCGCGCAGGCGGAGGCCCCGAAAGCAACGGCGAGAGCCATGGCGGCAGCGGCCACCCGGACGGTGATGCGGTTCATGATCATCTCCTTGGTCGATGCATCAGTGAATCCACCCTAAGCGCCGAGCGGGTCACTCCGACGGCCACATCGGTTGGTCACCCCAGTGTCAAGTTTGGATCAATTTCAACCATTTCCTCGTGTCCCTGAAAGTTTGCGAGTTAGGGTGTCGCCATGTTTCTCACCCTGCCGTTGCACCCGCTGTTCGTGCACCTTCCCGTGGTGCTGATCCCCCTGGCCACGCTCGGCGTGATCGCCTTGGTCCTGTTGAAGCGGCGGTCCCAGCAGCTCAGTCTCGCCGTGCTGGGGATCGTCGTGGTGGCCGCCCTCTCCAGCGTCGCCTCCTACCTCTCCGGCAAGGCCCTGGCCGAGCTCAAGGGTTTCACACCGGCCACCCATGAGCGCTGGGGACTGTTCATGATGATCGCCGCGCTCGGTCTCCTGGCTGTCGCCGGTCCCTGGCTGTGGAAGGTGGCGAAGAAGGGTGACCACGCACAGACGAGACGACAACCCCTCGGCCTGGCCGCCGCCCTCGTCGGCGTGATCGCCACCGTGTTCACCGTGCTGGCCGGGCACTCCGGGGCTGAGCTGGCCTGGTCCGATGCCACCTCCGGCAAGTCCGAGACGACCACCTCCCCGTCCACCAGCGCGGCCCCGAGCAGCGCGGCCCCGAGTGAATCCGCCCAGGCGACGACCTACACCGCCGAGGAGGTGGCCAAGCACAACACCGCCGAGGACTGCTGGTCCATCGTCGACGGCAATGTCTACGACCTCACCGACTGGGTGAATCAGCACCCCGGCGGCGCTGGTGCCATCAGCAAGATGTGCGGCACCGACGCCACCCAGGCCTTCCAGGGCAAGCACGGCGGCGCCGAAGGCCCCGCCAAGGCACTGGAGCGCCACCTGCTGGGCCCGGTGCGCTGAGCCTGACCCCGGGGTCAGGACTCCTCGGCGGTGCACTTGGCCCCGGACTCGGCCAGCGCCGTGAGGTCCTTCTCCGACATCACCTCGGCCGGGTCCTCCACCGCGTCGGGGTTGTTCGCGGCCGCGATGAGGGCCTTCAGCCCATCGGCGCTCATGCTCGAGCGGAGGGTGTCCACGAAGCAGTCGATGGTGCCCTCGGTGGTCCTCCGGTCCTCCGGGCTCATCTCGTCGTTGAGCATCGTGCTGCTCAACGCCTCACGCAGCTCCTCCTTGGTGGGCTTGCCGTCCGCGCAGGCCGAGATCCCGACGGTGAGGGCCAGGGCGGCGAGACAGGTGAGCACGCGGGTGGCGGGACGAGGCATGATTCTCCTTGGGGAAGTGACGGCGTTGCCTCCCAAGGGTACGCGCCAGCCATTCGGATGGCACATCCGAGCAGTTCGACCCTCGACGGCTAACTTGACAGATATTAAGATTGTGTCGCGAAGCCTGAGCCCTCGGTCGCGGCAAGGAGGTCCTGACATGTTCCCCCCATCAACACCCATCACCCGCAGGACCGTCCTCACCGCGACCGGGGGTCTCGGGCTCGCCACCCTCACCGGATGCGGTCCCTCCTCACCCACGCCCGGCGACGACGCCTCCGCCATGAACGCCACCCAGTGGCCCACCCACGTGCCCCCACCCGTCGTCGAGGGCGGCCGCGCCTCCGCCCTGCCCGGCGTCCCCACCCTCCACACCACGCCCCTGACAACCCTCACCCAGGCCGCCGCCACCCCACCCGGCGACGGCGGCGAACTCACCACCTTCCAGATCCTGTGGGGCACCCCGCCCCAGGACGATGCGCAGAACCAGTGGCTGCAGGAACTCAACACCCGCCTGAACGTCACCTACCGGGCCACCCTCGCCCCGGGCGGCAGCTACAACGACCGGTTCGCCACCCTGCTGGCCTCCGGCGACCTGCCCGACCTGATGTTCGTCCAGGACACCACACCGCAGGGCCTCCAGGGCGTGACCGACGGTGCACTGAACGACCTCACCGACCTGCTGGCCGGCGACAACATCCTCGCCTGGCCGCACCTCGCCCACATCCGGACCGAGACCTGGCAGCGCTCCAGCAAGCACGGCCGCATCCTCGGCATCCCCAACGAGGACCCGGTGCTGACCCGTTTCCCCGCCGTGCGTTCCGACGCCCTGACCGCCATCGGTGCCACCGACCTCGGCACCACCGCCGAGGAGTTCCGCGAACGTTTCATCGAGATGGGCAGGCTCGGTGTCCTCCACGGCAAACAGTTCCACCCCATGCTGGACCTGAGTGCGATGACCGAGATCGTCGAGTGGATGTTCGGGATCGGACCCGAATGGCAGCTCGACGACGGGGGTCGGCTGCGCTCCAAGTACCAGCACCCCCGCTACGTGGAGGTGGTGGAGTACCTCAGACGTTTCTGGGACGGCGGCACGGTCCACCCCGATCCCACGGCCAGCAACCGGACCGAGACACTGGACAACGGACAGATCGGCTTCAACCGCGACTCCTACAATGCCTTCTTCCTCGACTCCCAGCTCCGGAAGCTCCGTGAGTCCACCCCCGGCGCCGACCTCACCTTCTTCGTGCCCCCCGCCGCGAAGGACGCCGACCTCACCGTCGTCAGCACCGAGGGCTGGTGGGGCATCGTCGGCATCAGCTCCAGGATCACCGACCAGGCCCGGATCAGGCAGCTGCTCGACATCCTCAACTGGTTCCGCTCCCCCTACGGCACGACGGAGTACCGGTTCATCAACGACGGCATTGAGGGCGTCCACCACACCGTGGCCGCCGACGGCACCGTCACCCGGACCCGGGACACCACCGCCCAGGCCGATCACGCGGCACTGAGCTGGCTCGGGGTCTCACCGGTCAACAACACCTACCTCATCCCACCGGACCTGGCGGACAAGGCCGACAACTTCTTCACCTGCGTCGAGACCCTGGCGAAGGACCCGGTGAGCAGCCCTGTCCTGGGGTTGGTCTCCGAGACCGCCAGCCGCAGCTCGGGCACCCGAGGCTCGGTGCGCGACGACTACCTCGTCGGCATGCTGTACGGCCGCCGCCCCGTCACCGACTACCCGGACTTCGTCGCCGCGTGGCTGAAAGCGGGCGGCCAGGAGGCCCTCGACGACTACCAGGCCCGCCACGACGCCCGCCAGGCCGTGACACCACCGTCGCCCAGCCCCACGAAGTAGCCGATGGCCACGAGGCTGCAACGCGCCGCGAAGGTGAGGACGATGTACGTCTTCATCGTTCCCGGGCTGCTGTTCTTCACGGTCTTCGCCTACCTGCCGCTGCTGGGCAACATCGTCGCCTTCCAGGACTACCGGCCGTTCAAGGGCATCACCGGCTCGAGGTTCGTCGGACTCGACAACTTCGCGCGCATCCTCACCGACCCGGAGCTGCTGCAGGCCCTGGGCAACACCCTCGTGATCGCGCTGCTGCTGCTGGTCTTCGCCTTCCCCGCCCCGATCATCCTGGCGCTGCTGATCAACTCACTGGTCTCGTCCCGCGTCAAGAGGTTCATCCAGTCGGTGGTCCACCTGCCGCACTTCCTGTCGTGGGTGATCGTCATCTCCATGTGGCAGAAGATCTTCGGCGGCTCCGGTGCACTCACCCACGTGCTGGCCGACGTCGGGGTCCACGGCTTCAACCTGATGAGCAACCCCGAGACCTTCAAGTTCCTCGTGGTGGCCCAGTCCATCTGGAAGAACGTCGGCTGGGGCACCATCATCTACTTCGCGGCCATCGCCGGGATCCCGCAGGAGCTCCACGAGGCGGCCGCCATCGACGGCGCGGGCGGGTGGCGACGGATGTGGCACGTGACCCTGCCCGGCATCATGCCGGTGGTCAGCCTGCTGCTCGTCCTGGAGATCGGGGGCATCCTCAACGTCGGCTTCGAACAGCTCCTGCTGCAGCAACCCGCCGTCGGGAAGGATGCCGCGCAGGTGCTGGACACCTTCGTCTACCACCGGGGCATCCTCGGCGGTGACTGGGGCCTGTCCACCGCGGCCGGACTGCTCAAGGGCATCGTCGCGACGGTGCTCATCATCGCGGCCAACCGGTTCGCCAAGCGCGTCGGCGGATCGGGGGTGTTCTGATGGCCGCCCGCGACCGGCGTCCCCTGTGGATGGGACGCCCGGGGCGGCTGGTCAGCGCGGCCAAGGCGGTGGTGCTGACCGCCCTGGTGGTCGTGATGCTGTACCCGTTCGTCCACGTCATCGCGTGGTCGTTCGGCTCCGCCGAGGCCGCGACCTCCGGGAAGCCGTGGCCCAGCAGCTTCAGTCTGGAGACCTACGAGGCCCTGCTCAGGGGCGGGGTGGTGCGGAACGCGCTGCTGGTCACCGCGCTCATCACCGTCGTCGGCACGCTCTGCTCGATGCTGTTCACCACGACGCTGGCCTACGGGCTGAGCCGTACCCGCGAGGTGCCGTTCAGCAAGGGCGCACTGGTCTACGTGCTGGCGACGATGCTGTTCAGCGCCGGGATGATCCCCAACTACCTGCTGGTCAAGCAGCTCGGCATGCTGGACTCGTGGGCCTCACTGATCGTGCCGGGCCTGATCGACGCGTTCAACATGATCGTGATCCGCAACTTCTTCATGGAGCTACCGGGGGAGCTCACCGAGTCGGCCCGCATCGACGGCGCCTCCGACTGGCAGATCTTCTGGCGGATCGTGCTGCCGTTGTCGAAACCGATCCTGGCGGTGATCTCGCTGTTCTACGCGGTGCGGTACTGGAACACCTTCTTCAACGCGATGCTCTACATCACCACCCCGTCGAAGTGGCCGATCCAGGTGGTGCTCAACCAGTACGTGGTGCAGGGGCAGACCCTGAACACCGTGCAGCCGCCCGGGGTGCCACCACCACCGGGGATGGTGGTGCAGTTCGCGGTGATCGTGCTGGCCACACTGCCGGTGCTGGTCGTCTACCCGTTCGTCCAGAAGTTCTTCACCAAGGGGATGCTGACCGGTGCCATCAAGGGTTGAGTCGCGCCACCTGCTGGCCGAGATCCGCGACGACGAGGTCGATCACCTGCGCGACCGCGGGGGACATCGTCACGTCCTCGTCGAGCAGCCACTGGATCTGCATGCCGTCCATCACCGCGATCACGGTCTCGGCCGCGATCCGCACCTGCTCCACCAGCTGCCCGGCCGGCACCTCGGCGGCCTGCCGCAGCGCCGCGGCGACGATGTCCCGCAGACCCGCGTAACGGCTGCGGAACCACGCCTGGGCCGGGTGGTCGTCGGCGACGGCCTCCGCAGCCAGCACCGTGTACAGCTGGGTGATGCCGCGTCGCCGGGCGTTGAGCTGGACGGTGCGCACCATGTGGGCCAGGTAGTCGGCGCCGCTCGGGAAGGTGGCGTAGTGGTCCTTGTCCACCTCGTCGCGGTCGCGGGCCTCCAGCACCGCGATGAGCAGGTCCTCCTTGGTGCCGAAGTGGTGCAGCACCCCCGCCGGGGTCATGTCGAGCCTGGCGGCGATGTCGCGGATCGACACACCGTTGTAGCCACCGGACGCGAAGGCCTCGGTGGCTGCCGCCACCACTTCATCGCGTCGCGTGGGACGCCCACCATGTCGCACGGAGGAAACCCTAGTACCCGGGAGGGTCGCTGATGGAAACGATACGTTGTCGTGACGGTGTGTTCACCCTCGCCGGGGCCCCGGTCCAACTGCGTGGCGTCGGGGTGGGGAACTGGCTGCTGCCGGAGGGCTACATGTGGCGGATCAACGAGGGCGCGACCTCGCCGCGTCGGCTCGAGAGGCTCGTCGCCGACGCCCTGGGACAGGACGCGGCGGCCGCGTTCTGGCAGGACTTCCGGGATGCGTTCTTCACCCGCGACGACGTGGCGGCCATCGCCGGACTGGGTTTCGACCACCTGCGGTTGCCACTGAATTCACGGCTGTTCATCGATGCCGACGGCGGGGAGGTCGCCGAGGGCTGGGCGCGGGTCGACCAGTGCCTGGCCTGGGCTGAGGAGTTCGGGTTGCTGGTGCTGCTGGACCTGCACGGTGCTCCCGGTGGGCAGACGGGCAGCAACATCGACGACTCGGTGCGAGACCTGCCGGAGCTGTTCACCGACGCTGCCGCCCGTGAGCTGTGCCTGGAGCTGTGGCGACGACTGGCCCGTCGGTACCGTCGGCATCCGGCACTGCTCGGCTACGACCTGCTGAACGAGCCCCTGCCCGAGGAGCACTCGGGGCTGTGGGACCGGCTGGTGCCGCTGTACCGGGACCTGACCGCCGTCGTGCGCGCCGAGGACCCGCACCACCCGGTGATGTACGAGGGGGCGCACTGGGCCACGAACTTCCAGATGTTCACCGAGGGTCTCGACGACAACGCCTGTCTCCAGTTCCACCACTACTGGTCCCCGGTGGATGCGGGGCGCTTCACCGCCATCCGGGAGCAGGCGGCGTCGCTGGGGATGGCCTGCTACATGGGTGAGTCGGGGGAGAACTCGTCCGAGTGGTTGCACTCGATGTTCCACACCTGCGAGGAGCTCCGCATCCCGTGGAACCTGTGGCCGTGGAAGAAGCTCGGCACCACCACCTCCCCGGTCAGTGCGCCGGTCCCCGACGGGTGGGACGAGTTCGTCGCCCATGCGGAGGGACGCGGGCCGTCGCCGGGGCGGGAGCGCACCGCAGATCTGCTGGCGCAGTTCCTCAGAGCCGTTCGACTGGAAGACTGTGAACCACGACACCGGGTGATCGACGCCCTGCCCATCGAAGGAGCCATGCCATGACCTATCGCGATCCGAGCGCCGCCGTCGAGGACCGCGTCGCCGATCTGCTGTCCCGGATGACCCCGTCGGAGAAGGCGGCGCAGATGATGCAGCTGCCGGCGTGGAGCGAGCCGCGGGCGGTGATCGAGCAGTACCCCGTCGGGTCGCTGCTGCACACCGATCCCGCGACCATCGACGAGGCCATCACGGCTGCGGCCGCCACCCGGCTGGGCATCCCACTGCTCATCGCGGATGACGCCATCCACGGTTTCGGGTTCTGGCCGGGGGCCACCATCTTCGGCACCCCGTTGTCGATGGCGTGCTCGTTCAACCCGGAACTGGTGGAGCAGGCCGCCCGGGTCACCGCGCGGGAGGTCTCGGCGACGGGGGTGACGTGGACGTTCTCGCCGCTGGCGTGCGTGGCCCGGGAGCTGAGGTGGGGGCGGGTGGACGAGACCTTCGGGGAGGACCCGCACCTGATCGGGGAGCTGGCGACGGCGATGGTACGGGGCTACCGCGGGGCGGGGGATGCGGACCCGACGCGCATCCTGTCGTGCGCGAAGCACTTCGCGGGCTACTCGGAGACCCAGGGCGGGCTGGACGCCTCGGAGGCGGATCTCAGCCCACGGAAGTTGCGGTCGTGGTTCCTGCCGCCGTTCGAGCGGCTGGCGCGTGAGGGCGCGGACACCTTCATGCTGGGCTACCAGGCCATCGACGGGGTGCCGATCACGTTGAACCGGTGGCTGCTGGAGGGGGTGCTGAAGCAGGAGTGGGGCTTCGACGGGTTGCTGGTGACCGACTGGGACAACGTCGGGCACCTGGTGCGGATCCAGCAGGTGGCAGCTGATTTCGCGGAGGCCGCGGCGATGGCGGTGCGGGCCGGGAACGACCTCATCATGGCCACGCCGGAGTTCCACGACGGCGCGTTGCAGGCCCTCGAGCGGGGCCTGCTGGAGCCGTCGGACCTGGACGGTGCGGTGCGTCGGATCCTCGCGGCGAAGTTCCGGCTGGGGTTGTTCGAGGATCCGCGTCGCCCGGATGAGGCCAGGCAGCGCGTGGAGATCGGCTGTGAGCAGCACCGTCGGGTGAACCTGGAGCTGGCGTCGCAGGGCATCGTGCTGCTCAGCAACGACGGGGTGCTGCCGCTGGGCGGTGAGGAGGTGAAGGTGGCGGTGGTCGGGCCGCTGGCCGATGACATGGCGGCGTGTCTGGGTGACTGGGCGGGGACCTCGGGGCAGTGTCCGTGGCTGGATGACCAGTCGTTGACCCCGGCGACGACACTGCTGGCGGGGCTGCGTGCGGCGGCGCCGTCGGGCTGGGAGGTCGAGTACGCCAAGGGCTGCGGGATCGAGGTGCTGGTCCCGGACCCGGCGGGCGAGTTCTTCGACGACGGGCAGCCACGCCCGAGGATCTGTCATCCGGCTCCCCTGGACGAGGCGGAGCTGGCCAGGGCCGTCGAGGTGGCCGAGTGGGGCGACGTGGTGGTGGTCGCGGTGGGCGACACCGTCAATCTGACCGGGGAGGGACGCTCGACGGCGACGCTGGAGCTGTTCGGGCCGCAGCGGGAGCTGCTGGAGGCGCTCGCTGCGACGGGGGTCCCGATGGTGGTGGTGGTGCTCTCGGGCAAGCCGCTGGTGCTGCCTGAGAGCGTGCAGGAGGCGGCGGCGATCGTGCAGGCGTTCAATCCCGGGGCCGAGGCCGGGGAGGCGTTGGCCCAGGTGCTGCTGGGTCGGGTGGAGCCGTCGGGGAGGCTGCCGGTGACGATCCCCCGGCACGTGGGGCAGTTGCCGGTGTTCCACAACCGGGTGCGGGGCTGGCACGGGGACCGGTACGCGGACCTGACCTACAGCCCGTTGTTCGCCTTCGGCGAGGGCCTGTCCTACACCACCTTCGAGTACTCCGAGGTGCGGATCACGCATGTCGGCGACGAGGTGGCCTTCGAGGTTGAGGTGACCAACACCGGGGCTCGGCCGGGCACGGAGGTGGTGCAGGTCTACGTCCACGACGTGGTGACCTCGGTGACCTGGGCGGAGCAGGAGTTGAAGGCGTTCCGTCGGGTGGGGCTGGCCCCGGGCGAGACGAAGCAGGTGGAGTTCCGGCTGCCGGTCGGTGAGCTGAGCCTGGTCCTGGCCGACGGCACGCGCGTGGTCGAGCCGGGTGAGTTCGAGCTTCGGGTCGGCCACAGCAGCCGCCCCGACGACCACCGTCGGGCCCGCTTCCGCCTCTGAGACGCTGACGTTATGTCATTTTAGGAAGTTTTCGGGCATATTTACGCAAATATGCATAACTGATGCCCGAAAAGTCTATCGACGGGGCGTCCTATCACGAGTTGAAGGTCGGCCTCCGGCAGGGTCCGAGTGCGCGATGCGTGAGCCACAGGCCGACCGCGAGAACGACGGCCGAGCGTCCGATCTCGACCCACGGGTGGAGATCGGATCCGCTGCCCGGGAACAGCATCCCCACCACCGGCAGGCCGGTGGGGAGGAACGGCCCCGGCCCGAGCGCGAACACCCACGGCGCGACCTGCACCAAGTTGTTCACCCCCTTGTCACTGCCGAATCCCCACAGCAGGGTCACCCCCGACCCAAGCGTCGCGAACCCCACCAGCTGGACGCCCATCACCACCGCATCGGTGACGAACCGGTCCGGTGTGAGCCAAGCCCGCAATGTCAGGAAGAGCAGCACCACGGAGCTGGAGGCGAGCAGCACATGACCCGCACGTGACCACAGCGCCATCACAGGACGTCCCGCGAAGGTGCCCCGCATCGCTGAGAGCAGCTCGATCTCCCACGACGCTGCCCCGGCGACGAAGGCCGCCACCGCCACGAAGTAGGGCCAGTGCGCGCTGAAACGCAGCAGGTCCATCCCCTGGCCGCCGAGGCTCTGGTACAGCCCGCCGAGCACCAGGACGTTCAGCACCGGCAGCACACCCAGCGACCCGAGCAGCCCTGGCAGGGACTGCTGCCGGATCAGCGCCAGCAGCGGCATCGTGGCGACGAGGCGTCTCATCGGCTCTCCACGTTGTCGAGCAGCCGACGCTGCACCACGCTGCGGGCAGCGGGTGCCAGCAGCAGATACGCGAGCGCCCACCACGCGACGGTGAGGCCCACCGTCGCACCCGTGGCGGGCCAGAACATCCCCGGCACCGCCATGCGCTCCAACCACACGAACGGGAACAGCTGACGCAACCAGACCGGGGAGAGGAAGGTCACCGTGCCGAGAGCGACCACCATCACTGCCTGCCTGATCCAGGGCACCAGCTGCGCGGGCCGGTAGGCCACCGCCAGGCCCAGGGTCAGCACGTGGGTGTAAGCAGTCAGCACCAGCAGGGACATCACATACATCCCGAGGGCCAGCCACGCATCCTGCGGGCCGATCAGCACGGCCACGACGAACGGCAGCGCCAGAGGCACCGCCGTGATCGCCGTCATCGCCAACGCCCGGGCAAGCATCAGACGTGAGAAAGCCGCCGGGTCCCGGAAGGTCTGCCAGATCGTCTGGAACCTGAACTCGTTCTGGAAGGCCGACATCGCCGACAGCGCACACACCGCCGTCCCGACGAGCAGGACAGCCCGCACCGCACCGGCCAGCACCACCTCGCCAGGCTCCCCGCGCAGCTGCCACAGCCCCATGCCGAGGACGACGATCTGCAGGCTCACGCCGACCAGGAAGGAGGATGTGGCGCGCCGGTCCACCCACTGCAGCCACACCAGGAAGAACAGATAACTAGCCGACCAGGCGCGCATCGTCCAGCCTCACCGTGCGGGTACAGACGGACCCCAGGAAGTCAGCATCGTGGCTGACCAGCACCTGCACCTTGTCCCCGGCCCCCAGCACCCGCTGCCGCAGCATGTGGTGCCCGGCCTCGTCCAGGCCGGTGGTGGGCTCGTCCAGCAGGTGGGTCGTCGCCCCGGGGTCAGCCCACAGCGCCGCCAGGTGCAGCCGCTGCCGCATCCCGAGGGAGTACTTCGCATACATCACCTGGGCGGCTGCCTCAGCGGCCAGACCGACTTCGACGAGACACGCCACGGCCTGGGATCTCGACATCGACACCCCCCACAGACCGGCCAGGAAGCGCAGGTTCTCCGCCCCCGTCAGCCGGGGGTAGAAACCCAGCGGGGCGCCAGCCGCCAGGTGCACAGAGCGCTGGAAGCCGCGCCCCTGTGCCCGGGCCGAGACGCCGTCGTTGGACAACTCCCCGGAGTCCAACCGCAACATCCCCGCCAGGACCCGCAGCAGCGTCGACTTCCCGACGCCGTTGGCCCCGAGCAGCCCCACCCGCTCACCGGGATGCACCCGCAGCGACGCGTCCTTGATGATCGTCCTGGCCTCCCCACGTCGGGTCCTGGGGATCGCATAGGACGCCCGGTCGAGCACCAATCCGGAACCACAGGCATCATTCATGACGGCTCTCACCTCTCCCTGAGCCATGTGACGAACTCTTCCCGACACCTCACGTGCCGAAGATGAGCACGATCCAGGCTCATGAGGGTCTCCGACTCCCCCAAGTGTTTTCTTGGCCCATCCCCTGGGCTCCTGAAGTGTTCCTGGTGGATTCGGGTCTGGATGTGCTCGGCAGGGTCCGGCCAGAGCGGCTCGCCGAAAATCCGGTGGGAGACACGCATCCCGGGCAGACTCAACTCACCTGCCTTGTGGTCACACTCGAGGGCGACCGATGCACTCCATGTGCCCCGCCCGGCCACGATCTTCTCCAGCAGCTCCATCGCATCGCAGTACGCGAAGTTGCTGAGGCCCGTGCTGTCCGGAAAGACGATTGCCACGGTCAGAGGTCAGCCCAGCAGGGCGTCCAGCTCGGCCCCGGAGATCGGGGTTGATTCCTCGGGGGTCTCCACGTCCAACTCCTCTTCGGTCACACCCAGCATCCAGGCCAGGGTTGCCTTCGGCACGACACCCTCTGCGATCCGGTTCAGGTGGGTCTCTTGCAGCCACAGCGGGAAGCGTCGTTGTGAGGCGGCCTGCATCCGCAGCGTGATCTCGTCCGCGCGTGACCTGGACCGCCAGTGACGCCTCAGCAGAGCTTGGGTGGAGAGCTCCAGGAGATTTCGAACCTGCTGGGAGGCTGGCAGCCCCAGAGCAGCGATCCTCGTTCGGAGCGCCTGGGTTGAGACCCCCCACTGCCAGACCTTCGCCGCCAGCTCCTCGGCCAGCATCTGGTTCCAGTCGATCGACTCCAGCGCGGCCCTGGGCAGCAGCAGCTCGGCGGCGAAGGCGTTGGCCTCACGCTCCGGCCCATCGACCTCACCGTCGTGCTGGATCACAGCCTCATGGCGAAGCACCAGGTGCCCCAGTTCGTGCGCCATGTTCCAGTTCTCCCGGAACCAGGTGCCCTGTCCCGGAATGGCGATGACGGCACGCTCACCGACGTGGAACGAGTACGACGTGCTGAGGTCGCTCGTCCGCACCACGTCGACCCCGCAGCTCTGCTCCAGTCTCGCCGAGAGGTCACGGACGAAGTCCGCCTCGAGCAGCCGACGGACCTCCGCCAGGTTCGCAGGGATGCGGGATGGTGCCACGTTCTGTTGACCAGCCTGCCGGTAGGCCAGCGCGATGTCAGCAAGCACCTGCTGATCATCGGCGTAGCCACTCACCGAACGTTCGCGGGTGTTCTGGTCGTGGTCGTGACGCGCGGCGAGAACCAGCCGGTTGGGGTCCGGCTCACCGGTGATGAGGTAGTGCACATCCTGTTGGAGCTCCTCGGCAAGGCTCACCAACTCGATGGCCGAGAACCCTCGCTCCCCTCTCAGGGCACGGGAGAAGGCGTCCGGAGTCATCCCGACGCTGGCGGCCACGTCCTTCTGGGTCCTTCCGGGCGGCAACGCCCGGGCGACCCGGGCACCGATCCCATCGCTCATGCCACCACCCTACGCCAGAATTGGGATTTTCCCAACAGCAAGAGGCGTGCCTCCTCAACAGACTCCCCAGGTCCATACGGAGGATACGCACGACTGGGGTCGGGGTTCGGTTCGCTGCGGTCCGAAAGGCCTCATGGAACTGGTGGTCGATGCGGGCCTTGGAACTGGCCTCGTAGTGGTGGACCGGGGACCAACCATCCTTGATGAAGTTTCCCATGCCCTCCAGCTTCGTGCACTGTCCGATGGGCGGCGGCTGGTCGGGCTCCCATGCTCTCAGTAGTAGTACGGGAACTGCGACCAGTCCGGGGGCCGACGCTCCAGGAAGGAGTCGCGACCCTCGACGGCCTCGTCGGTCATGTACGCCAGGCGGGTGGCCTCACCGAGCAGCACCTGCTGGCCGACCAGGCCGTCGTCGATGAGGTTGAACGAGTACTTCAGCATCCGCTGCGCCGTCGGGGACTTGCCGCAGATCTTCCGCGCCCACTCCAGGCCGACGTCCTCCAGCTCCGCGTGGGGCACCACCTTGTTCACCATCCCCATCCGGTGGGCCTCCTCGGCGTCGTGAACGTCTCCGAGGAAGAAGATCTGCCGGGCGAACTTCTGCCCGACCTGCCGGGCGAGGTACGCCGACCCGAAACCACCGTCGAAGGAGCCGACGTCGGCATCGGTCTGCTTGAACCGGGCGTGTTCCCTCGAGGCCAGGGTCAGGTCCGCGACGACGTGGAGGGAGTGCCCGCCGCCCGCCGCCCAGCCGTTCACCAGGGCGATCACCACCTTCGGCATGAACCGGATCAGCCGCTGCGCCTCGAGGATGTGGAGGCGGGCGAGCTTGGCGCGGTCCACGTCCTCGGCGGTCTCGCCGTCGGCGTACTGGTACCCGGCGCGTCCCCGGATCCGCTGGTCACCGCCGGAGCAGAACGCCCAGCCGCCATCCTTCGGCGACGGCCCGTTCCCGGTGAGCAGCACGCACCCGATGTCGGAGGCGGTGCGGGCGTGCTCCAGGGCCGCGATCAGTTCGTCGACGGTGTGCGGCCGGAAGGCGTTGCGCACCTCGGGTCGGTTGAACGCGATCCTCACCGCGGGCACGTCCTTGGCGCGGTGGTAGGTGATGTCGGTGAAGTCGAGGCCGAGGTCATCCCACAGCTCGGGCCGGAACGGGTTGCTCATGGGTTCAGCCTACGGGCCGTGATGCGAACTGCCGAGCAGGGCGCATGGATGCCGGACCAGACCGCTGCCCCCTCTGGCTACCTCACATCAGCCACATGGCCGACAGACAGTGCACCGCCGGCGCCTCCCATCCTCTTCCCGACATCCCCTCCGTCTGTTTTACTGGTGCCCTGGGCGACGAGAGGACACAGTCATGCAGCTGGTGGGGTCGGCCTTCTGCTGTGAGGTCCCCGACGGGTGGCGTGAGATCAGGGAGCCCGGCTGCGTGATCGCCGTCGCCGCCCCGCGGTCCCGTGAATTCCGATTCTGGATCACCAACTCCACCACAAACCCTCCACTTGGTTCGGCGAAGGCACACAGACGACCCAACGTACCTACACCGGAGGTGTCTCGTGGATGGGTCGGACCGCCGGAAGAGGCCTCTTCGTCCTCGGCGTCGGACTCACCTACGCCAGCGAGCACGAGAAGATGGACAAACGCTTCCGCGAGCAGCACCCCGAACTCACAGCCGACGAGCGGAGAAGCCGAGTCATCGAGACCGCTGCAGTACGAACCGGATCACAAGTTGGTGCAGCAGCCATTGCCGGGGCCGCTGTCGGCTCAGCCCTCCCCGTCGGTGGAACCCTCGTCGGCCTCGCTGTCGGCTTCGGAGTTGGCCTGGCCATGAGCATCCCCACAGGCGACGACAAAAACCTCGGAG